>NZ_JAXAVX010000002.1:0-578390 GCF_033949425.1 Patulibacter brassicae | reverse complement strand
AACGGGGACTGGGCCTCAACCCGTGATGCCGACCATGGCGGCAGGGTGGGCGGGGCCAGGCTCAGGGGAACGGGGACTGGGCCTCAACCCGTGATGCCGACCATGGCGGCAGGGTGGGCGGGGCCAGGCTCAGGGGAACGGGGACTGGGCCTCAACCCGTGATGCCGACCATGGCGGCACAGTCCCAGTTCCCCGCGCCCGCTCCGCCGTTCCACAGCTTGGCGGCGAGCCGGTCCTGTTCGGCCTTCGGGGCCTGGTAGGCGTTCGGGGTGCTGCCGCCGAGGGCCTGCCAGGTCTGCGGCATGAACTGGTAGTAGCCCGACGCGCCGGCACTGTTGGGCGGGTGGTTCACGCCGCCCGACTCGCACTGGACGATCGGCCACGGGATCGCCCACGGTCCGCCGGAGGACGCGCCCCCGCCGCCGCCACCACCGGAGGAGGCGGCAGGCGTCGTGTACTGGCGCGCCGCGGCACGCTGCTGGGCCTCGAGCCGGCTGAGGCTGCGCTCGGCGCGCCGGCGGCCGGCCCGGGTGTTCGAGAGGGCGGCACGCCGCGCGTCGCGGGCGCTGGCCAGCGCCGCCCGGCGCTGCTCCAGTCCGGCGGTCATCGACTCGATCGCGTCCCGCTGGGCGGCGACGCGCCGGGCCTCGCGCTGCTGATCGGTCCGCAACCGGTCCAGGCGCCGCTCGTCGCCGACGGCCTGGTCGCGGGCGTCGC
Source organism: Patulibacter brassicae (assembly GCF_033949425.1). NCBI lineage: Bacteria > Bacillati > Actinomycetota > Thermoleophilia > Solirubrobacterales > Patulibacteraceae > Patulibacter > Patulibacter brassicae. Next base: position 577,673 of record NZ_JAXAVX010000002.1, on the reverse strand, counting down.
GGACGCCCGCGACGATCAGGGTGTCGCGCTGCTGGACGCGCTTGAGGAAGTTCAGCCGCTCCACGAGGTCGCTGAACCCGCGGCTGGAGAGCACGACCTCGACGAGGTCGGGCTTCTCGTAGGCGTAGCGGGCGCGCAGGACCTCGGCGAGGATCTCGCGACCCTCGGACAGGCGCCGGCGGAGCCGCACGAGATGCGCGCGGGTCGCGCGGAGGTCGCCCTCGGTGCGCGCGAGCCGCGACTGGGCGGCGGTGCTCTGCGCGCGGACGTCCGCCAGCCGCCCCTGCGCGGCGGCGACGGCCTTCGCAGCGGTCCCCTCGAGGGCCTCGAGCCGGGCCACGGTCGAGCTGAGCTGCTGCTCGCGGCCGCGAGCCCGATCGATCTCGCTGCGCAGGCCGCTGGTCGTCCGCGCGTCGCCCGCCGTCGGGAACAGCAGGACGACCGCGGCGAGGACGGCCAGCAGCAGGACGGGCGCGGCGACGGCGAGCACGCCGACGGGACGGGGGCGACGGAGGTGAGTCATGCGACGGGGAGGGCCGAGGCGGCAGATCGGCCCGGGGCCTGCGAGAGGCCCGACTGCGGCGCAGCAGCCTACGCCGCCCCGGTCCGGATGCCGAGCGCTGCACGCCATCCTGCGGGGAGAGCCGCCCGTCGGCGGCCGACCGGATCAGCGTCGCTCGCCCCGTCGCCGCAGCGCGATCTCCAGGCGGAAGCGCCCGTCCGGGTCGTCGAGCGCCGCGTCGCCGAGCACCTCGCGCAGCCGCGCGAGCCGATACCGGACCGTCTGCGGATGCAGGTGGAGCTCCTCGGCCATCCGCGGGCCGTGCCCGCGGTGGTCCAGCCACGCCCCGAGGGTCTCCAGGTGCCGGGCGCGGCGTCCCGCCGGAAGCGCGTCGAGCGGGGCGAGGACGCGGTCGGCGAGGTCGTCGGCGGCCGCGGCGTCGGCGTGCACGACGAGCGCGTCGAGGTGCGCGCCGGCGTCGAGCGGCCAGGCGCCGTCGGGGCCGAGGCCCGCGCGGTCCAGGGCCAGCAGCGCGTGCGCGTGCCGGAAGGACCGGGAGACCCCCGACCAGCCGACCCGGGGCCCGAGGACCGCGCCGGCGTGCCCGGCCAGCGCCTCGCGGACCCGCCGGACGACCGGGCCGTCGTCGGGACGGGCGGCGGCGGGCACGAGCGCCACGGTCAGGTCGTCGCGCTGCGCCGCGACGACCGTCGGGTCCACCCGCAGGAGCAGCCCGGGGCCGTCGGCGGACGCGACGACGGCGACGACGACCTCGGCCGGTGGCTCCCAGCCGAGCCGCTGCGCCGCGGCGGCGATCGCCTCGGGGTCGGCGGGCGGGTCGGCGGCGACGAGCCCCACGAGCAGGTCGCGGGAGCGCTGCGTGGCGCCGGCCCGCAGCGACTGCTCCTGTGCCCAGCCCTCGACCGACAGGGCGCTGAGGCTGTGGATGTAGGCGAAGATCGCCTCGCCGAGCGCGATGAGCGTCTCGTCGTCGACGTCCTGCTCGCGCGCGGCGTCGCCGAACCGGCGCCACGCGACGCGCGCCCCGCAGCGGAAGGCCGCCTGCAGCGCGTCGACGGTCCGTCCGGCACGGACCTCGCCGCGGCCGAGCTCGCGCATCATCCGCGATCCGTCGGGCGGCTGCGAGTCGTCCTCGATGAGGCCGACGAACTCGCCGAGCGCGAGCTCGACGCCGACCCGGATCCGCTGCCCGAAATCGCCGCCGAAGGGCCGTCGGTACTCGTCGACCTCGGCGCGGATGACCGCGATGATCTCCTCGGCGACGGTCGGCAGGATCGGACGCAGGGCGGCGGCCAGCGACGTCGGCAGCGCCGCGATCCGCCCGTGCGCCTCGAGCGCGTCCTGCCCAGCCATCACCGGTCATCCTACGCGCGTCGCGCTGAAGGACGGCGACGGGCACGGGTCCCCGGCACGGGAATTCAGCACCTCGCGCGGAGACGCGCCGGGAGACGCCGAACGGCGCGACGGTCCGCGGAGGACCGCCGCGCCGGGGCGGGCGTCCCGCGACCCGAAGGGGCGCGCGGGACGGCTCGGCGGCGGACGGAGGAGACGGTCCGTCGCCGAGGGCTGGTGGGCGGCCGGCCTCGCCGTTGCCCGAGAGACGCTCCCGATCCGGGAGGCTCCGGCCGTCCCGGGCCCGGCCGATGCCGGTGGCCGGGGCGGTCGCCTCGTCGAAGCCCGGGACGGGAGCCGGCGGTCACAACCCGACGATGACCGACTTCGTCTCGAGGTAGTTGTTCAGGACCTCCTCGCCCATCTCGCGGCCCCAGCCGGACTGCTTGTAGCCGCCGAAGGGCAGCTCGGCCGAGAACACGTGGTACGTGTTGACGTGGACGGTGCCCGCCTGGATCCGCTTCGCGAGGCGGTGGGCCTTCGTGATGTCCTTCGTCCACACGCCGGCCGCGAGGCCGTAGTGCGAGTCGTTGGCCTGGCGGGCGAGGTCGTCGACGTCCGAGAACGGCAGCGCGGCGATGACGGGCCCGAAGACCTCCTCGCGCACGATGGCGTGGCTCGCGTCGGCACCGGTGATGACCGTCGGCTCGACGTAGTAGCCGGGCCGGTCGATGGCGTTGCCGCCGGTGGCGGCGCTCGAGCCCTCCTCCTGGCCCTTCTTCAGGTAGCCCGTGACCCGGTCGAACTGCTCCTGCGAGACGAGCGGGCCCATCTCGGTCTCGGCGTCGAGGCCGTAGCCGACCTTGATCCCCTTCGCGGCGGCGGAGACGCCCTCGACGACCTGGTCGTAGTGCTGCTCGGCGATGTAGAGGCGCGAGCCGGCCGAGCAGACCTCGCCCTGGTTGAAGAAGATGCCGTGCGCGGCCCCGGCGATCGCAGCGTCGACGTCGGCGTCGTCGAAGATGATGTTCGGCGACTTGCCGCCGAGCTCGAGCGACACCCGCTTGAGGTTGCCGGTGGCGGCGCGGGCGATGATCTTGCCGACCTCGGTCGAGCCGGTGAACGCGATCTTGTCGACGTCGGGGTGCTCGGCGAGCGCGGCACCGGCGGTCTCGCCGTAGCCGGGGACGACGTTCAGGACGCCGGCCGGCACGCCGGCCTCGAGGGCCAGCTCGCCGAGCCGCAGCGCGGAGAGCGGCGTCTGCTCGGCGGGCTTCAGGACGATCGTGTTGCCGGTCGTCAGCGCCGGGCCGATCTTCCACGCGGCCATGAGCAGCGGGAAGTTCCACGGGATGACCTGGCCGACGACGCCGAGCGGCTCGCGCAGCGTGTAGGCGTGGAACTCGGCCTCGGGCAGGTACGGGACCGACGGCGTGACGGTGCCGCCCTTGATCTTCGTGGCCCAGCCGGCCATGTACCAGAAGAGGTCCGCGGCGAGGGCGACGTCGGCGGCCTGCGCGACGGCCTTCGGCTTGCCGTTGTCGAGCGAGTCGAGCTCGGCGAGCTCCTCGGCGTGCTCCATGACGAGGTCGCCGAGGCGGTGGATGATGCGGCCGCGCTCGGAGGGCGAGATCCGCGACCACGGACCCTCGAAGGCGCGTCGGGCGGCCTTCACGGCGCGGTCGATGTCCTCCGCGTCGCCCTCGGCGACGGTGGCGAGGACCTGGCCGGTGCCGGGGTCGATCGTCTCGAAGGTCCGGCCCGCGGCGGCGTCGACGAGCTCGCCGTCGATCAGGAGCCGCTTCGTGCCCTGCAGGAAGCCGGCCGCGGCCTGGGCGGTCGGGGTGTCACTGAGCGTGGTGGCCATCTGGGTCCTCTCCTCCGTGGGTGCCGGCACCGCCGGCGGGGGCGTCGGTCGGGGCTCGGCGTCCGCGTCACCCCGTCGAGGCGACCGTACGCCCGGCCCCGTTGCCGCCACGTTGCCGGAGACGAGCGGCAACGCGCCAAGAACGTGCGCCGGAGGCCTGGCCGTCCGCATCGTTCCCGCGCCCGTCGCGCGCGGGCGTAGGGTCGGCATCGGAGAGATGCGCAAGCCGACCGACCCGTGGATCGCCGTCGAGGCCGTCGCGGACCCCGTCCGCCACGCCCTCCGGCTCGCGCGCGCCCACGAGACCGCTCGCTCGGGCCGGCGCGTCGCCGAGCAGGTGCGCGAGGTCATCGATCGCTCCTGGCAGCGCTCGGCGGCCGCCGGCGTGGACCCGGCCGTCGATCGCGCGCCCGTGCGGCTGGCCGCCGACGCCCTCGAGGAGCGGCGACTCGCCCATCCGCTGGCCGACGTGCGCGACCTCCTGCGTCGTGCGCTGCGCGGCATCGGCGGCGACGCCGAGCACCTCGTCGCGCTGAGCGACGACCGCGGCGTCCTGCTGTGGGTCGACGGGGAGGACGGCGCGCTCGAGCTCGCGGGCGCCGAGATGGGCTTCGCCGCGGGCGCCGACTGGAGCGAGGCCGGCGCGGGGACGAACGCCGTCGGCACCGCGCTCGCGGAGGACCACGCCGTCCAGATCTTCAGCGCGGAGCACTTCCGCCCCGCCGTCCACGGCTGGACCTGCTCCGCGGCGCCGATCCACGACCCCGAGACCGGGCGCGTCCTCGGCGTGCTCGACGTCACCGCCGACCTGCGCACGATCGACGCGCGCACGCTCCCGTTCCTCGCCGGCGCCGCGCGTGCCGCCGAGGCGGCGCTCCTCGCCCGGATCCGGCGGCGCGACCAGCGCCTGCGCGACCGGGCCCGACGCCGGCCCGCGGGCGCCCCCCGCCCCGCGATGGCGCTCAGCCCCGGTGGGCGCGTCGTGCCCCTGGAGGGCGGCGCGCCCGCGCCCGCCGAGGCCCCGGAGGCCGGGTGGCGGCTCGCCGTCCCGGCGACCGGCGGCCCGGTGCTCCTGCCCGACGGCCGCCGGGGGCACGCCGAGCCGGCCGGCGCCGACGGGTTCCTCGTGTACCCCGAGGCGACGCGCCGCGACGAGCGACCGCGCGTGAGCCTCCGCCTGCTCGGCACGTCGAGCCCGCTCGCCGGGGTCGGCACGCCGAGCGACGGCCACGGCCTGCCGCCGCGGCACGTGCCGCTGAGCCGCAGCCACGCCGAGGTGCTCGCGCTGCTGTCCGTGCATCCCGAGGGCCTCTCGGCGGAGCAGCTCGCGGTGCTCCTGCACGGCGACGCGGCGAACGACAGCACCGCCCGCGCGGCCTGCTCACGCCTGCGCACGCGGCTGCCCGGAGCGCTGCTGACCCGCCCCTACCGGCTCGCCCCGGCGGTGACGAGCGATCTCGTCGAGGTGCGAGGGCACCTCGCGAGCGGCCGGCTGGCCGAGGCCGTCGACGCCTACCACGGGCCGCTGCTGCCGTCGTCGACGGCGCCCGGCGTGCGGGACCTCTCCGAGGAGCTCCACGCGGAGCTGCGCGGGGCGCTGCTGGAGGCCGGCGACGCCGACGCGCTGGGATCGTGGTGCGCCCGCCCGCACGGGGCCGACGACCTGCTCGCCGCCGAGGCGCTGATCCGCGCCCTCCCCCACGGCGATCCGCGTCGCGGGGCCGCCGCCGGGCGCGTCGCCGCGCTGCGCCGCCGCCTCGGGCTGCCGCGCCTCGCGAGCGCGACCTCCTGATCCCCGAGCGCGCGGCGGGCTGCCCGCGCTGCCGCCGCCGGGCGGCTCGCGAGGGCGTCCCGGAGCGACGACGAAAGTAGGAGGTGCCACATCCCGCTCTGGCATCATCCGCGACCGTGACCACCGTGGACCCCCGGACGCCCGTGATCGTCGGCGTCGGCCAGATCACCGATCGCGACGGCGACGCCAGTCCGCTGGGCCTCATGGCCGCCGCGGCCCGTCGCGCCGCCGAGGACGCCGGGACCGGCGGCCCGGGCCTGCTGGCCCGGGCCGGCGCCGTGGCGGTCGTCGACGTCTTCTCGTGGCCGATCCCCGACCCCGCCCTCCTCCTGCGCGAGGAGCTCGGGATCGCGGCCGCGGAGACGGTGCGCTCCGTCATCGGCGGCAACGGGCCGCTGGCGCTGCTCGGCGACCTCGCCACCCGGATCGGCGCCGGCGAGCTCGACGTCGCCCTGCTGGCCGGTGGCGAGGTCGTGACCGCGTTCCGCCGCGCGATGACCCGGGGCGAGGCGACCGGCTGGCCGACCCAGGAGGACGGCACGGCGCCCGACCGCCTCATCGGCACCGACCGCCCGCCCTCGCTGCCGGAGGAGCTCGCCGCCGGGCTCGCGGTGCCGGCGAGCTACTACCCGCTCTTCGAGCATCGCCTGCGCCACCGCGCCGGCCGGACGACCGAGGAGCAGCAGCGCTGGATCGGCTCGTGGTGGTCGCGCTACAGCGAGGTCGCCGCCGCCGATCCCGACGCCTGGCGGCGCGAGGCCGTCTCGGCCGAGGCCGCCGGGCTGCCCGGTCCGGGCAACCGGCCGATCAGCGATCCGTACCCGAAGTCGATGGTCGCCGACATCACCGTGGACCAGGGCGCGGCGCTGCTCGTCTGCTCCGCCGGCGCGGCGGAGGCCGCCGGCATCGCCCGCGACCGCTGGGTCTTCCCGCACGCGCTGGCGGGAGGCCACGACCACTGGTTCGTCGGCGAGCGCGACGCGCTGGACCGCTCCCCCGCCATCGCCGCGATCGGCGCCGCGCTGCGCGAGCACACCGGCGTCACAGTCGCCGAGCTCGGACCGGTCGATCTGTACTCGTGCTTCCCCTGCGCCGTCCAGATCGCCGCGCGGGAGCTGGGCTTCGACGAGGACGACCTCGCGCGGCCGCTGACCGTCACCGGCGGACTGCACTACTTCGGCGGTCCGGCGAACGACTACGTCACGCACGCGCTGGTGCGGCTCGTCGAGCGGCTCCGCGAGCAGCCCGACGCGATCGGGCTCTCGACCGCCGTCGGCTGGTACATGACGAAGCACGCGGCCCTCCTCCTCTCCGCGACGCCGCCGGCGCGCCCGTTCGCCGCCCACGACGTGCAGGCGACCGTCGACGCCGGCCCGCGGCGGGAGGTCGTCGCCGACCCGCGCGGGACGTTCACGATCGAGACGTTCACGGTCGCCTACGAGCGCGACGGCACGCCGACGGCGGGGATCGTGGTGGCCCTGGACGCCACGGGGCGGCGCGCCTTCGCCCGCACGACCGACGCGGCGACGGTCGCCGCGCTGCTCGACCGCGATCCGATCGGACGCACGGTCGAGCTCGCGGGCGCGGACGGCGTGGCGCTCTGACGCCCGCCCCGACCGGGGCGGCGGCCGCCCGCCGAGCCTGGATCCTCCGATGATCGGCTGAGCCTCGGCGTCGAGGACCAAGACGGTGCCCGGGCCACCGGTGATGACGGTCGGTGACCATCGGATCCTGTGGTGTGGGCGCCGTCGCCGGTCATCGGCAGCGAGGCGACCCGAGGATCGGTGGGTCCAGGCTCAGGCGGCGGCGACGGGGACGTGTCGGCCGAGGAACTCGAGCTGGTCGGCGATCGCCCGCTCGAACGGCTCGCCGAGGTAGACGTCGAAGTGCCCGACCGGGTAGCGCACGAGCTCGCCGCGGGGCGCCGCCGCCGCGACCTTCGCGGCCGGCTCCGGCGGGGTCGTCTCGTCCTCGTCGCCCACCGCGACGAGCACCGGCGCCTGGATCCGCGCGGCGGCGCGACCCGGCCGGTAGAGCGGCAGCCGCAGCCCCAGGCGCGCGGCGACGCCGTTCTGCCAGCGCGTCTCCGGTCCCTGGATCGCGGCGAAGCCCGGCTCGGCCTCCGGGGCGGTCATCACCGCGAACCCGCCGGGCGGCGCGACCGCGGGGATGAGGTGCGCGTCGCGCCCGAGCAGCGCACCGACCTGGTCGCGCACCCCGGCGGCGGTGATCCCGAGCAGGTTGCGGAGCGGGACCTTGCGCAGGGTCGGCACCGAGTCGACGTAGGGCACCTGCGCGATGACGGCTGCGACCCGCGGGTCGGTCGCCCCCACCGCCAGCACGTGACCGCCGCTGAACGACGAGCCCCAGAGCACGACGCGCTCCGGGTCGACGCCGTCCAGGCCGCGGACGTACGCGAGCGCCGCGCGGTAGTCGGCGTGCTGGCGGCCGATGTCCAGCAGCTGGCGCGGCTCGCCCTCGCTCGCGCCGAAGTGCCGGTAGTCGAAGACGAGGGCGACGTAGCCGGCGTCGGCGAAGCGCTCGGCGTACGCCGGCAGGCGCTCGTCCCGCGTGGCGCTGAACCCGTGCGCCATGACGATCGCCGGGCGCTCCGCGGGGCCGTCGGCGTCGGGCCGGTAGAGGTAGGCGGCGCAGCGCGCGCCGCCCGAGTCGAAGCGGACGTCCGTGCGAGAGGCCATGCGCCGACCCTAGTCGACCGGTCGGGGACGCCCGCTGGGCGCTCGCACACCGCCCCCGGCCGCGCGCCCGCCTCGCCCGCGGTCCGTGGCGGCTGCGCGTCGCCCCCGAGGCGCGGCCGCCACGCGACGCCGGCACGCGGCGGACGGACCCGGTCCGCGGTCAGTCGCCGGCGACGGCGGCCGGGCGGTTCGGCGACCAGCCGAGGGCGGGCGCGATGTCGCGGGCGATCGTCTCCAGCAAGCGGGCGTTGTAGGCCACCCCGAGCTGATTCGGCACGGTGAGCAGCAGGGTGTCGGCGTTGCGCACCGCGACGTCGCGCGCGAGCTCCTCGGCGATCCGGTCCGGCTCCCCGGCGTACGTGCGGCCGAACCGCGAGAGCGCGCCGTCGAGCACGCCGACCTGGTCGCTGCTGCCGCTGCGCCCGAAGTACGCGCGGTCCTCGTCGCTCGTGATCGGCAGCACGCTGCGGCTGACGGAGACCCGCGGCTCGTGGGCCCAGCCGGCCTCCGCCCACGCCTCGCGGAAGAGGAGGATCTGCTCGAGCTGCAGCTCGTCGAACGGCACGCCGGTGTCCTCGAGCAGCAGCGTCGAGCTCATGAGGTGCATGCCCTGCCGCCCCGCCCAGGTGGCCGTCGCGCGGCTGCCGGAGCCCCACCAGATCCGCTGCGCCAGGCCGGGCGCCTGCGGCTGGACCGGTAGGCGGAAGCCCGCCGCGCCCTGCGCCGGGTCGGCCTCCGCGACGCCCGCACCGGTGATCGCGGCGCGGAACGCGTCCGTGTGCCGACGCGCGAGGTCGGCGTCCGTCTCGCCCTCCGCGGGCACGTGCCCGAAGAGCTCCGAGCCCCGCAGCGCGGGCTCGGGCGACCCCCGGCTGATGCCGAGCTGCAGCCGGCCGTCGCTGAGCAGGTCGGCGGTCGCGGCCGCCTCCGCCATCGCGAGCGGCTGCTCGTAGCGCATGTCGATGACCCCGGTCCCGAGCTCGATCCGGCTCGTCCGGGCCCCCATCGCCGCCAGCAGCGGGAAGGGCGAGGCGATCTGCCGCGCGAAGTGGTGCACGCGCACGTACGCCCCGTCGATGCCCAGCTCCTCGGCGGCGACGGCGAGCTCGACCGTCTGCTGGTGCGCATCGCGCGCGGTGGGCGTCCGCGATCCCTGGACGGGGCCCCAGTGCCCGAAGGAGAGGAAGCCGATCCGCTTCATGGACGGAGGATAGCGCAAAACGGACCGAGGTCCGATTCCCCGTCGAGGCCCCGGCCCGACGCGTCGAACGCCGCCGAGGGGCGGCCCGTGAACGAGACCGGCGCCCCCGAGGGGGCGCCGGTGGAGGTGGAGACGGCGGGACTCGAACCCGCGTCCGCGACCGCGCAAAGGGCGACGTCTACGAGCGTAGTCGGCGTGTCTGGATCTCACGCTCCGTCGGTCCCGTCGACCCACGTTCGGAGCGCCAGCCCTCCTGAAGATGTCCCCGGATCCGCGAGGGCGTCGGATCCGGGTGATCCGGCTGGATGATCCCGGGGACCCTCGACGCCGGCGATCGAGGCCCGAGACCTCACGGCCTAGTGGTGACTAGGCGGCGAGGGCGAACTCGTGGGAGTCCGCACGTATGGTTGTTGCCGGGGTTTTACGAGGCCTCCGGTACCTCGACTCGCAATCACCCCCGCGAACCGACCACGTCGAAGCCTGTCGTCCCCGGGGCACCGACCGGCGCCGCAACCACGACGCGACCGGTTCCCCAAGGGTAGCGCGCCCCGGGCCGCACCACCGTCCCACCGGGGATCCCGCCCACGGCCGGGATCAGTGCGCCCCCGGTCCTCCGCGACGAGCGGACCGAGCCGCCGACCTCCGGCGCGCATCCGATCCGCCACGCCGGCCCCGCCCCGGCCACCGCATCCACCGTGCGACCGCGCACACGGCCGCGATGCGAACCGGACCACTGAGTCCGGTTGCGCTAGCCTCCCCCAAGCGGACCCTGAGGTCCGCTTCTCGTGCCCGACGTCGCCGTCGTCGTCCGGCGCGCGCTCCCGGCGCCCCGTCGCCGCCCGTGTCCCACCCGAGCCGAGGTCGCATGCCCGACGCCGCCCGCCACCAGCCCATCGCCCACCCAACCCGCGTGATCGCCCTGCTCGGGCTCGCGGCGATGGCCTTCTCGCTCGCGCAGACGATGGTCGTCCCGGCGCTCAGCACGTTGCAGACCGAGCTGCACGCCAGCGGCACCGCGGTCACGTGGACCGTGACCGCCTACCTGCTCGCCGCTGCGGTCGCCACGCCCGTCGTCGGGCGGCTCGGCGACATGTTCGGCAAGCAGCGGCTGCTCATCGTCGCGCTCGGCGCGTTCACCGCCGGCTCGGTGATCGCCGCCCTCGCCGACAGCATCACGCTCATCATCGTCGGCCGGGCGCTGCAGGGCGTCGGCGGCGGCATCTTCCCGCTCTGCTTCGCGATCGTCCGCGACGAGCTGCCCCACGCCCGCGTGGCGACCGGGATCGCCGTCGTCTCCGCGATCGTCGGCGTCGGCGGCGGGCTGGGCCTCGTGCTCGGCGGCGTCCTCCTCGACCACGCGACCTGGCACTGGGTCTTCTGGGCCGGGGCCGCGTCCGGGCTCGTCGCCACCGTCGGCGCGGCGATCGGCATCCCGGAGTCCGCGGTCCGCACGCCCGGGAAGGTCGACGTCCGCGGGGCGCTCGTGCTCGGGCTCGGCATCGCGCTGCCCCTGATCGCGATCGCCAACGCGAACACGTGGGGCTGGGGCAGCGCGTCGGTGCTCGGCCTCGTCGCCGCCGGGATCGTCGTGCTCGTCGGCTGGGTCCGCCTCGAGCAGCGCACCGCCGAGCCGATCGCGCACATCCCGACGCTGGCGCGCCCGGTGGTGCTGCTCACGAACCTCGCGAGCGTCCTCGTCGGCTTCGGCATGTTCGGCGCCTACGTCCTCATCCCCCAGCTGCTCCAGGCCTCCGAGTCCACGGGCTACGGCTTCGGGTACGGCGCGACGACCTCCGGGCTCGTGATGGTGCCCGGCGCGATCGCGATGCTCGTCCTCGCCCCGGTCTCCGCGCGGCTCGGGCGGCGCTTCGGCGGGCACGTGCCGCTCGCGCTCGGCGCCAGCCTCTCGGCGCTCGGGCTGCTGCTGCTCGGGGAGCTGCACGGCAGCGTCCTGCTCGTGATGCTCGGCTTCCTCATCAACGGCAGCGGGATCGCCCTGGCCTTCGCCGCGATGCCGAACCTCATCGTCGGCGCGGTCCCGGCCGAGCGCACCGGCGAGGCCACCGGCATGAACGCGGTGACGCGGCTGATCGGCTCCTCGCTCGGCACGCAGATCACCGGCGCGGTGCTCGCGGGGAGCGTCGCCGGCGGCGTGCCGACCGACCACGCGTTCACGACCGCGTTCGTCGTCTCGGCGATCGGCGGCCTGCTCGCCGCCCTGCTCGCCGCGGCGCTGCCGCGCCTCGCCGGCCGCGCGTCCGCGCGCATCGGCGACGCCGCCACGGCGACGAGCTCCTGAGCGCGCGATGATGCCGGCGGTGGACGACGAGCCGGTCACGGAGCGCCCGCGGCGCCGCGACGCGCAGCGCAACCGCGAGCGCGTGATCGCCGCGGCGACGGAGGTCCTCGCGCGCGACGGCCTCGACGCCGCGGTCCCGGAGATCGCGCGCGTCGCCGGCGTCGGCAAGGGCACCGTCTACCGCAACTTCGCCACGAAGGAGGAGCTCGCCGTCGCCGTCGCCGTCGCGCGCCTCGACGGCTTCGAGCGTCGCCTGGCGGAGGTGCTCGCCACGGACTGCTCCCCCGCGGACCAGCTGCGCACGCTCGTCCTGGCGATCGTCGACCGGATCCGGCCCGATCGCTCCCTCGGCGAGGTCGTCGAGGCGGTCGCCGACGACCCCGAGGTCGCCGCGGCGCACCAGCGGCTGTGGGCGCGGACCGCCGAGGCGCTGGAAGGCGCCCAGCGCGCCGGGGTCGCCCGCGACGACGTCGACGCGACCGACGTCACCGTCCTCCTGTCCGCGGTCGCCCGGACGCTGCCGCCGCTGAACCTCGGCGGCCGGCCGGAGGTCTGGGACCGCTACGCGCTGCTGCTGCTCGACGCGCTGCGTCCGGGCGGCTCGCCGCTGCCCACGGGCTTCACCGACCTCGCGGAGATGCGCTCCTCCATGCAGCCCGCGCGCGGCCGCCGCCCCTGAGCGCGGCTCACCAGCCGCCGCCGGAGGGCGGCGCGTCGTGCCCGGAGCGCAGCACGCCCTCGCCCTCGGGCGACGGCGGCGCGCCGGCCGTCGCCGCGGCCTTGCCCTCGAGGCCGTCCGGGTCGATCCGCGCCCCGGCGGCGGTGTCCTCGTCCTCGAGCCAGCCGGCGCCGGCGGAGACGGCGGCGATCAGCGGCGTCGCCAGGAACGCCCCGACGATCCCGAGCAGCGCGCCGCCCGCGCCGACGCCGAGCAGCACCGTCAGCGGGTGGAGGCTCAGCGAGCGTCCGATGAGCAGCGGGTAGAGGACGTTGCCCTCGACCTGCTGGACGATGATCGTCACGACGATCGCGCCGAGCATCCCCTCGAGGCCCTGGCTCGCGAGCGCGACGAGCGCCGCGACGATCCCGGCGAGGATCGCCCCGATGTAGGGGATGAACGCGACGAGGAACGTGAAGACGCCGATCGGCAGCGCGAGGTCCACGCCGAGCAGCCACAGGCCGACGCCGATCCCGACGCCGTCGATCGCGGCGACGAGGACCTGGCTGCGCACGTACGTCGTGACCGCCGACCACGAGCGGACGCCGGCGCGGGCCCACGCGGCGCGGCGCTCGCGGGGCGCGAACCGCAGGATCCCCCGCCAGAACCCCTCGCCGTCCATGAGCAGGTAGATGAGCATCATGAGCGTCAGGAAGACGCTCGCCGCGACGTTCGCGACGCTCGCCGCGACGGACACGACGCCCGTCGAGAGCTCGGTCCCGATCGTCCCGAGCGACTGCTCGAGCTTGCGCGTGAGCTCGTCGGTGAAGCGCTGGATGTCGGAGTCCTTCACCCCGAGGTCGTGCAGCACGTCGGGCAGCCGCCGCACGCCGTCCTCGACCTGCGAGACGAGGTCCTCGGCCTGGCGGAAGATGTCCGGCGCGATCCAGGTCAGGACGCCCCCGACGACGGCGATCGTGCCGACGACGGTGAGCACCGCGGCGATCCAGCGCGGCAGGCGCGCTCGGCGGTGCAGCCCGCGGGCGACCGGCTCCAGGAGCGCCGTCAGGAGGACCGCGATCGCGAACGGGAGCAGCACGAACTGCAGCCGGCCCCACACGAGCAGCAGCCCGTAGCCGACCAGGCCGATGAGGCCGACGCGCAGCGCGAGGATGCTCAGCCGGTCGATCGCGACGCGCTGCGACGGAGGGGACGGCGCCATGGCGCCGGACTATGGCAGTCGGGGCCCGCCGGTCGGCGGAGAGGCCGCTTCCCCCGGCCGGCGGAGGCGCAGCACGAGGATCTCCCACGTGGGGCCGCGTCGCAGCCGCTGCTTCACCGTGCCCGTGACCCGCATCCCGAGCCGCTCGGCGACCGCCAGCGAGCGCTCGTTGCCGGGGTGCACGAGGCAGACGACCTCTGCCAGACCGATCCGCCATGCCACGTCGAGCGTCGCGCGGGCGGCCTCGGTCGCGTACCCGTGTCCCCACGCGTCGCGGCGCAGCCGCCACCCGATCTCGACCGCCGGGCCCGGCCCGCGCGCCGGGATCCCGAGCGCCGGCACCGCGAGCCCGCAGAAGCCGAGCAGCATCCCGCCGGAGCGCCGCTCCAGCGCCCACAGCCCGTGCCCGCGGCGCGTCCACTCGTCCTCGATCCGCTCGAGCATCGCGTCGCTGACCGCGCGATCGAGCGGCCCCGTGGCGATGTGGCGCATGACCTCGGGGTCGGCGTTCATCGCCGCGAACGGCGTGCGGTCGTCGGACCGCCAGCGCCGCAGGCGCAGCCGCGCCGTCCACGCGTCGTCGGGGGCCCGCCCGGTCACCGGCGCGACGCTAGCGCGGACGCGCTCCGCGCGCCCGGCGCCGCGGGCGCGGGACGCTCGCGGGCACGCGGGGATCGCGACCCCGTCACGTAGGCTTGCCGCCATGAGCACCCCCGTGCAGCACACCGACGTCGCCTGGGACCTCGAGCCGCTCGTGACGGAGGTCGCTCCCGAGGGCGGCGCGGCGGGCGTGGACCGGCTGCTGGACGAGGCCGCCGAGCAGGCCACGGCCTTCGCGTCCACCTACCAGGGCAAGGTCGCCGAGCTCGACGGCGCCGGGCTCGCCGCCGCGATCGCGGCGCTGACCGAGATCTCCGATCGGATCGGGCGCGCCGCCTCGTACGCGTCGCTGAAGTTCGCCGAGGACACCACGAAGCCCGAGCACGGCGCGCTCCTGGCGAAGGTCGAGGAGCGCGCGACCGCGGTCCAGACCGCGCTGCTGTTCTTCGACCTCGAGTGGACGGCGCTGGACGACGGCCGCGCCGAGGAGCTGCTCGGCGCCGACGGCCTGGAGCGGGCCCGCCACTACCTGCGGACGGTCCGGCGCTACAAGGCCCATCAGCTCTCCGAGCCGGAGGAGCGGATCCTCGCCGAGAAGCAGACGTCGAGCCGGGGCGCCTGGGACCGCCTGTTCGACGAGCTCACCTCGGTGATCGAGGTCGACGTGTCCGACGTCGTCCCGTCGCTGAGCCCCGACGGCGCGCCGGTCGCGCTCGACGTCGCGCTGAGCCAGCTCACGAATCCCGATCGCGACGTCCGCCGGGGGGTCGCCTCCGCGGTCACCACCGCGCTGCAGCCCGGGCTGCGCACGCGGGCCTTCATCTACAACACGCTCCTGCAGGACAAGGCGGTCGAGGACCGGCTGCGGTCGTTCGGGTCGTGGATCGCGTCGCGCAACCTCTCCAACGAGGCCTCCGACGAGTCGGTGCAGGCGCTGGTCGACGCGGTCCAGGAGGCCTACGACGTGCCGCAGCGCTGGTACCGGCTGAAGGCGCGGATCCTCGGCCTGGAGCGCCTGAGCGACTTCGACCGGATGGCGTCGATCACCGCCGCGGACGAGGCCGAGTTCGACTGGGCCACCTCCACCGACCTCGTGTTCTCGAGCTTCGACGCGTTCGCCCCCGAGATGGGCGACGTGGCGCGGCGGTTCGTCGACGAGGGCTGGATCGACGCGCCGCCGCGAGCGGGCAAGCGCGGCGGCGCCTTCTGCGCCTATACGGTGCCCGATCACCACCCGTACGTCCTGCTGAACTGGACGAGCCGCCGCCGCGACGTCCTGACGCTCGCCCACGAGCTCGGCCACGGGATCCACGCCTACCTGGCGCGCGACCGCGGTCCGTTCGAGCAGACGACCCCGCTGACGCTCGCCGAGACGGCATCGGTGTTCGGCGAGACCCTCGTCTTCGACCGCCTGCTGGCGGAGACGACCGATCCGCAGGCGCGGCTCGGCCTGCTCGCCGAGCAGATCGAGGGCTCGATCGCGACGATCTTCCGTCAGACCGCCATGAACCGGTTCGAGGACGCGGTCCACACCGCGCGGCGCGAGGAGGGCGAGCTCTCCGTCGAGCGGTTCGGCGAGCTGTGGCACGCGACGCAGACCGCGATGCTCGGCGACGCCGTCGAGCTCACCGACGGCTACCGCGCGTGGTGGAGCTACGTCCCCCACTTCATCGGCACGCCGGGCTACGTCTACGCCTACGCGTACGGCCAGCTCATGGCGTTGTCCGTCTACGGGCGCTACCGCGAGGAGGGCCCGTCGTTCGCGCCGAAGTACCTCGAGCTGCTCGCCACGGGCGGCTCGAAGGCGCCGGAGGACCTCGTCGCGATCGCCGGGCTGGACCTCACCGACCCCGGCTTCTGGCGCTCGGGCCTCGCCCTCGTGCGGGAGCAGCTCGAGCAGGCCGAGCAGGCGGCCGCCGACGCGGGCGTCGTCGAGCGCTGAGCCTGGCACCGTCGTCGGCCGGTCCGCGTCGGGCCGGCCGCCGAGCGGGTGCGACCGGTCCCTACCGGTTCGCCTCGCGCAGCGCGCGCTGCATCTCGCGCTGCTGGTCGCGGCGCTTGAGGTCCTCGCGCTTGTCCGCGACGTTCTTGCCCCGGGCGAGCGCGATCTCGACCTTGATCGTCTGGCCCTTCGGGTAGATCCGCACGGGCACGACGGTCAGGCCGGCCTGCTGGATCTCGCCGAGCAGCCGGTCGATCTCGCGCCGGTGCGCGAGGAGCTTCCGCGGCCGGTCGGGCTGGTGGTTGTTCATCGCCGCCGGCGCGTACGGATCGATCCGCAGGTTGCGCAGCCAGAGCTCGCCGCGACGGACGTCGACGTAGCTGTCGCCCATCTGCGCCCCGACGGTGCGCAGCGCCTTGACCTCCGTCCCGTGCAGCTGGATCCCGCACTCCAGGCGGTCCAGCAGCTCGTAGCGGAAGCGCGCCTGGCGGTTGAACGCGTAGTCGCCGGCGGGCGGCTTCTTCTTGCCCTTGGCCATCGGCCGTCGAGCGTAGCGGCGCGGGGTCGTTCCCGGCCGCCCGAGGGCGACCCGGCACGCGGTTCGTGCCCCGCGCGCCCGGGCCGGGGCGGCGCGCACGCCGCCCCGGACGCCGGGGCGTCAGCCCCGGGACACGCGTCGCCCCGTGGCGACGCGGTAGCCGAGCAGGACGATGACCACGCCGATGATCGCGCTCAGCAGGCCGCCGAGGTCGAACATGTCGGTGTCGCCGATGCCGAGACCGGCCGTGAAGATGAGCCAGCCGACGACGGCTCCGACGAGCCCGATGCCGATCGTGACGAAGAACCCGCCCGGGTCCTCGCCCGGCACGAGCGCCTTGCCGATGAACCCGGCCACGAGGCCGAGGATGATGGCGCCGATCACGGTGCCTCCTCTGGGTCGCGCCGCCCACCGGGGCCCGGTGGGTCGACGTTGGTGCACCTCGGGATACCCCGCGCAGTGCAGGGGGAAACGGCGCCTCAACCGGTGTTCGACCCGAGCGATCCCGGGTCGTCAGCGGCGCCGGGCGAGCGCGAGGGTGACCCGGCCCCGGGCCGGCTCGAGGCGCTCGATCCGGACGTCGATCGGGTCCCCGATCGCGACCGTCGCCCCCGAGCGCGAGCCCACGAGCCGCACGCCGAGCTCGTCGAGCTCCCACCAGTCGTCCCCGAGCTCGCGCAGCGGCAGGAGGCCCTCGTGGGCGCCGTCGTCGCCGAAGCGGACGAACGCGCCGGCGCTGGCCACGCCGGTGACCTCGCCGGCGAGCCGCGCCCCCGCCCGCGCGACGCCCCCGGACGCGAGGAGCTCGCGCTCGAGGAGGAACGCCGCGGCGATCCGGTCGGCGTGCCGCTCGACGTCCATCGCCTCGCGCTCGGTCGCCGAGCACCAGGTCGCGAGCTCCTCCAGCTGCGACCGCGAGCCGGCGAACGCCGCCTCTCCCCCGCCGACGAGCGCGAGGACCGCCCGGTGGTCGACGAGGTCCGGGTAGCGGCGGATCGGCGAGGTGAAGTGGCAGTAGTGCTCGAGCGCGAGGCCCGCGTGGCCCCGCGCGTCGGGCAGGTAGCGCGCCTGCTGCAGCGCGCGCAGGACGAGCGGCGCGTAGCCGGCCGCACCCCGTCCGTGACGCCGGACGTGGTCGGCCACGAGGCGCGACAGCTCGGCGACCGCCGCCGGGGCCTCGCCCTCCGGCGGCTGCCCGTCGGTGGCGCTCCAGGTCGGTGCCGGGAGGCCGAGCACCCGCAGCTGCGCGGCGAGCCGGCCGACGCGTCCGGGGTCCGGCGCCTCGTGGACCCGGTGCAGCGCCGGGGCGCCGGCACGCTCGAGCAGGCGCGCCACCTCGGCGTTCGCGGCGACCATGAGGTGCTCGATGAGGCGGTGCGACTCGCTGGACCGCTCGACGGCGACGCCGGTGACGTGGCCCTCCTCGTCGAGGACGAAGCGCGGCTCCTGGCTCTCGACCTCGAGCGCGAGCCGGCCGGCGTCGCGCCGCCGCTGCAGCGCGGCGGCGGCCTGCCGGGCGAGCGCCAGCGGCGTGGCCCACGGGTCCGTCGCGCGCTCCGTGCCGGCGAAGATCTCGTCGACCTGGTCGTACTCGAGCCGCGCGTCGGAGCGGATGAGCGTCCGCTCGACGCTCGCCCGGCGCACCGCTCCCGCCCCGTCGACCTCGAACGCGACGCTCACCGCCAGCCGGTCCTCGCCCGGGACGAGCGAGCAGGCGCCGTTCGAGAGCCGCTCCGGCAGCATCGGCTCGACCGTGCCCGGGACGTAGACGCTCGTGCCGCGCCAGCGCGCGTCGCCGTCGAGCGCTCCCCCGGGCCGGACGAACGCGCTGACGTCCGCGACGTGGACGTGGATCCGGACGACGTCGTCGGCGACCCGCTCGGCGCTGATCGCGTCGTCGAAGTCGCGGGCGCTCGCCGGATCGATCGTGAAGGTCGGCGTGTCGCGCAGGTCGCGACGCGCGACGTCGACGGCCGGCGGCGCCTGGGCGACGCCCTCCGCCTCCGCCGCGACGGAGCGCGCCACGCGTCGCGGCAGCCCGCGGTCCAGCAGCAGCGCCTCGAGGACGTCGCGGGCGACGTCGGGCCGGCCGACCTCGCGGACGAGCCGGTGGCCGGCGTTGCGACGGCCGCCGCGCCGCGGCGGGACGAAGACGCCGATCCGGCCCTCGCGGACCCCGCCGCCGCGCTCGACGACCACGAGCTCGCCGCGCCCGAAGAGCGGCTCGGCGACGAGCAGCCGGCCCCGCCGGCGAACGAGGCCGACGACCGGCCGCCGGCCGCTCGGCGCATGATCGCGCCAGACGTCCCGCGGCAGGTCCGGAGCGCCGGGGCGCGAGGCGGCGCCACGGCCGCCGGGAGGAGCCCCGGCGCCCCGGTCCGGTGCGCGCCCGCGGGCCCCGCGGCCCGTGCCGCCGCCGTCGGTCGCCCCGCCGTCGCGTCGGCCGTCGCCGTCCCGGCCGCCGGCGCGGCTCCCCCGCCCCGCGCTCCCGCGTCCGCGCTCGTCGTCGGACCGCGGGCCGGACGGGCCGCGCCCGCGCCCGCCCGCGGCCCGCTTGCCCTTCCCGCCCGGCGGGCGCTTGCCGCGCCCGCCGCCGCTGCCGCGCGGGCCGGGACGACGGCCGCCGCTCACCGTCCCGGCTTCGCCTTCGCCGCGACCTCGAGCGCCCGCTCCAGGGCCTCGTTGCGTCGGGTCCTCGGGTCGTCCTCGACCCGGACGTCCGGGGTGATGCCCGCCCCGCGCTTCGTCCCCTTGCCGCCGAGGTTGTGCCCCTTCGGCGTGAAGTACTGCCCGGCGGTGATGTCCAGCGCGCCCCCGGAGGACAGCGGCTGGACGCGCTGGAAGACGCCCTTGCCGTAGGTGCGGGTGCCGACGACGACCGCGCGGTCGTAGTCCTGCAGCGCGCCGGTGACGATCTCCGCCGCCGACGCGGAGCCGCGATCCACGAGGACGACGAGGGGCGCGTCGGGCAGGATCGGCGCGCCGACCGTCTCGAAGGTCTGCGTGCCGACCGTCCGGCCCTTGAGCGTCACGACCGTCTTGTCCTTCACGAAGAGGCTCGTCACGCCCTGCGCCTGGGTCACGAGGCCGCCGGGGTTCGAGCGCAGGTCCAGGACGAACCGCCGGGCGCCCTTCTTGCGCATCCGCTCGATGGCGGCGCCGACCTCGGCCGTCGCCCCGTTCGTGAACTGCGCCAGCCGCACGACGCCGATCCGCTGGCCGTCCTCGCGGAAGATCCGCGAGTCGACGATCGGCACCTGGACCGGTGCCCGCCTGGACGTGATCCGCAGCGTCCGCGTCCGCCCGCCGGTCTCCCGCCGGACCTCCAGCGCGACGCTCGTGCCCGCCGGCCCGCGCACGTGGTCGGAGGCGTCCTCGGTCTTCAGGCCCTTGAGCGAGCGGCCGCCCGCCGCGGTGATGACGTCGCCGGCGCGGATGCCGGCGGCCTTCGCGGGCGAGTCGTCGTAGACGCGGCTGACGCGCAGCCCGAGCGGGTCCTCGCCGACGAGCACGCCGATGCCGTCGAAGCGGTTGTCCTGCTGCTGCTGGAACCGGGCGTAGTCCTTCGGGTTGAGGTACGCCGAGAACCGGTCGTCGAGCTTCTCGACCATGCCGCCGATCGCGTCGTCGACGAGCGCCGCCTCGCCGGGATCGCGGTAGTAGAGGTCGCGGATGACGCCGAGCGCCTCGTTGATCGCGCCGCCGCTCTCGCGGTCGATCACCCGGTCCCGGATCGGCCCGGGCAGCGACTCCGGGTCGCGGGCGCCGACGTAGGCGCCGGCGGTGAAGATCCCTAGGACGACGGCGAACAGGACGAGGGCGGCCGCGGCCGCCCGCAGCGCTCGGATCGGGAAGGACACCGGGCAAGCGTGCCAGAACGGGGGGACCGGCGGGCCGGGGCGGCGGGGTCGGCCGGGAACGGCGTACGCCGCCCCGGGGCGGCGTACGCAGGACCTCCGGACGGCGGGCGCGGTCCCCGCCCGGGTCAGACCCGCAGGAAGCGGCGCAGCGAGAGCCCGGAGCCGGCGGCCGAGACGAGCACGCTGGCGAGCACGAGCAGGCCGATGAGCGGCCCGAAGGCGATCATGTCCGGCCGCGAGATGAGCGTCGCGATCCCCTCGAGCTGATTGAGGATCGTGACCTTCGCCAGCGCGAGCATGCAGATCGCCACCGCGCCTCCGGCGGCGCCGAGGATCAGCCCCTCGATGACGAACGGCCAGCGGATGAAGGAGTCGGTCGCGCCGACGAGCTTCATCACCTCGACCTCGCGACGGCGCGAGAAGAGCGACAGCCGGATGGTGTTCGAGATGAGCAGCACCGAGGCGACGACGAGCAGGAACGCGAGCGCGCCGAGCGAGAGCTTCACCGCGCCGGTGATCTTCACGATCTTGTTCGTCTCGGACTTCGACGCCTTGACCTCGCCGATCGCCTTGTCGAACGGCGAGCCCTTGCCGCTCGTGCCCTTCGGGGTCAGCGACGCGAGCAGCGCGTTCGTGTTCGCGGCGCTGTCCGGCGTGATCCGGAACGTGTCGGGCAGCGGGTTGACGTTGCCCAGCAGCTCGTAGGCCTCCGGGTTCTGCTTCTTCTGCTCCTTGAGCGCCTGCTCCTTGGAGACGAAGACGACGTTCTTCACGTGCGGGGTGTCGCCGCGCAGGCGCTCCGCGACGCGGGCGACGTCGGCCTTCGACGCGTCCTTGTCCATGAAGACCGAGACCTGCACGCGGCTGCGCACGTCGTCGGCGGCGCCGTTGGCGAGCTGGACGGCCGGGATGAAGACCCCGAGCACCAGGACGGTGATCAGGACGGCCATGAGGGCGGCGAAGCTCGGGATCGGGTTGCGGCCGATCGAGCGGATCGCCTCCTTGAAGAAGAAGCTGACGCGGTTCATGAGTCTGGGTGCGCGGTCGAGGTGCGGGAGGAGCGGGTGCGGGCTCAGTCGGCGAACGCGTCGTCGAAGAGGTCGGCCTCGCTGGTCGCGCGCTGGCGCAGGCGCTGCGGGGCGGGCGCCGGCTCGCCGCGCATGAGGGCGCCGAACTCGGCGGTCGACTCGGAGGAGACGGCCTCGCGCCCGTAGCCGCCGGCGACCTCGTCGCGGATGATGCGGCCGGCCTGCAGCTCGATGACGCGGCGCCGCATCCGGTTGACCATGCCCTCGTCGTGGGTCGCCACGAGCACCGTCGTGCCGGTCTTGTTGATCCGGTAGAGCAGCTGCATGATCCCGATCGTCGTATCGGGATCGAGGTTGCCCGTCGGCTCGTCGGCCAGCAGCAGGGGCGGGTGGTTCACGAACGCCCGCGCGACCGAGACGCGCTGCTGCTCGCCGCCCGACAGCTGGTGCGGGTAGTGGTGGAGCTTCGTCGACAGGCCCGTGAGGCGCAGGATGTCCGGCACCTGGCGACGGATCTGCTTGCGGGTCGCGCCCGTGACCTGCAGCGCGTAGGCGACGTTGTCGTGGACCGTGCGGTTCGGCAGGAGCTTGAAGTCCTGGAACACGACGCCGAGGTTGCGGCGGTAGAACGGGACCTTCTTGCGCGTGATCTCGCGCAGGTCGCGGCCGCCGACGCGGATCGTGCCGGAGTCCGGCTCCATCTCCTTCAGCAGGAGCTTCATGAGCGTCGACTTGCCGGCGCCGGTCTGCCCGATGAGGAAGAGGAACTCGCCGCGGTGGACCGAGAACGACGCGTCCTGGACGCCCGCGTGCGTGTTGTCGTACGCCTTCGTCACGCCACGGAACTCGATGACGGCGTTGGGGTGCGACGGCGGCACCCGCGAGGCGCCCGCTGGGGCGACGGCGGGGTGCGTGCCGGTCTGGCCCGCGGCGGCGGCCCGGCGGGCGGCGGCGCGCTGACGATCGGTGGTGCTGCGCGGGGCGGTCATGTCCGTCTGCCAGGTTCGCACCGGGGTGGACGATTCCCTGCACGCTCCGGTGCACTGCAAGGCAGCTTGCGCGCGAGCGTCCGCCGACGTCGCGACCGGGCGACCCCAGGGCGCCCTCGGCCGCGCCCGACCGCGCCATGGGGTCGCCTGGCCGCCGTGGCTCAGCCGAACGTGAACGCGTAGCCGGAGACGCCCGCCGGCAGCCGCAGCTCGAGCCGGCCGTCGGCGACCGCGGGCAGGTCGACGAGGTCGTAGAGCCGCTGCTGGCCGACCCGCACGACGCCGTGGCGCACGTCGGCGCCCGCCCGCGCCCGCGGCAGCGGCCGGCCGTCGAGCAGCACCCGGACGGCCGCGCCCCGTCGCCGACTGGAGAGGACGAGGTACACGTGCCGGGCGCGGAACCGCAACCCGATGCGCGCGCCCCCGGCGGCCACCGCCCGGTCGTCCTCCAGCCGCCAGCGCCCGGCGAGCGCCATGGCGTCGGCGGGCAGCCGGGCCGGCAGGGCCGGGTAGTCGTGGACGCCGACGTCGGTGTCGGCCAGCGTGCTGCGGATCCGCAGCGCCCCGAGGTACGTCTCCGGCGTGGTGGTGCCGCGATCGGCGGTCGGGACGTCGAAGCCGCCCTCGGCCGAGGGGAGCGGCCGCCCGGCCTCGCCCAGCAGCGCTCGGACCGCCTGCTCCTTGGCGTCCTCGGCGCCCTCCCCCGCGTGCGCCCAGCGCACCTCGCCGGTGGCGTCGACGAGGTAGGACGCCGGCCAGTACTGGTTGCCCCAGGCGCTCCAGGTCGCCAGGTCGTTGTCCTGCACGACCGGGTAGCGGATCCCGAGCCGGCCGATCGCCGCCCGGACGTTGCTCGCCGAGCGCTCGAACGGGAACTCGGGGCTGTGGACGCCGACGATCGTCAGACCGGCCCGTCGGTAGCGGGCGTCGAGCTGCTCCAGGCCCGGGATCGTGCGCAGGCAGTTGATGCACGTGTACGTCCAGAAGTCGACGAGCACGACCCGTCCGCGGAGGCCGGCGAGGGTCAGCGGCCGCTCCCCGGGGGTGTCGAACCAGCGCTGGGTGCCGACGAAGTCCGGCGCCCGGCCCAGCCGCGGCAGCCGGTCGCCGCGGCGGACCGCCTCGGGCCCGATGTTGCGGGGCGAGCCGCCGGGCCCTCGTCCGTGGTCCCCGCCGCGCAGGTCCGCCAGCGCGTCGCGCACGCGACCGGAGCGCTCGATCGCGGAGGTCGGCGTCACGAGCGCCTGCGGCAGGTCGTCGGCGATCGCGGACTGGAAGCGCAGGTCGAGGTTCCCGACCATCGCGACGCCGAGGAGGACCATCACGACGCCCATCGCCTGCTGGAAGCGGCCGCTGCGCCGCGACAGCGGGCGGGTCAGCCGTCGCCCGCCGAGCATGAGGACGTAGAGGACGAGGCCGGTGCCGGCACCGTAGGCCAGGGCCACCGCCAGCCGCTGGGCGTCCAGCGACTGGGACGCGGTGGTCGTGATGACCGCCGCGAGGATCGGCCCGGCGCACGGCGCGTAGACGATGCCGAGGCCGGCACCGAGCAGCACGCCCGACCAGAGCCCCTCGCCGCGCGCGCGAACGCCGCGGCCGGCCGTCAGGCGACCGATGGCGGCCTCCAGCCGCGCGGCGAGCGGCGGCGCGGCCAGCGCGACGCCGAAGCCGAGCAGCACGGCGATGGCCAGCGAGCGGACCAGGTCGTCGGGCAGCCCGAGCGCGTCGATGACGTAGACCAGCGCCACCGTGGCGAAGGTGAAGGCCCCCGTGAGCCCGAGGACGATCCCCAGCGGGCGACGCCGTCCGCCCGTCGCGCCTCCCGCGAGCACGATCGGCAGCACCGGCAGGACGCAGGGCGAGAGCGCGGTCGCGGCCCCGGCGAGCAGGCCGAACAGGAGGAGGAGCAGCACGGGCGACGTCCGATGGTCCTCCTCCAGAACGCCGGGCGCGAGCGATCGGACGCGCCGCCGCTCACCGCGAGGGCCGACGGGCTACGCGGGCCGGGGCGCGCCCGGCGCGAGGCCGCGCCCGAGCACGCGCGCGTCCGGCCCGAGCACCGCCGGCGCGGCCCACGGGTGGATCGCCATGCGGCGCGGGAGCCGCGGGAACGTCCGGCGGGCGACCGCCGCGATCGCCCGCAGCCGCCGCTCGTCGCCGGCGCCCCAGTCCATCTGCCAGTCGCGGCGCAGCTCGGCGGGCAGCAGCCCGATGGCGAGCAGCTCCAGCACGTGGCCGCCGATCCGGCCCCCGGTCGGGTCCCACAGGCGGGTCGGGATCGGCGAGCCCGGCGGCAGCGGCGCCGCGGTGATCGTCGCGAGCACCTCGTCGACGGTCTGGTTGCGGTCCAGCCCGTCGCGCAGCATCTCCCCCCAGTAGCGCCGGAAGGCCGGGTAGTCGGGCGGCATGTGCCGGTCCTCGAGCCCGATGCGGCGTCCGACCTCCTGCCACTCGGCGTAGAAGCGGGGCAGCTCGTGGTCGTGGATCGGCGGCCCGAAGCGGCGGCACATCCGCCGCCCCATCTCGATGAGCGTCGCGAGCACCCAGAAGAAGGCCTCCGGATCCTGCGCGTGGTACGCCCGCCCGCGGAAGTCCGTGCCCTCGAGCTTGTTGTGCATCTGGTGCACGCGGAAGGCCTGCTCCCCCCGCCCGCCGACGCCGAAGACGATCCCGCCGAAGACGAGCGCCATCGTCTGGTCGAGCCGATGGAACGGCCGCTCGCGGTAGGTCGAGTAGCGACCGACCGCGTGCCCGACCGCCGGATGCGCGACCTGCAGCAGCAGCGCGGAGCCCGCACCGGAGAGCATGCGCCACTCCGCGCAGGTGCGCCACGTCAGCGACCCCGGACCGAGGAGCGAGGCGCCGATCGCGCGCTCGGCGTCGTGGCGGTCGGGCGCGGCGAGCCGCTCGCGGGACGGGGCGACGGCGCCGTCCACCGGCATACGGGACATCATGACTCGGATTGTACCGATGCCCCACGTCCGAGTCCACCGCGCACGACCCCCGGGCGCTCGAGCCCCGCGCTCGGGCGGTCGCCGCCGGGGACGATCGATCACCGGCCCGCGTCCACGCGGGCACGACGACCCGACCCGGTACGGTCAGCGCGTGCCGCAGATCTCCACCTCCGTCGCTCCCAACGGCCTGCCGATCCACCGCATCGCGCTGCCCGGCACCCGGACGCTCACCGCGCTCGTCGCCTTCCACGCGGGCGCGCGCACCGAGCGCCCGGAGGAGAACGGCATCGCGCACTTCCTCGAGCACCTCGTGTTCAAGGGCGGCGAGACGTACGACGACTACCGCAAGGTCAACGAGACCGCCGAGCGGATGGGCGGCGTGCTCAACGCGTTCACCTCGCACGCCTACGTCGCGTTCCACATCACCGTCCGCGCCGAGTCCGCCGAGCCCGCGCTCGACCTCCTCACCGACTTCGCGGGACGGCCGCGGATCGACGCCGACGAGCTGGACAAGGAGCGCGGCGTCGTGATCCAGGAGATCGCGCGCTACAACGACCAGCCGGCCGCCCTCGCCGAGATGCTCATCGACGAGGCCGCCTTCGGCGACCACCCGCTCGGCCGCCCGGTCCTCGGCCCGGAGGAGCACCTGCGGACGTTCACGCGCGACCAGGTCGTGGCCTTCCGCGACCGCCGCTGGGCCGGCGCGGCGGGGGGCGCGTTCCTCGTCGGCGCCGTCGACGACCTGCCCGACGACGGCCGCCTGCACGAGCTCTTCTCGCGCTTCCCGACGCTCGACGTCCCGGCCGCGCCCGAGGCCGCGCCGGCGCCCCGCACCGACGTCATCGCCCGCGAGCGCGACACGAACCAGTCGCACCTGCGGCTCGTCTACCGACCGCAGGCCGACGCCGCCGATCCGGCGCAGCGGGCCGCGCTGACGATCTACGGCACGCTGCTCGGCGGCTCGATGGGCTCGCGCCTGTTCGACGAGATCCGCGAGCAGCGCGGCCTCGCCTACTCCGTCTCGGCCTCGGCGTGGTCGCTCGGCGACGCGACGCAGCTGCAGCTCTCCGCGGGCCTGGACTCCTCGAAGTGCGTGGAGGCCTACGGCCGCATGCGGGAGATCGTCGGCGAGCTCCACGCGGACGGCCCGACCGCCGAGGAGGTCGACCGCGCCCGGGCCTACGCCGCCGGCCGGCTCGTGCTCGCGTTCGAGAACTCCGGCGCGGTCGCGCGGCACGCCGCGAGCCAGGCGATCGTCCACGACGAGGACCTCGATCCCGACCTCGCGATCGCGGCCCTCGACGCGGTGACCCTCGACGACGTGCGCGAGGTCGCCGCCGGGATCGACCCGCAGCAGGCGGCGGTGGCCTGCGTCGGCCCGCACGCGGCGAGCGACTTCGACTGGTCCGCGTAGCGGCCGCCGCGGCGCCGGTCGCGGCCGGGCCCGGCGGCGCGAGGCCCGGACCCGCGGCGGGCGACTACTCCCCGCCGAGCGGGGCGTTCGCGTCGCGGCCGACCTCGATCATCCGCTGGATCGGCAGCATCGCGCGCCGGGCGATGTCGTCGGGGACCTTCACGACCCCCGTGCCGTCGCGCAACGTGTCGCGCAGCTTCTCGAGGGTGATCATCTTCATGTAGCCGCACGACGCGGACGCGTTGGCGGGCACGAAGTCGACGTCGGGCGCCGCCATCCGCAGCGGGTGCAGCATGCCGGTCTCCGTCGCGACGATCGTCGTGCGCCGCTTGCCGTCGGCGCCCGGGCTCTTCGCGGCCTCGTCGTGGGCGAAGTCGAGCATGCCGCCCGTGGAGAGCATGTGCACCCCCGAGGCGTCGACGTCGCCCGCGGCGACGTACTCCATCGCCTGGGTCGAGCACCCGCACTCGGGATGGATGAGGAACTCGGCGTCGGGGTGCTCGCTGCGCACCCGGTCGATGTCCGCGGGTCGGATGCCGGCGTGCACGTGGCACTCGCCGTCCCAGACGTGGAAGGTGCCCGGCTTGTGCGCCACCTGCTTGGCGACGAACGAGCCGAGGAACATGTCCGGCCCGAAGAGGATCTCGGTGTCCTCGCCGTGCTCCCGGTAGATCCGCTCGACGACGGGGACGGCGTTGCTCGACGTCACGCAGTAGTCCGTGAGCGCCTTCACCTCGGCGGTGGTGTTCACGTACATCACCGTGATCGCGCCGGGGTGCTTGGCCTGCCACGCGCGCAGCTGCTCGGGCGTGATCGAGTCCGCCAGCGAGCAGCCGGCGTCGACGTCGGGGATGAGGACGGTCTTCTCCGGCGAGAGCACGGACGCCGACTCGGCCATGAAGTGCACGCCGCAGAAGACGATCAGCGGCGCGTCGGTCTTCGCGGCCTCGATCGAGAGGCCCAGGGAGTCGCCGACGACGTCGGCCACGTCCTGCACCTCGGGCAGCTGGTAGTTGTGGGCCAGGATCACCGCGTTCTTGGCCTTCGCCAGCTCGCGGATCTCGGACCGCAGCGCCTGCAGCTCGGCCTCGGGCAGCGGCGGGACGCCGGCCCGGACCGGGTCCGCGGCCATCGGAAGCGGGGTCGTCACGACAGCGGCTCCAGGATCAGGGACAGGTCGAGGACGGGGGCCGAGTGCGTGAGGGCACCGGCCGAGATGAAGTCTACGCCGGTCTCCGCGATGCCCCGGATCGTCTCGAGCGAGACGTTCCCCGAGGCCTCCAGCGGGATCCGACCGGCGACGAGCGCGACGGCCTCGCGCAGCGCGTCGTCGCTCATGTTGTCCAGCAGGATCCGGTAGCGGTCCGGCCCGAGGCCGAGCTCCTGCGCCGTGGCGAGCGCCTCGCGAACCTCGTCGAGGTCCTGGCACTCGGACTCGATCGGCAGGTCGGGGCGCTGGGCGTGCGCGGCGCGCACCGCCGCCCCCACGCCGCCGGCCATCGCGGCGTGGTTCTCCTTGATGAGGATCTGGTCGTAGAGGCCGATCCGGTGGTTCGCCCCGCCGCCGGTGACGACGGCCTGCTTCTCCAGCAGCCGCAGGCCCGGCGTGGTCTTGCGGGTGTCGAGGACCGTCGCGCCGGTCCCGGCGACGGCGTCGGCGTAGCGGCGCGTGATCGTCGCGACGCCCGACAGGCGACCGAGGAAGTTCAGCGCCGTGCGCTCGGCGGCCAGCAGGGACCGCGCCGACCCGGTCGCCTCGAGCACCGGACCCGCCTCGCGCCAGGCGCCCTCGTCGGTCAGGCGGACGACGTCGAGCTCGCCGTCGACCGCGCGGAAGACGGCCTCGGCGACGTCCAGGCCGGCGATGACGCCGGGGGCCTTCTGCGTCACGCGGGCGCGGCCGCGGAGGTCCGCG
Organism: Patulibacter brassicae; assembly: GCF_033949425.1. Classification (NCBI taxonomy): domain Bacteria; kingdom Bacillati; phylum Actinomycetota; class Thermoleophilia; order Solirubrobacterales; family Patulibacteraceae; genus Patulibacter; species Patulibacter brassicae. The sequence goes on along the minus strand of NZ_JAXAVX010000002.1, from coordinate 548,840 downwards.
GGGACGGTGGCGAGGCTCGTCGCGTCGCCGTCGCCGAGGTCCTCGGCGAGCGCGCGGTCGATGAGCTCGTCGAGCGGCGTGCTGGTGGCGGCCATCGCCCCTCGGAGGATAGGGACCGGCGTGCCGCGGCCCGCGCTCGCGGCGGTCGGGCCCGCGCCGGCGCGCCGTAGGGTGACCGGCGATGCCCGCGCCGCTGGCCTGCCTCGACCTCGACGGGACCCTCGTGGACTCCCGCCGCCCCTTCGCCGCGGCGATGCGCGCGGCCCTCGCCGACGTCGGGCTGCCCGACCGCGCGGCCGAGGCGCTGCACCGCCACCTGGGTCCGCCGCTCGAGGAGACGGCGGCGCTGCTCGTCGCCCAGGACGTCGCGGGCGGCCGCGTCGCCGCGCCGGACGCGGACCGGCGCGCCGAGGAGCTGCTGCAGGCCTACCGGGCGCGCTACCGCGAGCTCGGCGTGCCGATGACCCGTCCCGTCGCCGGGATCCCGGAGGCGCTCGACGGCCTGCGGTCGGCGGGCTGGCGGCTCGTCATCGTGACCTCGAAGATCGCCCCCGCGGCGGCGGCCGTCCTCGACGGCACCGGCCTGGAACGGCAGGTCGACGCGCTGTACGCCCCGGGACCCGAGGAGCGCCACGTGCCGAAGGAGCGCTCGCTGCGCCGGGCGCTGGCCGACCACCGGGTCGACGCCACCGCGCCGGTGGCGATGGTCGGCGACCGGCACCACGACGTCGACGCGGCGGTCGCCTGCGACGTGCCCGCGATCGGCGTCACCTGGGCGGGCGACCACCGCGACGAGCTGCGCGACGCCGGCGCCCTGCGGATCCTCGACCGGCCCGACGAGCTCGGGGACGCGCTCGCCGCGATCCCGACCTAGGTCCGGCCGCCCCCGAGGCGCAGGGCGCGCGGGCGACGACGGCCGCCGCCCGCGCCCCGCCTCAGAGCCCGAGGGTCTTGGCGATGATGTTGCGCTGGATGTCGTTCGTGCCGCCGAACGTCGTGGCGATGAGCGAGTACGGCACGGCGCGGGCGATGTCGTACTCCAGCGCGTAGCCGTAGCCGCCGTGGATCTTGAACGCGCGGTTCACCGTGCGCTCGGCCACCTCGGTGGCGTAGACCTTCGCCATCGACGCCTCCTTCGGGAAGAGCGCCGTCGGGTTGCGGTCGACGTCGCCGGCGACCTTGTAGACGAGCAGCCGGGCGAGCTCGACCTCGGTCGCCATGTCGGCGAGCCGGTGCTGCTGGACCTGGAAGGTGCCGATCGGCCGGCCGAACTGGGCGCGCTCCTTGCTGTACTGCAGCGCGTCCTCGAAGGCCTTCGTCGCCTGGCCGAGCGCGAGCGCGGCGATGATGAGGCGCTCGACGTTCAGCCCGGCGGTGAGCTGCAGCCAGCCGTTGCCGACCTCGCCGAGGACCGCGTCGTCCCCGACGACGACGTCGTCGAGGTAGACGTAGTTCACCTCGTCGACGCCGCCGAGCGTCTTGATCCGCTCGACCTTCACGCCCTCGGCGCCCGGCTCGACCCAGATCATCGCGAGGCCCTCGTGCTTCTTGCCGTCCACGGACGCGTCGCGGCAGACGATGAGGATCCGGTCGGCGATGTGCGCGTTGGAGATCCAGACCTTCACGCCGTTGAGCTTCCAGCCGCCGTCGACCCGCTCGGCCTTCGTCGTCAGGGACGCGACGTCGGAGCCCGACTCCGGCTCGGACATCGCGATCGCCTCGACGCCGCCGGCGGCGACGTTGCCCAGCACGAGCGCCTGCTGCTCGGGCGTGGCGAACTTCTGGACCGCGCCGGCGACGATGAGCGACACGGCGTAGGCGCCGATCGGGGCGCCCGCGCGCATCATCTCCTCGAGCAGGATCATCTCCTCGACGATCCCGCCCCCCGCGCCGCCGAACTCCTCCGGGATGCTCGGCCCGAGCAGGCCGGCCGCGCCGAGCTTCCGGCTCAGCTCGTCGCTGTGGTGGCTCGCGTGGCCGTCGGTCAGCCGCTCGAGCTGCTCGGCGGTGCCCGCCTCGCGCGCGAACACGTCGCGAAGGGCATCGCGGTAGGCCTGCTGCTCGTCGGTGAAGGTGAAGTCGATCGCCATCTCCGGCTCCGGATCCGTGGGAGGTCGACGGGGTCGCGTGACACCGCGTCGAGGACGCCGCGCATCCTACTGGCTGGCTGGCCAACCGGCCAAGGCCCCGGTGCCGCGCCGCCGACGGCCAGCACGCCGGCCGGCACGACGGACGTCGGGCGTCGCTCGCGTTCCCGGGGTCGGAACGCGAGCGACCGGCGCGGCGCCGGTCGCGAGGGGTCGCGCGCGGGCGCGACGACGAGGCGGCGACGCGGAGCCGCCGGAGCGCTACTCGGCCGGCGCGGCCTCGGCCTCGCCGGCCTGCTGCAGCAGCCAGGCGCGGACGAACTCGTCGAGGTCGCCGTCGAGCACGTTCTGGACGTTGCCCGTCTCGACGTTCGTGCGGAGGTCCTTCACCATCGTGTAGGGGTTCAGCACGTAGGAGCGGATCTGCGAGCCCCAGCCGACGTCCTGGGCCTCCCCCTTCTCCTTCGCGATCTCCTCCTGACGCTCCCGCTCCGCCCGCTCGACGAGCTTCGCGTAGAGCATCTTCATCGCCGTCTCCTTGTTCGCCGTCTGCGAGCGCTCCTGCTGGCAGGCGACGACGATGCCGGTCGGCTGATGGGTCAGCCGGACGGCGGAGTCGGTCTTGTTGACGTGCTGACCACCGGCGCCCGACGCGCGGTAGGTGTCCACGCGCAGGTCCTCGTCGCGGATCTCGATGTCGCCGACCTCCTCGACGACCGGCGCGACCTCGAGGCCGGCGAACGCCGTCTGGCGCCGCCCCTGCGAGTCGAACGGGCTGATCCGGACGAGGCGGTGCACGCCGCGCTCCGCGCCGTAGAGCCCGTAGGCGTGGTCGCCCTCGACGCGGAACGTCGCGGACTTGATGCCCGCCTGCTCGCCGGCGGACGCCTCGAGCAGGTCGACCTTGAAGCCGCGTCGCTCGGCCCAGCGCATCTGCATCCGCAGGACCATCTCGGCCCAGTCCTGGGCGTCGGTGCCGCCGGCCCCGGCGTTGATCGTCACGAGCGCGTCGCCGGCGTCGTAGGGGCCGGTGAAGAGCCGCTCCTCCTCGAGGTCGGCGAGCCGCTTCTCGACGGAGTCCAGCTGCTCGACGAGCTCCTCGGCGAGGTCGTCGTCCTCGTCGGCGAGCTCGAGCAGGCCCTCGAGGTCCTCGAGGTCGGACGCGAGCTGGTCGTGGATCTCGAGCCGCCGCGTCGCGCGCGAGCGCTCGGCGGTCGTCTTCGCCGCGCGGTCCTGGTCGTCCCAGAACCCGCTCTCGCCCATCGCCGCGTCGAGCTCGGCGACGCGGGCGCGCAGCTCGTCGGGCCGGAGGTGCGGCTCGAGCGCCGCGAACCGGTCGCGCGCGTCGGCGATGCGCTGTGGTGCGGACTCCGGAACGGCCATGGACCACTCGACGCTAGCACCGCCTCCCACGCGGTGAGCGCCCCGCCGCGCCCGGGGCCGCGGCGCCGATCCCTTCCTGCTGGTCCCGCAGCCCTTCCTGTTCCTCCACCATATTCCGATCAGGGTCCAGCACAATGCGTGTCCCCGGTCCGAGGTCGCGGCAATCTGCGAAAATCGATCCGGATTTCCGGCCGGCGATCTCCCTCGATCTCGCGGCACCGCCACCCGCCCACGCGTCCGCGACGGGCCCAACGCACGAGCCCTCTCGACGACCTTGAGCACCCCGATCCCGACCCTCACGAGCGAGCAGCAGGACCAGCTCCAGCGCCTCGCGCCGACGGTGGACCGCGACCAGGCGATCTGGCTCAGCGGCTACTTCGCGGGGCTCGCCGGCGCGGGCACGGCGCCCGCCGCGCTCCCGGCCGACGACGGCGCCGCCGCCGCCACCGCCGCCCCGGCCGCCCCCGCCGCCCGCCGGCTCACGGTGCTGTACGGCACCGACACCGGGAACAGCCGCGAGGTCGCCGGCCAGGTCGCCGCGGCCGCCACCGCGCAGGGCGTGCCGGCCGAGGTCGCCGACATGGCGGACTACAAGACCCGCCTCCTGAAGGACGAGCAGGATCTCGTCGTCATCGCCGCCACGCACGGCGAGGGCGACCCGCCGCCGAGCGCGATCGGGTTCTTCGAGTTCCTTGCAGGGCGCAAGGCCCCGAAGCTCCCCGACGTGCGGTTCGCGGTCCTGGCCCTCGGCGACTCGACGTACGAGCACTACTGCTCGGCCGGCAAGCAGCTCGACGCGCGCCTGGAGGAGCTCGGCGCCTCGCGCCTGGCCGACCGCGTCGACTGCGACGTGGACTACGAGGACGACGCCGAGGCCTGGATCGCGGACGTGGTCGCGCGGCTCGTCCCGGACGAGCCGCCCGCCGGCGCCGCGGCCGCCGTCCCCGCCGGTGGTGCGCCGTCGGTCGACGGCGCGGCGTCGAGCAACGGCGCGGTCGCCCATGGCAAGAAGCACCCGTTCGCCGCGCCGCTGCTGGAGAACGTCGTGCTCACCGGGCGCGGATCGTCGAAGGAGACCCGCCACGTCGAGCTCTCGCTCGAGGGCTCGGGGCTGACCTACGAGCCGGGCGACGCGCTCGGCGTCGTCCCCCAGAACGACCCGCAGCTCGTCGAGGCGCTGCTGGACCGGCTCGCGCTCTCCGGCGACGCGACGGTGCCGACGAAGCAGGGCGACCGGCCGCTGCGCGAGGCGCTGACCCACGCGTACGAGATCACCGCCGGCACCCCGCGCTTCATCGAGCAGTGGGCGACGCTCAGCGGCGCCGGCGAGCTCGAGGCGCTGCGCGACGGCGACGCCAAGGCCCGCTTCGACTACCTCCACGAGCACCACGTGCTGGACATCGTCGAGCGCTTCCCGGTCCCGGGCCTCGACGCCGCGCAGCTCCTCGCCGGGCTGCGTCCCCTCCAGCCGCGGCTGTACTCGATCGCCTCGAGCCTCGCCGCCGCGCCCGACGAGGCGCACCTCACGGTGAGCACCGTCCGGTTCGAGCTCCACGGCCGCCCGCGGACGGGCGTCGCGTCCGGGCATCTCGCCCGGATCGGCGACGCGGAGGACCTCGACGTCCCGGTCTACGTCCAGGCCAACGAGCACTTCCGCCTGCCCGCCGACGACGTCCCGATCATCATGGTCGGCGCCGGGACCGGCGTGGCGCCCTACCGCGCGTTCCTGCAGGAGCGCGAGGCGCGCGGTGCCGAGGGGCGCAACTGGCTCGTCTTCGGCGAGCGGAACTTCCGCAGCGACTTCCTCTACCAGGTCGAGTGGCAGCAGCTGCTGAAGGACGGCGTCCTGACCCGGCTGGACCCCGCGTTCTCGCGCGATGCCACGCCGAAGACCTACGTCCAGGACCGCCTCCGGCAGGCCGGGCGGGACGTCTGGGCGTGGCTCGAGGACGGCGCGCGGATCTACGTCTGCGGCGACGCCACGAACATGGCGCCGGACGTCGACGCGACGCTCGCCGAGATCGTCGCCGAGCACGGCGGCAAGGGCGAGGACGACGCCCGCGAGTACCTCTCCGCGCTGAAGCGCGAGCACCGCTACCTCCTCGACGTCTACTAGGAGTCCCCGATGTCCACGACGAAGACGACGCAGGCGGCGGCCCCGGCGGTCGAGGTCGACCGCAGCCGCGACCTCTCCCAGCCGCTCGAGAAGCTCGCGCCCGAGGAGTCGCTGAAGTTCCACAGCGACTACCTCGCCGGCACGATCGCCACCGATCTCGTCGACGAGATCACCCGCGCGGTCGACGAGAACAACAACAAGCTCATGAAGTTCCATGGGATCTACCAGCAGGACGACCGCGACCTCCGCGACGAGCGTCGTCAGCAGAAGCTGGAGCCCTACTTCACGTTCATGCTCCGCGGCCGCCTGCCGGGCGGCGTCTGCACCCCCGAGCAGTGGCTGAAGATCGACGAGCTCGGGCGCCTCCACGGCAACGACCAGTTCCGCCTGACGACGCGCCAGACGTTCCAGTTCCACTACCTCGACCGCAACGCCCTGCGCGAGGTGATGATCGGCCTGCGGGACGTCGGCCTCGACGGCAAGGCCGCCTGCGGCGATGTCGCCCGCACGGTGATGAGCGGCGTGCACCCCGGGCTCTCGAAGCTCCACAAGCAGGTCTACGAGCAGGCGCGGATCGCGTCGGACCACGTCATCCACAAGACCTCGGCCTACGAGGAGGTCTGGTTCGGCGAGAAGCCCGCCACGCCGCGCGGCGACGACGAGGAGCCCTTCTACGGCAAGCAGTACATGCCGCGGAAGTTCAAGATCGGCTTCGCGGTCCCGCCGAGCAACGACATCGACATCTACTCGCAGGACCTCGGCTTCGTCGCGATCGCCTCGCGCGGGAAGCTCAAGGGCTTCAACGTCGTCATCGGCGGCGGCATGGGCCGCACCGACCGCGCGCCCGAGACCTACCCGCGGCTCGGCGACGTCATCGGCTTCATCGAGGTCGACCAGCTCGTCCCGACGCTCGACGCCGTGATGGGCGTGCAGCGCGACTACGGCGATCGCGTCACCCGCTCGCACGCCCGCTTCAAGTACACGATCGACGACAAGGGCCTGCCGTTCATCAAGGGCGAGATCGAGCGTCGCCTCGGCTTCGCGCTCGCCCCCGCCAAGAGGTTCCGGTTCGACTCGAACGGCGACCAGCTCGGCTGGACCACCGGCGACGACGGGCTCGAGCACTTCACGCTCTTCATCGAGAGCGGGCGGATCATCGACCGGGGCGAGCGGCGGCTCTTGACCGGGCTGCGCGCGATCGCGCAGGCCGGCCTGTGCGTCTTCCGGCTCACCCCGAACCAGAGCGTCATCCTCTCCGACGTCGCGCCGGAGGACCGCCCGAAGGTCGACGCGCTGCTCGCCGAGCACGGCATCGACAACGTCCCGACGAAGGGCCGCAGCGCGCTGCGCCTGAACTCGATGGCGTGCGTCGCGATGCCCACCTGCGGCCTGGCGATGGCCGAGGCCGAGCGCTACCTGCCGGACCTCATCACGAAGATCGAGGGCCTGCTGGAGACGCACGGCCTGACCGAGGAGCCGATCACGATCCGGATGACGGGCTGCCCGAACGGCTGCGCCCGCCCGTACATCGCCGAGATCGCGCTCACCGGCCGCGCCCCCGGGAAGTACAACCTGTACCTCGGCGCCGGCTTCCACGGCCAGCGCCTGAACAAGATGGTCCGCGAGAACGTCGGCGAGGACGTCATCCTCGAGGTGCTCGACGAGACCCTCGGCGCCTACGCGAAGGACCGGCAGGACGGCGAGCGCTTCGGCGACTTCGTGATCCGCGCGGGCTTCGTCGCCGAGGTCACCGAGGGTCGCTTCTTCAACGACTGACGGCGGCGCGCGGCACGGGCGTCCGTCGGCGCCCGCCGCGCCGACTCGAGAACGCGCGAGGGCGGCCCGGTCGGGCCGCCCTCGCGCGTTCGTGCCCGGGCGCCGCAGCGCCGCGGGACCCGGTGGTCAGCGGCGGCTCAGCGGCCGTGGCACTTCTTGTACTTGCGTCCCGATCCGCACCAGCAGAGCTCGTTGCGGCCGAGCTGGTCGTGCTCGGAGAGCTGCCGCTGCTGGACGGCCGGCGTCTCGGGCACGCCCTCGTCGGTCTCGTAGGCGGCAAGCGCCGCGCTGTCGACGTCGGCGACCGCGAGCGCCGAGGGCTGCGCCTCGGTGCCGCCGGAGTACTGGTAGTCGCCGCCGCCGACGCCGACCGGCTGCCGGTCGGGCAGGCCCCCGGCCGGGTCCTCGACCTCGACCTCGACGTGGAAGACGAGCTTGGAGAAGTCGCTCCAGATCGTCGCCATGAGGTCCTGGAAGAGGTCGTAGGCCTCGCTCTTGTACGCGACGATCGGCTCGATCTGGGCGTACCCGCGCAGGTGGATGCCCTCGCGCAGGTAGTCCATGTCGTAGAGGTGCTCCCGCCAGCGCTGATCGATGATGTTCAGCAGCAGGTAGCGCTCGACCTGGCGCATGAGGTCGTCGCCGAGCTGCTTCTCGCGCAGGTCGTAGGCGGCGATCGCATCCTCGTGCAGGCGCGTCTGCAGGTCCTCGCGGTCGACCGTGTCCGGGTCGATCTCCTCCCGGCGGATCTGGACGGGCCAGATCTCCTCGAGCGCGGCGTACAGCGCGTCGACGTCCCAGGACTCGAAGTCGTCGGCCGGCAGGTACTCGTCGAGCGCGCGCTCGATGACGTTGCCGAGCTCGTCCTTCGCGTCGTCGGACATGTCGCGACCCTCGAGGATCTGGTCGCGGTACGCGTAGACGACGCGGCGCTGCTCGTTCTGGACGTCGTCGTACTCGAGGACGCGCTTGCGGATGAGGAAGTTGCGCTCCTCGACGCTGCGCTGCGCCTTCTCGATCTGCTTCGTTAGCATCCCGGCCGAGATCGGCATCTCGTTGCCGTCCTCGTCCGTCGACGGGAAGCGGTCGAGGATCTTGTAGATCCGGTCGCCGGCGAAGATCCGGACGAGGTCGTCCTGGGCGGAGAGGAAGAACCGCGACTCGCCCGGGTCGCCCTGGCGGCCGGCGCGACCGCGCAGCTGGTTGTCGATCCGGCGCGACTCGTGGCGCTCGGTGCCGGCGATGAACAGGCCGCCGGCCTCGAGCACGACGAGGCGGTCGGCCTCGCACTGCTCGCGCACGCTCGGCAGGAGCTCCTCGAAGCGGGCGTCGAAGCCCTCGTCGCCCGGGTTCAGGCCCTCGTTGCGCAGGCGCTTGCGGGCGATGTGCTCCGGGTCGCCGCCGAGCTTGATGTCGACGCCGCGGCCGGCCATGTTCGTCGCGATCGTCACCGCGCCGGAGACGCCGGCCTCGGCGACCGTCTCGCCCTCGCGCTCGGCGTGCTCGGGCTTCGCGTTGAGGACCGTGTGCTTGATCCCGGCCTTCGTGAACTGCCGCGAGAGCAGCTCGGAGACCTCGACGGACACGGTGCCGACGAGCACCGGCTGCTTGCGGGCGTGGCGCTCGACGACCTCGCGGGTGACGGCGGCCCACTTGCCGTCCTTCGTCTTGAAGACGTCGTCGTTGTGATCGAGCCGCTGGACCTCGCGGTTCGTCGGGATCGGGACCACGCCGAGCTTGTAGATCTTCATGAACTCGGTCGCCTCGGTGAGGGCGGTGCCGGTCATGCCCGCGAGCTTCGTGTACATCCGGAAGAAGTTCTGCAGCGTGACCGTGGCCAGGGTCTGGTTCTCCTCCTGGATCGCCACGCCCTCCTTCGCCTCGATCGCCTGGTGCAGGCCCTCCGACCAGCGGCGTCCCTCGAGGATGCGGCCGGTGTGCTCGTCGATGATGGCGACCTCGCCGTTGACGACGGCGTAGTCCTTGTCGCGGTGGTAGAGCGACTGGGCCTTCAGCGACTGGTTCAGGTGGTTGACGAGGTGGCCGTTCTCCGCCCGGTACAGGTGGTCGATGCCGAGGAACCGCTCGGCCTTCTCGACGCCCTGCTCCGTGACCGCGACGGTCTTGTGCTTCTCGTCGAACTCGAAGTCGAAGTCGGCGACGAACTCCTTCTTCGTCCGCGGGTCCATGCCCTCGGGCTTCTTGCCCGGGACCATGGTCTTCGCGAGCTTCGCGAACGTCACGTAGAGGTCGGCGGCCTGCTCCGGCGCCCCGGAGATGATGAGCGGCGTGCGCGCCTCGTCGATGAGGATGTTGTCGACCTCGTCGACGATCGCGAAGTTGTGCATCGCGACCGGGCGGCTCGTGCCGTCCTCGGAGGTCTCCACGCGTCCGCCGTGCTGGACCTTCTCCTCCAGCGACTGCGCCATGTTGTCGCGCAGGTAGTCGAAGCCGAACTCGGAGTTCGTGCCGTACGTGATGTCGGCGGCGTAGGCGGCCCGCTTCTGGTCGTAGGGCTGCATGTTCTGCAGGATCCCCACGGTCAGGCCGAGCGCGTTGTAGAGCTTGCCCATCCACTCCGCGTCGCGCCGGGCGAGGTAGTCGTTGACGGTGACGACGTGGACGCCCTTGCCCTCCAGCGCGTTGAGGGCGACGGCGAGCGTGCCGGTGAGGGTCTTGCCCTCGCCGGTCTTCATCTCCGCGATGTTGCCCCCGTGCAGCACCTGGCCGCCGATGAGCTGGACGTCGAAGTGCCGCATGCCGAGCACGCGCTTGGACATCTCGCGCGTGATCGCGAACGACTCCGGCAGCAGGTCGTCGAGCTTCGCGCCGTTCTGCGCCTGCTCGCGCAGGTCGGCGAAGCGCGCCCGCAGCTCGTCCTCCTCGGCGAGCTCGAGCTCGGGCTCGAACGCGTTGATCTGCGCGACCCGCTTCTCGTACTCGCGGAGCTGCTTGCCCTCGCCGATGCTCAGCGCGCGCGAAAGAAGGCCCATGGAGTTGAGGGTACCAGCGGACCGAGCCCGTCCCGCCGGCCGGATCCCCCGTCGAGACGGCGCGCCGCCCGCCCCGGCCCCGCCCGCTCGGCGACCTCCGGTCCCTCCGCGCACGACGGGGGCCGCGACGTCCGCCGCGGCCCCCGTGATGGCCGGGTGCCGCCCGCTTCGCGGTCGCGGCGCTCCCCCGGCCCGCCGGCCCGAACGGGGCCGGTCATGGCTGTCGATTCGCGTCTCTGCGGCGCTAGGCCTGTGCCGTCCCGAAGTCGGTTCCCCGTCCCTCGCGGCGCGCCTGCGACATGCGGCGCGCGTCGCGGCGATGCCGCGTGCGCACCCGATGGCGCTTGACCTGCCGGTGCAGCTCCTCCTCGACCAGGTGGATCGCGTGCTTGAGGTCGCCGCTGACGTCCCTGGCGTGCAGCGTGACCCCCTTGAGGCGGAGGGTGGCGGAGGCCCCGAACGGCTCGGCGACGGCGGGGTTGCCGGCCTCGGAGAGCTCGATCTCGAGCTCGGCGAGTTCGGACACCTGCGCGTCGACCTTTCGGAACCGGCGCTCGATGCACTCGCGCAGCTCCTCCGTGATCGGGACGTTGCGGCCCTTCACCTCGATCCGCATGGATCTCCTTTCGTCGTCCGGTGGACTTCCAAGCGGTGCGCCGACCGTAACAGCGCGGCAACACGCTGACAAGGGCGGCCGACGTCGAACGACGAGGTCTGCTATGGACGGCGGGCGCTTCCCCCGCCGTGGACGCCGTGCTATGCCTCGAGGACGTCCGTCGAGAACCGATCCCGGCGACGTCCGGCCGGCCGGCGGCCACCGTCAGTCGGTGCCCGGCGCCTCGTCGGGGAGCTCCTCCAGCGCCCCGAGCAGCTCGCCGACGCGGCAGACGAGCAGGCGCTCCTCCTCGATGTCGACCCAGGCGCCGGCCGACGCGGGGAAGACGACGTGGTCGCCGGGCTTCACCGGCATCTGCACGCCGGCCTGCCCCCACCAGTCGAGCCCCGGCCCCACCTGCAGGACGATCCCGTGCTGCGGCGGCGGCTCGTGGGAGCCCGGCGGCACCACGAGGCCGGAGCGGCGGACCCGGTCGGGCTCGAGCTCCTTGATGACCACGCGGTCGAACAGCGGTCGCAGCACCTGCCTCATCGGCGGCGAGCGTAGACGGTCGCCAGTCCGGGCGCGTCTCCCGGCGGTCCCGCCGCCCGCTCAGCGCAGGGTGCGCATCGCCGTGACGGCGCGAACCTCCTGCGCGCCGGCGGCCTGGAGCGCGACCGCGCACGCGCTCAGCGTCGCGCCGGTCGTGTGCACGTCGTCGACGAGCAGGACCACCGGGGGCGCGCGACGCAGCGCGCGGGGCGGCGCGAGCTCGATGCCGCGCCGCCGGCCGGCGGCGAGGCGGTGGCGCGCCGGCGCCGGTGGGCGCGCGAGCACCGCCCGCCACGGCAGCTCCCGCGCGCGCCCGAGCCGACGCGCCAGGAGGAGGGCGTGGTCGGCGCCCCGGCGGCGACCGCGCACCGGATCGGCCGGCACGGGGACGAGCACGGGGCTCCCGGCCCGCAGGCGCGGCGGCAGCCGCTGGGCCATCGCCGCGCCGAGGAACGCGGCGACGCGCTCGGGTGCGCGGGCCTTGCCCGCCAGCGCGAGGCTCCGGGCGGGGCCCTCGTAGGCCAGCGGCGACCAGGACGCCGAGAGCGCCGTCCCCCGCGCCGGGCACCGCCCCGGCGCGCACGGGATCGGCAGGCCGCATCGGGCGCAGCCCCCGTCGGCGAGCCACGGCAGCGCGCCGCGGCAGCCGGAGCAGAGCAGCGCGCCCGCATCGGCGGGTGCGCGGCAGTGCAGGCAGCGGTCCGGCGCCAGTGCGCCGAGCAGGAGGTCGAGGGCGGTCACGGAGCGATGCTCGCGCCGGGGGCCGAACCGCCTCCAGGCCCGGACTGCGCCAGACTGGAGACGTGTCTCCTCCGACTTCGTGGGGCATCGAGCCGGCGCCGACGATCATGGCCCTGCTCCTGCTCGCGGCGTACGTGCCGCGGTGGTGGCGGGTGCGTCGCTCGACCGATCGCGACGACGCGCCGATCTGGCGGCTCGCGTCCTGGATCGGAGGCGCGCTGACGCTCGTCGTCGCGCAGGGCAACCCGATCGACGGCTGGGGCGACTCCCTCCTCGTGATGCACATGGTCCAGCACCTGCTGCTGCTGGACGTCATGCCGCTGCTGCTGCTCTTCGGCCTCAACCGCGTGCTCATGCGGCCGATCACGCGGCGCGTGCAGTGGCTCGAGCAGCGCCTCGGCATCATCGCCCGCCCGTGGTTCGGCCTCGTCGCCTACACCCTCGGCATGTGGCTGTGGCACGTCCCGGCGCTCTACGACGCCGCCGCCCGCTCCGACACGGTCCACCTGCTGGAGCACATGACCTTCACCGGCGTCGGCTTCCTCTACTGGTGGCACCTGCTGCGCCCGATCCCGTCGCGGGAGCGGATGACCGCCATGGGGCCGATGGTCTACATGGGCGTCACGAAGGTCACGGTCGGCCTGCTGGGCATGGCGCTGACCTTCGCCCCCGGCGCGATGTACGCGTTCTACGAGACGGGCGAGAACTGGTGGGGCCTCACGCCGACGACCGACCAGGCGATGGCCGGCGCGCTGATGGCCACCGAGCAGGTGCTGATCATGGGCGTCGCGTTCGGCGTGCTCTTCATCCGGGGCCTCCAGGAGGCCGAGCGCACCGCCCGCCGCGAGGAGGCCCTGCTGGACCGCGAGGAGGCGGAGCGCGAGCGGCGCGAGGCCGAGGAGCGGGCCGCCGCGCCGTCGGCGCTCGACGCGGGATAGCGCGGCCGCCCGGACCGACTCAGGACGGCGCCGATGAGTTCGGCGCCGCCCCGCCGTCCTCTCCCGTGACCACGCTCCCGGTGCGACCGGGGGCTCGCACCCACCAGGAGATCCCGTGCGCCAGCTCATCACCACCGCGTTCCTGTCGCTCGACGGCGTCGTCGAGGCCCCGGGCGGCGAGCCCGGCTACCGCAACAGCGGCTGGACGTTCAAGGACGTCGCGTTCCTGCCGGAGGCCTACGAGCTGAAGGCCCAGGAGCAGGAGGACTCCACGGCGATGCTCCTCGGGCGCGTGAGCTACGAGGCGTTCGCGCCGGTCTGGCCGACGATGACCGAGGAGTTCCCGCGCTACAACGCGATGCCGAAGCACGTCGTCTCCACGACGCTGCAGGAGTCCGACCTCGTCGACGACTGGGGCGAGATCACGATCCTCCGGTCGCTCGACGACGTCGCCGCGCTGAAGGAGACCGACGGCGGCCCGATCACGGTCCACGGCAGCGCGATGCTCAACCGCGCGCTCGCCGACGCCGGGCTCGTCGACCGCTACCACCTGCTCGTGTTCCCGACGCTGCTCGGTGCCGGCAAGCGCCTCTTCAGCGAGACCGACAAGGACGCCCAGCGCCTCGCGCTGATCGACAGCGCGACGTACGCCAACGGCGTCCAGAAGCTCGTCTACGACGTCGTGCGCTGACCGACGAGCGGGCGCGGCGGGCCGCGTCGGCGCTCAGGCGCGGCCGGAGCCGACGCGCGTCTCCGCGCGGGGGCGCATCGCACCGACGATCCCGGTCTGCCCCGTGATCGCCTCGATGAGGATCGTGTCGGGCTGGATCGTCGTGCCCGGCAGGACGATCGAGCGCTTCAGGGCGGAGCCCCGCCCCACGACGGCCCCGTCGCCGACGACGACCGGGCCCTGCAGGCGCACGCCGGCCTCGACGGTGACGTCCTTGCCGACCCAGACCGGGCCCTCGACGAGCTCGGCGGCCTCGAGCGACGAGCCCTCGCCGACGACGACGGCCTCCGGGCCCGCGTCGGGCACCGACTCCAGGCGCAGCGCCCCGGTGAGGGCGTCGAAGGTGCCGTTGCGCAGCTCGTCGATCGAGCCGACGTCGTTCCAGTACTCGCCGTCGAGCTGGTGGATGTGGAACGGGACGTCGTGCTCCAGCAGCCGCGGGAAGACGTCGTGCGCGAAGTCGACGAAGTCCGCGTCGGGGAAGTAGTCGAAGATCTCCGGCGAGAAGAGGTACATCCCGCAGTTCGCGAGGGTCGAGAGCGCCTCGGCGGGGTCCGGCTTCTCCTGGAACCCGGTGATGCGGCCGTCCTTGTCGTGCAGGACGACGCCGTACTGGCTCGTGTCCGTGACCTCCGTGACGCAGAGCGTCGCGACGCCGCCCGTCTCGCGGTGGCGCTCGAGCAGGCGCGTGACGTCGAGGTCGGTCAGCGCGTCGCCGGAGATGACGAGGAACGGCTCGTCGCCGAAGAAGTCGCGCGCCTTGCGCACCCCACCCGCCGTGCCGAGGAGCTCCTCCTCGAGCGAGTACTCCAGCTCGTCGCCGAAGTACCCGCGGATCGTGTCCGGGAAGTAGTGGAGGTTGGCGACGATCCGGTCGACGCCGTGCCGATGCAGCAGGTCGACGGTGTGCGCGAGCGCCGGCCGGTCCAGGAGCGGCACCATCGGCTTGGGCAGCTCGAAGGTGATCGGTCGCAGGCGCGTGCCCAGACCGGCGGCGAGAACCATGGCGGACGGCATGAGGGCGGGAACGCTAGCGCACGCCCCGCCCCGTCCGTGTTTCCCACCGGGGCACGCGGAACCACCCGCCGCCCCGGTGCTTCCCGCGCCCCCGGCGGACGCTCGTCCTCGATCCTCCCCCGCGCCCCGCGGATCGGCGGACCCGGGCTCAGCCTGGATCCACCGATGATCGGCCGAGCCTCGGCGTCGAGGACCAAGACGGTGCCCGGGCCACCGGTGATGACGGTCGGTGACCATCGGATCCGGTGGCGTGGGCACCGTCGCCGGTCATCGGCGGCGAGGCGACCCGAGGATCGGTGGATCCAGGCTCAGGCCTCGACGGCGAGCTGCTCCTTCAGGCGGCCGATCACGGCGACCGGCTCGGGGTCCACCCCGCGCAGCGCGGCGAGGTACACCGACACGAGATCGCCCAGCAGGACGAGCGAGAGCACGCGCTCGATCCCGGTCTCGCCGCGCGAGCGGACGCGGTGGATGCCGGCCGCCTGGGGCGCGATGAGCTCGCTCGTGAGCTCGGCGCGACGGACGAGTCGCGGGTGCGCGTCGCAGTCCTCCAGCAGGACCGACGAGAACGGGCCGACGCCCTTCGCCCCGCCCCAGCCGACGATCTCGTTGTGGTTCGCCTCGGGCAGGTCGCTCGCGAACGCCGGGACCTCGGCGTTCTCGTTGATCTGGCACTTCCAGCGGTAGGCGACCGGCGCCGTCGTCGGGCCGATCCCGGTGACGACCGGGATCGTCCCGTGCAGCGCGCGCGCCAGCGCCTTCGCCTCGCCGTCCTCGGCCCCCGCCGGGCCCCACTCGCGTCCCAGCGCGTCCAGGGCGCCGGCGGCGACGTCGATCTCCGTCCGCATCGAGGGCCCGACCCCGCAGGCCGCGGCGGCCTCGAGCACGGCGACGAACAGGTAGCCGACCGCGGCGCGCGGCTGCAGGCCACCGGCGACGGGGATCACCGGGACGCCCTCCTCGCGAGCGAGCCGCGCCAGCTCGCCGCCGGAGGTCACGACCACCCGCGGCGCGCCGATGACGCCCGCGGCCTCGAAGCACGCGAGCGTCTCCTCCGTGTCGCCGCTGTAGCTCGCGCAGAGGACCGTCGTGTCGTCGGTCGTCCACGGCGGCAGCTCGTAGCCGCGTGCGGCCAGGAGCGGCCGGCCCGCCTGGTCGGCGAGCGCGGCGCGCGCGAGGATCCCGCCGTGCGCGGAACCGCCCATGCCCGCCACCACGAGCCCGCCCGGGCTGTCCCAGCGCCCCAGGCCCGCGGACTCGGCCTTCCACATCGCGTCGCGGAGGTGGTCGCCGATCGACAGGACGTCGCCGATCTGGTCGGTGGGATCGACCGCGGCGATCGCCGCGGCGTCCAAGGGGGTCTCGCTCATCCGCCGCAGCATCGCAGACCGGACGGGACCCGACCGCGCCCGGGTCCGGCGGGCGTCAGAACCAGACGGTGGAGGGCTCGAGGCGCGCGCCGGGCGCCAGCCGCATCCCGTGGGAGAGCGCGTTGCCCTCCCCCACGAACGCGCCGTCGCCGACCATCGCGTGGTCGCCGAGGACGACGCCCGCGCCGATCGTCGCGCCGACGCCGACCACGCAGTCGCGCAGGCGCGCCCGCTGGCCGACGCGGGCGCCCGCGAGCACGACCGCGTTCTCCAGGATGACGTCGTCGGCGACCTCCGCGCCGACGCCGACGACCGAGCCGGCCCCGATCGCGACGCGGGCGCCGATCCGCGCCCCCTCGTCCACGAGCGACGCGCGGTCGACGACCGTCTGCTCACCGACCTCGGCCGACGGGGCGACCGGGCCGTCGCGCAGCCGCTCGGCGACCTGGGTGCGCACGCGCCAGAAGAGGATGTCCTGCGTCGCCTCGAGGTACCGCTGCGGCGTCCCGATGTCCATCCAGTAGCGACCGCGGTGCACGCAGCCGTAGAGGCCTTCGCCGACGAGCCGCGGCCAGACCTCGCGCTCGATCGAGACGAGCCGGCCCTGGGGGATGAGGTCGAAGATCGAGCGGTCCAGCACGTAGGCGCCGGCGGAGATGAGGTCCGTGTCGATCTGCTCGGGCGTCGGCTTCTCGAGGAAGCCCCGCACCGAGTGGTCGTCGTTCAGCCGCACGAGCCCGTAGGCGGTCGGGTCCTCGACCGGCACGAGCGCGAGCGTGCCCCGGGCGCCGGAGCGCTCGTGCTGCGCGAGCTGCGCGGAGAGGTCCATGTCCGTCAGGACGTCGCCGTTGAGCATGAGGAAGCGCTCGTCGCGCAGGTGCGGCTCGGCGTACCAGAGCGCGCCGGCGGTCCCGCGGGGCTCGGGCTCCTCGACCCACGTGATCGAGAGGCCGAACCGCTCGCCGTCACCGATCTCCCGCACCATCTCGTCGGCGAGGAACCCGCAGCACATGACGACGTCGGTCACGCCGTGCGCGGCGACCCACTCGAGCATGTAGGCCATGAACGGCCGGTCCACGAGGGGGACGATCGGCTTGGGCCGGTTGGAGGTCAGGGGCCGCAGGCGGGTGCCCTTCCCGCCGACGAGGATGACGGCCTGCGCGCCCACGGTCAGGCGCCCGCCACCGTGCTGACGGGGCGGCCCGGCTCGGCCGTCAGCGCCCGGCGGCCGATGCCCTCGTACCGCAGGCCCGCCGACGCCGCGGCGTCCCCGTCCAGCGCGTTGCGCCCGTCGATGAGGACGTCGCCGGCCATCACCGAGCGCAGCTCGGCGAGGTCGAGATCGCGGAACTCCTGCCACTCCGTGACGAGCACGACGGCGTCGGCGCCGCGCGCGGCGGTGATCGCGTCGTCGGCGAGCGTCACGCCGCGCAGCATCGGGGCGGCGATCTCCGACGCGATCGGGTCGAAGGCGGTGACCTCCGCGCCGGCGGCCTGCAGCCGCGCGCTGAGCACGAGCGAGGACGCCTCGCGCATGTCGTCGGTGTTCGGCTTGAACGCGAGGCCCAGCAGCGCGATCCGCTTGCCGATGAGCGTCCCGAGGTGCTTCTCGAGCTTGCCGATGACGCGGCGCTTCTGGAGCTCGTTGACCTCGATGACCGAGTTCAGGAGCTGGAAGTGGTAGCCGGAGTTGCCGGCGAGCTGCTTCAGCGCGGTGACGTCCTTCGGGAAGCACGAGCCGCCGAAGCCGATCCCCGCGTTGAGGAACTTCGGGCCGATCCGCTCGTCGAGGCCCATGCCGCGGGCGACCTCGACGACGTCGGCACCGGTCTCCTCGCAGACGTTCGCGATCTCGTTGATGAACGAGATCTTCGTCGCGAGGAAGGCGTTCGAGGCGAGCTTCACCATCTCCGCCGACGCGATGTCGGTGCGCACGAGCTGGCCGGGGCCGTTGCCGCCCTCGTCCGGGACGAGCAGCGGGCGGTAGAGCTCGACGACCGCGTCGCCGGCCCAGTCGCCGTCGTCGCCGACGACGACGCGATCCGGCGCGAGGAAGTCGCTGACCGCGGTGCCCTCCTTGAGGAACTCCGGGCACGACACGTAGCGGAAGCCCGACTTGCCCTGCTCCGCGAACACGCGCTTGATCGCCTCGCCGGTGCCGACGGGGACCGTCGACTTCATGACGAGCGCGTGGCGGTCGGAGGCCGGCATCGCACCGACGACCGCGTGGACGGCGGAGAGGTCGGCGTCGCCGGAGTACGTCGGCGGGGTGCCGACGGCGACGAAGAGCAGCCGGGCGCGGTCCAGCGCGACCGAGATGTCGGTCGTGAACGTCAGCCGCTCGCGGTTCTTCTCCACGAGCTCGGCCAGGCCGGGCTCGTAGATCGGGATCTCCCCCCGGTTCAACCGCGCGATCTTCTCGGCGTCGATGTCGACGCAGACCACGTCGGACCCGAGCTCGGCGAAGCCGACCGCGGTGACCAACCCGACGTAGCCGGTGCCGATGACACCGACGGGCTCTCGTTCAGCGGACATGAGACCGGGGAGGCTACACGCCCCGCCCGGTCCGGAGGCCTACGACGAGTAGCGGGTGAACGAGCGCGCGAGCGCGCGCATCTCCGCGTTGGTCAGCTCGTTGGAGAGCGTGTTGCTGATCCAGTACGTCCCGCGGCCCGACGTCCACATGAGGCGGCGGATCTGCTTGCCGTCGTACTGCACGAGCCAGGTCCGTCCGCCGATGCGCTCCTCGTCGTCGGCGAGCTTCAGGATCGGCGGGTCGTCCCACGTGAGGCCCTGGACGCCGTAGTACTGCCCGACGCCGGGGTCGGCGACGACGATCCGGTAGCCCCGCCACGGGTAGGTGCGTCCGCCGGGACTGCGGATGTCGTAGCCGCGGGAGTCCTGCGCCCGGTAGTTCCCGCGCTTCGTCATGAGGCTCGGGTAGTAGACGGGCATCTGCGCGTCCTTGACGATGTCGGACTGCTGGATCGCCTGGCGTGCCGCCATCGGATTGGCGAAGAGCGAGTCCGGGGTGCGGGCCTTCTTGCGCCGCGCCTGACGGCGGGCCGGTCGGGCACCGGTCTTCGCCGCCTCGTCGCGCGCCTCGCGGGCGCGGCGGCCCGGCACGGAGGCCGGGTGCAGGAACTGGCGCGCGGCGCGGGCCAGCGCCGCGGGCGTCGTCACGACGTTCGTGCGGTCGCCGGCGTCGGCGACCTGGAGCTTCACCTTCGACGTCGGCTTGCCGGCGACGTCGACGGCGAGCCGCACCACGCCGAGCAAGCCGCGCGGCGTGCCGATGTCGGTCTTGATGTAGCGGTTGATCGCCCGCAGCAGGTTGTTGCGCTCGCCGAGGAGCTTCGAGTTGGCGATCTGCGCGCGCGCCTCGGCGAGGTAGTTCGTCTGGCGCGCCTCGCGCACGAGGTCGCTGTCGGTGTGGCGGAAGCGCACGTAGTCCAGCGAGTCCTCGCCGCACATCCGCTGGTAGCCCGACGGAACGTCGATCTTCGCGTAGCCCGAGTTCGGCGGGTTGAAGTACTTGCGGTCGATGTCGGCGTAGAAGCAGCCGAAGAAGTTCACCGCGCGGGAGAACGCGCCGAAGCGGATCGACACGTAGTGGTGGATGAGGAACTCCTCGCCCGGCGTCGAGAGCATCGTCTGGATCGTCCGGATGAGCTGCCGCGGCCCGCGGGTGTAGGAGTCGTTGAGCTTCTGGCGCCCGCCCCCGAGGTCGATGAGCAGGTCGCGCGGCAGCGAGAGCATCGTCGTCGCGTTCGCGTCGGGATCCAGCCGCAGGAGGATCATCGTGTCGGACCGCGTGGGCGTCGACTTGTCGTCGGAGAGCCGTCGGTCGTCGCCGACGAGCAGCACCGTCTGCGGCTTGCCGGGCTCGACGTCCGCCAGGACCCCCTCGAGGCCCTTGACCTGGGTGCGCTCGGGGTCGAGCGCCTCGATCGACTTCTTCGCCTCGTTCTCGACGGTCGTGGCGACCGCCGCGCCGGCGAAGGCGAGCACGACGATGCCCGCCAGCAGGATGCGGAGGCCGAAGCCGATCCCCGGGCGGGGCGGGCGGACGGACAGCGAGCTCAACGACGGGCCTCGGCGGTCGTCGGTGCCGGGGCGACGGCGACCGGATCGGTGGTGAGGAGGCGCACGAGCGCCTCGCGATAGCGGGCCAGCGACGGGATCGACACCCACTCGTCCGGGCCGTGGTGCCCGGCGCCCTCGGGTCCGCACTCCACGGCGGGGATCCCGGCCTCGAGGAACGCGAACGCGTCGGAGGCGCCGTCCCGGCCGACCGGCAAGCCGATCCGCTCGTCGCCGCCGCTGACGTCGCGCAGCGCCTCGCGCAGCGCCACGACGTAGGGGTTCGCGCGCGAGACGATCGCCGGGCCGCGCTCGAGCACCCGCAGGACCTCGAGGTCGGGGACCGTCCGGATCTGGCGCAGGATCTCCGCGGGATCCTGCCCCGGCACGTACCGGATGTCGACGGTGATCTCGCAGCAGTCGGGGACCATGTTGAACGCCTCGCCCCCGGAGATCCGCGCGAGGTTGATCGAGGGGCGCTCGTAGAGCTCGCTGCTCTCCTGGCTGAACGGCAGGGTCTCGATTCGCCGGAACGCGTCGAAGGCCTTCAGGATCGCGTTGTCGCCGAGCCACGGCGTCGACCCGTGGGCGCTCGTGCCGTGCACCGCGGCCTTCAGCGCCAGCACGCCCTTGGCCTGGACCCCGATCTGCAGCTGCGTCGGCTCGCCGGTGATCGCGAAGTCCCCGCGGAGCACGCCGGCGCGCACGAGCGCATCCGTCGAGCGGTGGTCGACCTGCTCGCTCTCCTCGTCCGGCACGACGACGAGCTGCACGCGCGTGCGCGCGCGGTCCACCGCGTCGCGGACGGCGCAGAGCATCGCGGCCAGCCCGCCCTTCATGTCGTAGGCGCCGCGCCCGATGAGCCGGTCCCCCTCGACGCGCGGGACGAACTGCGACGGCTGCGCCGGGACCACGTCGAGGTGCCCGTGGAGGATGATCGTCGGGCCGTCGGAGGGCCCGATCTCCGCCAGCAGGACCGGGAGTCCCTCGTGATCGTGATCGACCGCGTCGATCCCGTGCGACTCCAGCCAGCCCTTGACGAACCCGCCGGCAGCACGGAGGCCGTCCGGATGCGAGGTGTCGTACCCGACCAGCCGCTCCGCGAGCAGCCGTTCGTCCATCGCGGGAAGGATAGGGATGCGGTCAGATGGGTGGTCCACCCCGTCGCGCAGGGGTGGCGCGCCACTCGGATCGGCGGCGCGCCGGCGCTCGTCGCGCGCGCGTGCGAGGATGCGCGCATGAGCGACGAGCACGATCCGCACGAGTCCGTCAAGGTCACCCCGACCCTCTGGGGCTTCTCGGCCGCGACCGTGGTGACGTTCGCCGGGATGTTCCTGGCGATCATCTACAACTCCAACGGCGGCGGCTTCTAGGAGCGCCCCGTCGCGGCCGCCGCACCGGTGGCCGCGGCGCGCCCCGCGCGGGTGGCGCAGGAACGACGACGGGCGGCCCGGAGGCCGCCCGTCGTCGTTCTGGGACGCGGCGCCGACGCGCCGATCGGCTAGAGCCGGTCGGCGAGCCGGACCAGGGCGTCCGCGCGGCGCTTGCCGGCGAGCGCGAGGCGGTGCTGCTCGGTCCCCTCGGTCGCGCCGGCGAGGCGCTCGTCGGCCTCGACCTGGCGCTTCTTCGCGTCCTCGGCGGAGTACTCGTCGACGGGGTAGGCCTCGTCGACGAGGAGGAGGACGCCCTCCTTGGCGACCTGCACGTAGCCGCCGACCTGCACGAAGCGCGTCACCTCGCCCCCGGGCTGCGTCAGGCGCAGCTCCGCCGGCTCGAGCCGGCCCAGGAGCGGGGCGTGCTTGGCGAGGATGCCGATCTCGCCCGCGACCGTGCGGGTCGAGACCTGCTCGACCTCACCGGAGAAGAGCTCCCCGGTGGGCGTGAGGACGTCGACGCGGAACGGCGTGTGGGCCACGGCGATCAGCCCTTCTTGGCGGCCGCGACGACGTCGTCGATCGAGCCCTTGAGCAGGAAGGCCGACTCCGGCAGGTCGTCGTGCTGGCCCTCGACGAGCTCCTTGAAGGAGCGGACCGTCTCGGCGATCGGCACGTAGGCGCCCGGGGTGCCCGTGAACTGCTCGGCGACGTGGAACGGCTGCGAGAGGAACCGCTCGACCTTCCGCGCGCGCTGCACGGTGATCTTGTCCTCCTCGGAGAGCTCGTCGATGCCGAGGATGGCGATGATGTCCTGCAGCTCCTTGTAGCGCTGCAGGATCTCCTTGACCCGGTTGGCGACCTCGTAGTGCTCCTGGCCGACGACGTCGGGCTTCAGGATCGTCGAGGTCGAGTCGAGCGGGTCGACGGCCGGGTAGATGCCCTTCTCCGAGATCGCCCGCGAGAGGACGGTCTGCGCGTTGAGGTGGGCGAACACCGAGGCCGGCGCCGGGTCGGTGAGGTCGTCGGCCGGGACGTAGATGGCCTGGACCGAGGTGACCGAGCCCTGGCGGGTCGAGGTGATCCGCTCCTGCAGCTGGCCCATCTCCGACTCGAGCGTCGGCTGGTAGCCGACCTGCGACGGCATCCGGCCCAGGAGCGCCGAGACCTCGGAGCCGGCCTGGACGAAGCGGAAGATGTTGTCGATGAAGAGCAGCACGTCCTGGCCGCCCTGCTCGCGGAAGTACTCCGCCATCGTCAGGCCGGTGAGGGCCACGCGCATGCGGGCTCCGGGCGGCTCGTTCATCTGACCGAAGACGAGCATCGTCTTGTCGATGACGCCCGACTCCTGCATCTCCAGGTAGAGGTCGGTGCCCTCGCGGGACCGCTCGCCCACGCCGCAGAAGGCCGAGAGGCCGCCGTGCTCCTTGGCGAGGTTGTGGATGAGCTCCTGGATCAGGACGGTCTTGCCGACGCCGGCGCCGCCGAACAGGCCGACCTTGCCGCCCTTCGCGTACGGGGCGAGCAGGTCGATGACCTTGATGCCCGTCTCGAACATCTCGGTCGTCGGCGTGAGGTCCTCGACCTTCGGCGCCGGGCGGTGGATGCCCCAGCGCTCGGCGTCGGCGGCGACGGCGTCCTTGCCGTCGATCGTGTCGCCGAGGACGTTGAAGATCCGGCCGAGCGTGACGTCGCCGACCGGGACGGAGATCGGACCGCCGAGGTCGCGGACCTCGACGCCCCGGGCGAGGCCGTCGGTCGAGTCCATGGCGACCGTGCGGACGCGGTCGTCGCCGAGGTGCTGCTGCACCTCGAGGACCAGGCGCGAGCCGTCGGGGAGCGTCGTCTCGACGGCGTGGTTGATCTCCGGCAGCTGGCCGGGGAACGCGACCTCGACGACGACGCCCTGGATCGACTCGACGCGCCCGACGTTGGTGGCGGTGGCGGTTGCGGCTTCCATCAGTTCCTTCTCCAAATCGATTCCGGCGCTGGTCCGGCTCAGCTCAGCGCCTCGGCGCCCGCGACGACTTCCATGATCTCCTGCGTGATCTCCGCCTGGCGGGCCCGGTTCATGGCCAGCGTCAGCGAGTCGATCACCTCTCCGGCGTTGTCCGACGCGCTGCGCATCGCGGTCATGCGCGCGCCGTGCTCGGACGCGGCGGACTCCAGCAGCGCCCGGAGCAGCGACACCTCGACGAACTCGGGGACGAGCTCGGCGAGGATCTCGGCCGGGTCGGGCTCGTACTCCACGAGCGCCTTGTGCCCACCCTCGGACGCGGCGGGCGCGTCCTCGTCGGACTCCTCCTCACCGACGACGCTCGCGGCGGCGAGCGGGAGGAGCGTCTCGCGACGGACCTCCTGCACGAGCGGCGACACGTAGCCGTTGTAGACGACCTCGACGCGGTCGATCTCGCCGTCGACGTACGCGCCGACGAGCGCCTCCGCGATCTCGCTCGCGTGCTTGCCCTCGGGGCTGTCGGTGAAGCCCGTCCAGGAGCTCGCGATCGCGCGGTTGCGGAACTGCAGCGAGGAGAGGCCGCGGCGGCCGGTCGTGTAGTACCGGACCTCCTTGCCCTCCGCCTCGATCTCCTCCGCGCGGGACAGGCCGGCGCGGAGGATCTGGGAGTTGAAGGCCCCCGCGAGGCCGCGGTCGGCGGTCACGAAGAGGACCGCGACGACGCGCTCCTCGTCGTGGGTCTGCAGCACCGGCTGGGACTGCAGCTCACCGCTGCCGGCGGCCGCGGCGGCCTGGCGGGTCATCTTGCGCAGCGCGTCGGCGTACGGCCGCAGCGACGCGGCGCGCTCCTCCGCCTTGCGCAGCCGCGCGGCGGAGACCATCTCCATCGCGCGGGTGATCTTGCGGATGTTCTGGACCGAGGCGATCCGGTTCTTGACGTCGCGCTGAGCCATGGTCAGAGAGCGTTCGGCGCGCCGGCTCAGGCCGCCGCGGCGGACTCGAGCGGCTCGCCGTTCTCGTCCAGGTCGTACCCGAAGTCGTCCTCGGCGAACTTCTTCACGAAGGCGTCGACGGCGGCCACGGTCTCGTCGGACCAGTCGCCCCCGGCGATCTTCGAGCGCAGCTCGGAGATCTCGGAGCGGGCGGTCTCGATCAGGCGCAGGTGGAACTCCTCGACGCGGTCGGTCGAGATCCGGTCGACGTAGCCGTTCGTGGCCGCGTAGATCTGGATGACCTGGTCCTCGACCGGGACCGGCGAGCGCTCGCCCTGGTTCAGCGTGCGCACGAGGCGCTCGCCGCGGGCCAGGGTGCGGCGCGTGTCGGCGTCGAGGTCCGAGCCGAACTGCGCGAAGGCCTCGAGGTCGCGGAACTGGGAGAGCTCGAGCTTGATCCGGCCGGCGACCTTCTTCATCGGCTTGATCTGGGCGTCGCCGCCGACGCGGGACACCGAGATGCCGACGTTGATGGCCGGGCGCACGCCGGAGTAGAAGAGCTTCGGCTCGAGGAAGATCTGGCCGTCGGTGATCGAGATGACGTTCGTCGGGATGTAGGCCGACACGTCGCCGGCCTGCGTCTCGATGATCGGCAGCGCCGTCATCGAGCCCGCGCCCTCGGCGTCGGAGAGCTTCACCGCGCGCTCCAGCAGGCGCGAGTGCAGGTAGAAGACGTCGCCCGGGTACGCCTCGCGGCCCGGCGGGCGGCGGAGCAGCAGCGACATCTGGCGGTAGGCGAAGGCGTGCTTCGTGAGGTCGTCGTAGACGGCCAGGGTGTGGCCGCCCTTGTAGACGAAGTACTCCGCCATCGCGGCACCGGCGTACGGGGCGATGTACTTGATCGGCGCGGCCTCGTCGGCGCCGGCGGCGACGATGATCGTCGAGTCCAGGGCGCCGTTCTCGGCGAGGACCTGGGCGAGGTTGACGACCGTCGCCATGCGCTGGCCGATCGCGACGTAGACGCTGATGACGCCCGCGTCCTTGTTGTTGATGATCGTGTCGACCGCGATCGAGGTCTTGCCCGTCTGGCGGTCGCCGATGATCAGCTCGCGCTGGCCGCGGCCGATCGGGATCATGGCGTCGATCGCCTTGATGCCGGTCTGCAGCGGCTCGCCGACCGGCTGACGCTCGATGATGCCCGGCGCCTTGATCTCGAGCGGACGGGTCTCCGTCGACTCGATCGGGCCCTTGCCGTCGACCGGCACGCCGAGCGGCGTGACGATGCGCCCGAGCAGCGCGTCGCCGACCGGGATCTCGAGCTGCTTGCCGGTGCGCTTGACGGTGTCGCCCTCGACGACCCGCTGCCAATCGCCGAACAGCACGGCGCCGACGTTGTCGGCGTCGAGGTTGAGCGCGAGGCCGGTGACGCCGTGCGGCAGCTCGAGCTGCTCGAAGGAGACGGCGTTCTCGAGGCCGTGGATGCGGGCGATGCCGTCGGAGACCGACAGCACGGTGCCGACCTCGTTCAGCTCGGCCGTGCCGGCGTCGAGGCCCTCGATGCGGCTCTTGAGGATGCTGGTGATCTCGTCGGGCTTGATCTGCATGGAACGTGCGGTCCTTGGAAAGGCTTCAGGTGGAGGTCGCGGGCGGTCAGCCGGCCGCGACCTGGCGGCGGAGCGACTCGAGGCGGTTGCGGATCGAGGCGTCGAGGATCTGGTTGCCGACGCGGAGGGTCATGCCGCCGACGAGGCCGGGGTCGACCTCCGTCGAGAGCTCGATCTGCCGACCGGTGCGGCGCCCGATCTCGTCGCCGATCCGGCGCGCGGCCTCGTCGTCGAGCGGGACGGCGCTGGTGATCTGGACGGGGAGGAGCTTGCGCTCCTCGCGCCAGAGCGCGTCGAAGGCCCGACGCAGACGCGGCAGCGCCGGCAGGCGGTGGTTCTCGACGAGGACGTCGAGCAGGTTCACCAGGATCGGCTCGGCGTCCACGACGACCTTGCCCAGCGCGTCCCGCTTCTCCGCCGTCGAGAAGTACGGCGAGAAGAAGTACACGCGCAGGTCGCGCGACTCCGCGAAGGCGTCGTCGATCTGACCGAGCTGGTCGGCGACCGCGTCGAGGTTGCCCTTCTCCCGGGCGACCTCGAACAGCGATCGGGCGTAGACGCGGGCGATCTCCTCCATCGCGCTACCGGCCGCCCTCGGTCGTCAGCTGCGAGAAGTCGATCTCGCCGAGCGCCTCGTCGAGCAGGCGGCGCTGCTCGTCGTCGGTCAGCGACTTGCGCGTGACCTTGGCGGTGGCCTCGACGGTCAGGGTCGCGACCTGCTCGCGCAGCTCGCCGACGGCGCGACGGGTCTCCGCCGCGATGTCGCTCTTGGCCTGGTCGAGGATCTCCTCGCGCTGCTTCTTCGCGGCCTCCTTGGAGTCCGCGAGGTGCTGGTCGGCGGACCGGCGAGCGCGGGCGATGATCTCCTCGCTCTCGGCACGGGCCTTCTGCAGCTGCTCGCGGTAGTCGGCGGCCAGCTGCTCGGCCTCCGCGCGCTCGCGCTCGGCAGCGTCGATCGAGTCGGTGATCTTCCGCTGGCGCTCGTCGAGCGCGGTGGCGATCCTCGGGAAGGCGAACTTGGACAGCAGGAACATCGAGATGCCGAAGACCAGGAGGGTCCACAGCATCAGGCCGAGATCCGGGCTGACCAGGAAGCTCCCGCCCTCATCCTCACCGGCGGATGCGGCGAGGACCGAGGGAAGGGTGGCGATGGCGCTCATCGGCTCCTCAGACAGTCGGGGTGGACAGGGGCGGGGCTGCTCGGCCTACAGGAAGAAGGCGAGGAGGCCGGCCACGAGGCCGTAGAAGACGCAGGCCTCCGTGAGGGCGAAGCCCAGCCACTGGATGCCGGTGAGCTCGTCGCGCAGCTCGGGCTGACGGGCGACGGACTCGATCATCTTGCCGAAGATGTAGCCGATGCCGACGCCGGCGCCCGCAGCGCCGAGACCGCCGCCGAGACCAAGCGCGATGGCCTTGCCGGCGTCCGCCGAGGTGCCCTCGAGCTCGGCGGCGGACTGGGCGAGGGTGGTGATGATGGAGAGGTCCACGGGGTGTGCTCCTTCTGAGATCTCTCGGGGATCAGTGGTCGTCGGCGACGGCCGAGCCGAGGTAGATGGCGGTCAAGGTGGCGAAGATGAAGGCCTGCAGCGTCGCGATCAGGCCCACCTCGAAGAGGAAGAGGGCGATGCCCGCCGGCAGCGTGATGATGCCGAGGGCCGCGGTGCCGAGGAGGACGGCGAGACCGCCGGCCATGAAGAGGATGATGAGGTGGCCCGCCAGGATGTTGGCGAAGAGTCGCACCGAGAGCGACATGAGCCGCATGATGTTGGAGAAGAGCTCCAGCACGAAGATGAAGCCGGCCATGCCGCCCTTCACCCCGGACGGGACGAGGCTCTTCAGGTACCCGATCGGGCCCTTGGCGCGGACGCCCTCGATCGTGTACGAGAGGAACACCACGATCGCGAGGGTCAGCGGGATCGAGAGGTTCGCCGTCGCCGCGTAGAGCGCGAAGGACGGGATCTCGGTGCCCTTGATGTGGTGCTCGGTGTTCGTCGGCAGCGGGATGTAGCCGATGAGGTTCGAGTACCAGATGAAGAGGAAGAGGGCCCCGATGAACGGGAACCACTTCGCCGCCATCTTCGGGTCCATGTTGCCGCGCGTGATGGTGTCGCGCATGAGCGTGAAGAGCAGCTCGACGGCGGTCTGCACGCGGTTCGGCCGCGCCTGCATCCGCTTGGCGATCCACATCATCGTGACGACCGTCAGGACGCCGGCGATGATCACGTAGAGGACCGCCTTGTTGATCGAGAAGACGCCGAGGTCGACCCAGTCGTCGAGCTTGAACTCGTTCTGCGGCTTGAACGAGGACTCCTCCGGCCGCTCGCCGCCGAAGGCCGCGAGGAAGCCGATGATGAGGACGACGTAGACCCCGAGGCCGGTGAAGACCTTGGCGCGGGTGCTCATGGGTGGGCGGACCCTCCGGGAGGCGTGGAGCTCGTCGGCGTGCCGCCATCGGCGGCGCGGCTGACGAGCGACAGGGCGAGGTAGGCCGTGAAGGCGGCCAGCACGGTCAGGGCGGCGGCGGCGCCGTGGTCGTCGCCGATGCCGACACCGGCGACGACGACGCCGACGGTGACGAGCCAGGCGCGACCGAGCAGCGCGGCGACGTTGATCTTCACCGCCGAGCGGACGTCGCCGATGCTCTGGGCCTTGCGGACCGCGAGCTCGGCGATCGCGCGCTGGGCGACCCAGACGCCGGCGCCGATGAGGCATCCGCCGACCGGGGCGCCGAGCAGCAGGATCACCGGCAGGGTGAGGACGACGAGGACGACGTCGAGGAAGCGGAGCGCGGGCACGAGGCTCAGCTCAAAGGTCCCGGAAGCGGACGATGACCGCAACGACCCCGGCGGTCAGGCCGACGAGCGACCCGACGACCAGCGCGGGACCCGTCGCATCGACGAGCGACCCGACCCCGAGCCCGGCGAGGACCCCGAGGACCAGGCCGGTCAGCACGAGCATCCCCGCTGTCGCGGGACTCGGCGTGGGACCGGAAGGGCTCATCGGAGGTCGGGCGACCGGATGGGAAGGAGAGGGACGACATCGTCGTAGGACCGGCGATGCGGCGGATCCGGCGAGCGGATCCACGGCGGCGGCCGCCACCATAACGCACCCGAGCGGGCGCGTGCCACGCGGTCCGGGCGCGAATCGTCAGTAGCCATCGGGGATCGTGCGCCCCGGCACCTGCGCTCGTGACAGGCGGAACGAGGGCTCGTGCGACGCCGCACCGCTTGGCGCGCCGCCGCTCGTCCTCCCCCGCGACGCCCGCCTCGGGCGGCGGTCAGGCGGCGCAGGCGCCGATGACGTCCTGCCACCACCCGGCCTCGGCGTCGTCGCCGGCCTGCGCGAGGCGGTGGCGCGCCGCGCGCTGCACCGACCGGCGCGAGCCCACGAGGAGCACGGCGCCCGAGACCGCGTAGCGCCCGTCGGCGAGGACGACGAGGGCCCCGGGTCGGTCGCGGCGCAGGCGCAGCTGCTCCACGACCTCGATGCCGCCGACGGTCGGCGGGTCCCCCGGGTCGCCGTCCCGCGCGTCCCACGGTCCGGTGCGGAAGATCGGGGCGATCGCCACGAGCCGCTTCGTCGGACGCAGCGCGGGCCCGACCGGCCCCGTCCGCCAGCGGTCGACGAGCGCCTGCAGCTCGCCGGCGACCTCCCGGCGGGCGAGGACGTGGAGCCGGTCGCCGACCTCCAGCCGGGAGGAGCCGCGCGGCAGCAGCGCCTCGTCCCCGCGCACGAGGAGGCTCACGAGCGCCTCGCGCGGCAGCCCGAGGTCCTTCACCCGCGCGCCGGTCATCGCGTCGCCCTCGCGGACCCGGACCTCGACGACCTCCGCGCCGAGCTGGCGCACCGTCGCGACCTCCACCAGCGGCTTGTCGAGCGCGGGCTCGGTCGTCGTGACGCCGAGGCGATGGGCGAGCCCCTCGAACGTCACGCCCTGCAGGACCGTCGTGAGGAGCACGACGAAGAACACGATCGACAGGAACTCCTCCGCCCGCGGCACCCCGGCGATCACCGGGAAGGTCGCGAAGACGATCGGCACGGCCCCGCGCAGGCCGGCCCACGAGAGCGCGAGCTGCTCGTTCTTCCGGAAGCCCTGCGGGCCGAGGAGGATGCAGATCGCCAGCGGCCGGCCGATGAGCAGCAGCGCGGCGGTGATGACGAGCGCCTCGACCCAGACGTCGTCGAGCGAGTGCGGCGAGACGAGCAGCCCGAGCGCGAGGAACATCCCGAGCTGCGCGACCCAGGCGATGCCGTCGTGGAAGGCGGTGATCGTGCGCTTGCCCTGGATCGTCGCGCTGCCGAGGATGAGGCCGGTCAGGTAGGCCGCCAGGAGCCCCGAGCCGTGGAGCGTCGTGGCACCGCCGTAGGCGAGGAAGGCGGCCGCCAGCGACGCGACGGGGTAGAGGCCCTCGCTCGCCAGGCGCGCCCGCTGGAACGCTTGGACGGCGAGCAGCCCCACGAGCGTGCCGATCACCGCGTCGATCGCGAGCTCGCCGATCATCGTCAGGACGAGGTCGACGACCGTGTAGCCGTCCTTCGTCTGGAGGTTCACGAGGCCGATGACCAGCAGCGCGGTCACCGGGTCGTTCATGCCCGCCTCGCCCTCGAGGGTCCGCGCCAGCCGCTTGCGCAGGGTGGACCCCCGGAGGAGCGCGAAGATCGCGGCGCCGTCGGTCGAGGCGACGATCGCGCCGAGCAGCAGCCCCTGCTCGAACGAGACGTCGAGCAGGACGTAGGCGAAGGTCCCCACGACCGCCGCCGTGATGAGGACGCCGAGCGTCGCGAGCGTGGCGACGGGCAGGAGCACCGGGCGGATCTCGCGGAAGCCGGACGCGAGGCCCCCCTCGAAGAGGATCAGGACGAGCGAGAGGAGGCCGATGTCGCGGATGAGCTCCGCGTCGCGGGTGTCGACGATCCCGAGCTCGTCCGGTCCGGCGAGCATCCCGAGCAGGAGGAAGACGACGAGGGCCGGGACGCGCATGCGTCCCGCCAGGAGCGAGGCCGCGAGCCCCGCGACCAGCAGGACCCCGGCGAGGAGCAGCACCTCGTCGAGCACCGGGTGGATCCTAAACCGCGGCTGAACCGCACCCGGCTGTCCGGGCGGCGCACCTCCCCCGCTCCGGACGCTCCGGATCGACGGCCGGCGCCGGCGAGCGCGCCGGGTACCCTCGCGGTGTGCCGCCCGCCCCTCGTCGCGCAGAGAGCTCGAGCCGCCGCTCGGAGGTCCAGGTCGACGTGGTGCAGGCGCTCGAGGCGCTGCTGCAGGAGGACGTGCCCTACGCGGAGATCGGCGTGGAGCGGCTCGCCCAGCGGGCCGGCATCTCGCGGACCGCGTTCTACTTCTACTTCCGGGACAAGCGCGAGGTGCTCGACCGGCTCACGGCGAGCGTCGCCACCGAGCTGCTGGACGCCGGCGGCCCGTGGTTCACCGGCGACG
This sequence comes from Patulibacter brassicae, assembly GCF_033949425.1. Taxonomy (NCBI): domain Bacteria; kingdom Bacillati; phylum Actinomycetota; class Thermoleophilia; order Solirubrobacterales; family Patulibacteraceae; genus Patulibacter; species Patulibacter brassicae. The sequence continues at coordinate 517,156 of NZ_JAXAVX010000002.1, read as the reverse complement.
ACACCGGCGCCGACGCGCTCGGCACGGCGCTCGGGCGGATCGCCGCCGTCTTCTCCGCGCACGGGCCGCTGCTGCGCGCCGTCGTCGAGGTCGCGGCGGCGGAGCCGCGCGTCGGCGACGAGTGGCGCGGGCTGATCGGGCGCTTCGTCGCGGCGACCGCCCGCCAGATCGAGGCCGAGCAGGCGGCCGGGCGGGCGACGGCGTCGGATCCCCACGCGACGGCGTTCGCGCTCGTGTGGGGCGTCGAGCGCGCGCTCTTCCAGCAGATCGCGCGCGGCGCGGACGTCTCGCTCGACGCCGTCGTCGACGCGCTCCACGGCATCTGGCTGCGGGCGATCTACGGACGCACCGACGCCGACGCGTGACGCATCGGCCCGCGCGCGTCAGCGGCCGACGGTCGGGTGGTCGTCGGTGATCGCGTCGATCTCGCCGGTCTCCAGGGCGCGACGGACGTCCTCGTCGATCTCCCGGTCGCTCAGCCCGGGGCTCGCGCGACGGAGGCGCCGCGCGTCCAGCCGGCGGAGCTTCACGATCTCCAGCAGCACGACGAGGTACGCGCTGAAAGCGAGCACGGCCAGCACGACGACGCCGACGACGCTCGTCCAGAGCGGGTCGTAGTGGTCGCGGTCGTCGTTGTAGGGCACGTACTTCAGCGCCACCGCGACCATCGCCAGCGAGCCGGCCCAGGCGTAGAGGTAGAGCACGACCCGTCGCTGGCTGAAGCCGATCCGGGTCAGGCGGTGGTGGAAGTGGTTCTGGTCGGCGGTGTAGATCGGCTGGCCCGCCTTCAGGCGCTTCAGCACGACGAACGTCGTGTCGAGGAACGGCACCGCGAGGACCATCATCGGCACCACGAGGGCCAGCACGGCGTTCGTCTTCACCGAGCCCTCGACCGCGACGCCGGCCAGCAGGTACCCGAGGAGCATCGCCCCGGTGTCCCCCATGAAGATCGACGCCGGGTTGAAGTTGTGCACGAGGAACCCGACCGCGGCGCCGCAGACCGCCCCGGCGAGGATCGACGCGTGCTGGCCCGACGCGAGGTCCCACGCCACGAACCCCAGCGCGAGCGCCGCGATCGCGCAGACCCCGGCCGCGAGGCCGTCGATGCCGTCCGAGAGGTTCACGACGTTCATCACCGCGACGAACCCGAGCACCGTGAGCGGGGCGCCGAAGCCGTGGAAGTCCAGCGCGCCGAGGAACGGCAGCGTGATGTTGCCGACCTCGACGCCCTGCGACACCGGGATCGCCGCGGCGAGCACCTGACCGGCGAGCTTCGCCAGCGGGTGGAGGTCGAAGCGGTCGTCGAGCGCGCCGACGACGGTGATCACCAGGCCGCCGAGCAGCAGCGCGTGGAGGTTGTCGATCTGCGCCTCGCTGATCCGCGACGCGTCCGGCAGCGCGACGAGCATGCCGATCGCGACGCCGGCCGCGATCGCCAGCCCGCCGAGCAGCGGCGTGCCGCCGGCCGCGACGCCGCGTCCGCGCGGCCGGTCGACGGCGCCGACGGCTCGTGCGAGCCGCCCGACCAGCGGCGTCAGCGCCGCTGCGACGGCGAAGCCGACCAGCAGCGCCACGAGCGGATCGCGCCACGTCATCGGTGCGACAGCTTAGGGCCCTTCCCCTGGAGGGCCTTCGGCCCGCGGGCCCGACGCCCGGCGCGACCGCGCCGGCCCGCGCCGGGCCGGCGGCCGCGTCGCAGGGCGCTCAGCCGAGCTGGGCGTAGAGCGGATAGCGCGTCGCGATGGCGCGGACGCGCTCGGCGAGGTCGCCCTGCGCGGCGCCGAAGGCCGTCGCATCGCCGGTGAGCGCCGTCGCGATGATGTCGCCGACCTCGCGGAAGTCCTCGGCGCCGAGGCCGCGGGTGGCGAGCGCCGGGGTGCCGACGCGCAGGCCGGAGGTGACCATCGGCGGACGCGGGTCGAACGGGACCGCGTTGCGGTTGACCGTGATCCCGACCTCGTGGAGGCGGTCCTCGGCCTGCTGGCCGTCGAGGTCGGTCTCGCGCAGGTCGACGAGCACGAGGTGGACGTCGGTGCCGCCGGTCAGGACGTCGAAGCCGGCGTCCGAGCGCTGCAGGAGCTGGTCGGCGATCGCGCGCGCGCCGTCGACGGTCCGCTCCTGACGCTCGCGGAACTCGGCGCTGGCGGCGATCTTCAGCGCGACGGCCTTCGCCGCGATGACGTGCTCCAGCGGGCCGCCCTGCTGGCCGGGGAAGACCGCGGAGTTGATCGTCTTCGCGTGCTCCTCGCGGCAGAGGATGATCCCCGACCGCGGGCCGCCGAGGGTCTTGTGGACCGTCGTGGAGACGACGTCGGCGTAGGGCACCGGGGACGGGTGCAGCCCCGCGGCGACGAGGCCCGCGAAGTGCGCCATGTCGACGAAGAGCAGCGCGCCGACCTCGTCGGCGATCTCGCGGAAGCGCGGGAAGTCGAGGTGGCGCGGGTACGCCGACCAGCCGGCGACGATGAGCTTCGGGCGGGTCTCGCGGGCGAGGCGGGCGACCTCGTCCATGTCGATCCGGGAGGTCTCGCGGTCGACCTCGTAGGCGACGATGTCGTAGAGCCGTCCCGAGACGTTGAGCTTCATCCCGTGGCTCAGGTGCCCGCCGTGAGCCAGCGAGAGCCCCATGATCCGGTCGCCCGGCTGCAGGAGCGCGTGGTAGACGGCGTTGTTGGCCTGCGCGCCGGCGTGCGGCTGGACGTTCGCGTGGTCGGCGCCGAAGAGCGCCTTGGCGCGCTCGATCGCCAGCGTCTCGATGACGTCGACGTGCTCGCAGCCGCCGTAGTAGCGCTTGCCCGGGTAGCCCTCGGCGTACTTGTTCGTGAGCACCGAGCCCTGGCACTCGAGGACCGCGCGCGGGACGAAGTTCTCCGAGGCGATCATCTCCAGCGTGTCCTGCTGGCGGCGCAGCTCGGCGCCGACGGCCTCCGCGACCTCGGGGTCGAGCTCGGCGAGCGAGGCGTTGAAGAAGTCGGCGGGCAGGTCGGACACGGGCGTCTCCTCGGTGGATCGGGGTGGCGGCGGGGTGCCCAGGCGCGCGGCGGTGCTCGTGTCGCTCCCCGGTGGTCGGTTCCACCCTGCAGGCGCCAGTCGCGACCCGATCGATGCTAGCGAACGTCCCGGCTCAGACCCCGGCCGCGGCGGCGGCCGCGGCCTGCTCCTGCTCCGGGCTCAGCGCCCGTCCGCGGCGACCCAGCAGCAGCGCGACGGCCACGGCCACCGCGGTCCACGCGACGAGCACGAGCAGCGGACCGGCGAGCGACGCGTCGGGGAAGTAGCGGGCGTCGTGGATCGCCGTCGTCGCCGCGCCGTTGGGCAGCAGCTGGCCGACCGCGCGCCACGGCTCGGGAAGGAGCTCCGGTGGCGCCGCGCCACCCGCGGCCGGGTTGCCCAGGATGACGAAGAGGAGGATCGACACCCCGGTGCCCACGAAGCCGAGCAGCCGCTGGAAGGCGACGGTCGCGGCGCCGACGGCGGCGACGGTCAGCGCGCCGGCGAGGGCGCAGAGACCGAACGCCCCTCCCCCGCCGATCGCGGACGCGACCGCGGTGCCGAGCAGGCCCCCGAGGACCGCGAGCACCCCGATCGCCAGCAGGCGTCGCCCGGTCTGCCGCAGCCCGAGCTCCGTGCCGAGCGCGAGGCCCAGCAGCGCGGCCCCGAGGTACCCGGCGAGCACGAGGCCGATCGCGAGGTAGAACGAGACGAGCCCCCGCGGATCGCCCGTGGGCAGCGCGTGGACCTCGGTGGTGCGGACGGTCGCGCCCGCCTGCCGCAGCTGCGGCGGCAGCTCGGCGCGCAGCAGCTGGGCGACGGCGACCGAGGCCGCCGGGGCGGTGACGAGCTCCAGTCCGCGCCGGCCCGCCACGAGCGCCCCGTAGGCGTCGCGGCGATCGATCGCGCGGCGCGCCTGCTCGGCGTCGGCGACGCGCCGGACCTCGATCGCCCCACCGCGCCCGAGCGCCGCGGCGACCTCGTCCGGGACCTGCGCGGCCACGGCGACGGGGACGTCGGTCGGGCGCGGGTCGTGCAGCGCGCCGACGTAGGAGCCGATGAAGAGGAGGCTCAACAGCAGCGTCGCGGCGATCGCGGCCGCGGCGCGGCGCAGCGTCGTGCGATCGGGCAGCACGGCGCTCGCTCAGGCACTCGCCGGCGGGCGGCCGTCGCCGCCCCGCTCGACGTCGGCGATCTCGCCGACCCGGCGCTCGTGGCGCCCGCCGTCGAAGTCCGTGTCGAGGAACGCCGCGACGATCGCGTCGGCGTCGTCGGCGGCGACCCGCGCCTGCGAGAGGCCCAGGACGTTGATGCCGTTGTGGCGGCGGGCCATCGTGGCCTCGTCCGCGTCGTGCGCGTTCACGGCGCGGATCCCGTCGATCTTGTTCGCGGTGATCGTGACGCCGTTGCCGGATCCGCAGACGAGGACGCCGCGCTCCGCGTCGCCGGCGGCGACCGCTCGGGCCGCCTGCGCGGCGAACGGCGGGTAATCCGTGGACTCCGCCGAGGTCGTGCCGACGTCGACGACGTCATGGCCGGCGGCCTCGAGGGTCGACTTCACGTGCTGCTTGAGCTCGAACCCGGCGTGGTCCGAGCCGACGACGATCCGCATGGCCTGGACGCTACCGCCCGGCGGCGCCCGTGTCCGCTCCGCCCGGGGTCGCGCCGTCCAGGCGGGCCGCGATCGCGGCGGCCGGGACCGCGCCCTCGCGGACGATCCGCCAGCGACCGCCCGCGGCGAGCGGGCGCAGGTCGACGATCGTCGACGCCACCCCCGGGAGCGCCCCGCCGTCGAGCACGACGGCGCAGCCCGCTCGGACGTCGGCCGGCACGTCGGCGAGCCGGACGGGATCGGCCTCCCCCGCCCGGTTCGCGCTCGTCTGCGCGATCGGCGGGGCGTCGACGGGGCCGCTCGCGATCCGCGGGACGCGCAGGCCGAGCGTCGTGGGGTCGGTCCCGCAGGCGGCGGCGAACCGGCGCTCCGGGTTGGGCAGGAGCACGCCCACCGGTCCGGGCAGGAGCACCCGCAGGGCGCGGTCGATGCCGTCCGGCTGCGGGCCGATCGCCTCGAGCGCCGCGTCGAGCGACCAGCACATGACGGCGTCGGGCTTCCCGGGCGGGCGGTCCTTCAGCGCCGCCATCCGCGCCACCGCGTCCGCGTCCTCCGGGTCGGTCGCCAGGCCGTACACCGTGTCGGCCGGGAAGCACGCGACGTCCCCGCGGCGCGTGGCCGCCGTGAGGGTCGCGATCGCCGCGGCGTCCAGCGGCAGCACCGGCGCGCTCACGGGCGCCGTCCGAGCACGACGCGACCGATCCCGGCCAGGTCGTCGCGGACCGCGACGTCGCGCCAGCCGGCGGCCTCGAGGAGCGCAGCGGTCGCCGGCGCCTGCCCGGCCCCGATCTCGATCGCCAGCAGCGCGGCGCCGGCATCGGTCGCCGCCGGCACCAGGCGACGGACGACGTCGAGCCCGTCCGGCCCCCCGAAGAGCGCCAGCGCCGGGTCGTGGTCGCGGACCTCGGGCATGAGCGACGGCCGGTCGCCGTCGGGCACGTACGGCGGGTTGGAGAGCACCGCCAGCGGCGTGCCGATCGCGGCCGCGTCGAGGCCCGCCAGCAGGTCGCCCGCGTGGAACGTCACCGGGAGGTCGAGCCGGCGCGCGTTCTCGCGCGCGACGGCGAGCGCGTCCGGCGAGACGTCCGTCGCGTGGATCCGCAGGTCCGGGCGCTCGTCGGCGAGCGCGAGGGCGATGGCGCCGCTGCCCGTCCCGACGTCGAGCACCGCGGCCCCGGACGGGAGCTCGAGGCCGACCTCGACGAGGAGCTCCGTCTCGGGGCGCGGCACGAGGACGCGTCCGTCGACGACGAGGTCGACGTGCCGGAAGCCGCGGGTGCCGAGCAGGTGGGCGACGGGCGCGCGCTCGTCGGCGCGGCGGCGCTCCAGCGCGGCGAGCGTCGCCGCCTGGGACGGGGTCAGCGGCTCGTGCCCGTCGAGGAAGAGCCGGGTGCGGTCGGGACGGCCGGGATCGACGACCTCGGCCACGAGGAGCTCGGCGTCGAGCCGCGGTCCGTCGATCCCGGCCGCGGCGAAGCGCGCGGCGAGTCGCCGGACCGCGTCCAGGCGGGTCTCCGGCGCGGCGGGGCGCGGATCGGTCGCGGCGCGGCGCGCGCCCGGCGCCGGTCCGCTCACGAGGATCCGGTGGTCGTCCCGTCGGCGGCCTGCAGCTCGAGCAGGCGCCGCTTCTCGTCGGCCTGCAGCGCGGCGGTGAACTCGTCCAGCTCGCCCGCGAGCACCGCCTCCAGCGAGTACAGGGTGACCTTCACCCGATGGTCGGTGACCCGCCGCTCGCCGTAGTTGTAGGTGCGGATCTTCTCGGCGCGGTCGCCCGTGCCGACCTGCGCGCTGCGGGCCGCTGCCTGCTCGGCGCGCTGCTCGGCCAGCGCGCGCTCCTGCAGCCGGGCGCGCAGCACGCGCATGGCCTTCTCGCGGTTCTGCAGCTGCGACTTCTCGTCCTGCATCGACACGACGACGCCGGTCGGCTTGTGGGTGATCCGCACGGCGGAGTCGGTGGTGTTCACCGACTGCCCGCCCGGACCACCGGAGCGGAAGACGTCGATCTGCAGGTCGTTCTGGTCGATCCGCACGTCGACGTCCTCGGCCTCCGGCAGCACCGCCACCGTGCAGGTCGAGGTGTGGATCCGCCCCTGCGACTCCGTCGCGGGGACGCGCTGGACGCGGTGGGTCCCGCCCTCCCACTTGAAGACGGAGTAGGCGCCGTCGCCCTTCACGGCGAACGTGTACTTGCCGTCGGAGACCTGCAGCGGCTCGGCCGTGAACCCGCGACGCTCGGCGAACTTCACGAGCATCCGGTACACGTCTCCCGCCCAGAGGCCGGCCTCCTCGCCGCCCGCCCCGCCCTGGATCTCGACGATGACGTCGCGCTCGTCGTAGGGGTCCGGCTCGACCATCGCCAGCCGGATCTCCTCCTCGAGCTCGCCGATCCGCTCCCGCGCGGTCTCCAGGAGCTGCCGGACCTCGGCGTCGTCGTCGCCCTCCTCGAGCAGCTCGCGCGCGCCGGCGGCGTCGTCGGTCGCGCGCTCCCACTCCTGGGCGAGCTCGTGGGCGTCCTTCAGCCGGGCGTACTCGCGCCCGACCTCCGCGTAGCGCTGCCGGTCCCCGATGACCTCGGGATCGACGATCTGCTGCTCGAGCTCGGCGAACCGGGCGTTGATCTGCTCGACGAGGGCCTCGATCACGGACGACCGAGGGTACTCCGGCGGGCCGCGGCGGGGACCGCGGCCCGGCCGCCGCCAGGGCGGCGGCGCCCGCCGACGCTCAGGCCGCGACCTCGATGCCGGCCAGCTCGGCGTCGCTGGCGTCGCGCGGGTCCTCGCGGTCGAGCACCGCCTGGAGCGCGGCGATCGCGACCGCCAGCTGGTGGGCGTCGGGCACGCGGGTCGTCATCCGCTGCAGCTGCAGCCCGGGCCACATGATCACCCGGACGAGCGCGTTGCCGCGGTGGCGCCCGGCGTACTTGATCGCCTCGAACGAGAGGCCGACGATCAGCGGCAGGCCGGCGAGGCGCACGAGCATCATCTGCCACCAGTCCAGGAGCCCGAGCGGCGAGTAGACGGCCACCGCGACGAGCATCACGATGAGCATGAAGCTCGTGCCGCAGCGCGGGTGCAGGCGGCTGAAGCGCGACGCGTTCTCCGGCGTCAGCGGCAGGCCGGCCTCGTAGCAGGCGATGGTCTGGTGCTCGGCGCCGTGGTACTGGAAGACGCGGCGCAGGTCCGGCAAGCGCGAGATGAGCGCGAGGTAGCCGACGAAGATCGTCGTCGAGACGACCGCCTCCACCATCCAGAAGGCGACCCCCGAGCCGAGCTCGTCCTTGATGAGGCTCGTGAGCCCGACGGGGGTGAGGACGAAGAGGCCGACGGCGAGCAGCACGCCGCCGAGCACGGCGACCGTCCAGTCGCGCTTCGTCGGCTGGTCGTCCTCGGGCGCCTGGGACTCGGCGGCCAGGCGCAGCGCCCGGAAGCCGATCCGCAGCGACTCGACGAGCGCGACCGAGCCGCGGAGCACCGGGAGACGCAGCCAGCGCTTGCGGGCGAGCACGGAGCGGAACGGCGCGACCTGCACGCCGATCCCGCCGAGCGCCGGCTCGCCGGCCGGCAGGCGCCCGTCGACGAGCTGGTCGGGATGCGGATGGCGGACGGCGACCGCCCAGTGGCGGACGCCGCGCATCATCACGCCCTCGACGACCGCCTGACCGCCGACGGGGGCGTCGCGCTGGGCGCCGTAGGAGACGTCGACCTCGCGGTCGGCGTCGAGCGCGCGAGCCGGGACCTCCTGGTCGAAGGGCCCGCGCGCGGACATCGGGGTCGGACGCTCGAGCGCCCGCGGCCTCAGGCCTCGGCGCGCTTGGCGGCGCGGCGGCGGAACCGCTCGACGCGACCGGCGGTGTCGACGATCTTCTGCTTGCCGGTGTAGAACGGGTGCGAGGCCGACGAGATCTCCACGTCGACGACCGGGTAGGTCTCGCCGTCGAGCTCGATCGTGTTGTTGCTCTTGAGCGTCGAACGCGTCAGGTAGGTGACGCCGGCGGAGACGTCCCGGAAGACCACGGGCCGGTACTCGGGATGGATCTCGGACTTCATCGTCGGAGCAGGGTAGCAACGCGTCCGGGGTCCCCGCGGCGCGCTCGACGGACGACCGGCGCGTGACCGCGGCGCCGTTCAGCCGGCGCTCGCGGGGCAGGCCGCCCGGACGGCGTTGTCGTCCTCGTCGCGCTCGTCGACCGCCCCGTCCGGATCGGCGACGACCCGCAGCGGACGATCGCTCGCGCAGCGGCGACCGGGCACGAGCACGACCTCGTCGCCGCCGACCGGCGCGATCTCGGTCCGTCCGAGCTCGACGCCGTCCTGGAGCACCGCGACGACGACCGGCCGCCCGCCGAGCGCCGCCGGGCGCTCCGTCCGCATCGGGACGCGGTACACGACCTCCCCGGCGGTCGGCGCGGGCGTCCAGGCGAGGCCGCCGCCCACGGCGAGGTTCGGTCGCAGGTCCTCGACCCGGCAGGCGCGGCTCGTGGTCGATCCGGTGCGCAGGTCCCCGTTCGGGCGCAGCCACCGGAACGTCACGCGCACCCGGTACGCCGCGCCGGGGCGCAGCCCGCGCACGCCGATCCGGCGCACCATCCGCCGCGTCCCGGCCCGGGCGGTCTGGCTCGGCTGGAAGCCGGCGGGCAGCTCGCTGCGGCGCAGCGTCCGCCACGAGCCGCCAGGCGCCCGCTCCTGGAGCCGCAGCCGGAAGCCGTAGGAGAGCGACGGCGCGGACATGTCGCTCATGCGGACGACGAAGTCGACCGCGCGACCCTGCGCGTCGGTCGCCGACGTCGTGCAGGCGGTGCGCGACACGGAGGACGGCGCCGGGCGGTCGGCCGCGTGGGCGGCTCCCGGGAGGAGCGCGACGGCGGCGAGCGGGACGGCGAGCAGGGGGCGGCGGAGGGTCACGGGGCGCACGGGTGGGCCTACGGGGGGCGGCGGGCCCAGCGGCCCGACGTCTTCAGGAACCGGCGAGGGCCGCGCGAGTTGCGCGGCCCTCGACGAGTCTCCGCCGTCCCGGGCGGGGGCGGATGCGGTCGCCCCGCGGGGTCAGACCACCTGGTAGGCGGGCCCGTCGCCGCCCTCCGGCGGCGTCAGGCGACCGCCGCGGGCGGTGATCGCCCCGCACTGCACGCAGTTCGTGTAGTTCACGGTGACGTCGACGAAGCCCTCGGACGGCTGGTCGTCCTCGATCTCGTAGACGCCCGCCGGGCACATCCACTTCCAGGCCTCGGCCACCTGGCGCGGGACCCGCTTCTCGATCCGGATGTGGTTCGGCGCGTCGTCGCGCGTCGCGTTGCCCGTGATGAAGACCGAGCTGAGCTTGTCGAAGAAGTACTTCCCGTCCGGCTGCGGGTAGATCTCCTTGATCGGCTTCGCGGGAACGTCGACCGCGACCTCCTTGTCGAGGTGCAGCTCCGGCTTGCCCGGCGGCAGCTTGCCCTTCGTGACGAAGTCGAGGCCCGAGAGGGCCGCGCCGACCGGCAGGCTGTGCGCGTCGAGCAGGCCGCGGTTGGACTGGACCTCGCGCAGCGTCTTGCCGACGAGGGAGTCCTCGATCGCGGTCTCGTAGGAGGAGAAGTCGGTCGAGCCGGCCTTCAGCTGCTCGTAGATCCGCTCGCCGGCGATCTTGCCGGCCGCGATCGCGAGGTGGACGCCCTTCAGCCGGGCCATGTCGACCATGCCCGCGCCCTCGCCGACGATCACGGCGCCGGGGACGGAGAGCTTCGGCTGCGACAGGAGGCCACCGGCCTGGATCGCCTTCGCGCCCCACGCGGTGCGCTCGCCGCCCTCGAGGATCTCGCGGACGTACGGGTGGGCCTTGAACGCCTGCAGCAGGTCGTGGACCGAGACGGTGGCGTCCGGCGTGTGCAGCGGGACGACGTAGCCGATCGAGACCTGGTCCTCCCCCATCGGGTAGATCCAGCCGCCGCCGGCCATCGCGTCCTTCTTGCGCGGGCTCGCGGGCCAGCCGAAGGTGTGGACGACCTTCTTGAAGGGCGTCTTGACCTTCCAGACCTCCTTCGCGCCGATCTCCCACGTCGGCGGCTGCTTGCCGGCGGCGAGGTCGAAGCGCTTGACCGCGGCACCGGTCAGGTGGCCCCAGTTGCCCTCGGCGAGCACGGTCGCCTTCGCGTGGACCTCCATGCCGGGCTCGAACGTCGAGAGCTGCTCGCCGTCCTTGCCGCGTCCCTTGTCGCCGGTGACGATGCCGACGACCTGGTCGCCGTCGACGAGCAGCTTCTGCGCGGCGGTCTCCGTGAGGATGTAGGCGCCGGCCTCCTCGGCCTGCTCGGCCATCCAGCGGCAGAGCTGCGAGATCGAGACGACCCAGTTGCCCTTGTTGGCGAAGTTCGGCGGCGTGGGCCTGAGCGTCAGCGCCTTCTTCTCGTTGCGGAACCAGACGCCCGCGTCGTCCTCGACCTCGGTGTAGACCGCCGCGTTCGCCTTCGGGTCGAAGTCCGGGAAGAGCTCCTTCAGCGGGCCCGGCTTCATCACGGAGCCGGAGAGGTTGTGGGCGCCGCAGACCTTGCCCTTCTCGATCACCGCGACGGGGACCTCGCCGAGCTGCTCCATGAGCTCGGGGTCCTCGGCGAGGAGCTGCAGGAGCCGGTTGGCGGCGGCGAGGCCGCCGGGACCGCCACCGACGATGGCGACGCCGACCTCGATCCGCTCCTCCTCGTCGGCCTCCGGCGCGGCGACGAACTCCGCGACGGTGTCTACGGGGGGCGGGAACTGGGCGGGCGCGATCGCGCCGTTGCTCGCGGAGGCGGTCATGTCGTGGTTCCTGTGCGTGAGGGAGTCCGTGGGGCCCGTGCGCGGACCCGGCGCATGACCGGGCCGCGGGGGTGGCGAGCGGGCCGCCGCGCCGGCGCTGGTGCCGGCGCGGCGGAGGGCGCTCAGCCCTTCTTCGCCTTGATCGCCTCGGTGAGGGCCGGGGTGATCGCGTGCAGATCGCCGACGACGCCGAGGTCGGCGAACTCGAAGATCGGCGCGTTGGCGTCCTTGTTGATCGCGACGATCGCGTCGCTGGACTGCATGCCGACCTTGTGCTGGATCGCGCCCGACACGCCGAGACCGACGTAGAGCTTCGGGGCGACCGTCTTGCCGGTCTGGCCGATCTGGCCCGCGTACGGGAACCAGCCGGCGTCGACCGCCGCGCGGGTCGCCGCGACGCCCGCCGAGCCGCCGAACGCGCCCGCGAGGTCCTCGGCGAGCGAGAAGTTCTCGGGCTTGCCGAGGCCGCGGCCGCCGGTGATGAGCACCTGGGCGTCCTCGATGTTCACGTCGGCGCCGCGCTGCTCGCCGCGGGTCACGACCGTGACCTTGCCCGAGGCGTCCGACAGGTCGACCGAGACGTCCTCGACCGCGACGGCCGAGCCGCTCTGGACCGGCTCGAACGCGTTGAGGCGGGCCACGACGACGCCGAAGCCGTCGAACTTGATCTCGGAGATCTGGCTGTCGCCGAGGACCGGGCGCTCGGCGACGAGCTGGCCGCCGTCCACGCGGACGTCGGTGATCTCGACGGCGATGCCGCCGCCGAGGCGGGCCGCGAGGCCGGCGCCGGCCTCGAAGCCGAGCAGGCCGCCGCCGAAGATCGCGTAGGCGTAGTCGCCGTCGCCGGCGACCTTCGCCAGCGCGTCGACGACCGGCTGGGCGACGCCCGCCGGGGCGTTGACGCGGAGCGCCTTCGCCGCGCCGTACGTGCCGACGGAGCCGGCGACGTCGTCGCTGATGTCCTCGCCGACGAGGACGACGTGCGCCTCGCCGCCGAGCTCACCGGCGAGCTTGGACGCCGTCGAGATGGCGCCGAGCGAGTTCTTGTTGATCGCGCCCTCGTGGTGGAGCGCGTACACCAGGATGTTGCTCATGTTCAGATCAGCTTCCGCTCGTCGAGCCAGGCGACGATCTGCTCGACCGTCTTCGCCGTGTCCTCGTCCTCGATGATGGTGCCGGCGGCCTTGGCGGGCGGCTCCTTCGCCGACTGCCACTTGGCCTTCGAGCCCTCGGCGCCGACCTTCGAGGCGTCGATGCCGGCGTCGGCGATCGTGAGCTTCTCCAGCGGCTTCTTCTTCGCGCCCATGATCGCCTTCAGCGACGGGTAGCGCGGCTCGTTGATCGCGTCGCCGACCGACAGCACGGCGGGCAGCTCGACCTTGACCGTGTCGTAGCCGTACTCGGCCTGGCGCTCGGCGGTGACCGTCGTGCCGTCGACGTCGAGCTTGATGACCTGCGTGAGGCCCGGCCACCCGAGGTACTCGGCGACGACCGCGCCGACCGCGTAGGACTGCCCGTCGTCGGACTGCTGCCCGAGGAGGACGAGGTCCGGGCTCTCGCGCTTGACGAGCTCGGCGAGCGCGTAGCCGGTGGCCACGACGTCCGAGCCGGCGAGCGCGTCGTCGGCGAGGTGGATCGAGCGATCCGCGCCGAGCGAGACGGCCTTGTGCAGCGCCTTCTCGGCGCCGGCGGGACCGACGGTGATCGCGACGACCTCGTCGACCTGCAGCGCGCCGCTCTCCTTGAGCTGCAGCGCGGCCTCGATCGCGTGGGTGTCGAACGGGTTCAGCGTCTTCTCACCGCTGCGGTCGAGACGTCCGTCCGCGCCGACCTTCTTCTGGACGGCTGCGTCCGGGACCTCTTTCACCAGGACGACGATCTTTGTCACTTGTGCGCCTCCTTCGGGGGCAAACTGGCGTTCGGGAGTGTAGCTCGCTGGTTGACTGGCCGGTCAGCCCAGCGAGAGCTTTCCGACCGGCAGTAGCTTTTCAGGTCGCAGTGGTTCCTGCGCACTGGCCGGGACGCGCGACGGCGGGAGCCGTCGAGGGGCGCGGTCGACCGGCCGCTGAAGGGGTCGCCGAGGGTCGCTCAGGCGCGCTCGCGCGCGCCGACGCCCTCCACGATGAAGTCGATGATCGCCTGCGTCGGAGTACCCGGACCGAACACCTCGGCAACCCCGGCCTCCTTCAGCACCGGCACGTCCTCCGCCGGAATCGTCCCACCCGCCGTCACCAGCACGTCATCGACCCCCTGCTCCCGCAGCAGCTCGACGATCCGCGGCACCAGCGTCAGATGCGCACCCGACAGGATCGACAGGCCCACGGCATCCGCATCCTCCTGGATCACCGTCTCCACGATCTGCTCCGGCGTCTGATGCAACCCCGTGTAGATGACCTCCATCCCCGCATCACGCAACGCACGAGCGATGATCTTCGCCCCACGATCGTGACCATCCAGCCCCGGCTTGGCCACCACCACGCGGATCTTGCTCTGAGCTGTCATCTCGTCTCTCGGGCCGGTCCGGATCCGACCCCGCTCGCACGGGGGTCGAGCGTGCCGCGATCCTATCCGCGGACGGGGGCCGGCGCGGCGTGGCCCGACCGCGCGGACCGCCCGGTCGCCGGGGCGCCGGGAGCGCGTCCCCGACCGGCCGCGCGCGCCGACGGCCGAGGGCCGCGGGCGCCGCCCTCGCCCCGCGCGCGGGCGTCCGGCGCCCCGGCCCCCGGGCCGAGGCGGCGGGGGAGCCGAGGCGAGCCGGACGGGCTCAGCGCGCGCCGTCGAAGCGGCGCACGAGGCGCCAGGCGGACGGCAGCGCGGCGCCGGCGATCGCGGCCTTGATGAGGCCGCCGACGATGAACACCGTGAAGCCGTTGTGGATCGTCCAGCCCCAGTCCTGGCCGACCGCGAGCTTCAGGCCGACGATGCCGAAGGCGAAGACGATGAGCTGCCCGGCGACGAAGCACGCGAAGGCCGTCAGCACCTTGCGGTCCGCGCCCCGCTCGGCGAGCCGGCCGATGACCGCGGCGGCGACGATGAAGCCGACGAGGTAGCCGCCGGAGGCCCCGGTCACGACGCTCCAGCCGCTGGCGCCGTCGGCGTAGACCGGGAAGGCGAGCCCGAGGAGGAGGTAGAGCGCGAGCGCCGCGCCGCCGCGGGAGGCGCCGAGCGTCGCGCCGACGAGGACGACCGCGAGGGTCTGCCCGGTCACCGGCACCGGGGACGGCGGAACGGGGATCGAGATCTGCGCGCAGAGCGCGGTGAAGAGCGCGCCGGCCAGGATCAGGACGGCGTTGCGGGCCCAGGCCCGGGACTCGGCGCCCGCGTGGCGGCGGGTGGCGAGGGCGTCGGCGAGGACGGACCGTGGAGCAGGAGCGGTGGCGGTGGCCATGGTTCGGTTCCTTTCGAACGGGGACGCGCATCTTGGCGCGTCCCACGGTCGGACGTCGTACGGGTGGTCGGACCACCCACTGGGCGGGTGGTCCGGCGAGGCGCGGACCACTGCTCCGCGCGCCCCGGGGCGCGCCTCCGGTCGGGGCGCGCTCAGCCTGGATCCAAGCTCAGTCGAGCGTGCGGACGCCCTCGGTGATGAAGTCGATGATCGCCTGCGTCGGAGTACCCGGACCGAACACCTCGGCAACCCCGGCCTCCTTCAGCACCGGCACGTCCTCCGCCGGAATCGTCCCACCCGCCGTCACCAGCACGTCATCGACCCCCTGCTCCCGCAGCAGCTCGACGATCCGCGGCACCAGCGTCAGATGCGCACCCGACAGGATCGACAGGCCCACGGCATCCGCATCCTCCTGGATCACCGTCTCCACGATCTGCTCCGGCGTCTGATGCAACCCCGTGTAGATGACCTCCATCCCCGCATCACGCAACGCACGAGCGATGATCTTCGCCCCACGATCGTGACCATCCAGCCCCGGCTTGGCCACCACCACGCGGATCTTCGTCTGGGTCGCGGCGCTCATCAGAAGACCGGGGTCTCGGTGTAGCTGCCGAAGACGTCCTGCAGGGCGTGGATGATCTCGCCCTCCGTGACGTGGGCGCGGGCGCAGTCCATGAGCGGATCCATGAGGTTCGCGTCGGGCTTCTCGGCCTGCTCCTTCAGGGCGACGAGCGTCGCCTCGACGGCGGCGCCGTCGCGGGCCGCGCGCACGCCCTGCAGGCGGTCGACCTGCTTGCGCTCGAGCGCCGGGTCGACCTTCAGCAGCGGGTGCTCGCCGTCGTCGCCCTCGGTGTAGCGGTTGACGCCGACGACGATCCGCCGCTCGTCCTCGATCGCCGTCTGCAGCTCGAAGGCCGCCTCCGCGATCTCGCGCTGCGGGTAGCTGAGCTTCACCGCCTCGACCATGCCGCCGAGCTCGTCGATCTTGCGGAAGTACTCGTAGGCCTGCCGCTCCATCTCGTCGGTCAGCGCCTCGACGAACCAGCTGCCGCCGAGCGGGTCGATCGTGTTCGTCACGCCCGTCTCGTGGGCGATGATCTGCTGCGTGCGCAGCGCGATCCGCACCGCCTCCTCCGACGGCAGGGCGAGCGCCTCGTCGTAGGAGTTCGTGTGCAGCGACTGCGTGCCGCCGAGGACGCCGGCGAGCGCCTCGATCGCGGTCCGGGCGACGTTGTTCAGCGGCTGCTGGGCGGTCAGCGAGACGCCGGCCGTCTGCGTGTGCGTGCGCATGAGCCACGACTTCGGGTTCTTCGCGCCGAAGGTCTCCTTCAGCTCGCGCGCCCAGATCCGGCGGGCGGCGCGGTACTTCGCGATCTCCTCGAAGAAGTCGATCTGCGAGTTGAAGAAGAAGCTCAGCCGCGGCGCGAAGTCGTCGACGTCGAGGCCCCGCTCGATCGCCTGCTCGACGTAGGTCAGCCCGTCCTTCAGCGTGAAGGCGAGCTCCTGGACGGCCGTGGCCCCGGCCTCGCGGATGTGGTACCCGGAGATCGAGACGGAGTTCCAGCGCGGCATGTTCCGCGTGGACCACTCGATCATGTCGCCCAGCACGCGCATCGCCGGATCGACCGGGAAGCACCACTCCTTCTGGGCGATGTACTCCTTGAGGATGTCCGCCTGGATCGTGCCGTTGAGCCGGTCCAGCGGGACGCCCGGGTTGTCCTGGTCGCCCCCGCCCTGGCGCTCGGCGGCGACGGCGAAGAACGCGAGCATCACCGCGGCCGGCGCGTTGATCGTCATCGAGACGGAGACCTTGCCCAGGTCGATGCCCTGGAACAGCGTCTGCATGTCGTCGACGGTGTCGATCGCGACGCCCTCGCGGCCGACCTCGCCCAGCGACAGGGCGCTGTCGGAGTCGTGGCCCATGAGCGACGGCATGTCGAACGCCGTGGAGAGGCCGGTCTGCCCGTGGTCGAGGAGGTAGCGGAAGCGCTCGTTCGTCTCCTCCGCGGTGCCGAAGCCGGCGAACTGGCGCATCGTCCAGAGCCGGCCGCGGTACATCGACGGGTAGACGCCGCGGGTGAAGGGGTACTGCCCCGGCACGCCGATCGAGGGATCGATCTCCCCACCCGCCCCCTCGGCGGTGCCGGTCGGCCGGTCCTTCTCGGTGTAGAGGGGCTCGATCGGGATCCCGCCGAGCGTCGTGAACTCGACGTCGCGCTCGGCGTTGAGCCCGTAGGCGGCGCGCCACTGGTCGTAGCTGGAGGGCGCGGTGGTCGTCGGCTCGGGCGGCATGGGCATGGCGTCCTGGGGCGTGGGGCTGGTGGGGCGGGCCCGCGGGGGCGGAGTCCTGCGAGGAACAACGATAGTCGGACTTCCTCCTATCTTCCCCGATGGTAGCCGAGCCGACGGCGATCGTCCAGCGTCCCAACGCGCCCGACCGCGCTTCGGCGGGGTGCGCCGTCGCGCGATCAGGCGCTGCCGGCCGCCGGCTCGGCGTCGGCGGCGTAGTCGCCCTCCGCGCGCCGGACGGTCCGCAGCAGCGTGGAGAGGAGCTCCTGCTCCTGCGCCTCCAGCGCGCCGAGTCCGAAGTCGTCGGCGTTCAGCCGCTCCGTGGCGCGCGCGGCCCGGGCCCGGCCCTCGTCCGTGATCTCCGCGAGCGTCGCCCGCCGGTCGTGCTCGTGGGGCACCCGGCGCACGAGGCCGTCCTGCTCGAGCTTGTCGACGATGTTCGTCACGCTCGTGCGGTGGACCTGGAGCCGCTGCCCGATCTTGCCCAGCGGGAGCGACCCCGTCCGGGTGAAGGAGAGGAGCATCAGCGCCTCGTAGCGCGGGAAGGTCAGGCCCTCGTCGCGCAGCAGCTCGTTCAGGCGCGCGAGCAGGATCTGCTGGACCCGCATGACGGACGTGACGGCGGCCATCGGCCGGGCGGGCTCCGGTCCCCAGCGGTCGGTCCAGTGGCGGCGCGCCTCGGCGATCGGGTCGATGCGCAGGGGGTCCGCCACGCCCGGAAGGCTCGCACACGCGGCCGTCGGGGGACCGCGACGCCCGGCGGAGCGACCCCGGGGGCCGCCCCGTCGGCTCCGCGGCCCGGACGGGCACGCGGAGCGCCGGGCCGTCGCCGTTGGGACTAGCGCTTGCCGCAGACCGGCCAGGGCTGCGTGCCCCGAGCCGCGAGCAGTCGCGCGGCGATCCGGTCCTGCTCGGCCTCGGGCGCCGCCGCCGGGTCGCCGCTGCCGCCGTGGGCGCGCCACGTCTGGCGGTCGAACTGGTACTTCCCGCGGTACTGGCCGCTGGCGGAGACCGCGGTCGGGTCGCCCCCGGACTCGCAGGCCGCGATCCGCTCGAGCGTCGCGTTCGAGCTGCCCGAGGCGGAGGCGCCGGCGCCCTTGCTGCGGGTGGTGCTGCGGGCCGCGGCGGAGAGCCCGAGCGCCTCGAGGGTCACCGGGCCGACGATGCCGTCGACCTGGAGGCCCTTCTGGCGCTGGAAGCGGCGGACCGCCGAGCGCGTCTTGGGGCCCGCCACGCCGTCGGCGGTGACGCCGAGCGCCTTCTGGATCTGCTTGACGCTCGCGCCCGCCACGGAGATCGTCGCGGTCGCCTTCCCGCTCCCGCCGCCGGTGGCCTGCTGCGCGCCGGCGACCCCGCCGACGCCGAGCACGGCCACGGCGAGCGTCGTCGCGACGGTTCGGCGCCGTCGGCTCCAGGTCCGTCGGCGCAGGGCGATCGCCCGGCGGGCGCGAGATGCGCGCTGGCTGCGCGCCCACGGAAGCGTGGACGCGAGGTCTCGGTCGTGCGTCACGAATGTCCCTTCGTCTCGACGCCTACGGGGTTAGCTGTCGGGCTCGCGCGCAAGACGTGCGCTACACCGGCGATGCCGGCGATTCGCCCCTGGCCACCGTTGGGTGACCCGTGGGTCCCCCGCTCCCGGTCGTCGCACGACCGGGACTCGGCTGGGTTATGACGCGCGGAACTGTAGCGGACCGCTCGGGCGACGGCCCGAACCCGGACGGGTCAGCCGCGACGACGGCCGACGCCGCCCGCGGGCCGGCCCGCGCTGGCGGCGCGCCCGAGGCCGCCGAGCGCGGCGATCGCCGCGAGCGCCGCGGCGCTCTTCAGGTGGGTCGCGATCCGCTCCAGGCGGATCACCTCCCACCCCTCCTGCCGCGCGACCCGCGCGAGCTCCCGGTCCGGGTTCACCGCCACCGGCCGCCCGACCGCGCGGAGCATCGGCAGGTCGGACTCGCTGTCGGAGTAGGCCCACGACGCGCCGAGGTCGAGCCCGTCGCGCTCGGCGAGCTGCCGGATCGCCTCCGCCTTGCCCTCGCGGTAGGTCATCGGGCCCGCGAGCTTGCCCGTGTAGCGCCCGTCGACCTGCTCGAGCGGCGCGCCGACCGCACCGTCGAAGAAGAGGATGTCGGCGATCATCGACGCGGTCTCCTGCGTCGAGGCGGTGACGATGTAGATCGGGCGGCCCTCGTCCTGGTGCTCCCACGCGATGGCGAGCATCTCGGGGTAGAGCCGCGGCAGGACGCCGGCGAGCACCCGTGGCGAGAGGCGCTCGAAGTCGCGCACGCGCTGGCCGGCGAGGAACGAGCCGACCCGCTCCCAGACCTTGCGGGTCGAGTCGTCCGTCGATCCGCGGAGGCGGAACTTCACGTTCTCCCAGCCGTCGGCGGCCAGGCGCCGGCGCGAGATGAGCCCGTGAGCGGCCGCGGCGCGGGCCCAGTAGAAGCCCGACGAGCCCGCCACGAGCGTCTTGTCGAGGTCGAAGAAGGCCGCTGCGCGAAGGCCCGGCCGGGGCTCGGGCGCGGTCTCGTCCGGGGCGTCGGCGGTCACCGGGCGAGGGTAGCGAGCGTCCCTCAGCGTTCCGTGAACGGCGTGCGCGAGCCGTGTCGGCCGGGGTCCGGGGCGCGGACCCGGCCGACACGCGCGCAGCGCCGGGGTCAGCCGACCTTGATGACGACCGCGTCGCCCTGACCGGTGCCCGAGCACGCGGTGGCGACGGCGATGCCGCCGCCGCGGCGGCGCAGCTCGAGCAGGGCCGAGCCGATGATGCGGGCGCCCGACGCGCCGAGCGGGTGACCGAGGGCGATCGCGCCGCCGTTGACGTTCACGCGGTCCTCGTCGATGCCGAGGTCCTTGATCGTGTTCAGGGCGACCGAGGCGAACGCCTCGTTGATCTCCCACACGTCGACGTCGGACGGCGTGAGCCCGGCCTTCTCGAGCGCCTTCGCCGACGCCTTGCCGGGCGTCGTGAGGAGGTTCGGGAACTCGCCGGCGGCCTGGCCGAAGGCGACGACCTCGCCGAGGACCTCCTTGCCGTTGGCGGCGGCCCACTCGTCGGAGGCGACGACGAGCGCGCCGGCGCCGTCGTTGACGCCCGGCGAGTTGCCGGCCGTGTGCGTCCCGCCCTTGACGAGGCCGGGGAGCTTCGCGAGCGCCTCGAGGGAGCTGCCGCGGCGCGGGCCCTCGTCGGTGTCCACGACCGTGTCGCCCTTGCGGCCCTTGATCGTCACCGGGACGATCTCCTCGCCGAGGCGGCCGCCGTCGATGGCGTCCAGCGCCTTCTCGTGCGAGCGCAGCGCCCAGCGGTCGAGGTCCTCGCGGGACCAGCCGTGCTCCGTGGCGACCTCGGTCGTCTCGTCGAACATCTGGCGCTTCGTGAACGAGTTCGTGAGCCCGTCGTGGACCATCGAGTCGATGGTCTTCGCGTCGCCCATGCGGTAGCCGAAGCGGGCGTTCGTCAGGAGGTACGGCGCGAGCGACATCGACTCCATGCCGCCGGCGATGCCGACGCCGAGCCCGTCCGCGCGGATCAGGAGGTCCAGCAGCGCCACCGACCGGATCGACGAGGTGCAGACCTTGTTGATCGTCTCCGACGAGACGTGGTTCGGGATGCCGGCGGCGATCTGCGCCTGGCGGGCGGTGATCTGCCCCTGCCCCGCCTGGATCACGTGACCCATCGCGACGTGCTCGATCTGGTCGGGCGCGACGCCGGCGCGCTCGAGCGCGCCGCTGATCGCGATGCCGCCGAGCTCGACGGGTGGCGTGGACGAGAGGCCGCCGCCGAGCTTGCCGATCGGCGTGCGGGCGGATCCCAGGATGACGGTCTTGGCCATGGTGCGATGTTCCTTCTCGACGGGGCGCCTGACGGGCAGGCGGACCGGCGGGCGCGCGGCCCTCCGGCACGGGTCGGCCTCGACCCGCGGCCCGAACGCTACCGACGGTCGGGTACTCGGGCGGCGTGACGCGGTATCGCCCCCGACGGGCGGGCGGGCGCCACGGGGGCGGCGAGGCCCGTCGGGAACGGCCCCTACGCTGCGGTGGTGCCCGCGGATCCCACCCCGATCGACGTCCAGCCCCTGCGCGAGGGCGACCCGCCCGCGGACGCCGTCGTCGTGGGGCTCACCGCCGCGGGCCCGACCGGGGCACCGCCGGACGCGCCGCTCGCCGTCCTGGAGCGCCTCCGGGAGGCGGGCGAGGCGCGGATCGAGCGCGCGGCCGTCGCCCATGCGCACGACGCCGAGGGCACCCGCTGGCTGCTCGTGGGCCTCGGCGAGACGGGCCCGCGTCACGACGACGACCGGCGCGGCGCCGCCGCCGCGGGCCTCCGGCGGCTGCGGGACCTCCGCGCCCGCGAGGCGCGCGTGGTGCTCGACGCCCCCGGTGCGGCGGCGACCGTCGCCGAGGCCCTCGTCCTCGCCGCCCACCGTCCCGCGAAGGTCCGGGGCGCCGGCGCCCCGGCGGACGGGGCCGACGAGCCCGGTCCGCTCCGGGTGCGGATCGCCGCGCCGGGCGGCGGGCCGCTCGACGCCGCCGCGGCTGCGGACGTCGAGGCCGCGGTCGTCGTCGCCCGGGCCCAGAACGAGGCCCGCGCGCTGCAGCAGCTGCCGTCGAACGTCCTGACGCCGCGCGCGCTCGCGCTGCGCGCGCGGGAGCTCGCCGAGCGCACGCCCGGGATGTCGGCCTGCGTGGAGCTCGGCGAGGCCGCGCTGCTGGCCCGCGGGATGGGCCTCTTCGCCGCCGTCGGTCGGGGCAGCGCCGAGCCGCCCGCGCTCGTCGTCGTGCGCTACGCGCATCCGGAGGCGACCGGGCCGACGCTCGGGCTCGTCGGCAAGGCCGTGACCCACGACACCGGCGGCTACAGCCTGAAGACGCGCGCCGGGATGGTCGGGATGCGCCTGGACATGTCCGGCGGCGCGGCGGTCCTGCACGCGGTGGCGGCGATCGCGCGGCTCGGGCTGCCCGTCTCGGTGATCGGGGTCCTCGGGGCGACGGAGAACCTCGTCGGCGAGCGCGCGATGAAGCCCGACGACGTCTTCGTCGGCGCGAACGGGACGAGCGTCGAGATCAACAACACGGACGCCGAGGGCCGGCTCGTGCTCGCCGACGCCCTGCACCACGCGCTGGAGCTCGGCGCGGAGCGGCTCGTCGACGTCGCGACCCTGACCGGCGGGGTCTCCGTCGCCCTCGGCACCTCGCACGCGGGCCTGCTCGGACGTGACGAGGCGTGGCTCGCGCTCGTCGGCGCCGCGGGCGAGGCGACCGGCGAGCGGGTCTGGCGCCTGCCGCTGGAGGACGAGCACCGCGACCTCCTGAAGAGCTCGCTGGCCGACCTGGCCAACAGCGGCGGGCGCTCCGCCCACGCGATCCTCGGCGCGGCCTTCCTCGAGCGCTTCAGCGGCGAGGTCCCCTGGGCGCACGTCGACATGGCCGGGCTCTCGTCGGACCTGCCGCGGAGCTACCTCGGCAAGGGCCCGTCGGGGTGGGGCGTCCGGCTGCTCGTCGAGATCGCCCGCCGCGTCGGCGCCTGAGGGCGCCGCCGCTCCCCCGCGACGGCCCGCCGTCCGGCGCGGGTCGGGGCGGGCGTCCGGACGCCCGCCCCCTCGCGCTATCGCACCCGGAACGCGTCGCTGCGGCGGACGGGCGCGCCGCCCTTGCGGGTCGGGCGGACCTCGAGCACCGCGCGAGCGCTCAGCGAGCGGCCCCGGGCCGCCAGCAGCGCGGCCCGCGCGACGGCGCCCGGCCGCACCTGGACGCTGCCGCTCCCGGCGGGCACCGTCCGCGCCACGCGCCCGATCGTCAGCATCCGCGCGCTGCGCCGGCCGATCCGCGGGATCCGGACCTGGACGGTGATGGTCACGCGGGCCGGCTCGCGCACCCGGAAGCCGACGCGGACGCCGCGGCGCCGCAGGGTCGCGCTCGAGAGCCGCTCCGGGACGTCCACGGTCGTCTTGCCGCTCGGGGTCGCACCGGGAGCCGGCGCGGCGGGCCGGCTCGGCACGGCGGGCTGCCCCGCGCCCGGCGCGACGGGCGGCAGGACCGGCGTCCCGGGGTCCGGGGCATCCGCGGCCACGCGCGTGATCGCCACGGTCGAGGGTCGCGGCAGCGACGGGTTGTAGTCGTCGCTGCGGCTGCCGGCCGGCCACCAGCTCGAGTACGTGGAGGGGTCGCCGTACGTCGCCCCGGCGGCGCTGGGGGTCTCCTCCCCCGGATGCTGCACGTTGACGAACAGCGTCCGCTCGTCGGCGTCGAAGTACGGGCCGGTCCCCTCCGCCTCGATCGGCATGTTCGCGAAGCGGAACGCGACCCCCGCGTTCGGCCCCGACCGCGGGATCATGAAGACCGCGTTGTTGGCGTGGTACCGATAGTGGGCAGCGCTGTCCTTGTTCAGCGACGAGGACGAGATGTCGGTGACCACCCAGAGGTTGTTCGCGGAGTCGAACACGAGGTTGTCGCAGCTCGAGAAGCCCTCCTCGCCGGCGGTCGTCCGACCCGTCGGGCCGCCGTCGGCGTAGTCGGACCAGGTGAAGGTCGTCGCCGTCGGATCGCCGCCCGCCTCCTGGAGCTTGCGGATCGAGCCGTGGTAGTCCCAGACCCCCGAGCCGGTGTTGTTCGTGAACGAGACGTAGACCGTGCCGTCCTCGTCGACCTCGACGTCCTCCGGGCGGTTCGTCGCGAAGTGCAGGTCGTACTCGGCGGTCCCGATCCGCTTGCGCAGGAGCGCGGCGCAGTCGACGAGCTCGCTCGTCTGCACGGCGACCCACTCGCCGGTGCCGGAGGTCGCGGTCGCCAGCGCACCGCCGGCCTTGCCCTCGTCCTGGCTCGTGAAGCGCCGGCGGCCCTCCGGCGACCACTTCGCGATGTAGAGCGTGCCCTCCTCGAGGATCCGCAGGTTGTGCGCACGGCGTCCCGGCAGGAACTGGCGATCGGACACGAACTTGTAGACGCCCTCGCCCGCCTTGTCGTCGCCCATGTAGAGGACGAACGGCTTGCCCGCGACGTGCCGGAACGCCGTGTTCTCGTGGCGGAAGCGCCCGAGGGCGGTGTGCTTGCGCGGGGTCGACGAGGCGTCGTAGGGGTCGTGCTCGACGACCCAGCCGTAGTGGGCGTGCGCCTTCTCGTCGTACTCGTCGGTCCCCGGGGCGTGCTTCCACCCGTAGGCGAAGGCGGAGGCGTCGCCCCAGTAGCCGTCGTAGTTCTCCTCGCAGGAGAGCGTCGTGCCCCAGGGCGTGATGCCGCCGGAGCAGTTCGCCAGCGACCCGGCCGCGACCGAGCCGACCGTCACCGGGGTGCCGTCGGCGTTCTGCTGGACCGTGCCGCGCAGCGGGCCGGTGATCTCGCATCCCGGCTCCGCGCCGGTGATCCGGCGGTTGTACGGCGAGGGCGAGACGACCTGCCAGAGGCCGTCGACGCGGCGGACGTGCACGACGGAGTTGCCGACGGACTCCTGCTCGATCGCGATCTGCTCCGGCGTCTTCGTCTTCGGGTCCCGGTTGCCGTGCTGGAAGAACGGGGCCGGGTACTCGTGGTTGACGAACAGCAGGCCCTCGTCGGGACGCCCGTCGAGCTCCAGGAAGGCGAGGAAGTCGTTGTTGAAGCCGTACGTGAGCCGCGTGCCGTCGGTGTTCTCGAAGGCGTCGCCCCAGCTGATCAGGACGTCGGCGCGAAAGCCGTCGGGCACCTCGAGGCGGTCGGCCGCCGACGGCGCGATCGCGGAGAACGACGAGAACGGCGTCGGTGCGCCCGCGGCGACCGCGCTGTCGCCGACGAGGTCCGCGACGCCCGCCGCCTGGAGCGCGGACGCCGCGGCGGTGCTCGCTCCCGCCACCGCGACGCCCCGGATGAACGACCGACGCGTGCGGCCGGCTCGGGGATGGGCGCCGGAGGGGTCGACGGGCACGGCCGGATCGGCGGGGCGGATCGGGGACACGCGGAGACCTCGAGAGGGAGGGGAACGGGACCGGGAGCGCGGGCGCGCCACGCTCCGGCGCGACGCTAGGGCGACCCGGCACCGCACCGTGTCGCTGCCGCGTGAGCGAGCCGTGACGATCCGGTGAAGCGCGGTGGCCGGCGGCCGGCGTCCACCGTCCTTCCCGCTCGCCGATAGCCTGGCCAGCCGTGCCGCGACCGGATCACCGACGCGTCGTGCCGCGGCTGGCGGTGGCCTGGATCGCGCTCTTCGCCGTCTACGGCCTCGGGCTCGTCGTCCCGGCCGCGCCCGACCGCGCGCTGACGAGCGCCGAGGCGCACCGCCTGCTCGTCGCCCACTCGCTCGTCACCGACGGCGACATCGACCTGCTCGACGACTACCAGGCGGGCGCGTGGCGGTCCTGGGGCGGCGTCCAGGGCACCGGCCCCCGCGACGTGCTGCGGCCCACGGTCGCCCTGCAGCTCGTACGGCCCGACGGCGAGGACGGGCGCGCGGTCCCGCAGCCCACCGCGCCGGGCGGCTTCCTCGAGCCGAGCTCGATGGGCCTCGGTGCGCTGCTGGCGCCGCCCTACTGGCTCGGGCGCGCGATCGGCGGCGCGGACTCCGCCGGCGGCCGGATCGCGGCCCAGCTGTGGTGCGCCGGGCTGCTGGCGCTCGCGTTCGCGCTCGCGATCCCGATCGCCCGGCGGATCGTCCCCGACCCGTGGGCGACCTGGGGGGTGCTGGCGATGGCGCTCTCCCCGCCCGCGATCCTCGGCGCGACCGAGATCGCCGCCGGCGCGCCGGCGGCGGCGCTCCTGACCGGGGCGGTCGCCGCGGCGCTCGCGGTGCGCGAGCAGCCGCGCACGGGCGCCGCCCTGACGTGCGCGCTGCTCTGCGCGCTGCTCTGGTGGATCTGGCTGCCGCTCGCGCCGGTCGCGCTGCTC
Source organism: Patulibacter brassicae (assembly GCF_033949425.1). Lineage (NCBI taxonomy): Bacteria > Bacillati > Actinomycetota > Thermoleophilia > Solirubrobacterales > Patulibacteraceae > Patulibacter > Patulibacter brassicae. Next base: position 491,256 of record NZ_JAXAVX010000002.1, on the reverse strand, counting down.
GTCGCGGCCGCCCTGGCCCGCTGGATGCGCCGACGGCGGCGCGGCCTCACCGGCTTCGTCGCACTCGAGCTGCTGCTGCTCTCCGCGTTCGTCTTCCTCACGGTCCACGACCGGATCTACGGCGGCCCGACCCCGTGGGCGCCCGCGGCCGGGTGGACGCTGCCCACCGACGTCGACGGTCCCGGCGACGCCCTCGCCCGGCTCGCGACCGGCCCGCTCGGGTGGCTCGTCGACGCCCGCTACGGGCTCCTGCGCTGGGCGCCGATCGCCGCGCTCGGCGGCGTGGCCGGGTGGCGGCTGTGGCGCGCTCGGCGATCGCGCCTGGCGCGCCTCTTCGCCGACGAGATCCACGTCGAGGTCATCGTGGCGTTCCTCCTGCTCGTGGTGCTCGCGGTGGCCGTGCCGTACTCGGTGCTCTCGCCCTGGCCGGCGACGAGCTGGCTCGCCGGGCCGGCGACGGTCGTCGGCCTGCCGGTGCTCGGCGCCGCCGCCGCATGGGCCTGGCAGCGCGTGCCGCGCACCGGGATGGCGCTCGCCGCGCTGACGCTCGTGGCGACCGCGTGGCTGCTCGGCGCCGGGCTCCTCACCGGCGACGTCGGGGTGGCGCCGCCGACGGGCCCCCTGCCGTGGGGCGGCATCGAGCGGGCCCTGCCCGTGCTCGGGCAGTAGCGCCGCGGTCGGCCTCAGTCGATCGCGAGGTCGCCCGCGTCGAGGCGCCCGAGGACCTCGGTCGCCGCGCTCGCCGGGTCGAGGCGCCGCTCGACCACCTGCTGGAGCAGCGCCTGGAACCGCTCGTCGGACGCGAGCGCCGCGTCGAGGCGCCGCCGGATCCGGCTCGTGGTCAGCGCGAGGACCTCGCTGCGGAGGTTGCGCCGCCGCCGCTCCTCGAGCTCGCCGCGCTCCTGGATGTAGGCGCGGTGGGCGTCGATCTGCTCGATGAGCTCGTCGATCCCGATGTCCCGGTAGGCCTGCGTCTTGACGATCGGGACGCGCCAGGTGCCCTTCTCGTGCGGCGCGAGGGAGAGCACCGACCGGACCTCCCGGACCATCGTGTCGGTCATCGGGTGGTCGGCCTTGTTCACGACGATGATGTCCGGGATCTCCATGACGCCGGCCTTCAGCGCCTGGATCGAGTCGCCCCCGCCCGGGATGAGGATCAGCACGACGGTGTCGGCGTGGTCGATGACGTCGATCTCGGCCTGGCCGACGCCGACCGTCTCGAGGAAGACGTCGTCCTTGCCCGCCGCGTCCATGAGCAGGGCCGCCTGGAGCGTCGCCTCCGAGAGGCCCCCGAGCGCGCCGCGGTTGGCCATCGAGCGGATGAAGACGCCCGGGTCGAGGAAGTGGTCGGTCAGGCGGATCCGGTCGCCGAGCAGGGCGCCCTTCGTGAACGGGGAGCTCGGGTCGATCGAGAGGACGGCGACGTCGCGCTCCTGCGCCCGTCGCGCCTTCGTCAGCGCGCTGATCAGCGTGGACTTCCCCGCACCCGGCGCCCCGGTCAGCCCGAGGACCGCGGCGCCGCCGGTGTGCGGGTAGACCTCGCGGACGAGGTCCCAGCCGCGCGGGTCGTCGTTCTCCACCAGCGTGATCGCGCGGGCGAGGGCGCGCTTGTCGCCCTGCAGCAGCCGCTCGGCGAGGCTCGTCTCGGTCGCCATCGCCCTGGACCCTACGCCATCGCGCCGAGATAGGAGGACGTCCGACTATCTGCCCCAGGCGGTCTCGACCACCCGACGGACGAGCGCCGGTCGAGCGGCGGAGCGGGTACCGTCGCCGCCGTGCGTCGCCAGGAGAAGGCCGAGCGGATCGGCGAGGTGCTCGACGAGCTCTACCCCGACCCGCCGATCCCGCTGGACCACCGCGATCCGTACACGTTGCTCGTCGCGGTCGCGCTCTCAGCGCAGGCGACCGACAAGAAGGTCAACGAGATCACCCCGCGGCTCTTCGCCGTCGCCGATCCGCCCGAGCGGATGGCGGCGCTGGACCCGGCGGAGATCCTCGAGCTCATCCGGGAGATCGGCCTGGCGCCGACGAAGGCGAGGAACCTCTGGACCGCCGCCCACCAGATCGTCGCCGACGGCGGCGAGGTGCGGCCCGACTGGGCGTTCCTCGAGTCGCTCGCCGGCGTGGGGCACAAGACGGCGAGCGTCGTCATGGCGCAGGCCTTCGGCGTCCCCGCCTTCCCGGTCGACACGCACATCCTGCGGCTCGCCGGCCGCTGGGGGCTCTCGGACGGCGGCTCGGTCGAGCGCACCGAGCGCGACCTGAAGGCGGTGTTCCCGCGCGAGCGCTGGAACGACCGCCACCTCCAGATCATCTTCTTCGGCCGCGAGCACTGCCCGGCCCGGGGGCACGACCTCGCCGCCTGCCCGATCTGCTCCTTCGCGGCCACGAAGAAGCGGATCGCCGCCGAGGCGCGTCCGCGCCGGCGGACCGCCGGACCGGCCGGCTGACGCGACCGCGCGCGAGGCCCCGGCGGCGGGATCGGCCCAGGCGGCCCGCCGGCGTGCGCGCGACGCGCCGCCCCGGGCAGCAGCCGCGCCGCCGCCGATCTAGGCTCCGGCGCGTGACGTCCGAGCCGGTGCCCGCGGTCGACCTGCCCCACTCCGGGACGACCGTCGACGACACGCAGCCGCCGGTCGTCGACGTCCGGCGCCCGCCGGAGCCGCCCCGGGGGACGATCGCGTTCCTGCGCTTCGCCCGCCGGCATGGGATGCTCCGCTGGCGCTACGCCCGCATCGGCCTGCGCGTCCTGCGGCTGAAGCTCCGCTTCGGGCGCCGCCTGCAGATCGACGGGCCGGCGTTCGTCGGACGGCGCGTGACCTTCGAGATCGGCCCTCGGGCGACGGTGCGGCTCGGCCGCTGGTCGTGGCTCGGCGACGGCACGAAGGTCCGCTGCCACGAGGGAGAGGTCGTCGTCGGCGCGAAGTCCGTGCTCGGCCAGGAGTGCACGATCAGCTGCTACGAGCGCGTCGAGATCGGGCGGGAGTGCGTCATCGCCGACCGCTCGATGTTCATCGACTTCGACCACTCCGTCGCCTGGGTCGACACCCCGATCCGCGAGCAGGGGATCTACACCCGTCCCGTCCGCGTCGGGCACAACGTCTGGATCGGGTACGGCGGGTGCGTCCTGCGCGGCGTGACCGTCGGCGACAACAGCGTGCTCGGCACCTACGGGGTCGCCACCCGCGACCTGCCGGAGAACAGCGTCGCCGGCGGCGTCCCGGCGAAGGTCATCCGGCTGCGCGACGCCCCGCAGCGGATGCGCTGGGCCGACTGAGGCCGGACCCGGCGCCCCCTCCTGCGGGCGTCCGTGAGGGGTCCGTGAGAACGCGCTCACGCAGCGTCGGGTGCGTGCGAGGGTCTTCGACGACGCCGGTCCCCCCGCCGGCGTCGGATCCCCCGATACCCCGAGGAGCCCGATGTCCCCCCGCCTCGTGCCGCTCCCAGGCCGTCGTGCCGCTGCGCTCGTCCTCGCGATGACGAGCGCGGCGGTCGTGGCCCCTGCCGCGGCCAACGCCGACCGCGCCACCGGCCCCGGCCCCTGGAAGGCCGACCGCACGTACCTCGCCCGTCAGTCGCTCGACGGGCGCACCGCCCCGCAGCTGCGGCCGCGCGCGAAGATCGACCACGTCCGCGCCGGCCAGTGGGTGCGGATCGCGTGCCAGACGACCGGCGAGGCCGCCTACGGCTCCCGCATCTGGAGCAAGGTCGGCGCGTACTACGTGCCCGACGCGTACCTGCGGACGTTCACCACCGGGTTCCTCCCCGGGGTCCCGCGGTGCCGGACCGCGACGCCCCCGGCGCCCACCCCGTCGGCGACCTACCGCGCCGCACAGGACCTCGGGTTCGGCGCCGTGCCCCACGGGGCCACGCGCGTCGTGCGCGAGACCGGCGCCCGGACCCCCGACGACGGCGTGCTCGTGCTGCGGTGGTTCATCCCGAACCGCCTCGCCGGAGGCCGGCTGCTGCGGGGCGACGGGCGCGGCTTCAGCTCGGCGACCTCCGCGAGCTCGCGCGCGTACCTCGTCTGGGACGTGGCGACCGGGCGGACGTCGCTGACCGTCACCCCGACGCACATCGCGCTCGGGCTGCCGGACCGGATCTGGCTGCCCCACTGCTACGGCCCGGTCTGCGTGCCGCGCAAGACGAAGGTCCCGCGGGCGCTGCAGGCCGGCCGCGAGGTCCCGGCCCTGCCGACCGTCGTGCGCTCGCTGAGCGGGGTGCGCAACACCGACTTCCGCTCGCGGGCCACGAACGACGTGGCGATCGCGCGCTCGGGTCGTGGCCTGCGCGTCAAGGCGTCGCTGCTGAACTCCGTGACGAACACCTGGGGCAAGGCCGGCGCATGGAGCGTCGACTACGACCTCACGGTCCGGTACCGCAGCGGCGGCGGCTACGACTTCGACGTCTCGGGCAACGGCTATCCGGCCCTGGAGAGCTACTACTACCACCGGTCCTCGACGACGGTGCACCGCCGCTTCCAGCGCCGGATCGACCCGGCCGGCCTGCGCAAGCCGTGGTCGCTCGTCGACCCGGGCGGCGGCGTCGCGGCGCTCGACGACGCGAGCCGCTTCCGCTGCACCGAGACGGCCTCCGGCGGCAGCTCGTGCGCCAAGCGCGGCGGTGGCCTGCTGCGCAAGGTCGTGCGCTCGGCGAGCTACACGACGACCGGCGGCGGCCGGGCGGAGTGACGCCGGCCGGGCGGATCGGGGTCCGCGGTCGCCGCGGCCCCCGATCCGCGCAGGGTCAGGCCCCGGCGGCCTTCCGCGCGACGACCATGAGGTTGTAGAAGACCCCCGCGGGGAGCCGACCCTCGAGCAGGCGACGGTCGAGCTGCTGGAAGAGCAGGTAGCCCCGGAAGGCGTAGCGACGCCACGACCACGGGATGTCGTCCGGGTCGGCCGTCGACTCCATCGCGCGGTTGAACCAGCCGAACCAGTTCGCGGCGAGCTCCTCGCCCTGGACGTCGACCGTCGCGAAGCCCGCCGCCTCGGCCGGTCCGCGCAGCTCGGCGGGGACGAAGGCGTGGACGTCGACGAGGTGCTCCAGCGCGTGGTTCTCCTCGCCGCCGTCGTCCTGGCCGATGACCGCGGGACCGGCCTGCATCAGGCGCCGCCAGATCGGCGCGACGCGCAGCGCGGCGCCCTTCGGGATCGCGGCGAGCTTGTCGCCGTTGCGGGACGGCTCGCCGGCGAAGAGCACGACGCCGCCGGGCCGCAGGACGCGATGGAACTCGGCGAACGCCCGCTCGAGGTCCGGGATGTGGTGGAGGATCGCGTGACCGCAGACGAGGTCGAAGCTCTCGTCGGGGAACGGCAGCTCCTCGGCACCCGCGACGGCCGTCGTCACGTCGAGCCCGAGCGTCTCGGCGTTGCGCTCGAGCGCCGCGATCATGCCCGGGGAGATGTCGGTCGCGGTCGCGCGCTCGATCAGCCCGGCCTGCAGGAGGTGCAGCGTGAAGTAGCCGGTGCCGGCGCCGATCTCCAGCGCGTCGCCGAAGACGGGGGCGGGGCGACCGAGGAGCTTGTGGATCTTCTGCAGGACCTGGTCGCGGCCGACCTCGCCCCAGTCGATGCCCCACTTCGCGTCGTAGTGCTCGGCCGCACCGTCGTGGTAGCGGGTGTTGACGTCGCGGATCTGCTCGGCCGTGTCCGGCTCCGCCGCTGCGCTACCGCTGGTCGGAAAAGGCGTCATCGGTCGGCGCAGTCTGCCACGGTCCCGCCCGCGATGGCCCGTCCGCCCCGCACGACGCGCCCGGCGGCGACGGCGCTCCCGCGCGCTCCGACCGGCCGGCCGGGTTCGGGCGCGGGCGACTAGATTGCGCCGCGATGCCCGCCGCCGCGCCGCGCTACGTCCAGCGCAACCAGCCCCCCGGGGTCCCGCCGCTGGAGCTCACCGGCGAGCGCACGCTGCCCGACGTGCCGGAGGAGAACTACTGGTACCGGCGGCACCTCGTCGTCTACGAGTGGATCGCCGAGCGGCTCGCCGCCCGCGGCGCGGACGGGACGCGCGTGGCCGACCTGGCCTGTGGCGAGGGCTACGGCTCCGACGTCCTGGCCCGGTCCGGCGCGGAGGTCGTCGGCGTCGACGCCAACCCCGAGGCCCACGAGCACGCGCGCCTGCGCTACGTGCGGCCGAACCTCCGCTTCGAGCGCACGCTCGTGGAGACCTACGACGGCCCGACCGACGTCGTCGTGTTCCTCCAGACGATCGAGCACGTCCAGGACCCCGACGCGATCCTCGAGCGGTTCAAGGCCCTCGTCGGACCGCAGGGCGAGGCGTACGTCTCCACGCCGAACCTCCTGACGCTCGCGCCCGAGGGCGCCGAGAAGTCCGAGAACCCCTGGCACGTCAAGGAGTACCGCGCCGACGAGTACCGCGAGCTCCTCGAGCGCCACTTCGGTCGCGTCGAGCTCCACGGGGTCTTCCACGCCCGCAAGCTCGCGCTGCACCAGTTCGCGATCGAGCGCCTCGCCTGGGACCGCCTGCACAAGGCGCTGCGCCTGACGAAGCCCTTCTACGGCTGGTTCACCCCGGCGATCGCCGCGTCGGACTTCGTCCTGCGGACCGCCGAGCAGGGCGCCGACCTCGACCGCGCGCTCGACTTCGTGGCGGTGGTTCGGCCCTGACGGACCCCGCCTCCGGGGACGGCCGCCTCGTCGTCGTCCTCCACACGCACCTGCCCTACGTCGAGGGCTACGGGACGTGGCCGTTCGGCGAGGAGTGGCTCTGGGAGGCCCTGGCCACGTGCTACCTGCCGCTCCTGGAGCTCCTGGACCGACGATCCGACGCCGCCGCGCTGACCCTCTCGCTGACCCCGGTCCTGCTCGACCAGCTCGAGGCCGACGGGATCGGCGAGCGGTTCCGGGCGTTCCTCGACGACGTGCGCGAGGACGTCTACGCGCGCGACATCGTGGGCCTGCGCGAAACCGGCCGACCGCGGGAGGCCGCGGCGCTCGAGACGCTGCGCGAGACCTACCGCGCCGCCGGACGGGACTTCGACGCCCGCGGCGGGGACGTCGCCAGCGCGCTCCTGCGCCACGGCGCGTGGACCTCGTCGGCCACGCACGCCGTGCTGCCGCTGCTCGCCACGCCCGAGGGCCTACACCGCCAGCTCGACGGGGGGATCGCCGCGCACCGCGCCCGCGCGGCCGGCCGCTGGGACGGCGGGCTGTGGCTGCCGGAGTGCGCGTACGACCCGGCGCTCGACGGCCCACTGGCCGACGCCGGCGTGCGGGCCACCTGCGTCGAGCTGACCGACGCCCTCGGCCTCGGCGCCCCCGGTCACCTGCGGCCCTACCGCACGCCGCACGGCACGACGCTCCTGCCGATCGATCGCGTCCTGATGGACCTCGTCTGGTCCGACGGCGCGATCCCGGCCGCCGACGCGTACCGCGACAGCCACCGGCGCACGACCTTCGACCTCCTCCCGTGGGCCAACGACGGATCCCCCTGGGACCCCGAGCGCGCCCGCGCGCGGGCCCGGTCCGACGCCGCCGCGTTCGTCGCCGCGGCGCGCGAGCGGGTCCGGGACGGCGGGACCGCCGTCGTGGCGCTCGACACGGAGTTCCTCGGCCACTGGTGGCTCGAGGGGCCGTGGTGGCTGGAAGCCCTCCTCGACGAGGCGGCCGCCCAGGGGCTCGAGCTCGTCCACGCCGACGCCGCGGCGGCCGGCGCGACCGACGCGCCGCCGCTGCCGGACGCCGCCCGCGGCACGACGACGTGGGGCACGCCCCGGACCCTCTGGACCTGGAGCGGCCCGCAGGTGGCGCCGATGGCCTGGCGGGCCCGCGAGCTGGAGCTGCAGGTCGTCGCGCGCGGCGCCGACGCGACGCCGCGCGCGTGGCGCGAGCTCCTGGCGCTGCAGTCCTCCGACTGGGCGTTCCTGCGGACGCGACGGACCGCCGGCGACTATCCCGACCGTCGGTCGGATTCGCACGCCGAGGCCCTGGACGCCGAGCTGCACGCGCTAGGGTCTGGCTCGCCCGCGGTGCGTCACCTGGCCCCGTTCCTGGACGGGGACGCCGCACGGAGCCCATCGGCATGCGCGTCCTGATCCTCAGCTGGGAGTACCCGCCGATCGTCGAGGGCGGCCTGGCCCGGCACGTCGACAAGCTCGCAGGGCACCTCGCCCGCCAGGGCCACGAGGTCCACGTGCTGACGCGCGGCGACGTCGTCGCCGCGACCGACGGGCGCGACGCCCAGGTCGTCGTCCACCGGGTGCCCGAGCCCGCGCGTCCCCGCGACCTCGACACGTTCATCGCCTGGATCGCCGCGATGAACGACGACATGGTCGCCCGTGGTCGCGCGCTCGTGGCCGACGGCGGCTTCGACCTCGTCCACGGGCACGACTGGCTCGTGGCCTCGGCGGCCGACCGCCTGGCGCGCGAGGCGCGCGTGCCGTTCGTCGCGACGGTCCACGCCACGGAGTACGGGCGCCATCAGGGCTGGGTGGACCGGCATCCCCAGAGCCACATCCACGGCATCGAGACCTGGATGGTGCGGCGTGCCGACCGCGTCATCGCCTGCTCGCACTACATGCGCGGGCACGTCGCCGACGTCTACCGGATCCCCGAGGACCGGGTGACGGTGATCCCGAACGGGATCGACCTCGCCGACCTGCGGCCCGCGGCCGACCTCGTCGGCGTCCGCGCGCGCTACGCCGCCCCCGACGAGCAGCTCGTGCTCCTCGTCGGCCGGCTCGTCTACGAGAAGGGGTTCCAGTTCGCGCTCGACGCGATGGGCGGCCCCGACGGCGTCATCGAGCGGGTCGGGAAGGTCCGCTTCCTCATCGCCGGGTCGGGCACGCACGAGGAGGAGCTGCGCCGCCAGGCGCACGATCTCGGGCTCGACGCCCACGGGACGTTCCTCGGCTGGATCGGCGACGACGTCCTGCACACGCTCTACCGGATCGCCGACCTCTGCGTGGTGCCGTCGATCTACGAGCCGTTCGGGCTCGTGGCGCTGGAGGCGATGGCGTCGGGGTGCCCGTGCATCGTCGCCGACTCCGGCGGCCTGCGGGAGGTCGTGCCCGACGAGCCCGCCGGGATGCGCTTCCCCTCGCGCGACCCGCGCGCGCTCGCGACGTCGATGGAGCGGCTGCTCACCGATCCGGTGCTGCGCGACCGCCTCGTCGCCCGGGCGTCGGAGCACGTGCGCCGCTTCGACTGGGCGGAGATCGCCCGCGAGACGGCGGAGGTCTACGCCGAGCTCGTGCCCTCCCCCGCGCCGCGCGCGCTGCGCCCGGCGCGTGCCTCCGCCGGCTGAGGGCCCCGTCCGAGAAGGGACGTGGGTCGTGACGCAGGCGACCGACGGGATCGCCGTCGCGCCGCTCACGCCGCCGCGGCGCGGTACCGCGCCGCGGCGTGCTCGCGCTCCTCGGCGTGGTCGACGATCGGCGCCGGGTAGTCCGTGCCGATCCGGCAGCCTGCCGCGCGCTGCTGGTCCTCGTCCATCCGCCACGGCTCGGCGAGCAGGTCGTCCGGCACGCGCCGCAGCTCCGGCACCCACCGCCGGACGTAGCGGCCGTCAGGGTCGAAGCGCTGCTGCTGGCGGATCGGGTTGAACATCCGCTGGAAGTACGGCTTCGGATCGACCCCGACCGACGTCACCCACTGCCAGTTGCCGTCGTTCTGCGCCGGCTCGCCGTCCAGGAGCAGCCGGTGGAAGTGCCGCTCCCCGGCGCGCCAGTCCAGGTGCAGGTCCTTCGTGAGGAACGAGCCGACGACCAGCCGCGCTCGGTTGTGCATCCAGCCGGTGGCGGCGAGCTGCCGCATCCCGGCGTCGACGAGCGGGTAGCCGGTGCGCCCCGCGCGCCAGGCGTCGAGCGCCTCGTCGTCCTCCTCCCACGCGAGCGAGCGGTAGCGCTCCTGGTGCTCCCGGTGGCGGTCCTCGGGGTGGTGCAGGTAGACGTGGGCGTAGAAGTCGCGCCAGGCGAGCTGTCGCACGAACGCCGCCGGGCCCTCGCCGTCCAGCCGCCGCGCCCGCGCCTCGAGCCAGCGCGAGGAGATCGTGCCCCAGCGCAGGTGGGGAGAGAGGCCGCTCGTGCCGCCCGCCGGGCGCGCGCCGGGCACCGCGAGGGCGTCATGGCGGTCGGCGTAGTCGGCGAGCGGGCCGTCGAGCCAGCTGCGGGCGGCGCGCAGCCCGGCCTCCTCGCCGCCCTCGGCGAACGGCTCCGGGACGTCCGGCAGGTCGCGCGGGGCGAGGTCGCGTGCGGCCGGCAGGCCCTCGCCCCCGACCCGCGGCACCCGCAGGGCCCGGGGCGCGTCGTGGATCGGGCGGCGCTCCTGGCCCTCCCACGAGCGATGGAACGGCGAGAACACCCCGTAGGTCCCGCCGCTGCCGGTGCGCGGCGCGGCGGGATCGACGACGTACTGCCCCGGGTGCTCGCTCGCGGCGACGCCGGCCGCCTCGAGCGCGTCGGACACCCGGGCGTCGCGCGCGCGCCCGAACGGCGAGGCGTCCGCGGTCCACCGCACGACGTCGGCGCCCACCTCGCGGGCGAGCGCCGGCAGGACCTCCCCGGGGTCGCCGTGGCGGACGACGAGCCGCCCGCCGCGCTCCCGCAGCGCCCCGTCGAGCTCGTGCAACGACGCGGCGAGGAAGCGCGCGCGGGGTCGCGAGGCCCCGCGGCCGCCGGTGATCGCCGGATCGACGACGAAGAGCGGGACCACCGAGCCGTCGCCCGACGCCGCCTCGTGCAGCGCCGGGTGGTCCCGGACGCGCAGGTCGCGACGGAACCAGACGATCTCGGTGCCCATGCGCTGCCCCTTCCCGGGCGGGCGCGGTCCCAACCAGGACGAGGGCGGGGCGCCGACCGGCCTCGCTCAGTCGAACCGGACGACGCCGTTGGAGGCGCCGCGGACGCGCGCGAGGTCGGCGAACTCCAGCCGCTTCAGCGCGGCGCGCAGCAGCGAGAGCAGCTGGCGCAGCCGCGCGTTCTCCGAGCGCTGCTCGAGCAGCTGCTGCTTCGCCGCGGCGGCGAACTCGACCGACGCCGCGAGGTCGTACGAGGTTGCGGCGGCGAGGTCGCCGGGGCTCACCTCGTGCTCAGTGGCCTGGTTGGCCAGCGACGCGTACGCCTGGCGCACCGCGGCGGCGGCGTCGTGGTCCGGGGACTCGGCGTCGTCGTCGAGGAACTCGACCTCCGCCGACGCGTACGCGTGACGGTGGTGCTCCTCGATGACCCGGAACGGGCGCGTGCCGCGGGTCATGACGTCGAGGCGGCCGTCCTCGAACCGCTGCAGGACCTCGGTCACGCGCATCGCGCAGCCGATCGCGCGGGGACCGTCCTCGTCGAGCAGGACGATCCCGAACTCGCGGTCCTCCGCGATGCACCGGGCTCCGAGCTCCTTGTACCGCTCCTCGAAGAGGTGGAGGGGCACGTCCTCGCCGGGGAGGGCCACGATCCCGAGGGGGAAGAGCGGCAGGTCCTCTTCGCGCTGCGCCATCCCGACCGAGGATACGCCTCGTCCCGGGAAGGTCCAGCCGGTCCCGCGGGCTCGGGGTCGAACCCCGTGGTCGTCCTCGGGCGCCGGTGGCGCCCGAGGCGCGGGTGCGACGATCGTCGACGATGGCGCTGCCGTGACCCGCCCTCAGGCGATGCTCCTGCTCGCGCTCGCGGCGACCTGGGGCGGCAGCTACGCGCTGACCGCCGTCCTCCTGGACCACGGCATGCCGTGGGCGTGGATCGCGGCGCTGCGGCTGCTCGTCGGCGCCGTGGTGATCGCCGGCCTCGCGCGCCTGCGCACCGACCGAGGCGGTCCGCGCACCCCGGCAGGGCGGTCGGCGGTCGTCGGCGCGCTCGCGGCGGGCGTCTCGCTGCCGATGATCGCGCTCGGCCAGCGCTGGGTGGCCAGCGGGCTCGCCGGGGTGCTCGTCGCCGCCGCCCCGCTCTGCACCGCCGCGCTGGAGCGCGCCGGCGGCGGAGCGCGGCTCGGGCGCGGCGGCGTGGCCGGGCTGCTGACCGGGTTCGCCGGCGTCGTGCTGCTGTTCGCCGCCGACCTCTCCGGCTCCTCCGATGCGCTGCTCGGCGGCCTGGTGATCCTCCTCGCCCCGCTCGGCTACGGCGCCGGGGCGGTCCTCAGCCGCCGGTGGACGGCGGGCGTGCCGCCGCTGCGCCAGACGGCCGACAACCTCGCGTGGGCGACGACGATCGCGTTGGTGGCGACCGCCGCCGGCGAGGGCGCGCCGCGCTGCACGGCGCCGGCGCGTGGCTGGCGCTGCTCGTGCTCGGCGTGCTCGGCACGGGTCTCGGCTTCGCGGCGTTCTTCGCGCTCGTCGCCACGGTCGGGCCGGCGCGGACGATGCTCGTGACGTACGTCGCGCCGGTCTTCGCGCTCGCCTACGGCGCGGCCTTCCTCCACGAAGCGGTGACCGTCGCGGCGGCCGCCGGCGTCGTGCTCGTCGTGGCCGGCACGCGCGTCGCGTCGCGTCCGGTCCCGCGGACCGGTGCCTGAGACGGGCTCGCCCCCGTCCCGCGGCGCGCGCCCCGTCCGGTGACCACCGCCGCGAACCGGTCGCGGGTCGGCGGTGGCGACCGCGGGGCGGCGTGCCCGCCGTCGCCCCCGCCGACCGGGCAGCAGGACCTCCGCCGTCCGCGGCCCCGGTGCGCGGCTCAGGCGACCGCGACCGCGCCCCCGCGCCGCGGATCGGCCGCGGCGGCCAGCGCGCCGCCGTCGGCGCTGCGCGTCGCGATCTGGACGCCGCCGAAGAAGAGGCTCGGCGCGGCGAAGTCCACGAGCGGTCGCCCGCCCGTCCAGCCCTCGGGCGCCGCGAGGCCCGGCTCCCGGTAGACGACGCCGTCCTCGACGTGCACGCGGGGCGCGGTCACCGCCGCCTGGGGGTCGCAGCCGCGGTCGACGAGGGCGACGACCGTCTGCAGCAGCGCGGACCGGATCCGCATCGACCCGGCCGAGCCGAGGATCGCCTCCGTGCTGCCGTCGGCCCGCAGGACCGCGGTCGGCGCCATCATCGACGGCATCCGCCGGCCGGGCGGGAACGCGCGCGCCGGGTCGGCCAGCGCCGGGTTGAGGTCCTCCTCCCCCATGACGTTGTTCAGGTGGATGCCGGTCCCCGGAACGACGAGCCCCGACCCCTCCCCGTTCGTGCTCGTGGCGCCGCACGCCAGCCCGTCGCCGTCGATCACCGAGACGTGGGTCGTCGAGCCGAGGCGCAGCGCCAGCAGCCGGTCCGCGTGGCCCGGGACGTCGAGGCCGGCGACGAACGCGTCGGTGCGCTCCTCCTCCGCCGCGGCCATCGCGGCGACGAGCTCGGCCGGGCCCGGCGGGCCGGCCGTCGCACGGTCCAGGCGCCCGAGGGCGAGCGCCAGCAGCAGGCCGCCGGCCGACGGCGGCGGCGTCGTGAGCACCGTCCGGTCGCGATAGCCGACGCGGACGGGCTCGCGGACCACCGCGCGGTAGTCGGCGAGGTCCTCGGCCCGGAGCGCCCCGCCGGCCCGCGCCGTCCAGGCGACGCACGCCGCCGCGAGGTCGCCGTCGCGCAGCGGGCCGGCGCCCTCGCTGCCGATCCGGGCGATCGTGTCGCCGAGCTCCGGGCTGCGCAGCACGTCGTGCTCGACGAGCAGGCGGCCCCCGGGCGCCCACAGCGCCTCGGCCTCGGGCGTCGACCGCAGGATCCCCTCGAGGATCCGAGCGACGTACGCCTGGCCGGCGTTCAGCGGCACCCCCTCGTGCGCCATCCGCGAGGCCGGGGCGGCGAGGTCCTCCAGGCGCATGCGCCCATGACGGTCGTGCAGCGCCACGAGCCCGTCGGCGAGCCCGAACGCGCCCACGGAGGCGCCGCCGACGTGGAAGGTCTGGTGGGCGTCCCCGAAGTCGACGTCGACCGCCCGCAGCGGGCTCGCCGGCGTCCCCGACGGCGCGGCGCAGAAGGCGTCGATCGCGAGCGCCGGCCCCGCGGCGGGCACGGCGAGCAGGTGACCGCCGGCGGCGGGCCCGGTGAGCAGGGGCTCGCAGACCCAGGACGCGAGCACCGCGGCGACGAGCGCGTCGGCGGCGCTGCCGCCCTCGCGGAGGATCGCAGCGCCGACGTCCGCGGTCCGCGGGTGCCCGGCGGCGACGATCCCGCGCGACGTCATCGGCGCCAGCATGACGCAGCCACCGGCGGCCGCGTTCGAGCGACCTCCCGGAACGGGCGCGCGGGCGACGGTTCTCCGCCGCCCGCGATCGAGGCCCGTCGGTGCCGTCGGGGACGGCGGTGCAGCTCGTGCGGCTCAGCCGCCGAGGTGGAACTCCGGCACGCTCCAGCCCTCGCCGTCGCGCCCGGCGCCCGCCGCCGCGGGGCGGCGGACCGGCTCGGGGCGACGCGGGGCCGGCGCGCGACGCTCCACGCGCGGCTCGGCCTCCGGCGCGCGGACGGCGCGGCGCTGCGGCGTCGCCGCGGCCGGAGCCGGCGCGAGGTGCGGCTGGTGGTCGTAGCCGGTCGCCACGACGGTGACCCACGCCTCGTCGCCGAGGCGCTCGTCGACCATCGCGCCGAAGATGATGTTCGCGTCGGGGTGGGCGGCCTCGCGGATGGTCTCGGCGGCCTCGTTGATCTCCCAGAGCGAGAGGTCCTCGCCGCCGGTGATCGAGAGGAGGATCGCCTTCGCGCCGTCCATCGACGTCTCCAGCAGCGGGCTGGAGACGGCGCGCTCGGCGGCCTGGATCGCGCGCGACTCGCCGGTGCCGTGGCCGATGCCCAGCAGCGCGGCGCCGCGGTCGGCCATGATCGTCCGCACGTCGGCGAAGTCGAGGTTGATGAGGCCCGGCACGGTGACGAGCTCCGAGATGCCCTGGACGCCCTGGCGCAGGACGTCGTCGGCGACGCGGAACGCGTCGACCATCGACGTGTTGCGCTCGAGCACCGTCAGGAGGCGGTTGTTCGGGACGACGATCAGCGTGTCGACCTCGGCGGCGAGCTCCTGCACGCCGCGGTCGGCGGACTCGGCGCGGCGGCGGCCCTCGAACGCGAACGGCTTCGTGACGATGCCGACGGTCAGCGCGCCGAGCTCGCGGGCGATCCGCGCGACGACCGGAGCGGCACCGGTGCCGGTGCCGCCGCCCTCGCCGACGGCGATGAAGATCATGTCGCTGTCGCGCAGCGCGTCCTTGATCTCGTCGTACTGCTCCATCGCGGCGCTGCGCCCGACGTCGGGGTCGGCGCCCGCGCCGAGGCCGCGGGTCGAGCCCTGCCCGATGTGGATCGTCGTCTCGGCCTGGGAGTCCGCCAGCGACTGCGCGTCCGTGTTGATCGCGAGGAACTCGACGCCGGTCATCTCGGCGTCGACCATCCGGTTGACGGCGTTCGTGCCGCCGCCGCCCACGCCGACGACGCGGATGACCGGGCCGTGCGGGTTCGCCGGGACGTGGCGGCCGCGCGCGCCCCAGGACTCGACGGTCGCCTCGGTGCGCTCGGCGAGCGGACGGGCGTCGACGACGCCGAGGTCGACCGGCGTCGGGGCGACGTCGGCGAGGCCGAGGATCTGGTCCGGGTCGGCGCCCAGCTCGATCTTCGCGGGGTAGCGGCTGTCCTGCGGCAGCGCGCTGGACTCCGCCGGCTGGTCGGTCCGGCGGAACAGGTCGGCCAGCGGCCCCTCGTGGAGGCTGGACCGGTGCGGGTTCTGGCTCATCGGGCGAGCAGCTCCTTGGCGAGGTCGCGGTAGGTCTGTGCAGCGAGGCTGTCGGGGTCGTAGCGAAGGACGGACATGCCCTTCACGGGCGCCTCGGCGAAGCGGATCGTCTTCTTCACGCGCGTGGCGAGCAGGCGGTCGCCGAAGTGCTCCTCGAGCAGCTCCAGCGCCTCCTTCGCGTGGACCGTGCGGCGGTCCAGCATCGTCGGCAGGATGCCCTCGATCCGCACGCGCGGATTGAGCTGCTCGCGGACGAGCTCGACGGTGTTGCGCAGCTGCGCGAGACCGCGCAGCGAGAGGTACTCGGCCTGGACCGGCACGATCACCTTGTCGGCGGCGGTGAGCGCGTTGATCGTCAGCAGGCCGAGGCTCGGCGGCGTGTCGATGCAGACGTAGTCGTAGTCGGCGGCGACGGCGCGCAGCGCGCGCTCCAGCGCCCGCTCGCGGCCGATCATCGCGGCCATCGCGACCTCGGCGGAGGCGAGGTCGATCGAGGCCGCGGCGACGTCGACCTCGGCGTGGTGCAGGACGTCGGCGATCGGGCGGCCCTGCACGAGCACGTGGTACATCGACGGATCCACGTGGTCGGGGTCCAGGCCCTGCGACATCGTCAGGTTGCCCTGCGGATCGAGGTCGACGGCGAGCACGCGGTGGCCGCGCTCGCCGAGCGCCGCGGCGAGGTTGAGCGTCGTGGTCGTCTTCGCCACGCCGCCCTTCTGGTTGGCCATCACGATGACCGTCGGGCGCGCGCCGTCGGCGTCCGCGCTCCGGGGGGTGGGTTCCTGGTCGTGCGTCACGATCGCTCGCGGGGTCCGGGGCCTCCGATGGAGGCCGCGCCTCGGTCGTTCGCCGGACGCGGCGCGGTTCCTTCCGCGGGACTGGGCGCGACGTTGCAGGAGGACGGCGAGCGGGACGGTCGGGCCGCTGCCGTACCATCCGCGCCGATGGCGGGCGACCTCCTCGAACGGCGGCTCGTCGTCGTGACCGGCAAGGGCGGGGTCGGCAAGTCGACCGTCGCGGCCGCGCTGGCCGTGGCGGCGGCACGACGCGGCAAGCGCGTGGTCGTGGCCGAGGTGGGCCGCCGGGCCGACGTCGCCGCGACGCTCGTCCCGGGCGGGGACGACCGCCCCGGCGTCGCGCACGAGGACGACGTGGAGCGCTTCGACGAGCGGCCGCTGGCCGGGCCCTGGGGCGACGGCCTCTGGCACGTCTCGGTCTCGCCGGAGGCCGCGCTGCGGGAGTACCTGCGCGACCAGCTGCCGATCGGCCCGCTCGCCGAGCTCCTGCGCTCGAGCCGGATGTTCACCGCGCTGACGGCCGCCACCCCCGGCCTGCGCGAGCTGCTCGCGCTCGGCAAGGTCTGGGAGCTCGCCCAGGCCGAGCGGCGCACGCCGGGCGCGGCGCCCTACGACCTCTGCGTCATGGACGCCCCGGCGAGCGGCCACGCCGCGACGATGCTCGGCGCCCCGGCGCAGTTCGCCGCCACCGCCCGCGTCGGGCCCGTCGCCCGCCAGGGGCTGCGAATCGCCGACACGATCACCGATCCGGCGTCGACGGCCGTCGTCGTGACCGCCACGGCGGAGGAGCTGCCCGTCGGCGAGGCGCTCGAGCTCCGCGACGCGCTGCGCGCGGAGGCCGGCGTCGACGTCGCGCTCGGCGTCGGCAACGGGCTGCTCGCGGACCGCTTCGACGCCGCGGACCGCGCCGTCCTCGACGGCGCCGGGGAGGACCCGGCGGTCCGGGCGGCGCGGCACCACGCGGCGCGCGCCCACGATCAGCAGCGCCAGCTCGCCCGCCTGCGGCGGGAGCTCGGCGCGCCCGTGAGCACCCTGCCGTTCCTCCCCGTCGCCCAGGTCGGTCCCGCGCAGGTCGTCGCGCTCGCCGACCGCCTCGAGCGCGCGATCGGACGGCGGGCGGCGGCATGAGCGCCCCGGCGCCGCTCGTGGCCGCGTCCCTCCTCGACCGCCTCGCGGGCGCGCAGGTCGTCGTCTGCGCCGGGCCCGGCGGGGTCGGCAAGACGACGACCGCCGCGGCACTCGCCCTGGCGCTGGCGGGTCGCGGGCGCCGCGTCGCCGTGGTGACGATCGACCCGGCGCGGCGCCTGGCCGACGCGCTCGGCGTCGGGACGCTCGGCAACGACCCGGTCCCGGTCGCCCCGGGGACGCTGGCCGCGCTCGGCGTCGCGCCGCCCGGCGAGCTCTGGGCGATGATGCTCGACCCGAAGCTCACCTTCGACGGCCTCGTCGCCGAGCTCGCGCCGGACCCGCAGCGGCGGGAGGCCGTCCTGGCCAACCCGATCTACCGGCAGATCTCGACCGCGGCGGGCGGCAGCCACGAGTTCACGGCGGTCGCCCGGCTGCACGACCTCGACCGCGATCCGCGCTTCGACGTCGTGGTCCTCGACACGCCACCGTCGCGCAACGCGCTGGACTTCCTCGACGCGCCGGACCGGATCGCCGGGTTCCTCGAGGGGCGAGCGGTGCAGGCGCTGCTCGGGCAGGGCCGGACCGGCATCGCGGCGCGCGTCGCGCGCCGCGGCACGAACCTCGCGCTCGGCGGGCTGCGGCGGCTCACCGGCGTCGAGGTGCTCGAGCAGCTCGCGACGTTCCTCGCGGTGCTCGGACCGCTCACGGACGGCTTCGCGGCGCGTGCGGCGGCCGTCCGCGCGCTCCTGCGGGCGCCGACGACGCGGTTCGTCGTCGTGACCGGTCCCGGGCCGGTGCCGGCCGGCGAGGCGATCTTCTTCCGACGGCACCTGCAGGCCGTCGGGATGCCGTTCACCGCGCTCGTCGTGAACCGCGTCACCGTCCTGGACCCGGCGTCCGGGGACGGCGACGGCGGCGCGGTCGGCGCGCGGCTCGCGCCGGCGCTCGGCGCTCCGCTGGCCGCGAAGGTCGGCCGCACGTGGGACGACCACCGCCGCCTGGCCGCGCGGGACGCCGAGGCGGTGGCCCGGCTGTCCGCCGCCACCGGGGACCCGACGCCGGTCGTCGTGCCGATGCTCGACCACGAGGTCTTCGACCTCCCGGCGCTCGCGGCGATCCGCGACGCGCTGCTCGCGCCGCGGAGCTGACGCCCGCTGGCGACGGGCGGCTCAGCCGGACGTCGGCCAGGGCCCGACGTCGTCGTCGCGCGGCTCCTCCAGCGCGCGGTCGTCCCAGGTCTGGTCGAGCCAGAGCTGCTCGCGGTCCACCTCCTCGAGCCAGCGCTCGTCGAAGGCCTCGCGGTCGGCGTCCGCGTCGGCCGCGTCGGGGTCGAGCTCGTCGGCCGCGCTCCAGCGCACGACGTCGAAGAGCCCCTCCTCCTCGTCGGCGGCGACCGGAAGCTCCTCGGCCCCGCCGGCGTCGCGCCCGCGCCGGTCCACGACGACGAACGGGCGCTCGGGCGCGGCGTCCGTCGGGTCGGCGATCGGCGCGTCGTCGGCCTCGGGCTCCGTGTCGCGCAGGGCGATCGGCGCGTCCTGGAGCGGCGGGACGCGCTCGTCGTCGGTCTCGGTGACCGGATCGTCGGTGCGGGTGACCGCATCGCGGACCTCGTCCTCGAACGTGTCCTCGTCCGCGTCGGGCGCCACCGCGTCCCCGCCGCGCGCGGGCATCGGCGCGACGGAGGGCAGGACCGGTCCGCGGCGGCGGGCGTCCGCCGCGCCGCCGCCCCGCCCGACGAGCGGCCGGACGGCCGCGAGCATGCGCCCGCGCAGGTCCCCGGGCCGCGGACGCACCGGCTCGTCGGCGATCGCGCCCTCCAGGACGTCCTCGGCGAGCTCGACGAGGTCGCCCTCGAGGTGCCCGCAGACGCAGTCCCGCAGCACGGCGCGGAGGCACTCGGCGAGCTCGTCGACCTGGGCGGGCAGGCTGGCGGGCAGGCGCCGCCGGCCGGCCATGATCTCCTCCTCGACGACCGCGAGCCCGGCCAGGCGCGACGTCAGCGCGGCACGCTCGCCGTCGGCCGCCACGAGCGCGGCGAGCCGCCCCGCGAGCCGGCCGCTGCGCGGCCCCTCGGGCTCCAGCAGCGCCCGGGCTGCGAGCAGCAGGTCGCTCAGCGCCTCGTCCGGACGATCCCGGTCCAGCGCCAGCGTCCAGCGGCGCAGCGCCCAGGCCACCTCGCCCCGCTCCGGCAGCCGTCGGGCGACGAGCTCGACGAACGCCTGCAGGTCGTCGACGTCGTCGGCGCCGATCGCGACGTGGCCCCGGTTCGTGAACGTCCCGCCCAGGGCCATCGCCCGCCACGGTCCGCCCGCCGTGCGCAGCCAGACGAGCGGCCCGCTCGCCGGGGCGGCGCCGGCGCAGTGCAGCCGCAGCGCGGTGACGAGCCGGCGGGCCGCCTCGCGCGCCCGCCGCGGCGTGTCGGGCGAGCCCGGCCGCGCGGCCCAGCGCAGGGTCGCGATCGCGTCGGCCTCCTCGCCGTCGGGGCCCGCGAGCGCCGCCGGCGGCAGCGCCGCGCGCAGGGTGTCGGGGCGCTGCAGGGCGACGCCGCGCGTGATCGCGACGGTCGCGAGATCGATCTCGACGCCGACGAGCGGGATCGCGACGACCGTCTCGGTGGCGTCGACGGTCAGGACGGCGTCGAGCTCGCCGAAGGCGCGGTCGAACTGCTCCTCCCGCAGGACGAAGTCCGGCGCCTCCTCGTAGACCCGCTCGAGGAAGAGCCGCACCCCGAGCCGGGCCCGCTCGTGCGGGTCCGCCGGCGGACGCGCGACGCCGCGCGACTCGAGGTACGCCTCGACGCCCCAGGCCGCGACCATCGTGTGCGCCGCCTCGGCGACCGTCGGCAGGCGCGCGAGGTCGTCGGCGTGACGCTCGACGTACAGCCCGACGAGCGGCTTGTAGGAGTAGAGGGTCGGCGCGCTGCCGAGGGGGCGGCGGCCCGGGCCGTGCTCGAGCAGCTCGTAGGGGACCTCGTCCCCCTCCTCGGCTCGGGCGGCCAGCTCGCGACCCGCGTCGCGGGCCGCCGCCTGCAGGGCCGCGTGCAGCTGGGGATGGCGCATGGCCCGGCGTTCGGCGCGCCTCGCCGGGCTCCTCGCCGCTGGTCGCGGTCCTGCACGGCGGCGGCCACGCGGATCGACGGGTCGCCCCGCCGGGCTACGATGGATGGCGATGTCCGTCACGAACGCCCCGTCCCCCTGGCGCCTGCGCGCCGAGGAGCGGCTCACCGACGCCGGCTACCGCCGGGGCGGCGCGCGCACGGCGCTGCTGGACCTCCTCGCCGCCCAGGGCTGCGCCCGCACGGCGCTGGAGATGGAGGACGAGCTGCGCGCGCAGCAGCGGCCGGTCGGCCGGGCGAGCATCTACCGCGTCCTCGACGAGCTCGAGCAGCTGCGGCTCGTGCAGCGGATCGAGGTCGGCCAGGGGATCGCGCGCTACGAGCGCCTCGCCCCCGACCACCATCACCACCACCTCGCCTGCGCGGAGTGCGGCGAGCTCGTGCCGTTCACCGACGACGCGCTCGAGCAGGCGATCGCGCGCCTGAGCGCGAAGGCCGGCTTCGAGGTCACCGGCCACGACGTCGTGCTGCACGGGCGCTGCCCGGCGTGCGCCCGGCGCTGAGCGCCGCGCGTCAGCCGATCGCCCGCGTGTAGCGGGCCGCCGAGTCGTAGCGCCGCCCGCCGCTCGTGGCCTGGAGGGTCACGCGATGCAGGCCGGTCCGGCGGACGGGGATCCGCGTCGCGAAGCGCGAGCCGTCGAGCGTGATCGTCCGCTCGCCGACGAGCTTGTAGCGGCCGCCGGCGTACCGTCGCCGCAGCATGATCCGCACGCGGTCGCTGCCGCGCACGCGCCCGCTGACGCGCAGCGTGCGCCCCTTGCGCACGCGCGAGGCCGGCGAGCGGAGCGAGAGGGACGGGACGATCGGCGGCGTGATGACGTCGGAGACGGTGTCGCCCGCGCGGGCCCGCAGGTCGGCGGAGCGCCGCCAGCTCGTGCCGAGCCGCCAGCGGCCCGCGCCGTCGGTCGTCGCCGTCCCCAGCGGGACCCAGCCGCCGCTCGGGCTGCGCTTCTCCAGCACGACCGGCTCGCCGGCGATGCCCGCGCCGCCGATCGTCAGCCGTCCGGACGCCGTCAGCGTCTTGCCGTAGGCGACGACCGACTCCGGGCCGGAGAGCGTCAGCTGGCGCGTCGGCGCGACGACGGCGTCGCCGACCTTCGCGCGCAGCGCCGGGAGCAGCCCGTAGAGGCTCGTCCCCGGGCAGTCGGTCGAGCAGCCGTCGCGGTGGCCGCTGACGCGGTTGAAGGCGACCTCGCGCCCGCGTGGCCAGCGGTTGCCCGCGCCGCCGGAGGAGACCAGCGAGACGGTCCCGGCGGTGGGCGCGCCGTGCAGCGGGAGCTTCCAGCGGATGAGCGCGGCGACGGCGTTCAGCGCGGCCTCGGGCGGCGCGGTCTGCTCGAACGTCCCGATGATCGCGATCCCGGTGGAGACGCTGTTCCACCCGACGGCCTGCGCCCCCACGATCGGCTCCGCGACCCCGCCGGCGCGCCCCTCGAAGATCTGGCCGAACCGATCGACGAGGAAGTTGTAGCCGATGTCGTTCCACCCGTTGGAGCCGATGTGGTACTTCGCGATCGCGCGGACGATGCCGGCGCTGTCCTCGGGCTGGTAGTCGTTGCCGTTGACCGTGTGGTGCACGAAGGCGAGCTGCACCTGCCCCGTGGTCGGGCTGCCCTTCGTCGCGACGCCGCTGGCCCACGCCGAGCGCGGGATGATCGCGGGCATCGCGGCCCGTCCCGTCGCCGTCGCGCGTGGTCGCGCGGCCCGGGAGGCGGCGGCCCGCGCGCTCGCCGTCCTGGTCCGCCGCCGCTCCCGCGCGTCGAGCCCCACGAGCGCGAGGTCGAGGTCGCGCGCGGGCAGGCGCCGCGCCCGCAGCTGCAGCAGATCGCTGTCGCCGACCCAGAGCGGGTCGCCCATCGTGGCGCGCCGCCCATCGGGCGCGTGGTCGGCACCACCCGCGAGCGTCGTCCACGGCGTCCAGCGCCCGCCGCGGCGCCGTGCCCGGGCCTCGATCCCGCTGCCGGCGAGCGCGGCCACCGACCCGCCGACGAGCTCGAACGCGCCGGGCCGCAGCTCGACGACGCGCCCGGGCCGCAGCCGGGCGCGCGGGACGCGGACCCGGCGCGTGCCGTCGGTCCCGCGGGCGGCGCCGGCCACGGCCGGAGCGACGCCGAGCCACAGGGCGCCGCCGGCCGCCGCGCCGGCGCCCAGGACGCGGCGCCGCGTCAGGCCGCGGGCACCGCGGGGCGCCACGGCGTGGCCGCGTCGCGAGCGATCGGTGGAGGAGCCGTCGTGCACCATCGTGGGTCCCAACCGGGCAGACCCCGGAGAGTTCCGGTGCGACGGCGGACGAACAACCGGTGCAACCGCGCGCCCGCCGCGGACGGCGGACCGATCAGGCGACGGACGCCGCGGTCGCCGCGACCGGGTCCGACGCGCAGTCCTCGAGGCCCAGCCACCGCTGCCCGTAGGCGCGCATGCCCTCGATGATCGGCAGCAGCGCGCGCCCCTTCTCCGTCAGCGCGTACTCGACGCGCGGCGGGACCTCGGGGTACGTGCGGCGCTCCACGATGCCCTCCTCCTCGAGCGCGCGCAGCCGCAGGGAGAGCGTGCGGGGGCTGATGCCCGTCAGCGAGCGCTCGAGCTCGCCGAACCGCGTGTTGCCCTCGGCGAGATCCCGCACGAGCAGCAGGGTCCACTTGCCGCAGACGATGTCCGCGGTCCGGCAGACCGGGCAGGTGGGATCGACCGCCATGCCAAGACTTTACCGAATGAAGCGTTGGCCTCAGCAGGGAACTGCGCGTGGCGTGCCGCTCAGACCGCCGGCAGCACGGCCGGCTGCTCGTCGAGGCCGCCGGCGGCCGCCGCGGCCGACCGGCGCTGCTGGTCGGCGACGTCGTCCATCGAGGTGCCCATCCGGCCGTCGGCGCGCAGGAGCAGCTCCAGGTCGTGCGGGCGGGCGGCCGCGCGCATCGCGTCCTCGCGCGCGACGGTCCCGTCGAGCACCATCCGGCAGAGCGCCTGGTCGAAGGTCTGCATGCCGTAGTGGGCGCCGTCGGCGATCACCTGCTCGAGCTCGCCGAGCCGCGCCGGGTCGCGGACGATGTCCTTCACGAGCCCCGTCGCGCGCAGGACCTCGCAGACCGCGGCGCGCCCCTTGCCGGCGGCGAGCGGCACGAGCCGCTGGCTGACGACGCCCTGGAGCGTCAGCGCCAGCGCCTCCCGGATCTGCTGGTGCTGGTGGGGCGGGAAGAAGCCGACGAGGCGATCGACGGCGCCCGTCGCGTCGAGCGTGTGGACGGTGGAGAGGACGAGGTGGCCCGTCTCCGCCGCCGAGAGCGCCGCGTGCACGGTCTCCTCGTCGCGCAGCTCGCCGATGAGGATGACGTCGGGGTCCTGGCGCAGCACGCGCCGCAGCGCCTGGGCGAAGCTCCCGGTGTCGTGGCCCACCTCGCGCTGGTTGATCGACGCGCGCCGGTCCTGGTGCAGCATCTCGATCGGATCCTCGATCGTCACCACGTGGCAGTCGCGGCTGCGGTTGATCCGGTCGACCATCCCGGCGAGCGTCGTGGACTTGCCCGATCCCGTGATGCCCGTGACGAGGACCAGCCCCCGCTCCTCGTCGGCGAGCTCCCCGATCACCGGGGGCATGCCGAGCTCCTCCAGGCTGCGCGGCGCGTCGGGCACGACGCGACAGACGATCGCGACGCTGCCGCGCTGGCGGAACGCGTTGACGCGCAGGCGGGCGATCCCGGGCTCGGTGTGCGCGAGGTCGATCTCGTGCTCCTCGGCGAACCGGGCGCGCGCCTCGTCGTCGGGCAGCATGGCCTGGGCCATCGCCTCCGTCTCGGCCGCGCTCATCGGCTCGGCGTCGGGCAGGAGCGGCCGCAGGACGCCGTCGATCCGGCCCAGCGGCGGGCGCCCGGCCTTGATGTGCAGGTCCGAGCCGTCCTGGGAGACGAGGGCCGCGAGGCAGGTGCGCAGATCGACCGGCATGGCCGTCGGATCGACCGGTCATCGGCCGCCCGCCAGCGCGGCCGCGCCGGACTGGACGATCGGTGGAGCCCGCGGGGCGTCAGTCGCCGGCGCCCGCGCCGGCCAGCGCCGGACGCCGACCCCGCCCGCGCGAGGGGGTGCGGCGGTGCGCCCACGCGATCGCCGGCTTCTCGATGAGCCACCAGCTCGCCGTCGCGATCGCCATCGAGCACCCGAGCGTCAGGGCGAACGCCGGCAGCAGCTGCTCGGGCCAGCGGTCGAAGCCGCGGAGCGCGAAGATCACGGGGAAGTGCGCGAGGTACAGGCCGTAGGAGACGGTCCCGGTCCACTGCAGCGGCCCGCGGGCGAGGATCCCGGTGCCGTGCACGCGCCCGAGCGCGATCGCCGCGATGAGGAGGCCGAAGCCGGTGCTCGCGACGCTGTCGAGCGTGGCCTGGCGCAGCTCTCGCGGCCCGAGCATCGCCCCGTGCACCACGGCCTCGGCGACCACGAGCGCCACCCCGGCGAGCGCGAGCGCCCCCGCGCCGCGCGGCGAGAGCCGGCGCCCGTGGACGAGCACCGCGACGGCCATGCCGGCGCCGAAGGAGCCCATCCGGCCGGGCAGCGTGTCGCTCCACGTCTTCCCCGCGCCCGTGAGCGTCGCCCAGCCGAGCCAGGCGCTGCCGGCCACCGCGAGGGCCACGCAGGCCGCGGCGAGGACCGCGCGCCGGCCGCCCGGGGTCGAGCAGCGGCGCACGAGCCGCGCCGCGAGCAGCCCGAGGACCGGGACCGCGACGTAGAAGCTCGCCTCGACGGCGATCGTCCAGCTCGGCGGGTTGAGCCGACCGGCGGTCGCCTCGGAGTAGTTCTGGAGGAAGGCGAAGTACCGCGGCAGCTCCGACGTCGCGACCGCCATCGGGTGGTCGAGGTGCAGGAGCAGCAGGGCGGTGGCCGCGATCGCCAGCCAGTACGCGGGCAGCACGCGCGCCCCGCGGCGCAGGGCGTAGCGCCCGAGCTGCGGCAGCGGACGGCCGTCGATGAGCGCCGCGGCGAACGGCCGGAAGATGAGGAAGCCCGAGAGGACGAAGAACATCGGCATGCCGAGCCGCAGCTGGCTGATGACGTCGTCGAGCGTGCCGCGCGGGGCGGGCGTGTCGCCGCGCACGAACATCCACACGTGCACGAGCACGACGCCGATCGCCGCCACGCCCCGAAGGCCGTCCAGCGCGCCCCACCGGACGTCGGAGGACGGCGTGGCGCGCGGGGACGAGGAGGTGCGAGCAGCGGGCATGCGGCGGAGGGAGCCGGGCGTTCGGGCGTCCGACCAGGCGGCCGCCGCGGAGCGACCTCGACCCTTTCAGCGACGGGTCAAGGCTCTCTAAGTACCCGCCGAGAGGATGGTGAGAACGCCGAAGGGCGCCCCGGAGGGCGCCCTTCGCACGGTTCTCGCGCTGTCGCGCTAGGCGACGTCGCGCAGCTTCTGGGCCTCGGCGAGGCTCTGGAGCTTCTTCAGCGACTGGTTCTCGATCTGCCGGATCCGCTCGCGCGTGACGTTGAAGCGGTGGCCGACCTCGTCGAGGGTGCACGGCTTCTCGCCCCCCAGCCCGTACCGCAGCTCGAGCACGCGGCGCTCGCGGTAGCTGAGGTTCTCGAGGGCCTCGCGGAGGTGCTCCTTCGTGAGGATCTCGGCAGCCCGCTCGTAGGGCGACTCGGCGCGCTCGTCGGCGATGAACTGGCCGAACTCGGACTCCTCCTCGTCGCCGACCGGCTTCTCGAGCGAGACCGGCGCCTGCGCGGAGCGCTTGATCGACTCGACCTCCTCGGGGTCGATGCCGGTGACCTCGGCGATCTCCTCCGGGGTGGGCTCGCGACCGAGCTCCGTGACGAGCTTGCGCTCGGCGCGGCCGATCTTGTTCAGCTTCTCGACGACGTGGACCGGGATGCGGATCGTCCGGGCCTTGTCGGCCAGGGCGCGGGCGATCGCCTGCCGGATCCACCACGTGGCGTACGTGGAGAACTTGAAGCCCTTGCGGTAGTCGAACTTCTCGGCCGCGCGGACGAGGCCCAGCGTCCCCTCCTGGATCAGGTCGAGGAAGGGCAGGCCCTGGTTGCGGTAGTTCTTCGCGATCGAGACGACGAGCCGCAGGTTCGACTCGACCATCTTCTGCTTCGCGTCGAGGTCGCCGCGCTCGATGCGCTTGGCGAGGTCCACCTCCTCGGCCGCGGTGAGCAGGCGCACCTTGCCGATGTCCTTGAGGAACAGCTGGAGGCTGTCCGTCGTCATGTCGGGACGGAGATCCAGCGGCGTGGGCGCGCGCTTCTTGCGCGAGCGCTTGTCCGGGGCGCGCTCGACCTGGGTGGCGGCGTGCGCGGGATCGATCTCGTCGACGAGCTCGATCTCGCTCTTCTCGAGGTAGGCGTTCAGCTCCTCGACGTCGGACTCGTCGAAGTCGAGCTCGGAGATGGCCTTCTGCACCTCCGCGTGCGTGAGCACTCCGAGCGTCTGGCCGCGATGGACCAGCGTCTTGACCTCTTCGAGTTCCTGAAGTTCAACTGCAGACATATAAGGAGGCGTCTCTGTCGCTCCGCCGGGAACGGCGGAGGCGGTGGCAAAGCAGTAGAGGCGTGCGCGTCGGTCTGAGCGGAAGGTGCGGGCCGAAGAGGTCCAAGCTACCGACAGCGGTCCCCAAGTGTACCAGGTGATACCCGCGCGATCGAGGCCGCAACAGCGGCCGCTCGCACGCGGAGCACCGGTCTGAGAGCAGGTACACCCGAACCGGCGAAAAGGTGCACTCGTCCGTGAGATGCGAGACGATTCGCACACGATGACCCCGCGCGGCACCGCTTCCCCCGACGGCCCGGAGCGCCCCGACGAGGACGGCGTCCTCGGCAAGCTCCCCGCGAGCCGCCCGGTGCGTCGCAGCGCGCGGCGCACGACGGCCGGCGCGGCCTCCGGGACGAAGCCCGGGGGCAGCGGGACGAAGGCCGCCGGGACCGGGAGGGCGCAGGCCGCGACCACCGGCGCGGCGAAGGCCCGCGGCGCGAGGGCGAAGGCCCGCAGCACCACCGCGACGACGGCGAAGGCGGGCAGCCGCACGACGTCGAAGGCCCGCGGCGCGACGACCGCGAAGGCCGGCGGCACCACCGCGGCCGCGACGCGCCGGGCCACGCCGAAGGGCGCCGCCGGCGCGACGACGCCCGGGACGACGGCGGCCGGCGCGGCGACCGGGACGAGCACGCGTCCGTCGGGCGCGGTCCCCCGCCACGGGTGGGCGACGCCGGAGGAGCGCCGGCCGCCGGCCGAGCGCGCGGTCGGCGATCTCGTCTCCGTCGTCGCCGGCGTCGCGAGCGTCGGCGAGTCGGTCGTGCGGGGCGTCCTGCGCCGCATCACGCCCCGCTGACCCCCCCGGGAGCGCCGGCGCGCCGGCCCGTCGAGCGCCGCGGACCCGCGCGAGATCCCCCTGGGCACCGGGGATCCCAGCACCCGAGGCGAACGTGCGTTCGCCTCCGGGACCGGCGCTCGCGATCGATGTGCCATAATCCCCGCCGCCGAGCTCCCGACGACCGGATCGTCGGGGGGCGGGGGAACCACTGCGAGCGCGCTCAGGCGCGGTCGCTGGGGCGAATCGGGTCGACCGACCCGTAGCGCACTCGTTCAGCGCGAGCCCGACAGCTCACCCCGTAGGCACGGAACGAGACCAACGGGACCACGTGACCTACCGCACCCCTGCGCGTCCTCGCGCAGCGATCATCGCCGTCGTCGCCCTCGCCGCGCTGAGCCCAGCCGCGACCGCGAGCGCCGCGTCGGGTGGGGGCCTCTCCACCCAGGCCGCCCCCAGCACCGCTCCGGCGACCGCCGAGGCACCGGCCACGACCGAGGCCGCCCCCGCCCCGACCGCCACGGGCCCGTCGCCCGCCGACACGACCTCGGGCACGACCGTCCAGGCGCCGGGCCTCGGCACCTGGAGCGCCGCGCCCTCGACGACCGTCGGGACCCCGGTCCTCGTCGTCGGGCAGTTCGAGGCCGCGCTCGCGAACCGGCGGGTCCAGATCCAGCGCCAGGACGCCCGGGGCGGCTGGCGCCGCGCCACGACGGCCCGCGTGCGCAGCAACGGCCGCTTCGTCGCCCGCTGGCGGACGCGCGCCGCGCGCTACCACCAGCTGCGCGTCGTCCTGCTGAACGCCGACGGCAGCGTCCCCGCCGGGGGCGCCCCCGCCGGCGGCGCGACCGCGCGCACCGCGGGCAGCGCGACGACCGCGCGCGTCGCCGTGCTCGCCAAGACGAAGGCCACGTGGTACGGCCCCGGCTTCTACGGCCGGCGCACCGCCTGCGGCCAGACGCTGACGAAGCGGACCGAGGGCGTCGCCCACCGGACCCTGCCGTGCGGCACCCAGGTCGAGATCCGTCGCGGCGGCCGCAGCGTCGTCGTGCCGGTCATCGATCGCGGGCCGTTCGCGAACAAGGCCGACTTCGACCTGACGAAGAACGTGGCCGACGCGGTCGACGTCAGCGGCGTGGACCGCGTGAGCTACATCGTGCGGGACGACCTCCCCCGCTCCCGCTAGGCGCGGGCGCGCCGCGGATCGCTCCCGCGCCCGTCACGCCGCGCGGGCCGCGCGCCGGTCCCGGCCGCGATCCGCGCTGCCCCGAGCGCCGCGACGCCACCGCGCGGCGGGGACGTCCCCGGATAGGGTCCCCGCCACCGAACCGCCCGCCGCCCGCCGAGCAGGTCCCTCCGGCTCGGGGCGCGGCGGACCCGACGACCCCGAAGGCCGATGACCACCACGCCCGACCGCACCCTCGCCATGGAGCTCGTCCGCACGACCGAGGCCGCCGCCCTGGCGGCCTCGCGGCTCGCGGGCCGGGGCGACAAGAACGCCGCCGATCAGGCCGCCGTCGACGGGATGCGGTACGTCCTGGACACCGTCGCGATGGACGGCGTCGTCGTCATCGGCGAGGGCGAGAAGGACGAGGCGCCGATGCTCTACAACGGCGAGCACGTCGGCAACGGCGAGGGTCCGCAGGTCGACATCGCGGTCGACCCGCTCGAGGGCACCACGCTCACCGCGAAGGGCCAGCCGAACGCGCTCTCCGTGATCGCGATCGCGCCGCGCGGCTCGATGTTCGATCCGGGCCCCTGCGTCTACATGGAGAAGCTCGCCGGCGGCCGCGACGTCGCCGACCTGCTGGACCTCGACCGCCCGCTGACCGAGACCGCCGGCCTCATCGCCGAGCGCCGCGGCAAGGACATCAGCGAGGTCCTCATGATCACCCTCGATCGCCCGCGCCACCAGGAGCAGATCGAGGCGGTCCGCGCCGCCGGCGCGAAGGTGCGCCTCATCAGCGACGGCGACGTCGCCGGCTCGCTGCTGGCCGTCATGAGCGACTCCGCGGTCGACTTCCTCTGGGGCGTCGGCGGCACGCCGGAGGGCGTCATCTCGGCCGCCGCGATCAAGTGCATCTCCGGTCGCCTCGTCGGCCGGCTCTGGCCGCGCGACGACGCCGAGCGGCAGGCCGCGCTCGACGCGGGGTACGACCTCGAGCGCCAGCTCGACCAGAACGACCTCGTCAAGGCCGACCAGTGCCTCTTCTCGGCTACGGGGGTCACCGACGGGGAGCTCCTGCAGGGCGTGCGTCGCCGCTCGGCCGGCGGTGCGACGACCGAGTCGGTCGTCATGCGCGCGGGGTCGGACACCATCCGTCGCGTCCACGCGCAGCACCGCCCGGAGAAGCTCTCCTCGATGCCGGGCGCGGGCCCGGGCTTCGCGATCTCCTGAGCCCCGGCCCGTCGGGCGCCGCGCTCAGCCGAGGCGCCCGATGACCGAGCGCGGCAGGTCCTCGCCCTGGGCGAGCGACCGGATGAACCCGTAGGCCAGCAGCACGTGGTAGCGCGACTGCGTCTGCTTGTAGACCCAGTAGGCGAAGCCCGACGACATCGCCGGGTAGAACTGGCTCACCTCGAGCTCGACGTAGACCTGGCTGTAGGGGTCGGCGGACCCCGTGCCCCGACGGCCGGACCCCGGCGGCTCGACGCCGTCGCGCCGGTGGACCTCGATCTCGAGGAACCCGCGGCTGCGCCCGCGCCGCGAGATGAGCAGCCCGCGGGTGATCGGCCAGCGCACGAGACCGAGCGTCGCGGTGAACTCGTACTCCGGCTCGCTGAAGCCGAGCAGCACGATGCGGCGCGACAGGAAGCAGACGTAGCGTCCTCGCTCGTCGTAGTGGACGCGGACGATCCCGAGGGAGAACCGCTCCATGTAGCTCCAGTACGAGCGCGCGAGGCGCTCGAGGTGCGGCGGCGTCCAGATCGCGTCGAGCGAGGAGGTCGGCGTCGTGATCGTCGCCGTCTGGATCGAGTAGACCGAGCCCGTCGACGCGTCGATCCCGGTGTGGTCGACGACCCGGCCGATCCGCACGCCGGTCTCCCGGGCAACGCGCCGCGCGCGCCATCGACCGGTCGCGGCGGCGACCGCGACGATCGCGAGGAGCACCAGCAGCGGGAGCGCGACGGCCGGCATCGCCTGCATTCAACCCGAACCCGGTCCCGCCCCGGCGCGCGGCGCGGCCGCCCGCCACGCCCGCGCGGCGCTCACGCGCCGTCGAGGGCCTCGCGGACGGCGTCGGCGAAGCCGAGGGGCGCGTCGTTGATACCGGGCGGCGGCGGCTCGGTCACGACCATCTCGACCTGCAGCCCCTCGATCAGCGGGCGGACGAGGTCGTGCTCGACGCCGCCGAACATGCTCACCCACAGCGACGAGAGGCCGATCGCCGAGATCGGGACCGGGAGCTTCGGCACCCCGCGCCGCTCGAGCAGCGTCGCGGTCGTATCGAGCATCTCGCGGTACGTGAGCGCGTCCGCTCCGCCGAGCTGGACCTCGGCGGGCACCTCGTCGCGGGTGGCGAGCGCCCGCAGCGCGGCCGTGACGTCGCGCTGGGCGATCGGCTGGCTGCGGGTCGTCACCCAGCGCGGCATGACCATCACGGGCAGCCGTCGCACGAGGTTGCGCAGGATGACGAACGACTGGCTGTCCGAGGCGATGACCATCGCGGCCCGCGCGTGGACCGGCTCCGGGGCGTGCGCGGAGAGGATCTCGGCCACCTCGCGACGGCTGCGCAGGTGGTGCGAGCGCTCCTCCCCCGCCCCGCCCAGCCCGCCGAGGTAGATCACGCGCCGCACGCCGGCCCGCTCGGCCGCCTCGCCGAACGCCCGCGCGCCGCGCCGGTCCAGCTCGGCGAAGTCGCCGTCGTTGCCGCGTCCCATCGCATGGACGAGGTAGTACGCGACGTCGACGCCCTCGAGCGCCGCGTCGAGGCCCTCGCCGGCGAACAGGTCGCCGCGGTGCGTGCGCACCGACTCGGGCAGGTCGGCGCGATCCGGATCGCGGACGAGGGCGCGGATCGGTCCCACGTCGCCGTCGTCCAGCAGCGCCGGCAGCAGGCGGCCGCCGATCGCCCCGGTCGCGCCGGTCAGGAGCACCGTCGGGCCCGGCCGCGCCGTCGCGTCCGCGTTCCCGTCCGTCGTCGTCTCGCTCGTGGCCACGGTCTCGGCCATGTACCCGCTGCGGACCGCGTCGAACCGCCTGCTCCAGCCGGACAGTCCCCCGGCCCCGGCCTTCACCGCCTGGCGCCGAGCGCGCGGCCGGGATGTGCGAATCTCGCGGCAGATGGATCCCACGATCCGCACCGCCGGCGTCGACGTCGGGGGCACGAAGATCGCCGTCGCGCTGCTCGACGGCGTCGTGCTGCGCCCCGCCCGGGTCGAGCCGACCGCGACGGAGCCCGCGGCGCTGCTCGCGCAGATCACGCGGATGGTGCAGGCGCTGGGGCCGGTCGCCGGCGTCGGCGTCGGCGTGCCCTCCGTCGTGCGGATCAGCGACGGCCGCGTGGAGAGCTCGGTGAACCTCACCGCGTTCCGCGACGTCGCGCTGCGCCAGGAGCTCACGGCGGCGCTCGGCGTCCCGGTGCAGGTCGACAACGACGCGAACCTCGCCGCGCTCGCGGAGGCCTGGGACCCGGAGCTGCGCCTCCGGCACCGATCGCTCGTGGGGATCACGGTCGGGACCGGGATCGGGAGCGGGATCGTGCTCGAGGGCCGTCCGCTGCACGGTCACCGCACCTCCGCGGCCGAGCTCGGCCACCTCATCGTCACCGCGCCGCCGGCCGGGGGCGCGCCGCCCGGCGGGGTGGCCCCGCTGCCGACCTCGCTCGAGCGCTGGGCCAGCGGCCGGGCGCTCGACGAGCTCGCCCGCGACGGGGGCTTCGCCGACGGCTCGGCGGTCACCGCCGCCGCGATCGGCGGCGACGACGGCGCCGCCGCCCTGCTGGCGCTGCTCGGCGAGCGCGTCGGCGTCGGCATCGCCGCGGTCATCTCGCTGCTGGAGCCGGAGGCGGTCGTCGTGAGCGGCGGCGTCTCCCGCGCGGGCGAGCTGCTCGTCGGCCCCGCGCGCGACGCCGCGCGTCGCCTGCTGCTGCCCGGCCTGGGCACCACGACCGAGATCCGCGTCGCCGACCACGGGCCCGAGGCGGGCGTCCGTGGTGCTGCCCTGCTGGCCCGCCTCCCGGAGGTCCGATGACGAACACCCCCGCCCCGTCCCTGCGCTGGCGCCTGAGCGACGCGGAGGAACGCGCGGTCGACGCGCTGCTCCGGCGCGCGGAGGAGGAGCGCGTCGTCGAGCGCCTCCACGCGCGCGATGACACGCTCTGGGGCCCGGCCGGCCAGGCCGAGGTGGCCGACCGGCTCGGCTGGCTCGACGCGCCGGCGGACGCCCGTGCCCTCCTGCCGGAGCTCTTGGAGCTCGCCGCCGCCGTCGAGGCCGAGGGCTTCACCGACGTCGTCCTCGCCGGGATGGGCGGCTCGTCGCTCGCGCCGGAGGTCATCTGGCGCCACCGCCTGCAGTCCGGCCGGACCGGGGGGCTGCGGCTGCGGATGATCGACTCCACCGACCCGGACGCCGTCGCGACGGTGGACGCCGCCACCGAGCCGCGGCGCACCCTCGTGCTCGTCTCGACGAAGTCCGGCGGGACCGTCGAGACGCTCTCGCTCTTCCGTCACCTCTGGGACCGCAACCCCGACGGCGCGGCGTTCGTCGCGGTGACCGATCCCGGGACCCAGCTCGAGGGCATCGCGGCCGAGCACGGGTTCCGCGCGACGTTCCACGGCGACCCGGAGATCGGCGGCCGCTTCAGCGCCCTCTCGCCCTTCGGGACGGTGCCCGCCGCCCTCTGCGGCGCCGACGTGGCCGGTCTCGTCGACGGCGCCACGGCCGCGCTGGAGGCCGCCCGCCAGCCGCTCGACGAGAACGCCGCCGCGCGCCTGGGCGTCGCGATCGCCGCCCTCGCCGAGCAGGGGCGCGACAAGCTCGTCCTGCGGGTCGAGGACCCCGGCCTGCAGTGGTTCGGCCCGTGGCTCGAGCAGCTCGTCGCCGAGTCGACGGGCAAGAGCGGGCGCGGGCTGCTGCCGGTCATGAGCGACCCGGTCGCCGACGGCTTCGGCGTCCGTTGCACGGACGAC
This sequence comes from Patulibacter brassicae, assembly GCF_033949425.1. Lineage (NCBI taxonomy): Bacteria > Bacillati > Actinomycetota > Thermoleophilia > Solirubrobacterales > Patulibacteraceae > Patulibacter > Patulibacter brassicae. The sequence continues at coordinate 457,158 of NZ_JAXAVX010000002.1, read as the reverse complement.
CGGCAGGTGCTCGCGCTGCGCGGGCCCGAGCCCGACGCGGCGCTCGAGGCGGCGCTCGCCCAGGCGCGCGAGGACGGCGTGCCCGTGCTCGAGCTCGCGGTCGGCGGGGAGGGCGACCTCGGCGCGGCGTTCGTGGCGTGCGAGGTCGCGACCGCCGTCGCCGGCTGGGGGCTCGGGGTCAACCCGTTCGACCAGCCCGACGTGCAGGCCGCGAAGGACGCCACGAGCGCCGTCCTCGCGGAGGTCGCCGACGGCGCGCCGCTGCCCCCCGCCCCCGAGGCCACGCCCGACGCCGTCCTGCGGCTCGTCGACGGGCTGCGGGCCCCGGAGTACCTCGGGCTGCTCGCGTACCTGCCGCCCAGCGAGGGGGCCGCGGAGCTGCTCGGGCGCCTGCGCAAGGTCCTCGCGCGCGACCACCTCGCCGCGATCACCATCGGGTTCGGCCCGCGGTACCTGCACTCCACCGGGCAGCTGCACAAGGGCGGGGCGGCCCAGGGTCGCTTCCTCATCCTGCAGCACGACCCCCGCGCGCACCGGCCGATCCCGGACGCGCCGTACGACTTCACGACGCTGCTCCTGGCCCAGGCCGCGGGCGACGAGCGGACGCTCGCCGCGCGCGGGCGCCCCGTCGCGCGCCTGGACCTCGGCAGCGACTGGACCGAGGGCCTCGAGGCCCTCATCACCGCGATCGAGGAGCGCCGCTGACATGCAGATCGCCTTCGTCGGCCTGGGCAAGATGGGCGGCAACATGGTCCGCCGCCTGCGCGAGGCCGGGCACGACGTCGTCGCGTACGACCGCGACCAGGAGCTGACCGCCGCGCTGGCGGCCGAGACCGGGGCGCGCCCCGCCGCCGCCCTGGAGGAGCTGCCGGGGCTGCTGGAGGCCCCCCGCCACGTCTGGGTCATGGTCCCGCACGGGGAGCCGACCGCGTCGACGGTCACCGCCCTCGGCGAGCTCCTCGACGCCGGGGACGCGATCGTCGACGGTGGCAACAGCCGCTGGACCGACGACGAGCCCCGCGCCGAGGCGCTCGGCGCGCGCGGGGTGCACTACCTCGACGTCGGGACCTCGGGCGGCGTCTGGGGCCTGGAGAAGGGCTACTGCATGATGGTCGGCGGGCCCGACGAGGCGGTCGCCCGGCTCGCGCCGATCCTCGACGACCTCGCGCCCGAGACCGCGGAGGCCTCGCGCCACGTGCTCGGCGACCGCGGCTGGTCGCACGTCGGACCGTCGGGCTCGGGCCACTTCGTGAAGATGGTCCACAACGGGATCGAGTACGGCGTCATGCAGGCGTTCGCGGAGGGCTTCGCGCTCCTGCGCAAGAACGACCCCGATCTCGACCTGGCGACGGTCGCGCACCTCTGGGAGCAGGGCTCCGTCGTGCGCTCGTGGCTCAACGAGCTCGCCGCGCGCGCGTTCGAGCAGGAGGGCACCGACCTGGCCGGCCTCGAGCCGTGGGTCGACGACTCCGGCGAGGGCCGCTGGACGATCGAGGCCGCCATCGACCACAGCGTCCCGGTCCCCGCGATCACCGCGGCGCTCTTCGCGCGGTTCGGCTCGCGCGGCGAGGACGAGTACGCCAGCCGCGTGCTCGCGGCGCTGCGCAACCAGTTCGGCGGGCACGCGGTCAAGCGCGCCTCGTGAGCCCGATCGACCCGCACCCCGCCCTCCGATGAGCGAGCCCGTCTTCGAGCCGATGGACCCCGAGCAGCTGGCCATCGGACTGGATCAGCTGCCGCCGCCGTCGTCCGTCCTCGTCATCTTCGGCGGCGTCGGCGACCTCGCGCGACGGAAGCTCCTCCCGGCGCTCTACAACCTCGCGCACGAGGGCAACCTGCCCGAGCGGTTCCGGCTCATCGGCGTCTCCCACACCGACCTCGGCGAGGACGCGTTCCGGGAGCAGCTCGCGGAGGCGGTCCGGCGCTTCTCCCGCCGCACCCCCGACCCCGAGGTCCTCGGCGCGCTCGTCGCCGGGGCGCACTACGTCCACGGCGGCTTCGAGGACGGCACGACGTACACCGCCCTCTGCGCCCGGATCGAGCAGCTGGAGGAGGAGGTCGGGCAGCCGCTGGCCCGCGTCCACTACCTGTCGACGGCCCCGCGGTTCTTCGGTCCGATCGTCGAGCAGCTCGGGGAGCACGGGCTGGCCCGCACCGAGCACGCGCCGACGCGGGTCGTGATCGAGAAGCCGTTCGGCACGACGCAGGACGAGGCGCACGAGCTGAACCGGCGGATCCGCGAGGTCCTCGACGAGGAGCAGATCTTCCGGATCGACCACTACCTCGGGAAGGAGACCGTCCAGAACCTCCTCGCCCTGCGGTTCGCCAACGGCCTCTTCGAGCCGCTGTGGAACCGCACGCACGTCGCGTCGGTCCAGATCACCTCCGCCGAGGCCGTCGGGCTCGAGGGCCGTGCGGGGTACTACGACGGGTCCGGCGCGCTGCGCGACCTCGTCCAGAACCACCTGCTGCAGGTGCTGGCGATCCTCGCGATGGAGCCGCCGACGGCGTTCGCGGCCGACGACATCCGGACGGAGAAGGTGAAGGTCCTGCGCGCCGTGGAGCCGATCCCGCGGGACCGGATGGCCGAGCACGCCGTGCGGGGCCGCTACGGCGCGGGCTCGATCGGCGGCGAGGTCGTGCCCGCCTACCGCGACGAGCCCGGGGTGCCCGAGACGTCGCGGACCGAGACGTTCGCCGCGCTGCGCCTGCACGTCGACACCTGGCGCTGGGCGGGCGTGCCGTTCTACATCCGCACCGGCAAGCGGCTCTCGCGCAAGCTCACCGAGGTCGCCGTGACGCTGCAGCCCGTCCCCCACCTCGCCTTCGAGGGCGCCGGGGCGGTGCAGCCCAACCAGATCATCTTCACCCTCCAGCCCGACGAGCACGTCGCGATCAAGCTCGCCGCGAAGGTCCCCGGGAGCGGGATGCACCTGCGGCCGGTGACGATGGACTTCTCGTACGGGACGGCGTTCCTCTCGACCTCGCCCGAGGCCTACGAGCGGCTCATCACCGACGCGCTGCGCGGCGAGGCGCTGCTGTTCACCCGCGCCGACGAGGTCGAGGCGCAGTGGTCGGTGATCCAGCCGATCCTCGACGCGTGGGGCACCGACCACGCCACCCCCGACGAGTACGCCTCCGGCAGCGACGGACCGCGCAGCCAGGCGCGGATCCTGCGGCCGGGCGACGCCTGGCGCGCGATCTGAGGACGCGAGGATGGCGAGCGTCGACCACACCGTCTGGCAGCAGGACGACGTCGATCCCGCCGGCGTCGAGCAGGCGATGCGCGCGCTGGAGCGCGAGCGGTTCCTGCGGCGCGAGCAGGCGCTGCCGGCCCGTGCGCTGAACCTCGTCACGGTCGTCGAGGCCGCGTACGCGGGCGAGATCGCCCGACGGCTCGAGGCGACCGGCGCCAACGCGCCGTCGCGCTCGATCCTCCTGCGCGTGGACCCCGGCCGCACGCGGCTGGCGGCGCGCGTCACGCTCGCCGGCGACGGCACGAGCGCGATGCACGAGCTCGTGACGTTCGACATCGGCCGCCGGCACCTCGACCGGCTCGAGTCGATCGTCGATCCCGTGGTGATGACCGACGTGCCGACGCTCCTCTGGTCGCCGCACCAGATCGACGGGGCGCTCGACGCGCTGCTGCCCCTCGCGCAGACGGTGATGCTCGACAGCTCCGACGCGGGCGACCCGGCCGAGGGCCTCGACGCGGCGCTCGCGCTGCAGGAGCGCCACGACGTCTCGATCGTCGACCTGTCCTGGCTGCGCACCCTGCCGTGGCGCCAGCGGCTCGCGTCGGCCTTCGCCGAGCCGCACCGCCGCGGCCGCCTCGACGACGTGCGCGAGGTCGAGGTCCGCCACCAGCCGGGCTCGGCGGCCGCCGCCTGGCTGCTGCTGGGCTGGCTCGCCGATCGGCTCGGCTGGCGCCCCGCCGCCGAGCCGGGCGTCGCGCTCGACGCGCGCGGCGGCCGCGTGGCGCTGCGCCCGGTCGAGGCCGACGCGGGCGTCACCGGCCTCGCCGGGGCGACGGTGCGCGGCACCGACGGCGCGAGCTTCGCCCTCGACCGCAACCCGGGCGGGCTGCGCGGCCGCGACCGGCCCGCGCCGGGCGACGCCGAGCAGGAGCGCAGCTGGACGATCATGGGCGCCTCGCGCGGCGAGGCCGGCGTGCTGTCGGCGGGCCTGCGCCGGACGCTCGTCCCCGACGACGGCTACCGCGCCGCGCTCGCCGGCGCCCGGCGGCTGCTGACGGAGCCCGCGTGAACGGCGCCGCCCAGCGCCCCCGTCCCGCCGGGGCGGCCGCCTACCATTCCACGATGCCCGCGATCCCTCACGGCATCGACGCGCTGCTCTTCGACATGGACGGCGTGCTGACCGACACCGCGCGCCTCCACGCCGCGGCCTGGAAGCAGACGTTCGACGAGTTCCTGTCCGGGTCCCGTCCCGAGCATCGTCCGGGCGACGGCCCCAGCCACCGGGATCGTCCCGGCTCGGGACACCCGGAGGTGTCCGGGTCCCGTCCCGAGCATCGTCCGGGCGACGGCCCCGACCCGCATCGCCCGTTCGCGCTGCCCGAGGACTACCACCGCTACGTCGACGGCCGCCCCCGCTACGACGGCGTCCGGACGTTCCTCGCCGCGCGCGGGATCACGCTGGAGGAGCCGGACGTCGTCGCGCTCGGCGACCGCAAGAACGAGCTGCTGCAGGCGCGCCTGGCCGGCGACGGCGTCGAGCTCTACCCCGACGCCGGGGCGTTCCTGCGCGCGGCGCGGGACGCCGGCTACCGCACGGCGCTCGTCTCCTCGAGCAAGAACGCGCGCGCGATCGTGAGCGCCGCCGGCGTCCTGGACCTCTTCGACGCCGTCGTCGACGGGACGTCGCTGGAGCCGCGCGGCCTGCGCGGCAAGCCCGCCCCCGACAGCTTCGTCGCCGCCGCCGGCGACGTCGGCTCGGAGGTCGCGCGCGCGGCCGTGCTGGAGGACGCCGTCGCCGGCGTCGCCGCCGGCCGCGAGGGCGGCTTCGGGCTCGTCGTCGGCGTCGACCGCCACGACGACCCGCAGCCGCTGCTGGACGGCGGCGCCGACGTCGTCGTCTCCGCCCTCACCGACCTGACGCTCGCCGGAGGCCCTGCCGATGCATGAGACCACCCCTGCCACGCACGCGGCGCAGACCCAGGGCCCGATCGTCGACATCGAGCCGTGGGGCCTGCGCGAGACGGGCCTGGACCTCGGGCGGATCGCGGTCTCCGAGTCGCTCTTCGCGCTCTCCAACGGGCACCTCGGCCTGCGGGGCAACTTCGACGAGGGCGAGCCGCGCGCGCAGTCGGGCACGTACCTCTCCGGGTTCTTCGAGTCCTACCCGCTCTCCTACGGCGAGCGCGGCTTCGGCTTCGCCGAGGACGGCCAGTCCGTCGTCAACGTCACGGACGGCAAGCTCATCCGGCTGCTCGTCGAGGACGAGCCGTTCGACGTCCACCGCGGGTGGCTCGAGCAGCACGACCGGTTCCTCGACTTCCGCACCGGCGTGCTCGAGCGCAACGTCGTCTGGCGCTCGCAGGCGGGGCGGGCGGTGCGCGTCACGACGAAGCGGCTCGTGTCGTTCACGCAGCGCAGCGTCGCGGCGATCCTCTACGAGGTCGAGGCGCTCGAGCAGCCCAGCCGCGTCGCGCTGCAGTCCAACCTCCTCGCCAACCAGCCGCAGGACTCGGAGTCCGCCGACCCCCGGAAGGCCGCGGCGCTCGGGCAGGTGCTCGAGAGCGAGCTGTCCACCGGGCACGACCTGCGCGTCGTGCTCGGTCACCGGACCCGGCGCTCGGGGCTCGCGCTGGCCGCCGGCATGGACCACGTCGTGGACCGCACGCACTGCGATCCGAAGGAGCTCACGCAGGTCGACGACGACCTCGGCCGCGTGACGATCTCGACGCTCCTGGAGCCCGGCAAGCCGCTGCGGATGGTGAAGTTCCTCGCCTACCACTGGTCCGGCCGGCAGTCGATGGACTGGCTGCGCGACCAGGTCGACGCGAGCCTCGAGAACGCGATCGGCGCCGGCTTCGACGGCCTGGTGAAGTCCCAGCGGCGGTACCTCGACCGCTACTGGCGCGTCGCCGACTTCCAGCTCGACGGCGACCCGGAGCTGCAGCAGGCGGTCCGGTTCGCGAAGTTCCAGCTCCTGCAGGCCAGCGCCCGGGCCGAGACGCGCGCCGTCGGGGCGAAGGGGCTGACCGGCTCGGGCTACGACGGGCACGCGTTCTGGGACACGGAGAGCTTCATGCTCCCGCCGCTGACCTACGCGAAGCCCGATCTCGTCCGCGACCAGCTCATGTGGCGCTCGCGGACGCTGCCGCTCGCCCGCGAGCGCGCCCAGCAGCTCGGGCTGCGCGGCGCGGCGTTCCCGTGGCGCACGATCCACGGCGAGGAGTGCTCGGGCTACTGGCCGGCCGGCCTCGCCGCGTTCCACGTCAACGCGTCGATCGCGCACGCGGTCGTCCGCTACGTCGCGGCCACCGGCGACGACGGGTTCGCCCGCAGCCACGGCCTCGAGATCCTCGTGGAGACCGCGCGGCTGTGGGAGAGCCTCGGCCACCACGGACCCGACGGGACGTTCCGGATCGACGGCGTCACCGGGCCCGACGAGTACACGGCGCTCGTGGACAACAACGTCTACACGAACCTCATGGCGCAGCTGAACCTCGACGCGGCGGCCGACGCCGCGGAGCGCGACAACGACGTCGCGCACGCGCTCGGGGTCACCGACGACGAGATCGCCCGCTGGCGGGTCGCCGCGTCGACGATGTTCGTGCCCTTCGACGAGCGCCTCGGCATCCACCCGCAGGACCAGGACTTCCTCACCCACGAGCGCTGGGACTTCGACGGCACGCCGCCGGAGCACTACCCGCTGCTGCTGAACTACCCGTACCTGCAGCTCTACCGCAAGCAGGTCGTCAAGCAGCCGGACCTCGTCATGGCGCTCTTCGTCCGCGGCGACGCGTTCACCGCGGAGGAGAAGGAGCGCAACTTCGCCTACTACGAGGGCGTGACCGTCCGCGACTCGTCGCTGTCGGCGTGCGTGCAGGCGATCGTCGCGGCGGAGGTCGGGCACGTCGACCTCGCCTACGACTACCTCGCCGAGGGCGCGTTCACGGACCTGCACGACCTGAAGGGCGACGGCGCCGAGGGCCTGCACATCGCCTCGCTCGGCGGGGTGCTCGGCGCGGTGATGTTCGGCTTCGGCGGCTTCCGCGACCACGGCGGCGAGCTGCGCTTCCGCCCGCGGATCCCCGCCGCCCTGACGCGGATCCAGTTCCCGATCGTGCACTGCGGGCAGCGGATCCGGGTGGTGATCGAGCCCGGCAAGGTGACCTACGCGCTCACGGCGCTGGAGGACGGCGGCGACGAGGCGGCGCTGCGGCCCGTCACGATCCACCACGAGGACGAGGCGATCGAGCTCGTCGCCGGCGAGCCGGTCGAGCGCCCCCTCGCCGAGCTGCATCCGACCTTCGTGCCGACGCAGCCCGCCGGTCGTGCCCCCCACCGCCGCGCGCTGCGGCCGCTCTCGTGACGACCCCCGCTCCCCGCACGACGCCCTCCGGCGCCCGGCTCCTCGCCGTCCCGGACGCCGAGACCGCGGCGTCGCTCACCGCGACGCTCCTGCACGACGCGATCGCCGCGTCGCTCGCCGAGCGCGGCGTCGCCCGCGTCGCCCTGTCCGGCGGCCGCACGCCGCTGGCCGCCTACGCGCAGCTCGGCCCGGCGGTCCGCGACTGGTCGGCGGTCACGGTCCTGCTCGCCGACGAGCGCTGCGTGCCCCAGGACCATCCCGACAGCAACGCACGCGAGATCCGCGCCGCGCTCGGCCCGGCGGCGCGCGACCTCCGTCTCGTGCCGCTCGTGGAGAACGGCTCCCCGGGCGACCGCGCCCGCGCCTACGCCCACGACCTCGGGCCCGAGCCGATCGACGTCGTCCTGCTCGGCCTCGGCGAGGACGGGCACACCGCGTCGCTCTTCCCGGCGCACGGCGCGCTGGAGGCCGAGGGACGGACCGTCGCCGTGCTCGACGCGCCGAAGCCCCCGCCGGAGCGCGTGTCGCTCACGCTGCCCGAGCTCCGGGCCGCCGGGTCGGTCGTGCTGCTCGTCACCGGCGAGGGGAAGGCCGACGCCCTCGCGCGGACCCTCGGGGATCCCGGGCAGACCGCGCCGGCCAGCCTCCTGCGTCCCGAGACCCTGACCGTCGTCGCCGACGCCGACGCGCTGCGGCGGGCCGACGAGCTGGGTCTCGCGGGCGGCTGAGCGGGGCGGGAGCGTGACGGACGGACCGGACCGGACGGACGGCGAGCGCCCCGCCGACGTGCGGCTGTGGCTCGTGCGTCACGGCGAGACGGCGTGGGCGCGGGTCGGCCGGCACACCGGCCGCACCGACCTGCCGCTGACCCCGCACGGCGAGGAGCAGGCGGCGGCGCTGGCGCCGCGCCTCGCGGGCGTCCCGTTCGCGGCCGTGCGCTGCTCGCCCCTGCAGCGGGCGCGGCGCACGCTGGAGCTCGCGCTCCCCGACCGCTCCCCCGTGCTCGACGACGACCTCGCCGAGCGCGACTACGGCAGCGCGGAGGGACGAACCCGCGCGGAGCTGCGGCAGGCGGACCCGACGTGGGACTCGTGGCGGACGCCGGTGCCCGGCGCCGAGACGATCGCGCAGGTCGGGGACCGCGCCGACCGGGCGATCGCGGCCGCCCTGCGCGACGCCGGTCCGGTGCCCCCGGCGCCACCCGCGCGCGAGGCGGGCGGTCCGCGTCCCGGACCGGCGGTGTCCGACGTCCCCGCCGAGGCCGGCGGCCTGCGCGGGGTCGGCGACCCGGCGGGCCGCGACGTCCTGCTCGTCGCCCACGGGCACCTGCTCCGGATCCTCGCGGCTCGCTGGCTCGGCCAGCCGGCGACCTTCGGCGAGCACCTGCCGCTCGCCGTCGCGGCGCTGTCGGTCCTCGGCACCGACCGGGGGCGGCCGGTCCTCCTGCGCTGGAACGACGCTCGCTGAGCGACGGGCGAACGCCGCGCGCCGGGGTCCCGGCGCCCCCACCTAGGGGCTTCCACAACATCTGGCGCCGGTTCTTGGCTGGCTGGCCAACCCGCGAGGTAGGGTGGCGCGCATGGCTCAGATCGAAGGCAGCAGCGTCCTGGTCACCGGCGGCGCGTCGGGGCTCGGCGAGGCGACCGCGCGGCGGTTCCACGCCGGTGGCGCGCACGTGACCATCGCCGACGTCCAGGAGGAGAAGGGGCAGGCGCTCGTCGCCGAGCTCGGCTCGCGCGCGACGTTCGTCAAGACCGACGTCACCGACGAGGAGGCGGTCGGCGCCGCCGTCGAGGCCGCCGCCGCGGCCGGGCCGCTGCGGGTGACCGTGTCGTGCGCGGGCACCGGCTGGCCGCAGCAGATCTTCCACCACAAGAAGGGCCCGCACCCGCTCGAGATCTTCCAGAAGGTCATCGAGATCAACCTCTTCGGCACGTTCAACGCCCAGCGCCTGTCGGCCGCGGCGATGGCCGAGAACGAGCCGAACGCCGACGGCGAGCGCGGGGTGCTCGTGAACACCGCCTCGGTGGCGGCGTTCGACGGCCAGATCGGCCAGGTCGCCTACTCCGCCTCGAAGGGCGCGATCGTCGGCACGACCCTGCCGGTCGCCCGCGACCTCGCGCGCTACGGCATCCGCAACGTGACGATCGCCCCGGGCCTGTTCGACACGCCGCTGCTCGCCGCGCTGCCCGAGGACGCCAAGGCGTCGCTCGGCGCGCAGGTCCCGTTCCCGCCGCGGCTCGGCGATCCGGCGGAGTTCGCCGACCTCGCCGCCCACATCGCGACGAACCCGCTGCTGAACGGCGAGACGATCCGCCTCGACGGCGCGATCCGCATGTCGCCGAAGTGAGCCGCTGATCACGACGCGTCGCCGCCGCTTCCCACGGGCGCGGCGGCGCGGAGGCGGCTCGGCCCGCGGGACCCACCGAGCTGCTGGCGCAGTCGCGGCCGACGCCGTTCCCGGAAGTGCAAGACGCCGGTGCCGGCGCTGCGTAGGTTGCGCGCATGGCCCAGACGCTGTTCCCCACCATCCGCTTCCGGGACGCCCGCGCGTCGATCGCCTGGCTCGAGGCGGCGCTCGGCGCCGAGACCCTCGCCCTCTACGAGGAGGACGGGCACGTCGCGCACGCCGAGGTCCGGATCGGCGAGAGCTCGCTCATGTGCGGCGACCGCCCGGAGGGCACCGCCACGCCGCCCGGCGCGAGCGTCGTCTACGTCGTCGTGCCGGACGCCGACGCCGCGCACGCCCGCGCGCAGGCGGCCGGAGCCGCGCCGAGCGCCATCACCGAGCAGGACTACGGCTCCCGGGACTTCACGCTGACCGACCCGGACGGCAACCGCTGGGCGATCGGGACCTACGGCGGCGCCGCGGCCTGACCGCGCGCCGCACGGTAGCTCCCGCGACGGCGCGGGCGGGGCCGGCGCCCGTCGCCGCGGTCGCCGGCCTCGCTCGGCGTCGCCGGCCGTCGCCCGGTCGCGGGCCGCGGATCAGCCGGCGAAGCGCTGCTCGAGCGCGGCGACGACCCGCTCCCCCGCGCGCCCGTCGCCGAAGAGCGGCGGCCGCTCGCCGGACGGGACGGGCTGGGCCAGCGCGTCGAGCGCCGCCTGCGGGTTGAGGTCCACGAGCCGGTTCCAGCCGACCTGGACCGTCTCGGTCCACTCCGTCGTGTCGCGCAGCGTCACGCAGCGCACGCCGGCGAGGTAGGCCTCCTTCTGCACGCCGCCGGAGTCGGTCAGCACGCCGTCGGCGGCGACGAGCAGCGTCGCGAAGTCCAGCGGCCCGACCGGCTCGACGAGCCGGACTCCGGGCGCCGCGCGCAGGCGGGCGTCCTCGCCGTGCTCCCGCAGGCGCGCCGCGGTCCGGGGGTGCAGCGGCAGGACGAGCGGGCGCTCGGGCCCGGCGGCGGCGATCAGGACGTCCACGAGGGCCGCGAGCCGCTCCGGCTCGTCGACGTTGCCGGCGCGGTGCGCGGTCGCGAGCAGGAAGCCGCCGGGGACGAGGTCGCGCTCGGCGAGCCACCCGGCGGCGCGCTCCCGGGCGCGGGGATGGACGTGGAGCGTCACGTCGGTCATGACGTCGCCGACGTCGACGGCGAGGTCGGCCAGGCCCTCGCGCTCGAGGTTGCGCGTCGCGGTCGGCGTCGGGACGAGCAGCAGCTGCGCGAGGTGGTCGGTCACGACGCGGTTGCGCTCCTCCGGCATCCGGCGGTCGAACGACCGCATCCCCGCCTCGACGTGCGCGATCGGGATGCCGAGGTCGGCGGCCACGAGCGCGCCGGCGAGGGTCGTGTTCGTGTCGCCGTAGACGAGCACGACGTCGGGTCGCTGCGCCGGATCGGCGAGCAGCGGCTCGAGCTCGGCGATCATCCGTGACGTCTGGGCGAGGTTCGTCCCCCCGCCGAGGGCGAGCTCGACGTCCGGCGCCGGCAGGTCGAGCTCCCGGAAGAACACCGCCGACAGGGCGTCGTCGTGGTGCTGCCCGGTGTGGATCAGCCGCTCGTCGTGCCGCGCGCGCAGCGGGCGGGAGACCGCCGCCGCCTTGACGAACTGGGGCCGGTTGCCGACGACGGTCGCGATCCGCATCGCGCGGCATGCTCGCAGGTCGCTCCGCGGCGGTCGGCGCCGGCCGCGCCCGCGGTGCGCACGGGGCGGCGGGCGCCCGGCCGGGGACGCCGCGGAGCACCCCGTCGCTCAGAAGAAGACCTTCGCGAGCTCCAGCAGCCGCATGTCGATGCCCTTCACCCCGACGACGTCCGAGAGCGGGATCGTCGTGATCTCGCCGCGCTGCAGGGCGACCATCTTCCCCAGGTCGCCCGCCAGGACGGCCTCGGCGGCGGCGACGCCGTACTGGGTCGCCAGCACGCGATCGTTCGCCGTCGGGGTTCCCCCGCGCTGGATGTGGCCGAGGACGACGACGCGCGTCTCGTAGCCCGTCTCGCGCTCGAGCTCGGCCGCGAGCGCCGCGCCGATCCCGCCGAGGCGCTCGTAGCCGTACTCGTCGGTCTCCTCGTTGGCGACGATCTTCTCGCTGCGCCCGTCGGCGAAGCACAGCCGCGCGCCCTCCGAGACGACGATGATCGAGAAGTCCTTGCCGCGGTCGTGACGGCCGCGGATCGTGGCCGCGATCTCCTCGACCGGCGTCTCGACCTCGGGCACGAGCACGCCGTCGGCGCCGCCGGCGATCGCGGCGGTCACCGCGATCCAGCCGGCGTTGCGCCCCATGACCTCGACGACCATCACGCGGTCGTGGGACTGCGCGGTGGAGTGCAGCCGGTCGATCGCCTCCGCGGCGACGTGGACGGCGGTGTCGAAGCCGAACGTCCGGTCGGTCCCGACGATGTCGTTGTCGATCGTCTTCGGCACGCCGACGACCGGCAGCGCCAGGCGCTCGTGCAGCCGGCGCGTGATGTCCATCGTGTGCTCGCCGCCGATCGCGATCACCGCGTCGACGTCGCCGCGCGCCATCGCCGCCTCGATCCGGGCGGGTCCGTCGTCGTGGCGGTACGGGTCGTAGCTCGACGTCGAGAGGATCGTGCCGCCGAGCGGCAGCAGGCCCGACAGGGCGGCGTGGTCCAGCGGGCGGTGGTCCTGGTGGGCCAGCCCCCGGTAGCCCCGCAGCAGGCCGACCGGCTCGTGTCCCTCCCGCAGGAGCTTGCGCCCCGCGGCCCGGATCACGGCGTTCAGCCCCGGGCAGTCGCCGCCGGCGGTGAGGATCCCGATGCGCACGGCCCCGACGATAGGCGCGATCGGCGCGGGGTCCAACCCTCCACCCGGCCCATGGGCGACCACCGGCGTTGGACCGGGTGGCACCCCGCCAGGCTGCCGGTCGGGTGCCCGGCCAGCGAATACGATGGCCGCGACAGGCGGCGCGCCGCGCCGCACGACGGAGAACCGACACGCATGTACGAGAAGATCCTGGTGGGCACCGACGGCTCGGCGACGGCCGCCCAGGCCGTGCGCAAGGCGATCGAGCTGGCGCGGATCAGCGACGCCGCGCTCGACATCGTCACGGTCCGCGGGACCGACCAGAGCGAGGAGTCGGCCAAGCAGCTGCTGGAGCCCGCCACCGCCGAGGCCCGCGACGCCGGTCTGCAGGCCGTCAACGGCCTCGTGCGCGGCGGCGATCCCTCGGAGGCCCTCGTGTCGGCCGCCGAGCAGCGCGGCAGCGACCTGCTCGTCGTCGGCAACAAGGGCATGACCGGGACGAAGCGGTTCCTCCTCGGCTCCGTCCCGGACAAGATCAGCCACCACGCGCCGTGCGCGGTGCTCATCGTCCAGACGAGCTGAGCGCGGCTACAGCTCGTTGACCGCGGCGGCGGTCGCGCGCTCGACCGGGCTCACGGGGCCGCCCCCGGCGGCCCGCGCCCGACGCGCGCGCCGCTCCACGACCGCCAGCACGACCGCCGGGATCACCGACACGACGGTGATGACGACCGCCCAGGTGAACGCGTCGCCGAAGGCGCCGGCCAGGCCGTCGGCGACCTGCGGCGGCACGGTGCCGACCGGCGAGTGCTCGCCGACGCTGCCGGAGTAGCCGCGATCGTCGAGGGCCCGCGTCAGCGCCACCGTCAGCAGGGCGGTGCCGATCGCGCCGCCGCAGCGCTGCAGGACGTTCAGCGCGGTCGTCGCGCGCGGCACGTCGGCGGGCGAGAGCGTCGCGTACGCCGCCGCCATCGAGGGCATCATCGCGAAGCCGATGCCGAGGCCGCGGACGAAGAGGACCGCGCTCAGCAGCACGTAGGAGGTGTCGCCGCCCACGCCGGCGAGCACCAGCGACGTGACGATGAGGACGGCCACGCCGGCGAGCGTCGGCACGCCGCCGCCGATCCGGTCGGTCAGCGCGCCGCTCGCCGGCATCGCGAACGCCATGCCGAGGCCCTGCGGGATGAGCAGCAGGCCGGCGGTGGTGGCGTCCTCCCCCCGCGCGACCTGGAAGTACAGCGGCAGGAGGATCATCGACCCGAACATCGCCGCGCCGAGGACGAACGTCGTCGCCGAGGCGCTGCTGAAGCCCGGCTTGCGGAAGAGGCCGACGTTGATCAGGGCGTGCGGCGTGCGCCGGGCGTGCAGGACGAACAGCACGATGAGCGTCAGGCCGACGACGATCGGGGCCCACGTGATCGGGCCCTCGAAGCCGCCCTTCTCCCCCGTCTCGGCGAGCCCGAAGACGAGCGCCGCCGCGCCGATGCTCGAGAGGATCGCGCCGAGCCAGTCCAGCCGCATGCCGCCGTGCCCCTCCGAGGCCGGCAGGACCCGCAGCGCCAGGGCGACGCCGATGATGCCCACGGGGACGTTCACGAAGAAGATCCACCGCCACGAGAGGTGGTCGACGATGAGGCCGCCGAGCGTCGGGCCGAAGATCGGCGCCAGGAGCATCGGCACGGCGATGATGCTCATGACCCGCCCGACGCGCTGGGGCCCGGCCTTCTGCGTGAGCATGATCTGGCCGATCGGCATGATCATCCCGCCGCCGACGCCCTGCAGCACGCGCAGGGCGATGAGCTGCTCGACGTTCTGCGCGGCGCCGCAGAGCGCGGAGGTGAGCGTGAAGAGGACGACGGCGATGATCCACACGCGCTTGCCGCCGAACTGCTCCGACGCCCAGCCCGTGAGCGGGATGACGGCGGCCAGGGCGAGCATGTAGCCCGTCGCGACCCACTGGACGGTCTCGATCGGGGCGTCGAGGTCCCGGGAGAGGTCCTGGAGCGCGACGTTGATGATCGTCGTGTCGAGGATCGACATGATCGCGCCGACGATCACGACGGCGGCGACCGCCATGAGCGAGCGGTCGCGCAGGAGCGAGGTGCTGGACATGAGGGAGGAGGTCGCCGCCGGGGGCCTCCCGGGCGCGCGAGCGACGCGTATTGTTAGCACCCTCATGACCTCGGGGCCCGAGCGCGCGACCGACCGACCCGCCGCCGCGCCGAGCGACGATCCGGCGACCGACGAGCTGGCCGAGCAGCTGCGGCAGCTCTTCCGGGCGACGCGTCGCCTGCGCGGCTACGGCAACCAGCACCAGGGCGGTGGCCTGTCGCTGCCGCAGTACCACCTGCTGGAGCCGCTCCTGCGCTGCGAGGCGGAGCTCCCCGTCGGGCAGCTCGCGGAGCGCGCCGGGCTGTCGCCGCCGACGGCGACGACGATGATCCGCAAGCTCGTGGACCAGGGGATCGTCGAGCGCCGACCGGACCCGAGCGACCGGCGCGTCGTGCGCCTCGCGCTGTCGCCCGCGGGTCGCGAGCGCGTCGCGGAGCGGCGCGACGTCGTCGAGGGCTGGCGCACGGCGATCGCGCGCCGCATCGACGCCGCCGATCGCGCCGCCGGGGTCCGGGTCCTCGCCGCCGTCGTCGCCGGGCTGGAGGAGACGGCCGACGCGCTCGCCGCGCTCGTCGAGGAGGAGGCGCGCGCCGGCGGCGCGCGCGACGCGACCGAGCGCTAGAGCCCGAGGTCGCGCACGCCGAGCTCGTCGAAGCCGACGTGGTGGGCGAGCTCGTGGCGGACCGTGATGAGGACCTGCTCGCGCAGCAGCTCCGGGTCGTGCCCGAAGTCGCGGCGCAGCGTGTCGCGGAAGATGAGGATCTGGTCCGACGTCGTGTCGTGCACGGCGCCGTCGCCGCGGTACAGGCCGTAGGCGTGGTGGCGCCGTCCGTCGTCGGAGATGACCACCGCGACGTTCGTGTCGAGCACGCCGCGCAGGAGGTCCGGCAGCTCGTCGAGCGCCTCGCGGACGAGCTCCTCGAAGCCCTGGTCGGCGTACGGGTCGTGCGCGAGGAACTCGGACTCCTCGGGGTCGACCGCGAGGCCCTCGGCGGCCAGCCGCTCCGCGCGCTCGACGACCCGCTCGAAGTCCTCGTCGCTGGCCGGGCTGCGGTAGTCGCTCAGGCGACCGACGCCCCAGCCGACGACCGCCGAGATCGCGCCGAGGGCGGTCAGCGCGGTGCCGAGCGTCTGCACGCCCCGCAGCAGCGGCTCGCCGGCCCAGGCCCCGAGCACCACCGTGATCGTGCACGCGACGCAGAGCCCGACGGCACCGGCCAGCAGGGTACGAGCAGCCATCGTGCAACTGTACGCAACCGCGCCGGGCGGTCGTGCCGGCCGACGCGGAGCGCGAGCGCTCGGTCAGCCGAGCATCGACCGCGCGATGACGACGCGCTGGATCTCGTTCGTGCCCTCGTAGATCTGGGTGATCTTCGCGTCGCGCATGAAGCGCTCCATCGGGTAGTCCTTGACGTAGCCGTAGCCGCCGAGGATCTGGAGCATGTCGACGGTCACGGCCATCGCCGTGTCGGAGGCCATGAGCTTCGCCATCGAGGTCCACTTGCCGACCTCGCGCGAGCCGCGCGGGACGTTGTCGACGACCGAGCAGGCCTTGTAGAGCAGCTCGCGAGCGGCGGCGACGCGGGTCTCGGCGTCGGCGAGCTTCCACTGCAGGCCCTGGAACGTCGCGATCGGCTTGCCGAACGCGATCCGCTCCTTCGCGTACGCGGTCGCGTAGTCGATCGCGCCCTGGGCGATGCCGACCGCCTGGGCGGCGGCGCCGAGGCGCGTGCGCTCGAGCGTGCCGAGCGCGACGGAGAGGCCCTTGTCGACCTCGCCGATGACGTTCTCGTGCGGGACGCGGACGTCCTCGAGCACCGGGGAGCCCGTCGGCGAGCCCTTGATCCCGAGCTTCTTCTCCAGCGGACCCCACGAGAAGCCGGGGCGGTCGGACTCCACGACGAAGGCCGTGATCCGGTTGCTCTCGGGGTTCGTCTTCGCGAAGACGACGTAGAAGTCGGCGATCGACGTGTTCGTGATCCAGTTCTTCGAGCCGTTGATGACCCACTCGTCGCCGTCGCGCACGGCGGTCGTCTTCATCGACGCGGGGTCCGACCCGGCCTCGGGCTCGGAGAGCGCGAACGCCGGCGAGTGCTCGCCCGTGGCGATCTTCGGGAGGAAGCGCTGCTTGAGCTCCTCGGAGCCGAAGAGCGTGATCGGCAGGGAGCCGAGCTCCTGGATCATCTGGATCAGGGCGGAGGAGGCGCAGACCTTCGCGATCTCCTCGACGGCGAGCTGCTGCATGAGCGTGCCCATGTGCATCCCGCCGTACTGCTCCTCGATCGGGAGGCCGAGGATGTCGGCCTCCGCGAGCTGCTTGCGGACGTCCCAGGGGTACTCCCCCCGCTCGTCGATCTCCGCGGCGCGCGGCGCGATCTGCTCCTGCGCGATCTGACGGACCGCGTCCCGGAACTCGAGCAGCTCCTCCGGGATGGTGTAGAGGCCGGAGGACAGATCGGTCGACATGCCGATGATCGTACTTCCTCGCATCTCCCCGGCGGCGCGGGCAGCGGGGCGGGCGCCCCCTGTTCGGGCCGGCCGGGCGGCGCCCGGCGATCCGGATCCCCCGAAACGGGGGTCAGGTCGCCACGCAGGCGGCGCAGAGGCCGCTCACGACGACCGTCGCGGCGTCGACCTGGTGGCCCGCGTCCTCGGCGGCCTTGCGGGCCGCGGCGCGCCCGGCCCGGGTGTCGAGGTCGATGAGCGCCCCGCAGCGGGTGCACGTGAAGTGGTCGTGCGGCGTGGCGTTCGTGTCGTAGCGCGCGGCGCCCGGTGCCGCGACGCGCCGCACGATCCCGAGCTCGGCGAAGAGCTCGAGCGTCGAGTAGACCGTCGGCAGCGCGAGGCCCGGCAGGTCACCGGCGGCCTCGCGCAGCAGCGCCTCGGCCGTGACGTGGCGGGGGGCGCCGTCGAGCAGGCGGTGCAGCGCCAGGCGCTGCGGCGTCACGCGCAGCCCCGCCGCGCGCAGCCGCGCGACGAGCTGCTCGTCCGCGGTGGGCGTGGTCGGGACCGTCTCCATGACCCCATGGTACTAGGACGACCTAAGCTGTAGTCCCTAGCAACAAGGAGCGGCTAGCCGCCAGCCACGCGGTCAGTGCTCGGCGACCGTGCCGCCGTCGGGCTCGAGCGCCCGTCCCCCGGCCGCCCAGTCGAGGATCCCGCCCTGCAGCGACGCCGCCGGATAGCCGTGCTGGCGGAACGCCTGCGCCGCGAGCAGCGAGCGCCCGCCCACGCGGCACTGGAACACGATCGGCTTCTCCCCGTCGAGGGGCGGCCGACCGGAGCGCGGGCCGAGCTGGTCCAGCGGGACGTGGTGCGCGCCGGGGATCCGGCCGGCCTCCCATTCGTACGGCTCGCGGACGTCGACGAGCACGACCTCGTCGCGCGCCAGGGCGTCCTCGAGGGTCGCGGCGTCGATCTCGATCGGCAGCTCGGCCATGCGGATCACGGTACCGCCCCCCGCGCGCCGTGCCCGGGACGCGACGCGACGGCGCGCTCGCGGGCCGGGCTCAGCGCCGCCAGAGCCCGGGAGGCCAGTCCTCGCCCATCGCCCCGTGGAGGTCGCCGGGGCCGCCGGCCTCGCGCACGTCGGCGGCCGCGCGGCAGATCGCGACGATCTCGTCGACGTCGTCCGTGACCCGGAACAGCCGCTCGTCCCCGTCGGAGATCAGCCCGTCGGCGAGCATCCGCTCGCGCAGCCACTCCACCAGCCCGCCCCAGTACGCGGTGCCCCAGAGGACGACGGGATAGCGCCGGATCTTCTGGGTCTGGACGAGGCAGAGGACCTCGAACAGCTCGTCCATCGTGCCGAAGCCGCCCGGCGTGGCGACGAACGCCCCCGAGTAGCGCACGAACGCGACCTTCCGGGTGAAGAAGTAGTGGAACTCGATCGCGAGGTCGAGGTACGGGTTGCCGTGGGTCTCGAAGGGCAGGTCGATGAGCAGGCCGACCGTGCGCCCGCCGCCGTCCTGCGCGCCGCGGTTGGCCGCCTCCATGAGCCCCGGACCGCCGCCGGTGACGACCGTCGCGCCCGCGTCGGCGGCGAGCCGGCGCCCGAGCTCGACGGTCCGCTCGTACTCCGGCGTGCCGGGGCCGAGGCGAGCCGAGCCGAAGACGGTGATGCCGCGGCGGACGTCGCGCAGCGCGGTGAACGCCCGCGAGAGCTCGGCGCGGATCCGGTCCAGCCGCTCCTCGTCGCTGAGCTCGACCACGACCTCGCCGAGGTCGGCGTTCAGGAGCTCCTCGTCGGGGTTGTCGGGGTGGTGCGGTCGGGGGGCCTCGCTCACGGCTGACGAGCCTACGGGGCGTGCGGCACCGGGGTGCGCGGCCCGGAGGCGCCGGCGCGCGGCGCGTCCGGCGACGAGGCGCGGGTGCGCGGTCGCCGGGCCGAGGTGCCGACGGGGCGCCGTGGCCGCGTCCGTCAGCGGTCCAGGAGCGCGGCGGCGACGGCGAGCGCCACCTCGGCGCGATCGCCGACGGTCCGGCCGTCGACGTGCTCGTCGACGGCGTGCGCGCCGCCGCCGAGCGGTCCGAGCCCGTCGATCGCGACCTGCACGTGCTGGGCGAGGTGGCTCGCGTCGGAGGCCCCGCCGCGCGCCGCCGGGACGATCGCGCGCCCGAGCAGCGATCCCGCGCGACGGAGCGCGGGCGCCGCGACCGACCGGTGGTCCATGCCTGGCCACCGGCGACCGAGCCAGGACTCCAGCGCGACGCCGTCGACCTGCTCGGGGATCGTCGCCAGCACCCGCTCGACGCTCGCGAGGTCGTCGGCGCGCAGGTCGCAGATGAGCTCGCCGGCGTCCGGGACGACGTTCAGCGCGCCGCCGGAGCGCAGGATCGTCGGCACGACGCTCAGGGCCTCCGGCCCCCGCGGGTCGTGGCGCCCGGCGAGGTGGGTGGCCACGCGCGCGAGGGCGACCAGCGCGTTGCGCCCGTCGTCCGGACGGCTGCCGGCGTGGGCGGCGCGGCCGGTCGCCGCGACGTGGATCGTCGAGGCGGCTTTCCGGCGGACGACGACGGCCTCGTCGCCGGTGTCGGTCCGCTCGCCGCCCTCGAAGCAGAGGCAGCCCTCCCAGCCGGCGAACCGCGCCCCGTGGGCGAACGGCGCGGAGCGCCACTCCTCGTCGGACACGAGCAGCAACGCGACCTCGGCGTAGCGCTCGCGGACCGCCGGCGCGGCGAGCGCGCCGAGCACGCCGACCGCCAGCGCGTCGCCGCCCTTCATGTCGAAGGTCCCCGAGCCGTCCCAGCGGGGACCGTCGACGACGAACGGCCGGTGCTCGCCGTGCGCGACGACGGTGTCGAGGTGACCGAGCAGGACGAGCCGCGCCCGACCGGTGCCCCGCACGCGCACGAGGAGGTCGGGCGGGAAGCCCTCGGTCGAGCACGGGATCCGCTCGACCGACGCCGCCGCCGGCAGCGCACCGGTCACGAGCGCCGCGCAGCGCTCGAACCCGGCGTGGTCGCCGGAGGGCGAGGAGACGTCGACCAGCGCGGGGAGCAGCGCGGTGGTCGTCGCCGCGACGGCGGGCGCCGCGGCGAGCAGCGGATCGACGGGCGGTGCGGGGACGGCCGGCGCCATCCCGCGACCCTCGCAGGTCCGCTCGACGCCGTGCGTGGCGGGGCCTCGAAGGGCGAGGGAATCGACGGCGCTCCCGCACGCCAGACGCATCCGCCCGGCCCGGGGGACCGTAGGCTTGGACGATGGCCAGCTCTCCGAAGGTCGGCGACCCCGCCCCCGATTTCACCCTCGAGGGGACCGACGGGTCCTTCACCCTCTCCGCGCACCGCGGCACGCGCGTCGTGCTCGCGTTCTACCCCGGCGACGACACGACCGTCTGCACGAAGCAGTTCTGCTCCTACCGCGACCGCGCCGAGGACCTGGCGGCGCTCGACGCCGTCGTCGTGGGCATCAGCGGCAAGGGCGTGGAGAGCAAGGAGGCGTTCCGCGACCACCACGGCCTGACCGTCCCGCTGCTGGCGGACGCCGACGGCGAGGTCGCGCGGCTCTACGGGGTGAACGCCCGCCTGCTCGGCACGAAGCGCGCGACGTTCGTCATCGACGAGCAGGGCACCGTCGCCTGGTCGAAGGTCAACCCGCTGGCGATCAGCTTCGTCACCGTCGACGAGCTGCGCGACGTCCTCGCGAAGCTCCCCGCCCCCGCCGCCTGACGGACGTCGCCGCGGCCGCTCGCGACGGCCGACGTGCGGCCTGGGGCCCGCCCCCCAAGAGCCCAGCGGTCACGGCGGGACGGCCGCACCCGGCCGACCCGTGCCCGAGCGCCGAGACGGCCGACGTGCGGCCTGGGGCCCGCCCCTCAGAGCCACAGCGGTCACGGCGGGACGGCCGCACCCGGCCGACCCGTGCCCGAGCGCCGAGACGGCCGACGTGCGGCCTGGGGCCCGCCCCTCAATAACTCTTCGGCAGGCCGAGGGAGTGCTCGGCGACGTAGTTCAGGACCATCTCGGCGCTGACCGGGGCGGTGCGGGCCAGCCGGGCACCCCACCAGAGGTCCGACATGCCGTACTCGATGCTCAGGCCGTTGCCGCCGAGGGTCTGCATGCCGCGGTCCACGCAGGCGATGCCGGCCTCGGCGGCGGCGTACTTCGCCATGTTCGCGGCCTCGCCGGCCTGGGCGCCGGCGTCGTAGAGGGCGGCGGCCTTCTGGGTCATGAGCCACGCGAGGTCGAGGTCGATCTTCGCCTTCGCCAGCGGGTGGGCGACGCCCTGGTGGGCGCCGATCGGCGTCTTCCACACCTGGCGCTCGCGGGCGTAGGCCGACGCCTTCTCCAGCGCGAGGCGCCCGCCGCCGCAGGCCAGCGCGGCGCCGATGATCCGCTCGGGGTTCAGGCCGTCGAAGATCGGGCCGAGGCCGCCGTTGAAGCCGCCGACCAGGCGGTCTTCGTCGATCTCGACGTCGTCGAAGAACAGGGTCCACTGGTGGTCCGGCCCGAGGTAGGGCATCGGGATCCGGTCGCGGGTGAAGCCGGGCGCGTCGACGTCGACGATGCAGAGCGACGGCAGCCCGAGCGAGCCGTCCTCGTTCACGCCGCGGGCGACGACGAGCACCTGGTCGGCCTGCTCGACGCCGGAGATGTACGTCTTCTGGCCCTTCAGCAGGAGCTTGCCGCCCTCGCGCCGCAGCGACGTGCGGAGGTTGTGCGAGTTCGTGCCGGCGTCGGGCTCGGTGATCGCGAAGGCGATCCGGGTCGTGCCGGCGGCGACGCCGCGCAGCCACCGCTCCTTCTGCTCCGTCGTGCCGTGGCGGGCGAGGATCGAGCCGTTGATCGCCGGCGAGACGACGAGCAGCAGCATGTTGAAGCCGTAGGCGGCGAGCTCCTCGCCGACGGTGATCAGGCCCTGCATGCCGAGACCCCCGCCGCCCCACTCCTCCGGCACGTTCACGCCGATGAAGCCGCCCTCGGAGAGGGCCTGCCAGAGCGCGTCGGGCGACTCGCCCCGCTCGTGGGTCTCGCGCCAGTAGCCGTGGCCGAACCGCTCGCAGATCTCGCGCACGGCCGCGCGGACGGCGCGCAGCTCGTCGCTCTCCAGCAGGGGCAGGACGGGGACGTCGGGGTCGATGGTGCTCATGGCGTCGTCCGGGGTCGGGTGTCGGTGGTCGTGCGGGTCCTCGGGCGCCGCGTCACGCGGCGTCGTCGACGACGGCGAGGACCTGCCCGCCGTCGACCTGGTCGCCGGCGGCGACCGGGAGCTCGGTGACCGTGCCGTCGACGGGCGCGGTGACCTCGTGCTCCATCTTCATCGCCTCGAGGACGACGAGCGCCTGACCGGCGCGCACCGCGTCGCCGGCGGCGACGAGGACCCGCAGGACGGTCCCGGGCAGCGGGGCGGTGAGCGAGCCCGCGGCGAGCTGTCCGGCGTGGTCGGGGAACCGCGGCCGCTCGCGCAGGCCGACCTCGCCCTCGGGCGTGGCGACCCACTGCGCGTCGCGGCCGGCGTGCACGGCGTAGCGGTGCCGGACGCCGTCGATCCGCAGCTCGACGACGTCCGGGTCGGCACGGACGAGCTCGGCGACGAGCGGCGTGCCGTCGACCGCGAGCTCGGCGAGCCGGCCGCGGCGGTCCAGGCGGTAGGCGACGGCGAGGCCCTCCCCCGGGGGCGCGCCGACGACGTCGTAGGCGACGGACTGGGCGACGGCCGGGACGTTGCGCCAGCCGCTCGGCGCCAGGCTCCCGGCGTCGGCGGCCGCGCGTCGGGCGGCCTGGCCGGCGAGCGCGGCCGCGGCCGCGAGCGGGCGCAGCGCCTCCCCGCCCAGCAGCGGGACGGCGAGCGCGTCGCGGACCGGGCCGTCGAGCAGCTGCGTGTCGTGCTCGACCGCGGCGAACGCCGGGTGCTCGAGCGTCCGCACGAGCAGGTCCCGGGCCGTCCGCGGACCGGCGAGCCGGGCGCGGCGCAGGGCGTCCGCCAGGCGGGCCGTCGCCGCCGCGCGGGTCGGCGCGTGGACGACGACCTTCGCGAGCATCGAGTCGTAGTGCGGCGAGACGACGCTGCCGGCCTCCACGCCGCTGTCGAGCCGCAGCACGGTCGAGGCGTCGCCGCGGTCCTCGGCGGGTCCGACGGCGCCCTCGAACGAGAACCGCTCCACGAGGCCGGTCTGCGGCAGCCAGCCCGCCGCGGGATCCTCGGCGACGAGGCGTGCCTCGATCGCGTGGCCGCGGGCGGGCGGGTCGACGGCCTCGGGGGGCAGCGGCTCGCCGCCGGCGATCCGCAGCTGCAGCTCGACGAGGTCCAGGCCGCAGACGAGCTCGGTCACCGGATGCTCGACCTGCAGGCGGGTGTTCACCTCGAGGAAGAACGCCTCCTGCGGGTGGCCGGGATCGGTGTCCGGGCCGCCGGCGAGGACGAACTCGACGGTCCCGGCGCTGACGTACCCCAGCGCCGCGGCGGCGTCGCGCGCCGCGTCGGCCAGCGCCGCCCGGACCTCCGCGCCGAGGGCGGGAGCCGGGGACTCCTCGATGAGCTTCTGGTGGCGACGCTGGATCGAGCAGTCGCGCTCGGGCAGCGCGCTGACGGTCCCGTGATGGTCGCCGAGGATCTGGACCTCGACGTGCCGGGGCCGCGTGACGTAGCGCTCGAGGAAGACCGTGCCGTCGCCGAAGGCCGAGGCGGCCTCGTGACGGGCGGCGGCCACCGCGTCCGCGAGCGCCGTGGGGTCCTCGACGAGCCGCATGCCGCGTCCGCCGCCGCCGGCCGACGCCTTCACGAGCAGCGGGAAGCCGATCGCCGCGGCCTCGTCCGCCAGCACCGCCGGATCGACGTCCTCCGGCACCCGGGCGCCGGGCAGGACGGGCACGCCGGCCTGCTCCATGAGCTCGCGAGCGCGGAGCTTGGAGCCCATCGCGGCGATCGTCTCCGGCGCCGGTCCGACCCAGGTGAGGCCCGCGTCGATCACCGCGGCGGCGAAGCCGGCGTCCTCGGAGAGGAAGCCGTAGCCGGGGTGGATCGCGTCGGCGCCGGTGGCGCGAGCGGCGGCGATGATCGCGTCCGCGCGCAGGTAGGACTCGCCCGGCGCCGCGCCGCCGAGGGCGACGGCCAGGTCGGCCTCGCGCGCGAACGGCGCGTCGGCGTCGGGGTCGCTGTGGACGGCGACGGTCCCGATCCCGAGCCGGCGGCAGGTCGCGAAGATCCGCCGCGCGATCTCGCCGCGGTTGGCGACGAGCAGCCGGCGGACCGGGCGCGCGTCCGCGGGCGGCACGGACCCGGGCGTCGCGGCCGCGCTCACGGGCGGAACACCCCGAAGCCGTCGGTGCCGCGGACGGGCGCGGAGTGGCAGGCCGAGAGCGCGAGGCCGACGACGGTGCGCGTGTCGCGCGGATCGATGATCCCGTCGTCGTAGCCGCGGCCGGAGATCATGAGCGCCACCTGCTCGTCGGAGATCTTCTTGCGGACCATCGCCTTGACCACCGCGTCCTGGTCCTCGTCGTACTCGCGTCCCTTGGACTCCGCCGCCTGCCGGGCGACGATCGACAGGACGCCCGCCAGCTGCTCGGGCCCCATCACCGACGAGAGCGCGGAGGGCCAGGCGAAGAGGAACCGCGGGGCGTACGCGCGCCCGCTCATCGCGTAGTTCGCCGCGCCGTAGGAGGCGCCGACGACGACCCCGACGTGGGGCACCCGGGAGTTCGAGACGGCGTTGATGAACTGCGCGCCGTGCTTGATGATCCCGCCCTGCTCGTACTCGCGACCGACCATGAAGCCGGTCGTGTTGTGCACGAAGAGCAGCGGGACGTCGCGCTGGTTGGCGAGCTGGATGAACTGCGTGGCCTTCTGCGCCTCCTCGCTGAAGAGGACGCCGCGGACGTTCGCGAGGATCCCGACGGGGTGCCCGTGGATCTCGGCCCAGCCGGTCGACAGCGCCGTGCCGTAGCGGGGCTTGAACTCGTCGTAGCGCGACCCGTCGACGATCCGCGCGACGACCTCGCGCGTGTCGAACGGGACCTTCAGGTCGGCGGAGACGATCCCGAGCAGCTCCTCGGGATCGTGCAGGGGCTCCTCCACGAGCGCGGCGGGGGTCCGTGGGCCCGGCCCCTGCTTGCGCCAGTTGAGGCGGCGGACGATGTCGCGGCCGATCCGCAGCGCGTCGGGCTCGTCCTCGGCCAGCGCGTCGGCGAGCCCCGAGACGGTGGCGTGCATCTCCGCGCCGCCGAGCTCCTCGTCGCCGGAGACCTCGCCCGTGGCCATCTTCACGAGCGGCGGACCGCCGAGGAAGACCTTCGCGCCGCCCTTCACGAACACGGTGTAGTCGCACATCCCGGGGATGTAGGCGCCACCGGCGGTCGAGTTGCCGAAGACGATCGCCACCGTCGGGATCCCGGCCGCCGAGAGCCGCGTGAGGTCGCGGAACATCTGCCCGCCGGGGATGAAGATGTCCAGCTGCGTCGGCAGGTCCGCGCCGCCGGACTCGACGAGGTTCACGAGCGGCAGCCGGTTCTCCAGCGCGATCTCGCTCGCGCGCAGGACCTTGCGCAGCGTGAACGGGTTCGAGGCGCCGCCGCGGATCGTCGGGTCGTTGGCGGTGATGACGCACTCGACGCCCTCGATCACCCCGATCCCGGTGACGACGCTGCCCCCGACGGCGAAGTCGCTGCCGTGGCCGATGAACGGCTGGAGCTCGAGGAACGGGCTGTCGCGGTCGACGAGCAGCTCGATCCGCTCCCGGGCCAGGAGCTTGCCGCGCTTCCGGTGCCGGGCGACGTACTTCTCGCCCCCGCCGCCGCGGACGCCGTCGAGGATCGCCTCGAGCTCCTCCAGCCGCTGCTCCATCGCCGCGCGGTTCGCGGCGTGGCTCTCGGAGCGCGGGTCGATCGCGGTCGCCGTCACGCCGCCAACCTAGGCCAGCGGTGGGCCCCCATCCTGTCCGAGTTCCACAGCCTCCGCCGGCCGTGTTGGCCCTCCCCCACGCCGGGGCCGTCAGCGGTCGGGATCGCCGTGGCGCAACCCGTCGCGGACGAGCAGCGCGGCGTGGAGCTCGACGCGCCGCTCGTCGAGCGGCCGGCCGAGCGCCGCCTCGCACTGGCGCAGGCGGTTGCCGACCGTGTTCGGGTGCACGCCGAGCCGCTCGGCGGTCCGCCCCACGTGGGAGCCCTCGCGCAGGAACGTCGCGAGCGTCGCCCGCAGCCGCACCGTGGCGTCGTCGTCGACGTCGAGCCGGCCCAGCTCGCGGCGGGCGAACCGCCGGGCGAGCGCGGGCTCGGCCGCCAGCAGGCCGAGCAGGCCCGAGCGCTGCCACGCGACGACCGTCCCGCTCGGGCGGCCGGCGGCGCGCGCGAGCCGGCGTCCGGCGACGGCCTCCTCGTGCGTCTCGCGGAAGCCGGTCACGCCCGGCCCGGGCTCCCCGAGCGCGACGCTCACCCCGTCGCGGCGCAGGACCCCGCCGCGTGGCGCCGTGCCGCCGGCCGCCGGCGTGATCCACGCCCACGCGACGCGCTGGCTCGCCCGTAGCACGAGCGGGCGGCCGTCCCCGTGCTCGGCGGCCACCTCCTCGGCCGCGCGCTCGAGCCGCGCCGGCGCGGTCGCCGCGTCGTCGCCGTCGGTCCAGAGGACGACGCCCAGGTGGCGCCCGGCGAGATCGCGGCCGAGCGTGCGCCCCGCGGCGTCGACGTCGACGGGCTGGCCTTCGAGGAGGTCCCGCACGACGTCGGCGCGTCGCGCGTCGAGGCTGCGGCGCCAGCGGTCGCGCTCGGCGTGGTACTCCTCGACGATCCGCCCGACGATGACGTCCATGTAGGCGAACAGCAGCTCGCCGGCGGCGTCGCGCGCGGCGAGGCGCACGTCCCGGTCGGGCGTCCGCTCGTCGAGCGTCCGCATCCACAGGCGCCAGAGGACCCCCTGGCCGACGCGGTAGGTCCGCAGCAGCACCGGGAGCTCGATCCCGCGGCGGACGTACATCCGGGCGTGCTCGAGCGTCGCCTCCGGGACGTGGACCTCGTGCGGCGGGATCCCGCGGCGCACCGCCCGTGCGTGCGCGGCGAGCAGCTCCTGCACGCCGCTGGTGCTCTGGCTCGTCACCGCGGCGGCGTCGGGCAGCTCGGGCACGCCCTCGTGGATCTCCGCCGCGGTGCGCGGGGCCAGCTCGGCGGCGGCGTGCTCGAGGAACGCGGCGGCATCGTCGATCGCGCGCTGCACCTGACCGGGCCCGATCGTCGCGTCGCTCACGGCGCGCAGCGTACCGGCGGCTGGGCAGGTGCCACACGCGCACCGGCTCGCGCTGTGGACCTTCGCGGCCGTGCGGGGCCCCGGCGGACGTATCGTCGACAGCGCCGACGCCCCGCGCGCCCGAACCTCCCGGTCCCGCGGCGCGGCCATCGCGATCGTCCGCCGACGTCCTGGAGCCCCGATGAGCACCGACCATCCCGCGATCCTCACCTGCGCGATCTCCGGGTCGCTGGCCGACCGCGACCAGTGCGCGGCGATCCCGTACACGCCGGCGGAGTACGCCGCCGAGGCGCGGCGGATCGTCGACGAGGGCGGCGTGCACATCCACATCCACGCCCGCTCCCCCGACGGCCGGCCGAGCTACGAGATCGAGGACTTCGGCGCGATCTCCCAGGCGATCCGGGACGAGGTCGGCGACGCCGCGATCATCAACTTCTCGACCGGCACGATCGGCGTCCCGGTCGAGAAGCGGATCGCGTACCTCGAGGCGTGCCGGCCCGAGGTCGCCGCGCTGAACATGGGCTCGATGAACTACGCGAAGTACTCGGCGCGGCGCAAGGACTTCGTCTTCCAGACGATCTTCCCGAACCCGTTCGACGAGATCGTCGCGCTGCTGCGGGCGATGCGCGACCTCGGCATCAAGCCGGAGCACGAGTGCTTCGACGTCGGGCACGTCGGCAACCTCGCCCCCCTCATCGACATGGGACTGCTCGAGGGCCCGCTGCACGCCGACTTCGTCATGGGCGTCACCGGAGGCATCCCGCCGACGGCGCGCAACCTCGCGGCGATGGCCGACAACCTCGCGGTCGTCGGCGAGGCGCTGCCGGTCGCCGACGGCCCGGCCGGGGAGCGGCGGGCGCACCACTGGGGCGTGATCGGGATCAGCCGCGTCCAGTGGACGATGCTCGCCGCGGCGCTCGCGCTCGGCGGCTCGGTCCGCGTCGGGCTGGAGGACAACTTCTACCTGCCCGACGGGACGATGGCCCGCTCCAACGGCGAGCTCGTCGCGAAGGCCCGCGGCCTGATCGAGGACAGCGGCCGTCGCCCGGCGACGGTCGCCGAGGCGCGCGCGGCGCTCGGCGTCCCCCAGCGCGGCGCCTGACCCGACCGCCGGTCCCGCGGCCGGGCGCGCCGCTCAGCGGGAGAGCCGCAGGACCGTGCGCCCGCTCGGCACGGTCACGCGGATGCGGCGCCCGCCGATCGTCGCGTTCGGGAGCTTCGTCGTGCTCGTGCGCACGATCGCGCCCTGGGCGGGCGCGCCGTCGACGGTCAGTCGCCAGGCCCGACCGCGCTCGGCCTGCCCGCCGGTCGCCATGCCGGTCCAGAGCTCCACGATCCCCTTGCCGGAGGTCTCGACGACGAGCCGGTCCTCGCTCGCGCTGACCTCGCGGATCGCCGGGACCGCGGCCATCACGCGCGGGCGGCCGAGGTCCTGGGCGATGCCGGTGCCGCGACGGAGCCCGCCGTCGGCGGCCAGGACGCCCCAGCCGTAGTCCTTCGTCGCGTGCTGCTTCCAGACCCAGATGATGCCGCCGGCCCGCGTCCGGTCGAGCTCGTCGAGCTGCCAGCGCCGGTAGCTCTCCCAGACCCCGCCGCCGGCACCGGCGAACTCGCCCGGCACGAGCGCGGCGCCGAGCGCCTTGGCCTGGCCCTGGAGTCGCGCGTACTCGCGCTTCAGGGCGCCGGCGGTGGCCCCGGTCGGTCCGCCGCCCGTGTAGACGTCGGTGTAGACGTGGGGGGCGAGGACGACCTGGTCGTCGCCGAGCGCGGAGACGGAGCCGCCGACCGGGTCCAGCCAGACCGGCCCGGTGTAGCCGTCGGCGCGCAGGCGCTGGATCATCCGCCGGTAGAACGGGAAGAGCTGGTTCGTCGCCCACGCCGCCTCGGTGCCGGGGCGGGGCGTGCGGGGCTCGTTGTAGAGCTCGATGCCGGCGAAGGCCGGGCCGATCCGGCGACCGGTCGCGGTGACCGCCGAGACGACGTCGGCGTACCAGGACTGCAGCGGCCGTCCGGCGACGGTGCGGTTGGAGAAGAACGAGTCCGCGGCGGCGGCCGCGCACGGGGTGAGGTAGTACGACTGGCCCTGGAGCGCGCCGGAGACGGTGTCGCACGAGGCGCCCTGGGTCGCGACGGCCCAGCGCGGCGCGCCGTCGGCCTCCGCGCTGAAGGGCTGGCCGAGCGCCGCGGCGTAGCGGTCCTGGTGCATGTCGAGCAGGACGTAGACGCCGCGCTCCGCGTACGCCTTGCCGACGCGCTCGACCTGTGCGAGGTACGCCTGGTCGATGACGCCGGCGCGCGGCTGGATCCGCGACCACGAGAGGCCGAGACGGACGACGTTCAGGCCCAGCGCCTGCGCCTGCGCGGCGTCGGCGGCGCCGACCGGCACGGTGCCGTGGGCCCCGGCGTAGTCGATGAGCGCGGCGACGTTCGCGCCGCGCAGCTCGACGCGCCGGCCGTCGGCGGTCTGGAGCATCCGGTGCCCGCCCTGGGCCGGCCCGACGGTGAGCGCCTCGGGCGCGCCGATCCGGCCGACGCCGCTGCGGAGCTTCGACTCGCGCCGGGCACGGCTGCCGAGTCCGCTGACCGTCGCGTGGCGCCGCGACGCGGCGCTCGCGGCGACCGAGCTCGCCAGGCGCCGCTCCTTCGCGCTCGCCGCCGCAGCCGTCGCCGTCTGCGCGTCGAGGGCGGGGAACGTGGCGGCACCGGCGAGGACGAGCCCCGCGAGAGCCCAGGGCGCGGTCGCCCGCCGACGCGGGCGCAGGGGGACGGACGAGCGCACGAGCCTCATGCTGGCAGACCGGGAAGCCCCGCGCGACGGACGTCGACGGATCTCGGGCCCG
The DNA here is from genome assembly GCF_033949425.1 of Patulibacter brassicae. Taxonomy (NCBI): domain Bacteria; kingdom Bacillati; phylum Actinomycetota; class Thermoleophilia; order Solirubrobacterales; family Patulibacteraceae; genus Patulibacter; species Patulibacter brassicae. Next base: position 426,768 of record NZ_JAXAVX010000002.1, on the reverse strand, counting down.
CCTCCCCGGCCCCGGTCAGGACGGGCCCGCGGACGGTCCGACGGCGACCCGCAGGTCGATCCGCCGGCCGCGCGGCAGCGCGAGGGTCGCGACCCGCCGGACCGTCGGGTCGAGGCGGTCCCGCCCGACTCGCGCGATCCCGACGCGCGCGGTCCCGGCCACCGACGCGCTCCAGGAGGCGCCCCGGGCGGGGCTGACGCGCAGGATCGTCCGCCCGCCGCGGTGCTCGACGGTCGTCGTGGCGTCCTCCCCGAGCGGGATCCGCCACCGCGGGACGGCCGCGCGCATCGACGTCCCCGCGATGCGGAAGCCCTCGACGCCGAAGCGCAGGCGCAGCCGCGCGCCCGCGGTGCCGCGCCGGACGACGGCCCGCAGGCTCCCGCGGCCCGTGAGCGGGCCGCTGCCGCGGCGCGCGGACAGGCGCACGCGCGTCCCGCTCGCAGGACGACCGCCGAGGTGCAGGTCGCCCAGGACGAGGTCGAAGCCGCTGCGGCGGCCGCCGAGGCCGCCGATCGCCCGACCGTCGCCGTCGAGCAGGCGGACGGGCAGCGCCCCGGAGGACAGGTCTCGCGACCAGCCCACGACCGCCGTCGTGTAGCGCGGCGTCGTCACGGCGTAGCGCTGCTGCTCGCGGTCGAAGCTCGCCGCGGAGCGCGGGATCCCCGCCTCGGGGCAGCTCGACACCGACCAGAGCATCCGCAGGCTGCCGAGCGCGCGGTCGCGGCCGGCCGCGGCGAACGTCGTCGCCGCGCCGTAGAGCACCTTGGGCAGCAGCCCGCGGGCGTCCTGCAGGTCGAGGACCCGCTGCTGCGCCCGGCGGCAGAGCGCCCGCGCCCGGCGCCGGTCCGCGGCCGGCAGCACGCCGTCGGCGCCGGCCAGCGCCTGCAGCGCGGTGCTCGCCCAGCCCCAGTACTGGACGAGATAGCGCCGGTCGGCGCCCCAGGCGGTGTCCCAGTTCAGGAGCCCGTCGTTGCCGAAGGCGCCCCAGACGACGCGTCGGCCCCACCGCCGGTAGCGCGCCAGCTCGCCGCGACGCAGCGGCATCCCGTCGGCCCGGGCCTGCGGCAGGAACTGGATCCCGGCCAGCGCGATGAGGCTGTACTCCGGGGTGTCCATCCGGTTCAGGGCGTCGCCCCGACGGCCCTTCACCTGGTAGCGGTAGCCCCCGTCGCGGGTCAGCAGCCGCGGCAGCAGCCGGTCCTCGGTGTCCAGCGCGCGCCGCATCGCGCGGGCGAACGCGCGGCGGTCGCCGTCGACGAGGCGCTTGGCCCAGAGCATCTGGGTCGTCCACAGGAGCTGCCCGATCCGCACGTGGCGCGGGGAGAACATCGGGTGCCCCGCCGTGCGCAGCACCGCGCGCCGCGCCCGAGCCACGGCGGCGGGGCGCAGGCCGAGGACGGCGCGGGCCCGAACGGCCTCCGCCAGCGCGAGCGCGACCTCGGGGTCGATCGCGATGTGCTGGTGGCTCGGCCGCTGGCCGCGTCCGGTGGTCTGGGTGAAGCCGGGACGGTGCGACTGGTCGCGATCGTCGGGGTCGTAGCGCGTCGTCCGCCCGTCGACGAACGCCGGGGACCGCGAGAGCGCGTCGACGAGCTGCCGCGCGCGCTCGGGCGCGGCGAGCCGCGGGGAGAGCGGGCTGTCGGCGCCGAGCACGAGCGCGCGCACGTGCAGGCGCAGCAGCAACGCGTTGGCGCGCGTGCGCGGGGACCCGGGGAACCCGCGGTAGGCCCCCGCCGCGGGGCTCCAGAGGCGGTCGATCGTCTCGACGAGCGGCCCGTCGGCGGGCAGCTGCGACCCGGAGACCGGTCGCGGGCCGTCCGACGGCGCCGGTGCCGCGTCGGCGGCGGCCCCCGGCGGTCCGCCGAGCAGCGCGAGCGCGAGCAGGCCGGCGAGCGCGCCGACGCGTCGCCGTCGGCCTGTGGGTGATCGGGACGGCGGGGTGCTCACGGTCGGCGGCTCCAGCGGCGGCGGGGCTCGGGTGGCGAAGGCGGTGCGGCGGCGTGCCCCACCGCGTCGGGCGGCGGGAACTCGACGGTGAAGCGGGCGCCCCCGAGCGGCGAGTCGTCGATCCGGATCGTCGCACCGTGGTGCCGGACCTGCTGGGCCACGAGCGCCAGGCCGAGGCCCGAGCCCGGCCGCTCGACGTCGCGACCGCGGACGAACGGCTCGAACAGCCGCTCGCGCTCCTCGACCGGGATCCCGGGACCGTCGTCCTCGACGACGAGCGCCGCCCGGCCGCCCTCGATCCGTCGCGCGGACGCGCTGATCGTGCCCCCCGGCCGCCCGTGCCGGGCGGCGTTCACGAGCAGGTTGTCGGCGAGCACCCGCAGCCCCGGCTCCCAGCCCCGCACGACGAGCCGCTCGGGCAGCGTCGTCCGCAGCGCGACGTCGGGGTGGCGCGCGGCGATCGCCCCCGCGGCCTCCGCGACGACGCCCGCGAGGTCGACGTCGACCTGGTCGACGGGGTTGGCGTCGCCGCGCGCGAGCGCCTGCAGGCCGTCGAGGAGGGTCACGAGCCGCCGCTGCTCGGCGAGCGCGTCGCCGATGATCGCCGTGCGGGTCTCCGGGTCGATCGACGGATGCCGATGGACCGTGGAGAGCGCCGCCTGGACCGAGGTCAGGGGCGTGCGGAGCTCGTGCCCGGCGTCCGCGGCGAACCGCCGGGTGGCGGCGAGCGCCTGCTGCCGCTCGCCGCTGGAGCGCTCGAGCCGGCCGAGCATCGCGTTGAACGAGCGCGCCAGCGCGCGCAGCTCCTCGGGCCCCTGGACGGGCACCCGCTGCTCGAGGTCGTCGTCGGACTCGATCCCCCGTGCCGCCCGGCGCAGCCGCCGCAGCGGGCGCAGCACGAGATCGGCGGCGAGCCACGTGGCGAGCCCCGTCGTCACGAGGACGAGGAGGCCGATGAGCAGCAGGCGCCGCTCGAGCCGCTCGCCGCGCCGCTCGAGGATCCGGAGCGTCGAGGAGACCTCGACGCGCCCCTCGAGCACGTCGCGGCCGGCGTCCGACAGATCGACGGACTTGACGTAGATGCGGTACCGCTGTCCGCCGGACTCGTGCGAGCTGTAGCCCAGCGGCAGCCGTCCCACGCGCGGGAAGGGGCGGCCCGCCTCGCCGCCGTCGACCGCCGCTCCCTGGATGACGATCCGCAGCGAGCTGCCCGTCACCCGCAGGGTCTGGTCGAGGCGCTGGCGATCGAGGTCGTCGAGCTGCCCCTGCTGGACGACGTCCCGCGCGGTGACGTCGAGCAGCTCGGCCGTGCGGCGCAGGCGGTCGTCGAGCGCCTCGCGCTCCGTCCGATCCGCGGCGTCGGCGACGAGCGCGCCCGCGATCACGAGGACGACGGAGAGCACCGCGACGACGCCGACGGTGAGCCGCGACCGGAGGTTCCGCAGGACCAGCACCGGAGCGGCAGGCTCGCAGACGGCTCAGACGCGCAGCACGAAGCCGACGCCGCGGACCGTGTGCAGCACCCGTGGCTCGCCGTCGGCCTCGAGCTTGCGGCGCAGGTAGCCGACGAACACGTCGTCGATGTTCGTCCCGGGGTCGAAGGTGTAGCCCCAGACCTCCTCGTGCATCGTCGCGCGGTCGACGACCTCGCCGGCGCGGCGGAGGAAGAGGTGCAGCAGCGCGAACTCGCGCTGGGTCAGCTCGAGGTCCCGCCCTCCCCGGGTCGCGGCGTGCCCGACCGGGTCCAGCGCGATGTCGCCGACGACGAGGCGCTCGTCCTCGCTCGGCGGCCGGCGGCGCAGGAGCGCGTGCAGCCGGGCCGCGACCTCCTCCAGCGCGAAGGGCTTCACGACGTAGTCGTCGGCGCCGGCGTGCAGCCCGAGGACGCGATCGTCGACCTCGTCACGGGCGGAGAGCACGCAGACCGGCGTCTCGTCGCCGTCGGCGCGCAGCCGGCGCAGGACCTCGAGGCCGTCGAGGTCGGGCATCGTGAGGTCCAGCAGCATCGCCGCGGGGCGGACCCGCGGCACCGCCTCGAGCGCCGCCCGGCCGCCCGACGCCGGGACGACCTGGAACCCCTCGAGCTCGAGACCGACCGCCAGCGTGCGGCGGATCGCGGCGTCGTCGTCGACGAGCAGGACGATCGGTCGGGCGTCGGTCACTTCAGCTGGACAGTCTCGCAGTCGCCCGCGATCCGATCGATCCGGTCGGCGACCACGGTGTCCCGCCCCGGCCCGCACGAGACGATGTCGACCACGCGGTTGCGCGAGATGATCGTGTCGTTGCCCGCGCCCCCGACGAGGACGCCGATCGGCTTGCCCCGTCGTCCCGACCCCGCGTCGATCCGGTCGTTGCCGCCGCCGCCGTAGATCGTGTCGTTGCCGCCGCGCCCGTACAGGCGGTCGTTGCCGCCGTTGCCGTAGATCACGTCGTTGCCGTTCGTGCCGCGGATCGTGTTGCCGCGGGCGTTGCCCTTGAAGGTCTTCGCGTCGGCGTGGATCGCGACGCCGCCAGCGACGATCGCGAAGATCGCCAGCAGCACCGGGAGGACCCGGGCGGGGTGCATGCGGGAGAGCAGGTACGACATGGGACGGTGAGGGGAGCTGGTGGGGCGATTCGATCCTGGCACGCCCCGGGCCCGCCGGGTCGCGGCGGCGCGCGTTCTCTCACGGGGCTCTCATGATCGGTGAGGGACCGGTGAGAGCGCCCCCACGGCGAGGCCCCGGTCGGCGACAACTCCCTCTCGACGCAGCCGACACCGTATGCGGCGGCGCTTCCGAACCCCCGACTCAGGAGCACCCATGCCCGTCCCCACCCGCTTCCGTCGGCCGCGCCTCGTCGCGGCGCTCGCCATCACCGCCGCCGCGGCCGTGCCGGCGACCGCGATGGCCGCCACGATCGACGGCTCGCCCCGCGGCGAGCGCCTCGTCGGCACGAACGCCGTCGACACGATCAAGGGCAACGGCGGCAACGACCGGATCTTCCTCCGCGGCGGCGACGACCGCGGCGAGGGCGGGTCCGGCAAGGACCGGATCTTCGGCGCCTCCGGCAAGGACTGGATCCACGGCGGCCCCGGCAACGACTGGCTCAACGGCGGCAGCGGCGACGACACGGTGATCGGCGACGGCAACGGCGTCGGCGACCGCAGGTCCCGCGATCGGATCTACGGCGCCTCCGGCAACGACGAGCTCTACGGCGGCGACGCCGCCGACCGCGTCTTCGGCGGCTCGGGCAACGACGAGGTCCACGGCCAGAACGGCCACGATCGGCTCGCGGGCGGCACCGGCGACGACGTCGTCGAGGGCGGCGCGGGCAACGACGTCCTGTTCGCCAACCGCGGCGTCGACACGCTGCGCGGCGGCGACGGCGACGACACGCTCTGGGCGCTCGCGCGCAAGGACGTCGCCCCCGCCGTGAACGGCGTGCCGGACCAGGTCGGCGACACGCTGGACGGCGGCGCCGGCGACGACACCTTCCGCACCCGCGACGGCGAGGTCGACCGGATCACCTGCGGCGACGGCCGCGACCGCGCGCTGCTGGATCCCGTCGACGTCATCACCGACGCGACGGCCGAGAACCCCAACGGCTCCTGCGAGGTCGTCGTGCGGGCCGCGCCGAAGGCGTCGGAGTCCAAGGGCGAGGACGCCCAGGAGGCGCCCGCGTCGGAGGACGTCGCGAGCTGAGCCCCCTCCCCGGCCGGCCTCGGGCCGCCGCGGAGACGACGAAGGCCCGGACGCGCGTCCGGGCCTTCGTGCTGCCGGACCGCCGGCGGCGGCCGCCGCCGGCGTCGGGGTCGGCTCAGTCGAGGACGGCCTCGAGGCGGCGCTGGAGGACCTCGCCCAGGGCCTCCCGGACCGGGCCCTCCTCGAACCGCGTGACGAGCTCGGCGAGGAAGCCCTCGATCACGAGCCGCTTCGCCCGTCCGACGGGCAGGCCGCGCGAGCGCAGGTAGAAGAGCTGCTCCGGGTCGATCTGGGCGATCGCCGCGGCGTGCGTGCACCGCACGTCGTTGGCGGCGATCTCCAGGCCGGGGATCGCGTCGGCGTGCGCCTTGCGCGTGAGCAGCAGGTTGCGCGACTCCTGGAACGCGTCGGTCTGCTGGGCGCCCTCGTCGACCTTGATCATCCCGCGCCAGACGGCGTGGGACTTGTCGGCCAGGATCCCGCGGAAGGCGAGGTCCGAGGTCGTGTTCTCCGCCGCGTGCGTCTGCAGCGTGTCGAAGTCGAGGTGCTGCTTGCCGTGCGTGGCGTAGCCGCCGGTGACGCGCCCGTGCGCGCCCGGGCCGTCCAGCGAGGTCTCCTGGAAGACCTTGCCCTTCGCCGAGCCGAGCCCGAGGGTGATCCAGTCGATCCAGCCGTCGCGGTCGATCGTCGCGCGCTGCGCGCCGAAGATCCACGTCCGCTCGGAGAGGTCCTGCACGTCGACGAACCGCAGCCGGGCGTTCGCCCCGACGTGCAGCTCCACGACGCCGTTGACGAGCGCGTCGAGCGTCGGGTCGGCGGAGACCGCCTGCGACCAGACCTCGGCCTGGGCGCCCTCCTCCAGCACGATGAGCGTGCGCGGCGCGGCGGTCGTGCCGGCCTGCGACTGCACGAGCGTCAGGAGGACCGGCGCGTCGAGGTGGACGTTGCGCGGGACGTAGACGAAGAACCCGCCCGTCCAGTCGCGGTCGTTGCGCGCGGTGAACGGCGTGCGCTGCGTCTCGATCCGGCCGAGGTACGGCTCGACGAGGTCGGCGTGGCGCTCGGCGGCGACCGCCAGCGGCAGGACGATCGGGCCTTCGGTATCGACGCTGTCGGCCGCCTCGACGATCGTCCCGTCGACCTGCGTCAGGCGCTTCGTGCCCTCGGGCAGGTGGTCGAAGACGCGGGGCGCGCCCTCGGCCACGCCGCTGGCGTCGGCGTCGCCGCCGGCGAGCGGGTAGGCGTCGAGGTCGAGCTCCGGGATCTCCGTGAACTCCCAGCCCGCGGTGCCGCGGAAGGTCGGCAGCTCGAGCGTCTCCAGCTCGGTGCGGGCGGCGTCGCGGCGCTCGGCCAGCCAGGTGGGGTCGGTGGCCAGCGCGGTCATCCGATGGAGCCCTCCATCTGCAGCTCGATGAGCCGGTTCATCTCGACGGCGTACTCCATCGGGAGCTCCTTGACGATCGGCTCGATGAAGCCGTTCACGATGAGCTTCGCGGCCTCGTCCTCCGGGATCCCGTGGGACTGGAGGTAGAAGAGCTGCTCCTCGCCGACCTTCGTCACCGAGGCCTCGTGGCCGATGTCGACCTGGTCCTCGTCGATCCGGATCGTCGGCCAGGTGTCGGTCTTCGACCGCTCGTCGAGCAGCAGCGCGTCGCAGACGACCTTCGACTTCGCGCCGACGGCGCCCTTGCCGACGTCCAGCAGGCCGCGGTAGCTCGAGCGCCCGCCGTCCTTGGAGATCGACTTGGCGAAGATGTTCGACGTCGTGTTCGGCGCCGCGTGGACGATCTTCGCGCCGGCGTCCTGGTGCTGGCCGTTGCCCGCGAAGGCGATCGAGAGCACCTCGCCGTGGGCGCGCTCGCCCATGAGGTAGACGGCCGGGTACTTCATCGTGAGCTTCGAGCCGAGGTTGCAGTCGACCCACTCGACGGTGGCGTCCTGCTGGGCCACGGCCCGCTTCGTCACGAGGTTGAAGACGTTCTGCGACCAGTTCTGGACGGTCGTGTAGCGGATCCGGGCGCCGGGCTTGGCGATCAGCTCGACGACGGCGGAGTGCAGGGACGAGCTGGAGTACGTCGGGGCGGTGCAGCCCTCGACGTAGTGCACGTAGGAGCCCTCGTCGGCGATGATGAGCGTCCGCTCGAACTGGCCCATGTTCTCCGTGTTGATGCGGAAGTAGGCCTGCAGCGGCATCTCGACGTGGACGCCCGGCGGGACGTACACGAACGAGCCGCCCGACCACACGGCGCTGTTCAGCGCGGCGAGCTTGTTGTCGTTCGCCGGGATGACCGTCGCGAAGTACTCGCGCACGAGGTCCTCGTGCTCGCGCAGGCCGGTGTCCATGTCCATGAACACGACGCCCTGCTTCTCGAGCTCCTCGTTCACCTGGTGGTAGACGACCTCGGACTCGTACTGCGCGCCGACGCCGGCGAGGAACTTCCGCTCCGCCTCGGGGATGCCGAGCCGGTCGAAGGTGTTCTTCACGTCCTCGGGGACCTCGTCCCACGAGCGCGACGCCTTCTCCGACGCGCGGACGAAGTAGTGGATGTCGTCGTAGTCGACCTCGGCGAGCATCGGGCTGCCCCAGGTCGGCTGCGGACGCGACTCGAAGTGCTCGAGCGCCTTGAGCCGGAACTCCCGCATCCACTGCGGCTCGTCCTTGAACTCGGAGATCTTCTCGACGATCTCGCGGTTGATGCCCTTCGGCGCCTTGTAGAGGTAGTTCTCGGCGTCGCGGAAGCCGTACTTCTCGGTGTAGTCCGAGTTCAGGTCGGCGAGCGACGCCTCCTCCTCGTTCAGGAGGCTGGCGGAGGTCTCCGGGGGCGTGGTCATGGGTCAGTCCACCTCGAGCTTGATGGTGTCGCCGTCGAGCACGACGGGGAAGGTGTCGACCGGCTCGTAGGCCGGAAGGGTGAGCGGGCGACCGGACCGCAGGTCGAAGCGCGCGCCGTGACGCGGGCACTCGATCTGGCAGGCGGCGACGTCGAGCTCGCCGTCGGCGAGGTCCCCGTCGTCGTGGCTGCAGCGGTCCTCCATGGCGAGGATCTCCCCGTCGCAGTTCACGACGAGGATCTCGACGTCGTCGTGCTCCAGGGTCCGTCGCGCCCCGGTGGGGAGCTCGGACAGCGGGCAGACGTCGATCAGCGGCACGGCAGGTCTTCGGAGGGTCACCGACGGCACCGGGACCGAGCGCGCACCCTGCGCGCCGGAAGTCCGATGCCTTCGGAAGGAATTGTATCGCGCCGCCCCTCCGGGCTCGCGCCCCATATTTGAGGAACTTCAAATAGGGACGCCTAAGTCGTCCCGGCGGACGCGCCCGCCCGACCGGCGCCGCACCGCTCCGGACGCGACGCGATCGACGCGTCGCCGCCCGCCGGGGACGGCGTCCCGATCGACCGGGCGCGTCGGCCGAGGCGGGATCCGGGCCCGGGTCAGTCCTCGCGCACCGGCGCGAGGTCGGCCTCGCCCGAGCGCGGGTGGCGCAGCAGCCGGCCGTCGTCGGCGACCTCGTAGGCGCCCATCCGGTCCAGCGGGGGCGAGTACGCGTGGACGGTCACGGCCGGCGCGCCGCCCGGGTGGTGGACGCGATGGATCTCCGCCGGGTCGATCGTCGTCGATCCGCCGTCGGCCAGCCGCCGCGCGATCGGCCCGCCGAACGCCGTGAGCCGCTCGTCCACGACCGCGCCCTCGGCGATGGCGACGCCCGCCCCGGAGTGCTCGTGGTCGTGGAACCCGGTGTCGTGGCCCGGGCCCCAGCAGATGAGCCACACCGTGACGTCGGCGTCGTCGTGGAGCAGCTCGTACGTCCGCCGCTCGGGGTCGTGGCGCACGAGATCGCCCCAGCGCTCGGGGCGCGCCGCGATCGCGCGGGCGAGGCGCTCGAGCTCGACCGGGTCGAGGACGCCGGCGCGCGGCAGGAGGTCCGCGATCCAGGACGCGGCGACGGGCGCGCTCACGCCGCCTCCGCCACCAGCTCGAGGGCCGGCGCGACGGGAGCGCCGGCGGCGACGGACTCGCCGAGCAGTCGCGCGGCCGCGACCGTCGTGAGGCGCGCCGGGTCCAGGCCGGCGACCGCGGGCGGATGCTGCTCGCCGGGCGCGACGACCGGCCGGTCGCTGCCGAACCCGAGGCGGTCGGCCCCGACCGCCTGCGCGGCCGCGGCGAGCGCCCGTGGACCGAACGACGAGGTCTCGTAGACGAGCCGCTCGTCGCGCGCGCGATCGACGGGACCGCCGCGCGCCGCGAGGCGCTCGAGCAGCAGCGGCGCGCCGCCGGCGAGCGCCGCGAAGGCGACCCGCAGGTCGGGGTGCTCGTCCAGGCCGCGCTCCAGCCACGTCGCCCAGGCGGCGAGGAGCTGCGCGGGGTAGTCCACGAGGGCCGGACGCCAGGCCGCGGTCGCCGCGGCGGCGTCGGCCGCGGGCGGCGCCGGATGCACGAGCAGGGGCCGGCCGGCGCGCGCGAGCGCCTCGAGCACCGGACCGACCCGGTCCAGCGCCGCCGCGTCGGCGAGCGCCGGGGCCGGCAGCGCGAGGCCGACCGCGCCCTCGGCGAGCTGCCGCTCGAGGTCCCGCGGGTCGGGGTCGGCGGCGGGCACCGCCGCCCAGGCGGCGAACGACGAGCCGTGCGGCGTGGCGAACCCCCGCACCGCGGAGGACCACGTCGCCAGCAGGGCGCGCGACTCGTCGACGTCGGGCAGGGCGTCGAGCCCGATCGCGAGCGGCGGCACGAGCAGGGCGCGGTCCAGCCCGGCGGCGAACAGCGCGCCGCTGCGCCGGTGGAGGTCGATCTGCCGCTCGTCGAGCGGGTGGTCCGGCTCGCCCTGCAGCTCGAGGACCCAGGTGCTGTCGCCCTCCTGCCGCGCGCGCGGCCCCGGACCACAGCGCTCCGCGAGGGCGTCGAGGAGCTCGACGGGCCAGGCGTGCTGATGGAGGTCGGTCCGGGCGGTCACGCCTCCCAATATAGGGAAATCCAGTCTGGTTTTCAGGTTTACGCCGGATCGCCCGTGTGCGACGGGCGCTCGGGCGTCCCGGACCAGTCGCCCAGGAGGTGCGCCAGCGCCGCCTCGACGACCTCCGCGCCCGCAGGGCGGTGCGCGAGGCGGTCGAGCAGCAGCCCGTCGACCATCGCCGCCATCGCGCGGCCGTCCCGCTGCGGGTGCCGCGACCCGGCGGCGACGACGATCGGCTCGCAGAGCCGCCAGAAGACGAGCGCCGCGTCGGTCATCCGCTCGGCCAGGCGCGGATCGCGGACGGCCGCGAGCTCGAGCTCGAGCCGCGCCACGTGCTGCTCGCGCCCGTCGTCCATCCACCCCATGAGCGCCCGCGCGAACGAGCCCACGTCGATCGCCGGGCCGCGGCGCGCCGCCGCCAGGGCGACGTCGTGCGCGAGGTCCCGGACGCGCCGCTCGCAGTCGGCGGCGAGGCGGTCGACCATCGCCTCCACGAGCCCGTCGCGGGACGCGAACCAGTACGTCACCGAGCCGTGGGGCACGCCGGCGGCGGACTCCACCGCCCGGTGCGTGACGGCCTGCAGCCCGCCGGCCGCCAGCAGTCGCAGCGCCTCGTCGAGGAGGCGATCGCGGCGGTCGGTCGCGGGCTCGGTCGTGCGTGCCACCCCGCCATCATGGCACGCCGTCTTGACATGCGGAGCAGATTCTTCTACAACCGGAGAAGTTCTCCGACTGGAGAACGTCCTACGCCGATCGGCGCGGCGCCGTCCGGCCCCGTCCCACCGAGGTCCCGTCCCATGTCCCGCACCTCCTCCGTCCCCATCCGGCCCGTCGCGATCCTCGCCCTGGCGTGCGTCGCGCAGCTCATGCTCATCGTCGACGACACGATCGTGAACGTCGCCCTCCCGACGATCGGCGAGGAGCTCGGGTTCTCCGAGTCCTCGCTGTCCTGGGTCGTCAACGCGTACTTCCTGACCTTCGGCGGCTTCCTGCTGATCGGCGGACGGGTCGCGGACCGGGTCGGTCCCCGCCGCGTCTTCCTGCTCGCGCTCGCCGCCTTCGCCCTCGCCTCCGCCGCCTGCGGCCTGGCGACCGACGACGTGATGCTCGTCGTCTCGCGCGCGATCCAGGGCATCGCGGCCGCGATGCTCTCCCCCGCCGCCCTGGCGCTCATCCTCGGCAGCCACGCCGAGGGCCCGGCGCGCGCCCGCGCGCTCGCCGTCTGGACGAGCCTCCTGGGCATCGGGGCGGCCACGGGGCTGCTCGCCGGCGGCGCGCTGACGGAGCTCCTCGACTGGCGCTGGATCTTCTTCATCAACCTGCCGGTCGCCGCCGTCGCGCTGCTGCTCGTGCCGCGGATGGTCCCGGCCGACGACCTGCGGTCCGCCCGGACCTCCCCGAACGTCGCCGGCGCGACGCTCGGGACGCTGGCGCTGCTCGTCCTCGTGTTCACCGTGGTGGAGACCGAGCACGCCGGCTGGACGTCGGCACGGACGCTCGCCGGCTTCGGCGTGGCCGCGCTCCTGGCGGCGCTCTTCGCCGCCGGCGAGCGGCGCTCGGCGTCCCCGCTGCTGCCGCCCGCGCTCCTGCGCCGCCGGCGGCCGATGATCGCCAACGGCGCCGTCTTCCTCGGGGCCGCCGGCCTCATGGCGATGTTCTTCTTCCAGACGCTCTACCTGCAGCGGGTGCTCGGCTGGGGCGCGCTGGAGACCGGTGCGGCGTTCCTGCCGTTCAGCATCGCCATGGGCACCGTGTCGGCGCTCATGGGCAAGGTCGTCGGGCGCGTGGACATCCGCGTGCTCGTCGGCGCCGGGATGGGCGCGGCCGCCTCCGGGCTCCTGTGGATGAGCTCGCTCACGCCGACGAGCGACTACGTCACCCACGTCGCGCCGTCCCTCGCGCTCACGGCGGCAGGCCTCGGGGCGGCGTTCATGCCGCTCATGGAGCTCGCGACCGGCGGGGCGGAGGACCGCGACGGGGGACTCGCCTCCGCCCTGCTGACCACCGGCCAGCAGATCGGCGGCGCGATCGGGATCGCGGCGATGGTGACGATCGCGACCGCCACGACGCGCGACGAGCTCGCCGCCGGGACGGCCCCGCCCCAGGCGCTCACCGACGGCTTCACGCACGCGTTCCAGCTCCAGGCGGGCGTCCTGGCCGCCGCCGGCGTGCTGGCCGTCCTGCTGCTCGGTCGGGCGACGGCGCGGCGGGCGACCGCCGACGTGGCCGACGTCCCGTCCCCGGCGTGAGGCCGACCGCCGCGTCCCGGTCCGGCGATCGGGACGCGGCGGTCGTAGGATCGGCCCGATGCCGCGGATCGAAGCCGACACGGTCGCCGAGCACCGCGCCCGCCAGCACGAGGCGCTGCTCGAGGCGGCCGAGGCGGTGCTCGTGGAGCGCGGCCACGAGGGGCTGACGTTCGCGGCGCTCGGCGAGCGGACCGGCCTCGCGCGCAACTCCGTCTACCGCTACTTCTCCTCGCGCGAGGACATCGTCGCCCAGGTCCTCGAGCGCCCCCTGCCCGGCTGGCTCGAGCGCCTGCGGGACGCGATGGCGCGCGCCGACGACCTCGACGGCCGCGTCGCGGCCTTCGTCGGCGCGCAGCTCGCGCTCGTCTCCGGGGTGCGGCCGGAGCTCGCGGGCGCGCTGGCGCAGTCCTCGTTCAGCCCCGAGCTGCGCTCCCGGATCTCGGCGATGACGTTCCAGCCGGCCGCGCTGCTGGAGGAGGCGCTCGTCGCCGCGGGCCATCCGCACGCGGCCGTCACCGCGCAGCTCGTCCAGGGGATCGTCAACGCGGCGATCCGCGTGCTGCACCAGTCCGGGAGGCCGCTCGACGACGTCACGGCGATCGCCGTGGCGACGGCGCAGCGCGCCGTCGAGGCGCGCTGACCCTGCTCGAGCCGGGACGCGGTCGCGACCCAGGGGGCGGGCCCAGACGGAGCGCGTCGGCGGGGCGCGGTCAGCGGGCGTCGACGGCGCGGAGCCAGACGCCCCCGGCGAGCGCCTCCGGCAGCGGCCGCCGCGCCTCGCCGTCCCCGAGCAGCCACGCCGGACGGCCCCCGAGGCCGGCGACGACGCGCAGCGACCGGCCGGGCACGCATCCGGCGTCGTGGAGCTCCGCCACGAGCGACCGCGGATGGCGCGACAGCCGGGCGACGACGCCGGCCGTGCCGATCGGCGCGTCGAGGGCGCGCACGAGCGACGGGGCCTCCGCGCGGTCGCGCTCGAGGTCGATCGGCCAGCCGCTCGGGTCGCGGTCGGGGGCGCCGATCCGCGCGAGCATCCGCTCCGCGGTGCGCGCGCCGATCGAGACCCCGAGCGGCACGCCGTCGACGTAGGCGTCGGCGACGGGGAAGGCGAGCTCGTCGACGAGGAACCGCACGACGATCCGCTGGCGCCGCACGACCTCGTCCGCTCGCGCGAGGCCCCCGTCGGTCAGCGCCCAGCGGCGACGCAGGGCCCGCTCGACGAGCCCGTCCCGCTCGAGCCGCAGCAGCACCTCGCGGGCGGAGACCGGCGCGACGCCGAGGACCTCCGCGAGCCGCGCGTTCTCGAACGGCCGGCCGAGCGGGCCGCAGGGCCGGCCGAGCGGGAACGCGAGCGCATGGATCGCGGCGACGTACCGGTCGGTCGCGGTGATGCCGGAGCGACGTGGCGCGACCCCGACGGGACGCAGCGACCGAGCGGAGCCCATGGGCCGATGATAGCGACAGCCGTCGACAAGTCGACCCCGCGACGAGGCCGAGCGGCCCGTCGAGTTAGGGTGACCAGCGCAGATTAGGCAGTCCTAAGGGTTGCTACGCTGCGCGTCATGCCCGCCGCCGACACGCAGAGCGACCACCAGGCGCCGGCCGCCGTCCTGGCCACGCCGGATCCGACCGCCCCCGTCCGCACGCCGCAGGACCGCCCTTCAGCCGCCGAGGAGGCCCGGACCATCGTCGCCGCGACGAAGACCGGCACGCTCGCCTCCCTCAGCGAGGACGGCACCCCGTGGGCGTCGATGGTCGCCTTCGCGACGCTCGCGGACGGGCGCCCGGTGCTCATGGTCTCGACGCTCGCCGAGCACGGCCGCAACCTCGAGCGCGAGCAGCGGGCGAGCCTCTCGGTCGTCACCGCCGGGGAGGAGGGCGCCGACCCGCTCGACAACGGCCGCGTGACGCTCGCCGGCGTCGCGGAGCGCGTCGAGGGCGCGGAGGCCGAGGCGGCGCGGGCGGCGTACGTCGCCGCGGTCCCGCCGGCCGCGCTCTTCTCGACCTTCGGCGACTTCTCGACCTGGGTCCTGCGGGTCGACCGCGTGCGCTGGGTCGGCGGCTACGGCCGGATGGACTCCGTGACCACCGAGCAGTACCTCGCCGCCGAGCCGGACCCCGTCCTGCCCCGCGCCGCCGGGGCGGTGCGCCACCTCAACGATGACCACGCCGACGCCCTGCTGGCGATGGCGCGGGCCCTCGGCGGCCATCCCGACGCGACGAGCGCACGCTGCGTCCGCGCCGACCGCTACGGCCTCGACCTGCGCGCGGACACGCCCGCCGGGCGCGCGAGCGTCCGCGTCGGCTTCGCGGCGCCCCTCGACGACGCGCAGGGCCTCCGGGCGGCGACCGTGGCCCTGGCGCGCCAGGCGCGCGCGGCCGACTGACCGGCGGATCGGGATCCTGCGCCGACCGCCGATCGGAGCGCCGTCCGGCGAGCGCCGTGGGCCGTCGCGCGGCGACGGGCGGGCGGCGAGCCGCCGCGAGACCCTGTGGTACGTTGGCCGACCCGTGGTTCGGTCACCCAAACTCCGCGTGTCGGCGGTGGCCGCGCTCGCGGTCGCGGCGACCGGGCTCAGCGTGGGTCCGCTCGTCGGCGGGACCGCCCTCGGCCCCGCGCCGGCCGCCGCGGCCCAGGAGCTCGGGCCGCTGGACCGCGCGGTGCGCCGCCTGCAGGCCGCGCAGCGCGCCGACGGCGGGTTCGCCCCCACGGTCCGCGACCGCCGCTCGGACCCGTCCGTCACCGTGCTCGCGGCCCTGGCGCTCGCGTCGGTCGGCGTCCATCCGGCCGACCAGCCCGCGAAGGGCACGACGCTGCTGGCCTACCTCGACCGCCACGCCGACGCGCTGACCCGCACGGAGGACCTCGCGCGGCTCGTGCTCGTCCTGCGCGCCGCCGGCGAGGCCGATCGCCCCTCCGGGTCCGCCGCGCTCGCGACCCTCGTCGCCCGCCAGCGCACCGACGGCAGCTTCCCCGCCGGATCGGCCGGCGGCGCGCGCACCGCGCCGACCGCCCTCGCGGCGATCGCGCTCGCCGGCGGCGACGAGGCGCAGCGCGCGACCGCGGCCCGCGCGGTCGCGTGGCTGCGCACCGCCTACCGCCGCACCGGTTCCGGCCTCGGGTGGGGCACGACGGCGGGCAGCACGCCGCGCCCGGACGTCACCGGCCTCGTGCTGCAGGCGCTGCAGGCCGGACCGGACCCCGAGTTCGAGCTCTCCGGCGGCGCGCAGGCCTACCTCGTCGACGCGCTGACCACGAGCGGGGGCTACGCGGGTGCGCGCGCCGGGCGGCCGACCCCCCAGGCGACCGCGACGGTGCTGCAGGGGCTGCGCGCCGTGGGCTTCGACCCGCGGCAGTTCTCCAGCCAGGACAGCTCGCCGATCCGCTACCTGCGACGGCAGCAGGACGACGAGGGCGGGTTCGGCGACACGGCGGCGACCGCGGCCGTCCTCCCGGGCCTCAACGGGGTCGCCTTCCCCGTGCGCGCCGTCCCGCGCGGGAGCCGCCGGGCGAGCGCGGAGGCGTCCGAGCCCGAGCGCGCCGGCGCGGCGGCGGGCGGCGGGGGCGGCGGGGGCGCGGAGGCGCAGTCCCAGGCACAGGCGTCGGGGAACAGCGATCGCGACGCTCCCGGCCGAGCCGGCGGCTCGGGCTCGGGCCCGGGCGGGTCGTCGCCCGCACCCGGCACGAGCGCACCGGGCGCCGCCGCCGTCCCGCCGGGGACCACGACGTCGGCGACGCCGCCGACGACGACCACCACGACCACCGGCCCGACGCCGCCGGCCGGCGCCGCCGACGAGGTCTCGGGGCAGGTCGTCGGAGCAGGGGCCGCGCCCCAGACCGCCGGCGTGGCGGCCGGTGGTGCCGGCGGCGAGGGTGACGGCGACGGCCCGACCATCGCGCTCGGGGGGCTGCTCGTCGTCGCGGCGCTCGGCGGAGCGGTCCTCGAGGGCCGCGGTCCGCGCCGCCGGGACCGCGTGACCTGAGCCCGGGAGCGTCCGGCGGGACGGGCCTGGAGGCCGGAGTGTTCGGGTTGCCGAAGTTGGTACGATCGCCCGCATGCTCGACGCCTCCCACGGTCGTCCGAACCGCGCGCCGTCAGCCGGCCGCCGCTCGCGCCGGAGCCTGCTGGCCACCGCCACGGCGGTCGCGCTGGCGACCGCGGCGGGCGGCGTCCTGGCCCCGGCCGCCGGGGCCGCGAAGCCCCCGAAGCGGGTCGTGGCGCTGACGCCGTTCACCGCGAACGTCACGTCCCGCCTCGGCGTTCGTCCGATCGCCGTCGGCCAGCAGATCGACAGCAGCAAGCTGACGTTCGACTCGCGCCTGCGCGGGGTCCGTCGGATCGCCCTCTCGCATCCGGACGGGCCGAACCTCGAGCAGCTCATCCGGCTGCGCCCGGACTACGTGCTCTCCTCGCCGAACTGGCGGTCGGGCACGCCGAAGATCAGGCGGCAGCGGATCACGATCTCCGACTCGCTGGAGCCCGTCCGGCTCGCGACCGTCCCGATCGGCATCCGCAAGATCGGCAAGGTCCTCGGTCGCGAGAAGCAGGCCCGCCGGCTCGCCGATCGCTCGGTCGCCGGCCTGCGGGCCGCCCGCAAGGGGATCACCGTCCGCCCGCGCGTGCTCCTCGTGCTCGGCATCGGCCGCAACACGATGGCGTTCCTGCCCAACAGCTGGGGCGGGGACATCGTCTCGGCGGCCGGCGGATCGATGCTCACGAGCGGCCTCAAGCCGTCCTTCGGTGCCGGCCTCCCCGGCAGCTTCGCGCCGCTGAGCGACGAGGAGGTCCTCGTCCGCGACCCCGAGGTCATCATCGTGGTGCCGCACGGCAACGCGAAGGACATCCCCGCGACGGTCGAGTACTTCAAGAGCAAGCCCGGCTGGTCGTCGACGACCGCCGCGCGCACGAACCGGATCCGGATCGTCGACCCGCAGCGCCTGCTCGAGGCCTCCGACGACCCCGGCAAGATCGTCCGCTGGGTGCGCAAGGACCTCCTGGGCAACTGGAAGTAGCGCGGTGACCCTGCGCCAGGCCGGGGTGCTCGGCACCTCGGCCGTCGTGCTGGTCATCGCCGCGCTCGCGTCGATCGCGGTCGGCTCCACGAGCATCCCGCTCCGCGACGTCGTCGACGCCCTGCCGCTCGTCGGCGGCGGCGACGTCTCGCCCGCGATCGACCAGATCATCACCGACCTGCGGATCCCCCGCACGGTCACCGCGATCCTCGTCGGCGCGGCGCTCGGCGTGGCCGGAGCGCTGCTGCAGGGGGCGCTGTCCAACCCGCTCGCCTCGCCGGACGTCATCGGCGTGACGGCCGGCTCGGGGTTCGGGGCGATGATCATCCTCCTCGCCTCGCCGGGCGCCGTCGCGCTCGTGCCGCTGAGCGCCCTCGTCTTCGGCCTCGTCGCCACGTCGCTCGTCTTCCTCGTCGCGTGGGCGGGCGCCGGCGGCGGCAGCATCGCCCGCCTGATCCTCGCCGGCATCGCGATCAACGCGATCTTCACGGCCCTGACGACGGCGCTCATGACGGCCTTCCCGGAGCGCGTCTCGTCCGCGATCTTCTTCATCGCGGGCTACCTGAGCAACGACGGGTGGGGCGTCCTCACGGGGGTCTGGCCGTACCTCGTCGTCGGCTTCCTCGCCGCGGCGTTCCTCATCCGGCCGCTCGACCGGCTCGCCCTGGGCGACGACGTCGCGCAGTCCCTCGGGCAGCGCCCGCGGGTCGTGCGGCTCGTCGCCGCCGGGACCGCGGCGCTGCTCGCCGCGTCGGCCGCGGCCCTCGCGGGGCTGCTGGGCTTCCTCGGCCTCGTCGTCCCCCACGCCGTGCGCCTCGCGGGCGGCACCGCGAGCCACCGCTTCGTCGTGCCGACCTCCGCGGTCGCCGGCGCCGCGCTGCTGCTCGTCGCCGACACGGTCTCCCGCAAGGTCGCCGCGCCGTACGACTTCCCGGTCGGCCCGTTCATGGTCGTGCTCGGGGTGCCCCTGTTCCTCTGGCTCCTGCGGAGGGCGGTGTGACGGTCCTGCTCGAGGCCGAGGGCGTCGCGGTGCGCCTCGGCGGGCGCGAGATCGTCCACCACGGCGACCTCGCGCTGCGCGCGGGCGAGCTCCTGGCGATCGTCGGTCCCAACGGCGCCGGCAAGTCGACGCTCGTGCGCGCCGCCGGGGGGATGCTGCGTCCGTCGGCGGGCACCGTCCGCTGGGGCGGCGAGGACCTGCGCGGCCTCGGACCACGGCGCCTCGCCCGCCTGCGCGCGTTCGTGCCCCAGCGCCCCCACGTGCCCGCGGGCGTCACCGTCCGGGACGCCGTGACGATCGGGCGCTCGGCCCAGCTGCGTCCGCTGCAGCGCCCGACGGCCGCCGATCGCGCCGCCGTCGATGAGGCGCTCGAGCGCGCGCAGGCCGCCGTCTTCGCCGACCGGGAGCTCACGACGCTCTCGGGCGGCGAGCTCCAGCGCGTGCAGCTCGCGGTCGGGCTCGCCCAGGGCGCGCCGACGCTCATCGCCGACGAGCCGACGTCGGCGCTGGACCTCGGCGCGACCGCGACGATGGCGCGCCTGCTGCGCGGTCTCGCCGACGACGGCCTCGGCGTCCTGCTCGTCGTCCACGACCTCGCCCTGGCGTCGGCGATCGCCGACGCCGTGGTGGTCGTCGAGGCCGGACGGACGGTCGCCACCGGACGTCCCGACGCGGTGCTCACCGCCGACCGGCTGGCGCGCACCTGGCAGGTCGACGCCGCGCTCACCGCCGACCCCGGCGGCCGGACCGCCCTGCACGTCGACTGGCTCGGCGACCGCGCGCCGAGCCCGGACCCCGACGCCGCCGCCCCCGGCGGCCCCCCGCCCCCCAACGGAGAAGGAGCCCGACCATGACGGTCGTCCGCCGCCTCGTCACCCCCGCCGCGGCGCTGCTCGTCAGCGCCGCCGCCGCCGGTCCCGCCACCGCCGCAGCGCCGTCCACCGTCACGGCCGGCACGACCGCCGTGCGACCGGCCGGCACGAGCTTCCGCGCCCTGGACCGGGCCGGGGTGCGCGTGCTGCCGCTCGGGGACGCCGTCCGCCGCGGCCCCCGGATCGAGCTCGCCGCGACCGGCGGCCGCGTCGGCGCCGTCGCGGCGGTCGAGCACCACGCCAGCGACGGCCTCGCGCTCGTGCGCGGCGCCCGCACCGTCCGCCTCAGCGACCTGCAGCTGCGCATCGGCCGCGGCAGCGCGCGCGTCACCGGCCGGATCGACGGCGGTGCCCGCCACGCGGTGCTGCGGATCGCGCGCCGCGCCTTCACCGTCGCGCCCGGCGGGCGGGCCGCGACGACGCGCCCGTCGACCTGGACGCTCACCGGACGCGCGGCCGCCGCCCTGCGCCGGCGACTGGCCGTCCCCGATCTGCGCGCCGGCGGCTTCGCGGTCGCCTCGGTCGGGTTGCACCTCGTGCCGCCGGGGACCGGCGCCCCGACCGTCCCGACGCCGATCCCCGTCCCGGCGCCCGCGCCGCCCGCGCCCGACCGGCCCGCGGGCACCGTGCTCGGCGGCGCCGCCGACTGGGGCCTGCGCGCGTCGTTCCGCAGCTACATCGAGCACGGCATCGCGCACGGGCGGATCGAGACCTCCGGCGGGGCGACCCGCAACCCCGACGGCACGATCCGCTTCGGCACCGCCTCCGGGACCGTCGACCCGGCGTCGGGGGCGGTCGACGTCCGCTTCGGCGGCACGGTCTACGCCGAGGGCCACGGCGCCGGCGAGGCGGCCGCCCTGCGGCTCTGGATCACGAACCCCCGGATCGTGGCCGCCTCCGGGGCCACGGAGGGCGAGATCCGCGGCGACGTGCGCAGCAAGAGCCTCGATACGAACGAGGTCGTCGCCTATCCTGACGTCGCGTTCGCGCGCCTGGACCTCACCCGCGGGCAGCGCACGAGCGCCGGCGGCGTCGTCACCTGGACCGGCGTCCCGGCCACGCTGACCGAGCCCGGCGTCCCGGCGTTCGCCGGCTTCTACCCCGCGGGCTCGGAGCTCGATCCGGTGAGCTTCTCCATCACGACCACGACCCCGTGAGCCTTCCGATGACCGTTCGCCTCCCCGCCGTCCTCACCGGCCTCGCCGCCGCGCTGGCCCTCCCGGGCGGCGCGCTCGCCGCCGACGCCACGCCGACCACGAAGGTCACCGGCGGCACGACCACCGCGACGCTCTCCGGCGTCGCCGCGCGCCAGCTCGCCGCCGCCGGCGTCCGCGTGTCGCCGGCCGGCAAGGTCACGCGCCGCAGCGGCGGGTTCCGGCTGCGCATCGCCGGCGGCTCCCTGAGCACGACGAGCAAGATCGACCATGCCCGCCGCGACGGCCTGACCTTCCGGCGCGGCGCGCGTCGGGTGACGATCTCCGACATCACGCTGCGCCTGAGCGACAAGCCGACGCTCCGCGCCCGGATCGGCGGCGGCCCCGCGCTCATCGTGGCCCGGGCGAAGCGCGGCCGGCTCGCGCTGAGCGCCGACGGCTCGACCGGCCGCCGGTCGCGGATCACGTGGGTCCTCGCCCCGACCGCCGCCGGCAAGCTCCGCAGCGCGCTGGGCGTCCGGAAGCTCGCCGCCGGCGGCATCCTGCGGACGGCGGTGTCGGCCACGGCGACGCCGAGCGGCACCCCCGCCCCGCAGGACCCCACGGCCCCGGCGGCCGACGCCGTCGTCCAGACGGGCACCGCCGACTGGGGCGTGCGCGCGTCGTTCCGCCGGTACATCACGGGCCCGATCGCCGGGGGCACCGTCGGATCCGCCGACGGCGCCATCCGCACGCAGGACGGCGGCTTCCGCTTCATCGGCGGCAGCGGCTCGATCAACCGCGGGACCTGGGCGACCGACGTCCGCTTCAAGGGCACCGCCGTGTTCGACGGCCATCAGGGCGACCTGCAGGTCCGGATCAGCAATCCGCGGGTCGTCATCGCCGCCGGCGCGAAGCGCGGCGTGCTCCACGTCGACGCCACGAGCAAGGACCGCGAGAGCGGGCAGGTGAAGACGTACGTCGACCTGATCGTCGCCGACCTCGACCTCGCGAAGGCGACGCGGAAGCTCGACGGGACGAACGTCACGTGGAGCGGCATCACGGCGAAGCTCACCGAGTCCGGCGTCCCGGCGTTCGGCGGCTTCTACAACCCCGGCGCCGAGCTCGACCCGATCAGCTTCACGGTCGTCGCGGCCACCTGAGCGGCGCTGCTCGCCGGTCGCCCGCGACCGGGCGAGCACCCGCCGGCTCGGGAGCTCCGAGCCGCTCCTCCGTCCCGACCCGCCTGGTCTTCGGGTACCCGAAGACCAGGGCCCCTGCGCAGCGGTCTTCCTGATAGGTTCGCCTAACCTTTAGGCGACCCTACATCGACGTGCGACGTCGCGTCGAACGAGGAGGAATCACCGCATGTCACTCTCGATCCGCTCCCGGCGGTCTGCGACGCTCGCCGCGCTCGGAGCGCTGATCCTCGCGCTCGCGCTGCTCGGCGGACGCACCGCCGCCGCGTCCGCCGCCGGCCCGACGCTCACGTGGCTGGGCAACGAGGAGATCCAGTCCCAGCCGCCGTTCGGCGGCAGCAACTACCTCTCGGCCGGCGCGTCCGACGGCACCGAGGCGACCTACAAGGCGATCGACGGCGACGTCCGCGTCGTCCAGCTCGTCGGCGGCGCCGAGCAGACCCCGACGTGGGCCACGCGCACCGCGCACATCGCCGGGACGAACGAGCAGCGCGGGCTGTTCGACGACGGCGCCGTCACCCAGGGCGGCGGCAGCACCGTCGTGCAGTGGACCGGCGAGCTGTCGGTGAACTTCTACGGCGGGCTGGTGCCGTTCACCATCAAGGACCCGAAGCTCACCGTCGCCGCGGACGGCACCGGCACGCTCGAGGCGATCCTCTACGGCTGGGCGGCCAGCATGGAGGACCCGACCGTGAAGGAGCCCCTGCCGGAGGTCCCCGGCGTCCAGGTCGCGACCTTCCGGAACGTCACGTTCGACGCCGCCGGCTTCACCGTCGAGCCGGACTACGCGGGCGTCGAGGTGGAGACCGGCACGTCGACCCCGCAGAACCGCACGAACCCCGGGTGGGGGGCGTGGCCGCAGTCCTTCGTGGACTTCCAGCTCGACTCCGGCCTGAGCTCGTACTGGTACACGTCGGGCGGCGCCGCCGACGCGAAGAAGCCGCCGCTGCCGTTCACGGTCGGCCCCACCACGACGCAGCCCGGCGGTCCCGGCACCCCGGATCCCGGGACGCCCGACCCGGGGACGCCGAACCCCGGCACCCCCGACCCGGGCACGACCGGCCCGGTGACGCCCACCCCGGGCACCCCCGACCCCGGTACGCCGAACCCCGGCACGCCCGACCCGGGCACGGCGCCGACGGGGACGAGCACGCCCGCGACGACGATGCCGTCCGTCGCCCTGCCGAAGCAGCGCACGCGGACCCTCGACGCGCGGCGCCGCTTGGCGGTCGCGACCGTCACCTGCGCGAAGGGCGGGCCTGCCTGCCGGATCGTCGCGCCGAAGTCCGTCAAGGTGACGATCGGTGGCAAGCGCTACACCGCGCGGGTCGTCGCCTCGCGCTCCGTGCGGGCCGGGAAGCAGGCCGCCGTTCGCCTGCAGCTGACGAAGGCCGCCGCGAACCGGCTCAAGGGCCGGACCCTCAAGGCGAGCGTGAAGCTCCGCATCACCGCCGGCAAGGCGACCGTCAGCCGGACCGTCAAGGTCACCGGCAAGGCGAAGGCGAAGACGCGCTGAGCGACCGACGACGGACCGCGGAGCGCGGTCCGTCGTCCCGCGCCACGGCGCACCGCGCGGACCGTCCGAGCGGACGGCCCGTCCTCGTTCAGAAGCCGGCGGCGGAGCCCGTGCCGCCGGCGGGGGGCGCCGCCTCCGGCACGTCGTCGTCCCAGTCCACCGCGCCGCCGAGCGCGGCCGAGCGCACGACCTTCAGCGACAGCAGCGCGCACTTGATGCGCGTCGCCGAGATGTCGATGCCCAGCAGGTCCAGGACGAAGTCGCGGTCGAGGCGGACGAGGTCGTCGACGCTCTTGCCGGCGAGCTCCTCGGAGACCATCGACGCCGCCGACTGGCTGATGGCGCAGCCGTGGCCGTCGAAGCGCACGGCCGCCACGCGGCGCTCGTCGTCGAGCTCGATCGTCACGCGCAGCTGATCGCCGCAGGACGGGTTCTTGTCCTCGAACTCCAGGTCGACCCGCTCGAGCGGCTCGAGCGGCGGGGACCAGTTCCGCGGACGCTTGTAGTGGTCGAGGATGTTCTCGCGGTACAGCTCGTCCATCCCCTCCATCGTCGCAGGTGCGTCGCTCCGGCCCCGGCCCGCGGCGCTCGCACGACCGCCACCACCGCGCCTCGTGGGCCGGGCCTGGCACCATGCCGTGCTCGCGACCATGACCGACGACCGCGGAACCGCCCCCTCAACGCCCGCCGACGACGCGCCGCTCCGCGTCGCGCGCCCTGCCGACGGCGTCCTCGAGCTCGTCCTCGACCGGCCGGCGCGGCGCAACGCCCTCGACGGCGGGCTGCAGGCCGCGATCGCGAAGGCGCTCGCGCGGCTCGACGGGGCGCGGTGCGTGCTGCTGCGCGGCGAGGGCCCGGCCTTCTGCGCCGGCTACGACCTGCACGATCTCGACGCGTCGAGCGGCGGGGCGCTCGCCGTCTCCGCGGACACGGGCGTCGTGCCGCACGAGCCGGTCGCGGCCCGCGCCCTGGACCGCTGCCCCGTGCCGATCGTCGCGGCCCTCCACGGCCCCGTGCTCGGCGGCGGCCTCGAGGTCGCCCTCGCCTGCGACCTGCGCGTCGCCGCCGACGACGCCCGGCTCGGCGCGCCCGCGGCCCTGCTCGGCCTCGTCTACTCCCACGAGGGGCTCGCCCGGATGCACGCGGTGCTCGGCGCCTCGCTCGCGCGCGACCTGCTCCTCACCGGCGAGGCGCTCGACGCCGACCGCGCCCACGCCGCCGGGATCGTGCACCGCCGCTGCACCGGCGAGGAGCTGCGCGCGCACGCGCTCGACCTGGCGACCGCGGTCGCCGCCCGCTCGCCGACGGCCCAGTACGCGAACCGCGCGATCCTGCGGGCGCTCGAGCGAGGTGGAGGCCGGCTCACCGACGAGCAGCGCTCGTGGGCCGTCGACGCCCGTCGGATGGCCCTCCGCTCGCCCGAGCTGCTCGAGGGCGTCCGGCGGTTCCAGGATCGCGTGCGCTAGCTGCGGACCGGGGCGCCGCCCGGAACCGGCTCAGCCGAAGATCTCGAGCACGCGTCCGATCGAGGTCACGAGGGCGTCGATCTCCTCCGGCGTCGTGTGCGCGGCGAAGCTCGCGCGGGTCGTCGCGGGGATGCCGAGGGCGCGGTGCAGCGGCTCGGCGCAGTGCTGGCCGGCGCGGACGCAGACCCCGTCGCGCGCGATGATCTCGGCCACGTCGTGCGGATGGACCCCGTCGACGGCGAAGGCGACGAGCGCGCCACGGTCCTCGGCCCGCTCCGGGCCGACGATCCGGATCCCGTCGACGGCGCCGAGCCGCTCCAGCGCGTAGGCGGTGACCTGCTCCTCGTGGGCCTGGATCGCGCCGATGCCCCCGACCCCGTCGACCCAGTCGCACGCGGCGCCGAGACCGACCGCCTCGACGATCGGCGGCGTGCCCGCCTCGAAGCGGTTGACGCCGTCGGCCCAGCTCGTCTCGTGGAAGTCGACGATCCGGATCATGTCGCCACCGGTGAGGAACGGCGGCATCTCCGCCAGCAGCTCGCGGCGCACGTGCAGCACGCCGATGCCGGTCGGGCCGTAGAGCTTGTGGCCCGTCCAGCCGTAGAAGTCGGCGCCCAGCGCGGCGACGTCGACCGATCGCTGCGGCACGGCCTGCGCGCCGTCGACGGCGACGAGCGCCCCGGCGGCGTGCGCGCGCTCGATGACCTCGGCGACCGGGTTGACCGTGCCCAGGACGTTCGAGACGTGCGCGATCGCCACGAGCTTCACGCGGCCGCCGGCGAGGAACGCGTCGAGCTGGGCGAGGTCGATCGCGCCGTGCTCGTCGACCTCGAGGTACCGCAGCAGCGCCCCGTTGCGCAGGCAGAGCTGCTGCCACGGCACGAGGTTCGCGTGGTGCTCCATCTGCGTGATGACGACCTCGTCGCCGGCCTGGACGTTCGGCCGGCCCCAGCTGTGGGCGACGAGGTTCAGCGACTGCGTGACGCTGCCGGTGAAGATCGTCTCCTGCGGCGTGGAGCCGACGAACCCGGCGACCCGCGCACGCGCGGCGTCGTAGGCGGCGTCCGCCTCCCGCGCCAGCACGTGCTGGCCGCGGTGGACGTTCGCGTAGTGGCGCCCGCCGAACTCGTGCATCGCATCGAGGACGGCGCGCGGCTTCTGGGCGCTCGCGCCGCTGTCCAGGTAGACGACGTCGTCCTCGCGCTCCAGGTAGGGGAACTGGGCGCGGACGGCGGCGACGTCGAGCGCCGGGACGGCGGGCGAGGCCATGGGGATCAGGCCTGGCCGGCCGCGACCCGCTCGCGGATCTTCGCGTAGCCCTGGGTCTCGATCTCCTCGACGAGCTCCGGGCCGCCCTCCTGGACGATCCGGCCGTCGACGAGGATCGACACCCGGTCCGGCTTCACGAGGTGGAGGATGCGCTGGTAGTGGGTGATGATGAGGACGCCGAGGTCGCTCTCGGCCTTCACCGCGTTCACCGCCTGCGAGACGACGTTCAGGGCGTCGACGTCGAGGCCGGAGTCCGTCTCGTCGAGGATCGCGACGTCGGGGCGCTGGAGCGCCAGCTGCAGCATCTCCAGGCGCTTCTTCTCGCCGCCGGAGAAGCCGTCGTTGAGGTAGCGCGAGCCGAACTCCTTCGGCACGTTCGTCTGCTCCATCGCGCCCTGGACGACCTGCCGGAACTCCTTCAGGGAGATCTCGCTCTCGCCGCGCTCCTCGCGGTGGGCGTTCATGACCATCCGGAGGTACTTCACGATCGTCACGCCCGGGATCGCGACGGGGTACTGGAAGGCCATGAAGAGGCCCTTGCGCGCCCGCTCGTCCGGGTCGGCCTCGGTGATGTCCTCGCCCTTCCAGACGATCGAGCCCTCGGTCACGTCGAGCGCCGGGTTGCCCATGATGACGTTCGCGAGCGTCGACTTGCCCGAGCCGTTCGGGCCCATGAGGGCGTGGATCTCGCCCTTGTTCACGGTGAGGTCCAGACCCTTGAGGATCTGCTTCTCCCCCACGCTCACGTGCAGGTTCTTGATCTCGAGGTCAGCCATGGGGTCCGTGTCGGTCGTGTGAGGGGTGGTGGGTCGGCACCCGCACGCGGGCGGGGCCGGGCGACGCGTGGTCCGGCGCGCTCGTCAGGCGAGCGAGCCGGCCGCCGTCGTCGTGACGTCGATCGCCGCGGCGCGGCCGGGTCGGCCGTCCTCGCCGGGGCGCTGGAAGCGGACGAGCTCGGAGAGCGTCGTGCGCTGGAGGGCGTGGAAGACGCCACCCTGGACCCGGGTCCAGAGCAGCTTCGTCGCGCAGCCCGTGCCGTCGTCCTCGAGGTGCGAGCACAGCACGCGGTCGCCCTCGCGGTCGTCGACGAAGCAGGACATCGGCGCCACCGCGCCCTCGAGCGCGACGATCACCTCGTCCATCCGGATCTCCTCCGCGGGACGCGCGAGGCGGTAGCCGCCGTGCGCGCCGCGGGTGCTCTCGACGAGGCCGGCACGGCGCAGCAGCGCGACGATCCGCTCGAGGTACGCGAGCGGCAGCCGCTCGGTCTCGGCGACCGTCTTGAGGGAGACGGGCTCGTCGCCGGGCATCTCGCCCAGGCGGACCATCAGGCGGACCCCGTACTCGGCCTTGGTCGTGAAGATCACGGTGGAGAAAGCCTACCAGCGCGGTCGGAGTGGCCGGGCGCCGGGGGTCCCCGCCGGGAGGGCGTCGCGAGGCGGCCGCCGACGACGCGCTCCGGTAGGCTTGCGCGCGTCATGAACGTCCTCGCCGAAGCCAGCGCCACGAGCCTCAGCATCTGGCTGATCGCGCTCTGGTTCGTGATCGTCCCCGTGTTCGCGATCGTGCCGATCGTCTACGCCCTGGCGCAGGTCGCCGGCGAGCGGGCCGAGAACCAGGCCTACCTGCGCGGCGAGCGCGTCGAGGACGATCCGGACAAGATCGTCGTCGAGGTCTGACTCGCCCTCGGCGCTCGGCGCCGACCCCGGGCGCCGGCCGGCGCCCCTCCCACGGCCCCGCATCGCGGGGCCGTCGTCGTTCCGGGGCCGCTCCGTCCCGAAGGACGTCCGGGCGCACGCGCCGGGACCGGGGTCCGCGTCGCTGCGGCGCGCGGACCACGCACCGCAGCGAGGCAGGCGGTGCCGCTCAGGCCGCAGCGGCCTTCGCGAGCCGCGTGCGCGCCGCGTCGAGGTCGCCGCCCCCGTTGAAGGACGCGTAGCCGCGCGGCTCGTCCCCCGCGAGGAACCAGACCCCGAACGCGTCGTCCTCGAGCGAGCCCTCGAGGGCCGTCCGGTCCCAGCCGATGGCCGGCCCGAGCGCCTCCAGCGCGACCCAGTCCGCGAGGTCGCTGAAGAAGTACGGCACCTCCTGGAACGGGGCGTCCTCGCCGAGCCACTGCCGCGCGACGTAGGCGCCCTGGGCGGCCGCGTGCTCCTCGTGCTCGACCCGCAGGCGCTCGGGGTGCGCGTCGAGCACGGACGCGTACTCGCAGACGTCGCCGGCGGCCCAGATGCCCTCGGCGGAGGTCCGCAGCCGGTCGTCGCACGCCACCCCGCCGGTCTCGCCGAGCGCCAGCCCCGCTCGCTTGGCGAGCATGACGTCCGGGGTCGCCCCCACGCCGGCGACGACGAGGGCGGCCGGGATCCGCTCGCCGTCGGCGAGGACGACCTCCGCGACGCGCCCCTCGGAGGTGCTGCCGTCGGCGGCCGCGAACGAGGCGACGTCGACGCCCCCGCGCACCGTCACGCCGTTGCCCTCCAGGCGGGCGCGGACCCAGCGGCCGACGTCCTCGCCGAAGGTCCGCGAGAGCGGCTCGGCCTCCTGCATCACGACGGTCACCGGGTGGCCCTGCGTCGCGAGGCTCGCCGCGACCTCCGATCCGATGTAGCTGCCGCCGACGAGCACGATCGGCGAGCCGTCGGCGAGGCCGTCCAGGTCGCGGCGGATCGCGTCGCTGTTGCGCAGGGAGCGCACGTAGTGGATGCCCTCGAGGCCGGACCCGTCGACGTTCAGCCGGCGGACCATCGCCCCGGTCGCCACGAGCGCCCGGTCGAAGGTCAGCTCGTCCTTCGTCTGGAGCTTCACCGACCGGCCCTCCGCGTCGAGCGACAGGACGCTCGTGCGGATCCGCAGGTCGACGTCGTTCTCCGCCCACCACCCGGCCGGGACGATCAGCGCGTCGTCCTGGCCCTGCTCGCCGCGCAGGTGCTCCTTCGACCCCGGAGGCCGGTGGTACGGCGCGTCGAGCTCGCGGCTCACGAGCACGATCCGGCCCTCGAACCCGCCCTCGCGCAGGGTCCTCGCCGCGGTCGCCGAGGCGATCCCGCCGCCGATCAGGAGGACGTCGGTGTGCTCGCGGGGGGTCTCGTCGGTCATCGCGTGCGGACGCTACCCAACGCCGGGCGCACCGGGACGTCCCGGTCCCCCGGCCGTCCCCCCGGCCGGGTGCGCCGTCGCGGGACGGCAGGAGGCGGCGACGCGTCAGGCGGCCGAGCGGCGCGCCGGGCGCGTCCCGCGGCGCACGAGCGGCCCGCCGCCGCAGCTCGTGACGAAGGCGGCGGCGCGCTGCGGGTGGCCGAGCAGCCACCCCTGGCCGATCGTCACGCCGAGGTCGCGGACGGCGGAGAGCTGGTCGGGCCGCTCGATGCCCTCCGCCACGACCTGCAGGCCCAGCTGCTCGGCGACGTTCACGAGCGCCCGGACCATGACGCGGTCGTCGTCACCGGCCTCGGCCGTGTCGAGCGACCCGATGAACGAGCGGTCGATCTTCACCAGCGCGCCCGGGATCCGGCGCAGCTGCTTCAGCGACGACGCGCCGACGCCGAAGTCGTCGATCGCCACGCGGGCGCCGAGCGCCCGCAGCGCCTCGAGCACGCCGATCGTGCGGTCGTCCACGAGCACGTCCTCGACGACCTCGAGGCAGAGCCGGTCGGGCGCCAGGCCGTGCGCGGTCAGCGCGTCGCGGACCGTCGCCAGGAGCAGCGGATCGTGGAGCTGCCGCGCCGAGAGGTTCACCGACACGATGAGATCGGGCACGGCGGCGGCCGCCGCGCAGGCCTCGGCGAGCACGCGATGGCCGAGCGGCACGATCAGCCCGCTCTCCTCGGCGATCGCGAGGAAGCGCCCCGGAGCGAGCATGCCGCGCTCGGGGTGGCGCCAGCGCACGAGCGCCTCGGCGCCCCACAGCCGATCGCCCTCCAGCGCGATCAGCGGCTGGAGGTGGACCTCGATCTCGTCCTCGCGGGCGAGGGCGCGACGCAGGTCCTGCTCGAGCCGGACGCGGTCGGCGCTGCGCTCGCGCAGGCCCTCCTCGAACACCTGGACGCGGGCGCGGCCCCCCTGCTTCGCCTCGAACATCGCGAGGTCCGCCTCGCGCACGATCGTCTCGCCGTCGGCGAGGCTCGTCGTGGTCGTGAGGCCGACCGAGGCCGTCACGACGACCTCGCCGCCGTCGGCGAGCGGGATCGGCCGCTCGACGAGCTCGAGCACCTCCTGCGCGTGCCCGAGCGCGGCGTGCTCGTCCACGACGCCCGGGAGCACGAGCACGAACTCGTCGCCGGCGAACCGCGCCGCCAGCCCCGCCCGGATCGCGAAGCGCAGGCGCTCGCCGACGGCCCGCAGGACCGCGTCGCCGACCGCGTGCCCGAGCGTGTCGTTGATCGCCTTGAAGCGGTCGAGGTCGACGAACAGCAGCGCGGCCGGCCGCCCGGCGATCGGGCGATCGCCGCGCAGGGCGCTGATCAGGCCGCCGCGGTTCAGCAGGCCGGTGAGCTCGTCGTGCGCGGCCCGGTGCTCGAGCTCGCGGACGGAGCCGGCGAGCCGCTGCGCCAGCTCGGCGTTCTCGCGCAGCGCCACGACGTGACGGAAGCCGAGGACGGCGATGACGATCGCGGAGCCGGCGATCATCGGACCGTCGACGTCGCCGACGACCGCGCCGACGAGCAGGACCCCGGCGACCGGCATGAGGAAGAGGTACGGCAGCGCGAGCCACCAGAGCCACGCGCGGCGGGCTCGGGCGTCCGAGAGCGCCACGTGCTCGCCCCGCGGCCCCGGCCGCAGCCAGGCCCCGATCGCGAGCAGCGCCATCGCGAGCGCCCAGCCGATCTCGGTCACCGACGCCGGCGGCGCGACGCCGGGCAGGACCTCGAAGCCGCGCCCGAGGTCGGACGCCAGCAGCGCCCCGAGGCCGAGGGCCGAGCAGGCGACGGTGCCCCGGAGGTGGCGCTTCGCGCGCAGCAGGGCGAGGAGCCCGAGCCCGAGCGCGATCGCGTCGCCGGCGACGTAGGCGAGGGCGAGCTCCTGGGAGGGCTGCGCCGCGAGACGTCCGTCGACGAACGGCCGCACGACGAGGTACCAGCCGACGATCCCGACCGCGCAGCCCACGGCGATCGCGTCGAGGACGATCCGCCCGAGGTGCGCGGCGCTGCGGGTCGGACGGGCGAAGAGCAGCACCCCGAGCAGGACGAGCGGCGCCACGAGCAGCGACGGCAGGTCGAGCGGCGTCGGGGCGCCCAGGCGCGCGTCGAGGTGCGGGGCGAGCATCGCGGCGACCGTCGTCACGAGGACGGCGACCGCGGCGCCGACGAGGCTCGTCCAGCCCGCGCGCTCGACGGCGGTGGAGGCGGTCCGCCGACGACGCAGCGCGCCGACGACCGCCACGACGACGAGCGCGGACTCGACCTGGCGCAGCACGACGGTCGCCGCCGTGCCCCCGTCCGCCGTCGACCACGCGACCGCGGCCAGCGACGCGACCAGCAGCGCCCCGATCGTCGCCAGCGCGGGCGCCGGGATCCGGCGATCGATGCGCGCGACCAGGCGCCCTGCGGTCGTCCCGTCCGCGCCGCGGTCCAGCGATCGCGGGTACGCGCCGGCGACGCTGTCGGGACCCGAGGCCATCCAGGCGAGCATCGACCGCACGGGACGCTCGCCGCAGGGGAAACGGACGCACGTCCGAGCGCCGGGCGCGTCGGCGCCACCGCGCCGCGCGGCGGCGGTCCGCGGGGCCGCAGCTCGCGCTCCGTCCGGCCGACGGGTAGGGTTGGCTCCCGGATGCCGCCGTGGCGGGTCCCGCGCGTCGGAGTTGCCGCCGGACGCCGGGTGCCTCGGTGGCCGGACCCGTAGGCCCTTGCACGCCCCGTGCACCGACCGAACGACGCTCCATCCCGGACCTCTCGTGCCGCGCGCCCACGCGCGGTCACCCTCCCGACCGCGATCGCGCTGCTCGCGGCCGGCATGGGCCTGACGGCCGCGCCGGCCGGCGCGCAGGACGGCGGCGGGGTCTCCGTCGGCGGGACGACGAGCGCCGCGCCGGCCACGACGTCCGCCGCCGGCGAGGCGGCCGCCCCGGCCACGAGCGCCGCGGCGGTCCGCTCCGGGGCGGTGCTGGCGCTCGGCTCGAAGGGCAGCCGGGTCATGGCGCTCCAGCGGACGCTCTGGCAGCTCGGGCTGCCGGTCGCCCGCGACGGCGCCTTCGGCGCGGCGACCGAGGTCGCCCTCCGGCGCTTCGAGCACGAGGAGGGCCTGACGGTCGACGGCGTCGCCGACGCCGCGCAGCTCGCCGCGATGCAGCGCCGTGCCAGTCCCCGCGTCCAGGAGCGCGGGTTCGCGTCCCGGACGCTGCGGGTGGGCTCCGTGGGCACCGACGTGCGCGCCATCCAGCGGCTGCTGCTGGACCACGGCGTGCGGGTGCCGACCCACGGCAAGTACACCGCCGCGATCCGCACCCGGATTCGCAGCTGGGAGTCCTCGGCCTCGCTGCGCGCCGACGGCGTGCTGTCGCGCAGCGACGCCAAGCGCCTGCGCGAGTCCACGCCGGCCCCGCCCCCCGCCGACGCCGACGCGGCGGCCGCGGTGACCGCGGGCCGCGCGACGAGCGCGCGGGTCGGCGCCGACGGCTACACCTTCCCGATCCTCGGCGCGTGGCACTGGGGCGAGGCGGGCACGTTCTTCGGAGAGCGCGGCGGCGCGCACCAGGGCGTCGACGCGCTGGCCGACTGCGGCCTGCCGCTCGTGGCCGCCTCGAGCGGCGTGGTGAAGCACAACGAGGTCCAGTCCTCGGCGGGCAACTACCTCGTCATCACCGACACGCCGACGGGCGAGGACCAGGCGTACATGCACCTGCAGGCCCGGTCGCCGCTGAAGGTCGGGGCGAAGGTCCAGGCCGGCACGCCGATCGGGCTCGTCGGGCGATCGGGCAACGCGTCGGCCTGCCACCTGCACTTCGAGCTCTGGACCGCACCGGGCTGGTACAGCGGCGGCAAGCCCCGGGACCCGAAGCCCGACCTCACGCGCTGGGCGTCCGCCGCCGGGCTGCCGGCCGCGCGCCGCTGAGCGGGCCCGCGCATCCGCGCGCGCCGCGGCGGCGAGGCGGGCCGCGGCGTGGTCCGGCTCAGACGGAAGGCAGCGCCTCGCCGGCCGGGGACTCGGCGGCGGGCATCTCGATGCCGTCCTTGGCGAACTCCAGGAGCATCCGCTCGCGCACGACGCGGCAGATCCGCCACTGCTGCGACGGCGTCGTCTTCAGCACGAGCCGGATGACGACGCCGTTGGCGTTCAGCGCCTGGACGCCCCAGACCTCCGGCGGCTCGAGGACCCCGGGGTCGTTCTCGCGGACCTGCTCCGCGGCGCGCGCCATCGCGGCCTTCGCCTTGCCGATGTCCGTCCCGTGGACGACCGCGATGTCGAGGACGGCGCGCGACCAGTGCTGGCTCTGGTTGCCGACGGCGCGCATCTCGCCGTTCGGCACGTGCCAGACCGTGCCGTCGAGGGCGCGCATGCGGGTGTTGCGCAGCGAGAGCGCCTCGACCGTGCCGGTGACCGGCTCGCCGCTGGCGGACTTCGGCCGGAAGACGATCTCGTCGCCGACGCCGTACTGGTCCTCGACGAGGATGAAGATCCCGCTGAGGAAGTCGCCCACCAGCGTCTGGGCGCCGAAGCCGAGGGCCACGCCGAGGACGCCGGCACCGGCGAGCAGCGGCCCCGCGTCGATGCCGACCTCGCCGAGCGCCATGAAGAACGCCATCGCGTAGATCAGGCCGGTGACGATGCTGCGGAGGATCCCGAGCACCGCCTCGCGGCGCTGCTCGGAGCGGACGCTCATCTCCTGGGTCTCCATGAGCGCGGCCGGGGTGTACTTCCGCACCCGCGAGAGGCCCCGCGACAGCCGGCCGGTGCCGACGCGGCGGCCGACCTTCACGATGCA
The DNA here is from genome assembly GCF_033949425.1 of Patulibacter brassicae. Classification (NCBI taxonomy): domain Bacteria; kingdom Bacillati; phylum Actinomycetota; class Thermoleophilia; order Solirubrobacterales; family Patulibacteraceae; genus Patulibacter; species Patulibacter brassicae. The sequence goes on along the minus strand of NZ_JAXAVX010000002.1, from coordinate 392,551 downwards.
GCGGCGGGCGAGCCGGTTGACGACCCAGGCGACGACGAAGATCAGGATGATCTTGAAGAGCCCCGTCGTGAGCCAGTGGACCGTCTCGGCGGCGAGCTTGTTCCAGGTCTGGCCGGGATACCCGTCCCAGATCTTGCGGCAGAGGTCCGCCTGCCAGCTGTCGCCGGCCGCGCCGCAGGTCCGCTCGAGGCGGTTCGCGGCGCGCTCGGCGCGCGCCGCGGTGCGCTCCGCGGCACTCGTGGTGCCGGTCGAGGAGGCCTGGGCGAGGATCGTCGGAAGCGTCGTCAGGGCCACCCCACGACCGTAACGATCCGGCGGCCGGCCTCGTCGCGCCGCCGAGCGCCGAGCGGGTCCGGAGCATCGTCACGCACGAGGAGCCGCGGTTCCGTACCCTTTCGAGCAGTGCCGTCCGCGGCCGGCGTCCTCCGACGTCACCCGGATCGGCCCCCGTTCCGCGTTCTCCTCCTCGCGCGACGACCGGTCCTCGATCGGCTCGCCGCGACCGGCAGTGCGAGCGCACCACCGGTCGCTCCCGTCGCACGCCGCGACGTCGCGCGTCCCGATCCCCAGGAGTTCGCATGTCCGCCACCTTCGCCGATCTCGGCGTGTCCAACGCCGTCGTCCGCGCCCTCGAGGAGCAGGGGATGACCTCCCCGTTCGCCGTCCAGGAGCTCGTGCTCCCGGACGCCCTCGCCGGCCGCGACGTCCTCGTCTCCTCCCCCACCGGGTCGGGGAAGACGATCGCCTTCGGCCTCGCGCTCGTCGACGGCATCGAGGCGACCGACCCGCGCCCCAGCGCGCTCGTCCTCGTCCCGACCCGCGAGCTCGCGACGCAGATCGTCGACGAGCTCTACGAGCTCGCCCACTCGCGTGCGCTGGCGATCACCGCCGTCTTCGGCGGCGCCGGGCTGGAGAAGCAGTCCCGCCTGGCCGCGAAGGCGCACATCCTCGTGGCGACCCCCGGCCGGCTCGAGGACCTCCTCTCGCGCGGCGCGTTCGACCTCTCGCGGGTCCGCAAGCTCGTCCTCGACGAGGCGGACCGGATGCTCGACATGGGCTTCCAGCCGGTCGTCAAGCGGATCGTCGCCCAGATCCCGCGCAAGCGCCAGACGCTCTTCCTCTCCGCGACGCTCGACGGCCGCGTCGGCGAGCTCGCCACCGCCTACACCACCGACGCGAAGCTCATCGAGTACGAGCCGCCGGTCCAGGACCAGGGCAAGATCGAGCACCGGTTCCGTCGCGTGACGCGCGACGACAAGCTCGACCACCTCGTGGGCGCGCTGCGCGACGAGGGGCGCGGCCGGACGGTCGTGTTCGTCCGCACGAAGTTCGGTGCCGACAAGATCGTGCGCAAGCTGAGCCAGCACGGCGTCGAGGCCGTCGCGCTGCACGGCAACCGCTCGCAGGCCCAGCGCCGCCGGGCGCTGCAGGCCTTCGACGAGGGCACCGTCACGACGCTCGTGGCCACCGACGTCGCCGCCCGCGGCATCGACGTCCAGGACGTCACGCACGTCATCCAGTACGACGTGCCGGTCGACCACGAGACCTACGTGCACCGGATCGGTCGCACCGGCCGCGCCGGCGCGACCGGCATCGGCATGACGTTCGTCGAGCCGGAGGAGCTGTCCGACGTCGCCGTCATGGGCCGCGACCTCGAGCTGCACGACGAGCTCGAGGCCGCCGGCCTGCGCGTGGCGCTCCCGGGCGAGAAGGGCTCCGGCTACGTCCGCCAGCAGGGCAAGCGCCAGCCGGGCGGCGACGGTCGCCCGCAGGGCGGCGGCCAGGGCGGCCGCGGTCCGGGCGGCCGCGGCCAGGGCCGCGGCGGCCAGGGGCGCGACGAGCGCCACGGCGTCCGCCGCCACGAGGAGCGCGGCGCGCGCGGCGAGGGCCGCGAGCCCGGGCGCCGCCACGCGACCGAGGACGACCGCCGCCGACACCAGTCCGACGGTCGCCAGGGCGGGGGGCGCAACCGCTCCGAGGGCCAGCGGGACGGCCGCTCCGGCGGCGGCCAGGGCAACGGCCGGCAGGGCGGGCGCGGTCCGGGCGGCCGGGGCCAGGGCGGCCGCGGCCGCGCGGGCGGCGGGCGCTCCAGCGGCGGTCGCTGAGCGCGGGGCCGCGTCGCCCGACGCGCGACGCGGGCCGTCGGGCAGGATGAGGCGCCGATGGCTCCGCCCCCGCGCAACCTCGTGAACCTCCAGGCGGCCGGCAAGGAGTACGCCAGCCGCCGGATCCTCGACCGCGTGACGCTCGGCGTGGCGGCCGGCGACCGGATCGGCATCGTCGGGCGCAACGGCGACGGCAAGTCGACGCTCCTGCGGCTCATCGCGGGCCGCGAGCAGCCCGACGGCGGCCAGGTGACGCGCCAGAACGGGCTCCGCTCGGCGGTCGTCGACCAGCAGGACCCGCTCGACCCGGCCGCGACGATCCGCCAGGAGCTCATCGGGGAGCGCGCCGAGCACGAGTGGGCCGGCGACCCGCGCTTCCGCGACGTCCTCGACGGGCTGCTCGGCGGCGTGACGCTCTCGCGCTTCGCCCAGGGCCTCGACACGGTGATCGGCGGCCTCTCCGGGGGCGAGCGGCGCCGGATCGCGCTCGCGCAGGCGCTGACGCTGCAGCTCGACCTGCTGCTGCTCGACGAGCCGACGAACCACCTCGACGTCGAGGGGGTCGACTGGCTCGCGCGCCACCTCGCCGCCCGCCGCAGCGCGCTCGTGGTCATCACCCACGACCGCTGGTTCCTCGACGCCGTGTGCACCCACACGTGGGAGGTCGCCGACGGCGACGTGCACCAGTACGAGGGCGGCTACGCGGCCTACGTGCTGGCCCGCGCCGAGCGCGACCGGCAGGCGGCCGCCGCCGACGCCCGCCGCCGGCAGCTCCTGCGCAAGGAGCTCGCATGGCTGCGACGGGGCCCGCCGGCGCGGACGTCGAAGCCGAAGTTCCGGATCGAGGCCGCCAACGAGCTGATCGCGGACGAGCCGCCCGCCCGCGACGGCGTCGAGCTGCTGCGCTTCGCCAGCGCGCGGCTGGGCAACACCGTGCTGGAGGCGGAGGACGTCGTGGTGCGCCGCGGCGAGCGGACCGTCCTGCGGGGCGTGACCTGGCGCCTGGGTCCCGGCGACCGCGTCGCGCTCGTCGGCGTCAACGGCGCCGGCAAGTCGACGCTCGTGCGCACCCTCGCGGGCGAGATCGAGCCGGAGTCCGGCACGGTCCAGCGCGGCAGCACCGTCCGGCTGGGCATGCTCTCCCAGGACACGGTCGAGGTCCGCGGCGACCTCATGGTGATCGAGGCGCTCGAGGAGGTCCGCGGGGTCGCGACGACGAGCGAGGGCGAGGAGCTCACGGCCGGCTCGCTCGCGGACCGCTTCGGCTTCCGCGGGGCGAAGGGCCGGACGCTCGTGCGCGACCTCTCCGGCGGCGAGCGCCGGCGGCTGCAGCTCATGCGGGTGATGCTCGCCGAGCCGAACGTCCTGCTGCTCGACGAGCCGACGAACGACCTGGACATCGACACGCTGACCGCCCTCGAGGACCTGCTGGACCGCTGGCCGGGGACGCTCGTGATCGTGAGCCACGACCGCTACGTCGTCGAGCGGGTCTGCGACGACGTCTACGGCCTCGCCGAGGACGGCTCGATCCGGCACCTGCCCGGCGGCATCGAGCAGTACGTCGCCGAGCGCCGCGAGGCGCTCGAGCAGGCGCCGCGGGCCCCGGCGTCGGCCGCGCCGGAGGCCGGCGCGCGCCCGCGCGGGGCGATCGTCCGCGCCGCGCGCAAGGAGGTCGCGCGGCTCGAGCGCCAGCTCGAGAAGCTCGCCGCCCGCGAGGAGGCGCTCCAGGAGGAGATGGCCGCCGCGATCAGCGACCACGTCCGGCTGCGGGAGCTCCAGGTCGAGCTCGCCGAGCTCGTCGCGCAGCGCGAGCAGTCCGAGGCGGACTGGCTCGAGCAGTCCGAGCTGCTCGAGGACGCGTAGGCGGCCGCGGCCGGTCGGCCGCGGCCGGCGGTGCCGCGCGCCGCGGGCGCCGCCTCCGGGGTGACCGGCGCCGCGCCGCTCAGCCCGTCACGTCGCGACCGATCAGGGACCGCGCGATGACCCACTGGAGGACCTCGTTGGCCCCTTCGAAGATCTCGAGGACCTTCGCGTCGCGGAAGAGCTCCTCGAGCTGGAAGGTCTCGCCGGTCGCGGCGATCTCGCGCGCGAAGCCGTAGCCGCCGAAGACCTGCACCGCGTCGCGGGCGACGTCGTTGGCGAGCTTCGTCGCGAACTGCTTGGCCATCGACGCCTCGGGCTCGCCGGAGCGGTCGCCGCGGTCCAGTCGGACCGCCGCCTTCTGGTAGAGCGACCGCGCCGCCTCGAGGTGCGTGGCGTGGTCGGCCAGCCGGTACTGCCAGTGCTGCATCTCCCCCAGCCGCTTGCCGAAGAGCACGCGGGAGCGGACCCGCTCGACCGCCAGGTCGAGCGCCTTCTGCGCGACGCCGACGCCGGCCGCGGCGATCCCCACCCGCCCGGCGGCCAGCGACGCGAGCGCCGCGCCCAGGCCCTTGCCGGGCGCGCCGAGGACGCGCTCCTCCGGCACGAGGACGTCCTCGAAGACGATGTCGGCGGTGATCTGGCCGCGGTGCCCGAGCTTGCGGTCGGGCGCGCCGACCGTCACCCCGTCGGCGCGCATGTCGACGAGGAGGAACGTCAGCGCGGGCTCGTCGCCGTCGCGGCAGAGCACGCAGCACCAGTCCGCGACGACGGAGTTCGTGATCCAGCGCTTGCGACCGCTGATCCGGAACCCGCCGTCGACGCGCCGGGCGACCGTCCGCAGCGCCGTCGGCGTCAGGTCGCTCGAGGCGTCCGGCTCGGTGGTGGCGAAGGAGAAGGCCGACGCCCCGGAGACCAGCGACGGCAGGACGAGCTCCTGGACCTCCGGCCGGGCGAACGAGAGCGCGCGGGCGTTGAGGATGCACTGGCCGTCGTAGACCCCGGCCATCGAGGAGGACTCGTAGGCGATCTCCTCCGTGACGAGGCAGGTCGCCAGCATCGCGTGCTCGAGCCCCGCGCCGTGCGGCTCGGGGAACGGCACCGCGAAGAGGCCGTCGGCGGCGAGGCCGCGGAAGGCCTCCCAGGGGAAGGCGTCCGCGGACTCCTCCATCGCGCCGATCTCGCGGGCCACCGGTGCGAGGTGCCGCGCGACCGACGTCCGCGCGAGCTCGCGGACGTGGGCGACGTCGTCGGGCAGGAACACGTCGTGCCAGGTCCGGTCCTGCGTGCGCGCCGGGGTCCCGCCGCTCGTCGAGCTCGTCATGCCGGGAAGCCTGCGGCCCGCGCGGCGCGCCGTGCACCGTCCGTTCGGGACAGGTTCCTCCCCCGGTCGGCGATGCGGCACGCGGCTCGCCGTGGCGGGAGCCTCCGGAGCGAGTAGCGTGGCGTCCCGATGGACGGCGCGACGATCGGGGACCTGCGGCGCGCGATCGAGCGCCTCCGCGGGCCCGCGAACCGGCAGGGGCTCTGCGACGCGACGGCGGGCGCGCTCACCGCGTGCCTCGGGTTCGGGCGCGGGCTCGTCCTGTGCACGGCCGACGAGCGGCCGCTCATGATCAGCGCCGCGGTCGCGGACGACCGGGCCGCGGCCGGGGCGCTCGTGGCGGAGGCGGCCGACCGCGGGCTCGCCCTGCCCGAGGACGGCCCGGAGCGCGACGCCCTGCGCCGCCGCCGCGCCGTGCTCGGCGACGGCGGGCGCAGCTGCGCGGTCGCGGTGCGCGGGCCCTACGCCGTGGCGCCGATCCTCGAGGACGGGCGCCCGGTCGGGCTGCTGCACGGCGACCGCGAGCAGGGACGGCCGGTCGACGCCGGCGACCTCGTGGTGCTCGAGGCCTTCGCATCGGCCGTCGGCCTGGCGTTCGAGCGGGCCGGCGCGCAGGAGCGCGCGCGACGGCAGGCGCACGCCGTCCGGCACACCGCGGCGGCGCTGGAGGCCGTCGCCGACGACGCGCTGGCCCCGGCCCGCTCGCTGCTGCCGCGCACGACGGCGCCCGGACGATCCGACACGCCCGTGGCCCGGCTCGCGCAGGCGCTCACGCGGCGCGAGCTCGAGGTGCTCGAGCTGCTGGCCGCCGGCGCGACGAACCAGCGGATCGCCGAGGAGCTCGTCCTCTCGCACGGCACGGTGAAGACGCACGTGAAGCACATCCTGCGCAAGCTCCGGGTCGCCAACCGCGCGCAGGCCGCGGCGCTCTACAGCCGCTTCGTCGCGCGCAGCTGAACGGTCGTCGATCAGCGGTCGGCGGCGAGCGCGGCGCGCATCGTCGGCCCGGGACGGTGGCGGCGGCGCCAGGTGTCGTACCCGGCGACCGACAGGAGCGTCACCACGAGCAGCACGCCGACGGCGAACGCCGGGATCGCGGTCCCGGCCAGCCCGATGAGCAGGCACGCGCCGATCGCGATGGTCCGCGACGGGCTGAGCCTCCCCGTGTTGCGCAGCCGCATGAGGTCCTGCGCCAGCAGGTAGAGCACCGGTCCGGCGACGGCGGCGATGAGCGCGGCGGTCTCCAGCTCGTCCTTCGGGTGCGCGAGGATCACCTCGTCGCCCACGGCGCTCGCGACGATCCCGCCGATCAGCACGACGTGGAGGTACGTGAAGATGTCGCGGGCGACCGTCGTCCGCTGCTCCTCGGCGCCGTGCAGGTGCGTCTCCGTCAGCAGGGCGATCGAGCCGAAGTACAGCCACCAGAGCGTCGCGGTGCTGACGAACGCCAGCACGACGGCGAGGGTCGAGACGAGATCGAGCTCGTGGCTGGACGCGGTGGCGCCGGTGAGGATGATCGTCTCGCCGAGCGCGATGATCACGAACAGCTGGAAGCGCTCGGCGAAGTGCGACGCCCCGACGTCCCACGCGCCGGCCGGGGACCGCCCGCGGCCCGGCAGCCAGTACAGCGCCAGCGGTCCGCCGTAGTCGATCAGCAGCGCGACGAGCCAGAGCGCCGTCCGGGAGCCGCCGTCCGCGATCCCGCCGGCGATCCAGAACGCGCCCGCGACGACGAACCACGTGAAGATCCGCGCCGCCCGGTCGCGCTCGACGGTTCCGGGACGGGCCGCGGAGAAGGCGAGGAACCCGTGGCGCAGGAGCTGCACCGCGACGTAGCAGCCGACGAAGAGCAGCGCCCGGTCGCCCCACGCCTCGGGGATCGCCACGGCCATCAGCAGCCCCAGCAGCATGAGGACGAGGAGCAGCAGGCGGACCGGGCCGGACTCGGGGTCCAGCTCGTTCATCGCCCAGGTGGTGAAGTTCCACGACCACCACACGACGAGCAGCACGAGGGCCGTCTGCCCGGCGCCCTCCCAGCTGAGGTGCTCGAGCAGGAGGTGCGAGGTCTGCGTGATCGCGAAGACGAAGACGAGGTCGAAGAACAGCTCGAGCGTCGTGACGCGCTGGGCCTGGTCGCCGGCGCGGCGAAGGGTGGTGGTCATGCGTGTTCCGGGGCCGTTCGGGGGACGCGGGGCAGCGTACGGGCCCGGCGGCGATCCGCCGCCGGGCCCGGTCGAGGTTGGCGCGTGCCCGCTCTCCACGGGCGGGGGTGCCGCGCGGCTCAGCGCGTCGTGTAGCCGCCGTTGGCGAAGATCGTCTGGCCGGTGATCCACCAGCCGCCGGTCACGAGGAACTCGATGATCGGCGTGATGTCCTCGATCTTCGTCAGCTCGCCGTTGAGGCTCTGCGAGCGGTGGTAGGCGATCGAGTCGTCGTCCTCGGCCGGGTAGAAGAACGGCGTGTCCATCGGCCCGGGCCCGAGGGCCGTCACGGAGATCCCGCGCGGCGCGAGCTCCTTCGCGGCGGCGCGGGCGAAGTGCTCGACCGGCGACTTCGAGCCGGCGTACGTCGAGTAGAGGCCGGTGAAGGCCGCCAGCAGCGACGTCACGATCGTGACGATCCGCCCGCCGTCCTCGATCCGCTTGCCGGACTCCTGGAGGAAGAAGTACGCCGCCTTCGCGTTGATCGCGAACATCTCGTCGTACTCGGCCTCGGTCGTCTCGACGATCGGCTTCTTCAGGACCTTGCCGACGGTGTTCACGGCGACGTCGACCTTGCCGAAGCGGTCGATCGCGGCGTCGAACAGGGCCTGGACGTTCGCCGGGCGCTTGAGGTCGCCCTGCACGGCGATCGCCTGGCGGCCCGCCGCCTCGACGGCGGCCACCGTCTCCCGCGCGGCGTCGGCCGAGGCGTCGCTGTTGTAGTGGACGACGACGTCGGCGCCGCGGGCGGCGACCTCGCGGCTCAGGAGGCCGCCGAGGTTCTTCGCGCCGCCGGCGATCAGGACGACCTGGGACTCGAGCGTGGGGGACATCGGGTGCTCCTTCGTGGGGTGCGGGGTGCGCGGCGTCGGGGCCGCGGGCGCGGCGGCGACCGCGGGCCCGGGACGCGGAGACCGACGCTACGAGCGACGTGCCGCGGAGGGAAACGCGCGCTGCTGGTGGATCCACAAGCAGCGCCGGTGGATCGCGTACCGTGGGGCTCGTGCCGCTGGACCTGCGCAAGCTCGAGCACTTCATCGCGGTCGCCGAGGACCGGAGCTTCACCGCCGCCGCCACGCGGCTGCACCTGAGCCAGCAGGCGCTCTCGGACTCCATCCGCCGACTCGAGCGCGAGCTCGGCGTGACGCTGCTCACCCGGACCACGCGCCGCGTGGCCCTCACCGAGCCGGGCCGCGCGCTGCTCACCGACGCGCGGTCGCTGGTGGCCGCCGCGCTCGCGGCCCGCGAGCGCGTGCGCCGCGTCGACCGCGGCGATCACCCGGTCCTGCGCGTCGGGCACACCCCCGCCCTCAGCGGGGAGCAGGTCCACGAGCTCACCGCGCCGCTGCTGGACCGCGTGCCCGACGTGCGGTTCGCGGCCACCCAGCGGTACCCGAGCGACCTGCTCGACGAGCTCGCGCGGGGGACGCTCGACCTCGGCCTCGCGCGCGCCCTCGCCGCACCGGCCGGGCTCGAGGGCCGGATCGTCGCCGAGCACGCCCTGCGCGTCGCCCTCCATCGCGACCACCCGCTCGCCGGCCGCGAGCGGGTCGCGCTCGGGGACCTCGCCGAGGACCGCCTGATCGTGTGGGGCGATCCCGGGCGCTCGAACCACGCCGACGAGCTGATCGAGCGCTGCCGTGCGGCCGGATTCACCCCGCGCACGGTGCGCAGCGCGATGCAGGGGACGCCGCCGGTCACCTCGGTCGTCGCGCCGGACCGGTTCGCGCTCGTGACGGACCGTCCCGGGCCCGCGGTCGGCGGACGGGTGCTCGTCCGCGAGCTCGACCCTCCGGCGACGACGGCGGTCCGCGCGCTCTGGAACCCGGCGGCGACGCCGCCGCTCGTGACGACCTGGCTCGAGGCCCTCCTGCCTGTCACACACGAGAAGTGACATCACTTCTTGACTCGGGAGGGTCGGCCCGACTACCGTCGGCCATGCCCTCCGCGACCGACCCGGCCTACGAGACGATCCGCTACGCGACCGACGGCCCGGTCGCGACGATCACGCTGGACCGTCCCGCCGAGCTGAACACGATCGTGCCGCCGATGCCCGAGGAGGTCGAGGCGGCGGTCCTGCGCGCCACGCGCGATCCGGCGGTGAAGGTCGTCGTCCTGCGGGGCGCCGGCCGGGCGTTCTGCGCCGGCTACGACTTCGGCGACGGCTTCCACCACTGGGGCGAGCTGCTGGAGACCGACGGGCGCTGGGACCCGGGCAAGGACTTCGTCATGGCCACCGCGCCGCAGCTCTCGCCGACCCAGCAGCTCATGAGCATCTGGCGCTGCCCGAAGCCGGTGATCGCGCAGGTGCACGGCTGGTGCGTGGGCGGCGGGAGCGACTTCGCCCTCTGCGCGGACCTCGTCGTGGCGAGCGAGGACGCCGTCATCGGCACGCCCTACAGCCGGATGTGGGGCGCGTACCTCTCCGGGATGTGGCTGTACCGCCTCGGCCTGACGAAGGCGAAGGAGCACGCGCTGACGGGGCGGCCGCTCACCGGGCGCGAGGCCGCCGACGTGGAGCTCATCAACCGCGCGGTGCCGTTCGCCGAGCTCGAGGCGACCGTCGCGGCGCTCGCGGCCGACCTCGCGCGGATCCCGAGCTCGCAGCTCGCGGCGCAGAAGCTCATGGTGAACCAGGCCTACGAGCAGATGGGGCTGCACGCCACGCAGACCCTGGGGCCGATCCTCGACGGCCTGATGCGCAACACGCCCGACGCGCTGGCGTTCATCGACCGCGCCGAGCGCGAGGGCGTGCGCGCCGTCGTCGCCGAGCGCGACGGCCCCTTCGGCGACTACGGCCAGGCGCCCCCGGAGCGGCGGCCGAACCCCGAGCACGTCATCGAGCCGTGAGCCGCGCTCGGGACGGCGCCGCACCCGCCCTCGCGCGGGACGCCGGCGGTCCGGCGACCGCGAAGGGCCGGGCCACCCGGGCGCGCCTGCTGGACGCCGCCGCGGCGCAGCTCGCCGCCGACGGGCGGATCGAGGTCGCCGCCGTCGCCGAGCGCTGCGGCGTCGCCCCCAGCGTGCTCTACCGCTACTTCGCCGGCCGCGACGGCCTCGTCGCCGCCGTCGTGGACGCGCTCTACGACGACTACGCGGCGGCGGTGTTCGATCGTCCGCTGGGCGAGGACCCCGACCTGCCGGCCGGCGCCGGCTGGCTCGTGCGCGAGGAGCACCGGATCGGGCGCGAGGTCGCGTTCCTCTACGCCCACCCGCTCGGGCGGGCGGTGGCCGCCGGGCTCGTGCACGACGCGGCGGCGACGCAGGTCGACGCCGCCCGCCTGCGTCGCCACGTCGCGCAGGCGGCGCGCAACATCGAGCACGGGCAGCGACGCGGGGAGCTCGACCCGGCCATCGACGCCGGCCTCGCGGCGGCCGCGATCATCGGCGCGCTGCGCGCGGTGATCGCCGACGCGCTCGGACGACCCGAGCCGCCGCCCGAAGCCGAGGTCGTCGCGACCGTCGTGCGGGTCGGGCGAGCCGTGCTGCGGGCCGGCTGACCGAGGACGCCACGCGCCCGTGCCCGGCCGCGCGGCCCCGGCCACCCGCGCTCGTCCGGCCCTACGGGGCCAGGCCGACGGCGCGGGCGAGGTCCCGGCCCAGCGGGGTGAGCACGAGGCGCTTGCGCACGAGGCGCGCACGACCGACCCGGCGCGCCAGGGCGACCTCCGGCTGCGCCTCGAGCACCTCGTAGGGCCCGTCGCCCGGCAGCGGCTCGTCGCAGGCGGTCGCGATCCCGAGCCGCCGCAGGTCGTCGAGCAGCACCGCCGGGTCCAGCGCGGTGCGCACCCCCGCCTCCCGGACCGCCATCGTCGCGTCCGCCAGCACGGTCCGCTCGCCGCCCCGCAGGCCCTCGCGGACACGAACGTCGAGCATCGGCTGCGGGCCCCCTTCGGCGAGCAGGCGCAGGACGCGCGCGCCGTCCGGGCTGAGCTGCTCCAGCAGGCGGCCGAGGACGGGGTCCGGCGCGCCGTCGTCGCGCGCGACCCGGGAGCTCTGCTCCAGCAGCGCGGCGAACCGCGCCCCGAGGCCGCCGCCGCCGGGGCCCGCCGGTCCGGCGGTGCACGCGTCGGCCGTCCCGGTGCCGAGCGCGCGCTCGGGTCCGGTCGGCTCGTCGAGCAGCGCGCGGAGCTGCCGGCGCAGGCCGCGGCCGCCCCAGCGAGCGACGGATCCGGCGAGGTCGAGCGGGGCGGTGGCGATGGCGATCACGGGGGTCCTCCGACGGTCAGACATGGGTTCCGAAGACGGCGAGGTGCAGGAGGCCGCCGACGACGCCGAGCGCGCCGCCGTGCAGCAGGAGCAGCCACTCGTCCTCCTTCATCGCCGCGCGCAGGAGCTCGGCGAACTCGGGGTGGCTGAGGCTGCGCATCCGCTCGGTGAGCATCCGGTGGATGTGGACGCCCTGGCGCGCGTTGAGCTCGGGATCGGCGAGCGGGGCCAGGGACCGCGCGGTCGAGCGACGGGCGATCTCGGCGCCGAGCGCGGCGTAGTCGCCGGCGCCGACGGCCGCCTTGAGCGCGATCCGCGCGGAGCCGAGCGCGTGATCGAGGACCGGCTCGAGCTCCTCCGCGATCATCGCCCGGGTCCGGTCGGACTTCGGTCCGTGCAGCAGGTCGTCGGCGAGCCGCTCGACGGTCAGGACCTCCTCCGCGATGATCGAGCTGTAGATCTCGGCGACGTCGTGCTGGCGGCGGATGAAGAGGCCGTGGACGGTCAGCGGGCCGATCCTCCGCGGCTCGAGCGGCGAGAAGATCGCCTCGATCGCCAGCCAGTTCGTGACCCACCCGATGACGATCCCGGCCAGCGGCAGGACCCACCACTGCGGCACCGCCGAGACGAGCGCCACGAGCGGGATCCCGAGCACGAAGCCGAACACGAAGCCGAGCCGGATGATCATCTGCAGCTCGCGCTCGCCGACCTCCTGGAAGACGCGGTTGGCCAGCTGCGGCCGCTCGGCCATCCGACGGATGACCATGAGCTTGATGTCGAGCAGCTCGTCGACGTCGTCGCCGATCCGGACGGTCACGCGCCGCAGCGCCGCGGGCAGCTCGTCCTGGACGCGCCGCTCGATCGAGCGCTTGGCCCCGGCCGGGACGCGGTCCCACAACCCGCCGTAGCGGGCACGGATGGCCTCGTCGACGAGCTCCGGCACCTGCGGCGACAGCTCCCGCTCGAGCCGTGCGGCGATCTCGTCCGGCTGCAGCTGGCGGTAGAAGTCGGCGGCGCCACCCAGCCGCGAGAGGCCCTTGTCGACGGCGATCGAGCCCATCTTCGCGGCCCGCGAGGGGATGATCCCCTGCCAGCCGAGGCGGCCCTCGGCGAGGCCGAGCGGGACGAGCCGCAGCCGGCGCGGCAGCGCCGGCCCGATCCGCGCGAGCCCCGGGATCCGCGCGCCCCGGAACTCCAGCGGGCTGAAGAGCATCCAGATGCCGGTCCAGTTCGTGACGTAGCCGATCACGGCGGTGAAGAGCGGGATCGAGAGGCCGGCGACGCCGACCCCCAGGACGGTGAAGCTCGCGATCGTCATGCGACGTCTCGGAGGCGGTCGGTCACGGGCGTCTGGCTCATGGGGACGACCGTAGGCCCGGCGCTCCCTCGGTCGCTCGTCCCGCTCCGACAACCCGGCCGCGGGCGTTGTCCGGAGAGGACGAAAGGGCACGCGCGACCCGCCGTAGGCTGGCGACCGTGGCCAGCATCCCCTCCTCCGATCCCGCCGTCGACGCCGCGCTGCGGGCGACCGTGGAGCGCAGCCGCGAGCGGCTCGACGCGCTCGCCGACCGCCTGTCGGGGCACCTCATCGGGAGCGTCGCGGATCTCGCCGACGAGCCCGAGATCGCCGACGTGCTCGTCACCGCGGCCCGCGAGGGCACGGCCGCCTGGCTGGCGATCGTCCGCGACGGCGCCCTCCCGCGCGAGGTCGCGGTGCCCGAGTCGGCGCGCGCGCTCTCGCGCGCCTGGGTCCGGCGCAACCGACCGCTGCCGCCGCTGCTGCGCGCCTACCGGCTGGCGCACGGCTTCGTCGCGCGCGAGATGCTCGCGCTGCTGCGCGAGCTCGCCGACGATCCCGGGACGCTCGGCCGGGCGTCGGAGCGGCTCGTCGAGCTGAGCTTCGGCTACGTCGACGGTCTCTCGGCCGCGATCACCGACCTCTTCCTCGGCGAGCGCCAGCGGCTCGTGCGCAGCGCCGAGCTCGCCCGGGCGGAGGTCGTCACCGCGCTGCTCGCCGGCGAGGCCGTCGACGTCGACGCCGCCGAGCGCCGGCTCGGCCATCCGCTGCGCGGCCACCACCTCGGCCTCGTGCTGTGGGCCGAGGGCGGCGAGGCGACCGACGAGCCGCTGGGGCGGCTGGAGTCCGAGGCGCAGCGGCTCGCCGACGCGGCCGGCGGCCGCGCCCTGCTGCGCATCCCGGTCGGGGGGCGGCTGCTGTGGGCGTGGATCGCCGGCGACGCCCCGCTCGAGGATCGCGCGCTGCGCGCCGCGCCGTCCGCCGCCCAGCGCACGCGCCCGACCGGCGAGCGACCGGCCCCGCGGGAGGCCGCGGCCGGTCCCCTGCCGGCGGTGCTGCACGTCGCGATCGGCGCGCCCGCCGCCGGCCCCGCGGGGTTCGTGCGCTCGCACCAGGACGCGCTCGAGACCCGTCGGGTCGCGGTGCTCGCCCCGCGACCGCCGCGGCTGAGCCGCTACCGCGACACGGACCTGCTCGCGCTGCTGACCGGCGACGAGGAGCGCGCACGGCGGTTCGTCGAGGCCCGGCTCGGCGCGCTGGCCGAGGACGAGGACGGCGCGCGGCGGCTGCGGGTGACGCTCCGTGCGCACCTCGAGGAGCGCGGCAGCAACGTCGCCGTGGCCCGCCGGCTCGGGATCCACGAGAACACGGTGAAGTACCGCGTGCGCAAGGCCCGCGAGCTGCTGGCCGCCGGCGCGGCGGACGACGACCCGCTCGCGCTCGGCGCGGCGCTGCGCCTCGCCGACCTGCTGCCGGCTCCCTGAGGCTCAGTCCTTCGCCGACCCGGGCTTCGTCTGGCGCTCCTGCATCCGCGCTCCCAGCCGGTCGGGCACGACCGAGCCGACCGTCGCCTGGACGCTGTTGCTCGCGCCGCCGGTGACGACGTGGTCCTCGCCGCGCATCATCGCCTCGAACCCCTCGCGGGCGACCTCGGCGGGATCGTCCTTCGGGCCGGCGCCGACCTTCGTGTCCTCCATGTCGGCGCGCACGAAGAACTCGGTGTCGGTCGGGCCCGGCTGCAGCGCGGTGACGCTCACGCCGTGGGGGTCCAGCTCGCGCCGCAGCCCCTCGGCGAAGGACTGCACGAACGACTTCGACGCGCCGTAGGTCGCCTGGTAGGGCGCGGGCGCCGACGCCGCGATCGAGGAGGTGATGAGGATCCGCCCCGAGCCCTGCCCGACCATCCGGTCCACCACGTGCTTGGCGAGGTGGACCGTGTGGCCGACGTTCAGGTCGACGAGCCGCAGGTGGTCGTCCAGCGAGGTCTCGGCGAACGGGCCGCCGAACCCGACGCCCGCGTTGATGACCGCGACGTCCAGCGGCCGCGCGTCGCCCTCGACGACCGACCAGAGCTCGTCGACGCCGTCGCGACGCGCGAGGTCGACGCGGACCGCCTGGACCGCGACGCCGGAGCCGCGCAGCTCCTGCGCGACGTGCTCGATGTCGTCGTCCTCGGCGGCGACGACGAGGTCGAAGTCGTGAGCGGCGAGCTGGCGGGCGAGCTCGCGCCCGATGCCGCTCGAGGCGCCGGTGACGACGGCGCGCTGCCGGACGGGGGACTCGGTGTGCGTCATGACCCGCGCCTGCCCGCCGCGGGTCGTGCGCATGCGCGCTACATCCGGAACAGCGGCCGGCGGACCGGCGGCAGCGGTGCGTTGGCGCACGCGTCGAGCGCCAGGCCGACGACGCGGCGCGTGTCGCGCGGGTCGATGATCCCGTCGTCCCAGAGCCGCGCCGAGGCGTAGACCGGGTTGCCCTGGCGCTCGAACTGCGAGCGCACCGGGGCGGCCATCGCCTCGCGGTCCTCGTCGGAGAACGTCTCGCCGCGCGCGGCGAGCTGCTGCTCGCGCACGGTGGTCAGGACGGTCGCCGCCTGCTCGCCGCCCATCACGCCGATGCGCGCGTTGGGCCACATCCAGAGGAACCGGGGCGAGTACGCCCGGCCGCACATCCCGTAGTTGCCGGCGCCGTGCGAGCCGCCGACGACGACGGTGAGCTTCGGCACCCGGGCGCACGAGACGGCGGCGACCATCTTCGCGCCGTCCTTCGCGATCCCGCCGGCCTCGTACTCGCGGCCGACCATGTAGCCGGCGATGTTCTGGAGGAAGAGCAGCGGCACCGAGCGCTCGTCGCAGAGCTCGATGAAGTGCGCGGCCTTCAGGGCCGACTCGCGGAAGAGGATCCCGTCGTTGGCGAGGATCCCGACGGGGTGGCCCTGGACATGGGCGAACCCGGTCACGAGCGTCTCGCCGTAGAGCGGCTTGAACTCGTGGAGGTCGCTGCCGTCGACGAGCCGCTCGATCAGCGGCCGCGGCGAGTACGGCTCGCGCGTGTCGACCGGCACCACGTCGAGCAGGGTCTCCGGGTCCTCGCGCGGCGGGCGCGGGGCGCGGGTGGCCCACGGCGCCAGCGGCGCCCCCTCCTCCGGTGCCGGGTCGGACGCCAGCGCGCCGCCCGCCGCGCGACGGCGCTCGTGCGGGAGCGTCGCGACGATCCGCCGGACGATCTCGATCGCGTGCGCATCGTCCTCGGCCAGGTGGTCCACGACGCCGGAGGTCCGGGCGTGCAGGTCGCCACCGCCGAGCTCCTCCGCCGTGACCTCCTCCCCCGTGGCGGCCTTCACGAGCGGCGGGCCGCCGAGGAAGATCGTCCCCTGCTCCTTGACGATCACGGTCTCGTCGCTCATCGCCGGGACGTACGCGCCGCCGGCGGTGCAGGAGCCCATGACCGCGGCGATCTGCGCGATCCCCTCGCGGGAGAGGCGGGACTGGTTGTAGAAGATCCGGCCGAAGTGCTCCTTGTCCGGGAAGACCTCGTCCTGCTTGGGCAGGAACGCCCCGCCGGAGTCCACGAGGTAGATGCAGGGGAGGCGGTTCTCGAGGGCGATCTCCTGCGCGCGCAGGTGCTTCTTCACCGTCAGGGGGTAGTACGTGCCGCCCTTGACGGTGGCGTCGTTGGCGACGATCACCACCTCGCGGCCGTGGATCCGGCCGACCCCGGTGATGATCCCCGCGGCCGGGACGTCGTCGTCGTAGACCTCCTCGGCCGCCAGCGGGCTGAGCTCGAGGAACGGGCTGAACGGGTCCACGAGCCGGTCGATCCGCTCGCGCGGCAGGAGCTTCCCGCGGGAGACGTGCCGCTCGCGCGCCCGCTCCCCGCCGCCGGCGGCGACGCGGTCCAGCCGGGCGCGGAGGTCGTCGATGAGCGCCAGGTGGCGCTCGCGGTTCGTCGGGGCCGGCGCGTCGGGCGCGCCGGCGGTCGCGGTCGTCTCGGTGCTCATGCCTCGTCCTCCTCCTCGACCGCGGCCAGGACCTGGCCGCGCTGCACGTGGTCGCCGACGGCGACGTCGACGTGGGCGACGACGCCGTCGCGCGGGGCGCTCACGTCGAGCTCCATCTTCATCGACTCGAGCACGACGACCGTCTCGCCGGCCGCCACCCGCGTGCCCGCCGGGGTGCGGACCGCCAGGACGACGCCGGGCAGCGGCGCCTCGAGGCTCCCGGAGCCGGCCGCGGCCCCCGCCGCGCGCGCGGGCTCCGGGCGCCAGGCCACCGTGCCGGTCGGGCCGTGCAGCCAGCGCCACTCGCCATCGGGCACGCGACGCCAGGTCGCCTCGTCGCCGTCCTGCACGACCCGCAGCACCAGGTCGTCGGCCGGTCCGGCCACGGCGTGCGCCCGGACGACCCGTGCCTCGCCGTCGTCGAGCGCGACCTCGAGCCCGCCGTCGTCGGTCGGCCGGACCGTCGTGACGAGCGGCTCGTCCTCGCCGTCGCGCCAGGCCAGGCGCGTCGCGGCGCGTCGGCCCACGCGCCAGCCGTCGGCGTCGCCGAAGCCCGCGTCCGCCGTGCCGCCGAGGGCGAGCCGCTCGGCGGCCGCCAGGGCGACGGCGGCCCGCGCGCGCTCGGCCGCCGGCGGCTCCCGCAGCGCCGGGCCGGCCTCCTCGTCGGCGAGCAGCCGCTCCAGGAGCGTCGTCGTCGTGCGCGCCGCGACGACGTCGGGGTGGCCGAGGAGCCGTCGCAGGAACGCGGCGTTCGTCTCGACGCCGAGCACCGCGAGCTCGGCGAGCGCCGCGACGAGCCGCTCGCGCGCCTGCTCCCGGTCGGCGCCGAAGGCGATGACCTTCATGAGCATCGGGTCGAACGCCGTGCTCACGACGCTGCCGGTCGTGATGCCCGAGTCCACGCGCACGCCGACCCCGGCCGGCTCCCGGTAGGCCACGACCGTGCCGACGGCCGGCAGGAAGCTCGTGCCGACCGTGCGCTCGGCGCAGATCCGCGCCTCGATGGCGTGGCCGCGAGCGACGTGGTCCCCACCCACCCCGCCGTCGGGCAGGAGGACGGCCAGCGGGACGCCCTCGGCGATCCGCAGCTGCAGCTCGACGAGGTCGAGCCGGTGCACGAGCTCGGTCACCGGGTGCTCGACCTGCAGCCGGGCGTTCATCTCGAGGAAGTAGATCCCCGGCGCGTCGGGGTCGGCGGCGGCGTCGGGCGCCTCGACGAGGAACTCGACGGTGCCGAGGTTGCGGTAGCCGGAGGTCGTCGCCAGGCGCACCGCGGCGTCGTGCAGGCGACGGCGCGTCGCGTCGCTCAGCCCGGGGGCCGGCGACTCCTCCAGCAGCTTCTGGTGCCGGCGCTGGAGGCTGCACTCGCGCTCGCCGATCGCGACCGCCGCGCCGTGGTGGTCCGCGGCGACCTGGACCTCGACGTGCCGCGCGGGCTCCACGAGCCGCTCCACGAGCAGGTCGCCGCGACCGAAGGCGGCCTCCGCCTCGCGACGGGCGGCGCCGACCGCGTCCGGCACCTGGCCGAGCTCGTCGACGCGGCGCATGCCCTTGCCGCCGCCACCGGCGGCGGCCTTCAGGAGCACCGGCAGGCCGTGCTCCTGCGCGAACGCGCGGACGCCCTCCTCGGTCAGCTCGTCGGCGTCGAGACCCGGGACGACCGGGACGTCACCGGCGATCGCGGTCCGCTTCGCGGCGCTCTTGTCGCCGAGCAGCGCGATCGCCTCGGGCGTCGGCCCGATCCAGCGGATCCCGGCGTCGACGAACGCCTGCGCGGCGTCGTCGCGCTCGGCCAGGAAGCCGTAGCCGGGGTGGACCGCGTCGCAGCCCTCCGCGCCGGCGATCGCCACGAGCTGCTCGACGTCGAGGTACGGCGAGCGCTCGCCGGTGCGGCGCAGCGCGATCGCCCGGTCCCCCGCGAGGACGTGCGGCGCGTCCGGCGCCTCGTCCGGCGCGCGGACGACGACCGACGCGACGCCGAGCCGCCGCAGCGTCGCGGCGATCCGGACGGCGATCTCGCCGCGGTTGGCGATCAGGACGCGCCGGATCGGCTCGCGCCCGGCGCCGACGCTCGGGTCCGTGACGGTCGCGGCCATCGACTGCTCCCCTCCCAGGACGCTCATGCGGGCGCCCCCGCGTCGCGGTGCCAGTCGATCGGCCCGGCCACGAGCGTATGGGAGCCCAGCGGGCGGCCGAGCACCCCCTGAACGGCCCGGCTCGCGTCGAGCAGCGCCCGCAGGTCGATGCCGGTGGCGACGCCCATCTCGTGGAGCATCGACACGAGGTCCTCCGTGGCGATGTTGCCGGTGGCGCCCTTCGGGACGGGACAGCCCCCGAGCTCGCCGAAGCTCGACTCGAAGCTCGTGCAACCGGCCTCGAGGGCGGCGACGGCGTTCGCCAGGCCCTGCCCGCGGGTGTTGTGGAAGTGCGCCGTCAGCAGGACGCCCGGCAGCGCGGCCGCGGCGTCGGCGAAGAACCGGCGGACCTGGCGGGGGTTCGCCATGCCCGTCGTATCGCCGAAGCCGATCTCCGTGACGCCCATCGCGGCGAGCTCGCCGGCGATCTCCCGCACCCGGGCGGGATCGACGTCGCCCTCGTACGGGCAGCCGAAGCTCGTCGCGATCACCGCCTCGACGTGCAGCCCCTCCGCCTGGGCGCGGGCCACGACCGGGGCGATCCCGGCGAGCGACTCTTGCACGGCGCGGTTGACGTTCTTGCGGTTGTGCGTCTCGGAGGCGGAGAGGAACACGCCGACCTCGTCGAAGCGCTCGCGCAGCGGCAGCGCCCGGTCGAGGCCGCGCTCGTTCGGGACGAGGACGGACCGGGACACGCCCTCCGGCACGTCGATCCGCCGCAGCACCTCCTCGGCGTCGGCGAGCTGCGGGATGACGTCGGGCCGGACGAACGACGTCAGCTCGATCCGGTCGATGCCGGTGCGCACGAGCCGATCGATGAGCGCGACCTTGTCGTCGGTCGCGATCCGCTCGGGCTCGTTCTGGAAGCCGTCGCGCGGTCCGACCTCGCGGATCCGGACGGTCGCGGGCAGGTCGTCGTCGGTGGGCTGCTCGGGGGCCATGTCGCTCCTCGTCGTCGGGCGGCCGGGCTCAGGCCGCGAGCAGGGCGCGCGAGATGACCATCTGCTGGACCTCGTCGGTGCCCTCGCCGATCGTGAGGATCTTCGCGTCCCGGTAGAAGCGGCACACGGGGTACTCCTCGATGTACCCGTAGCCGCCGTGGATCTGGACCGCGTCCTCGGCAGCGCGGACCGCGAGCCGGCCCGTCTTGTACTTCGCCTGGGCCGCGGTCAGCGAGAAGTCGCGCCCGGCGTCCTTCAGCGCCGCCGCCTTGTAGACGAGCATCCGGGCGGCCTCGATCTCCGTGGCGATGTCGGCGAGCTTGATCTGGATCGCCTGGAACTTGCCGATCGACTGCCCGAACGCCTCGCGCTCCTTCGCGTAGGCGACCGCCTCGTCCAGCGCGCCCTGGGCGAGGCCGAGCCCCATCGCCGCGACGCCGATCCGGCCGATGTCGAGGATCCGCAGGAACTGCTTGAAGCCGTGGCCGCGCGGGCCGAGCAGGTTCTCGGCGGGCACGCGGCAGCCGTCGAAGCTCAGCGGGCGCGTGTCGGAGGCGTTCCAGCCCATCTTGCGGTACGGCGCGCCCGGCTCGTAGCCGGGGGTCCCGTTCTCCACGACGAAGGCCGAGACCTCCTTGCCGCCGCGCTCGTCCTGCCCGGTCACGGCCGTGAGCGACACGACGCCCGAGATGTCGGTCCCGGCGTTCGTGATGAACTGCTTCGCGCCGTCGATGACCCACTCGTCGCCCTCCTCCCGGGCGCGCGTGGCGGTGTTGCCCGCGTCGCTGCCGGCTCCGGGCTCGGTCAGGCCGAACGCCCCGAGCTTGCGCCCCGCGCAGAGGTCCGGCAGGTAGCGCTCCTTCTGGGCGTCGTCGCCGAAGAGGTAGATCGGCTGCGTGCCCAGCGACGTGTGGGCGCACATCGTGATCGCCACGGACGAGTCGACCCGCGTGAGCTCCTCGACGGCCACGGCGTACTGGAGCGTCGTGCCGCCGGCGCCGCCGACCTCCTCCGGGAACGGGATGCCCATCCAGCCGAGCTCGCCCATCTTCGCGACGAGCTCGTAGGGGAAGCGCTTCTCGCGGTCGAGCTCCTCGGCGACGGGGGCGACCTCCTGACGCGCGAACTCGCGGACGACGGCCTGCAGCGCGCGCACGTCGTCGGGCAGATCCAGATCCATGCTGGACTTGTACCGAACGAACGGTCTAAATTTCAAGCCGCGTTCCGATCGCCCCTCCGGGCGGCCGGCGATCCGGCCCCCGCTCCTCGTACCGTTCGCGTCACCCGATGGCCGCCCCGCCGAAGAAGCCCCACCTCCGCGAGCGCTACGACGAGCGCCAGCGGGAGGTGCTCGACACCTGCGCGGGCGTGCTCGCCAGGCACGGCTACCACGGCACCTCGATCGACGACCTCATCGCGGCGACGGGCCTGACCCGCGGCGGCCTCTACCACTACATCGGCTCCAAGCCGGAGCTCCTCAGCCGGGTGCTGGCCGACCTCATGGCGCCGCTGTTGGAGCAGGCGCGGCCGATCGTCGAGGGCCCCGACGCGCCCGCGACGGCGATCGAGCGGCTGCGGGCGCTCACGCGGCTGTGGATGACGCACGTCGAGGAGCACCAGGACCACGTCACCGTGTTCCTGCAGGAGCGCCACACGCTCGAGCAGGATCCCTCCTGGGACGAGGTCCGCGGCGACCGCGACGCGTTCGAGGCGCTCCTGACGACGGTCCTGGAGCAGGGGGTCGCCGACGGGGAGCTGCGTCTCGCGGACCCCGGGCTGACCGCGCTCGGCCTCCTCGGGATGGTGAACCACAGCGTCGTGTGGTTCCGTCGCGGCGGGCGCCTGAGCGCGCAGCAGGTCGCCGACGGCTTCGTCGACCTGCTGCTCGGCGGCATCCGGGCCTGACGGCCGGCGCGGCCGCCGTCCCGGGCGCCCGCGGCGCCGGCGCGCGCGGCCGCGCCGGGACCCCGGGACGGTCAGGCGCGCCAGTCCGCCGTCCGCTCGGGGCTCGCCGCCGCCAGCGCCGCCCGCAGGCCGTCGGCGTCGAGCTCCGCGCCGTAGCTCGGGCTGCCCGGCTGCTGGCGCCAGGAGTCCGCGAGGCCCCCCGCGTCCACGGGATCGAAGCCGAGCTCGCGCACGAGCTCGAAGACCCGCTCCTTCGCCGCGGCGTCGTCCCCGGCGATCGGGATCGCGAACCCGGCGGCGCCGGGCGCCCCGACGTCGAGGATCCGCTGGGCGTAGACGCCGTTGAACGCCTTGACGACCGGACGGCCGAGCTGCGCGGCGACCCACGCGCTCTCCGGCGTGCCGTCCTCGATCTCGGCGATCCGCCCGTCGCGCTGCTGCGGGTAATAGTTGTTCGTGTCGATCACCGCGGCGCCCGGTGCGGCGCCGTCGAGGATCCCGGCGGGAAGCTCCGGGACCCGGGCGAGCGGGATCGTCACGACCACGACGTCCGCCCCGTCGGCGGCCTCGGTCGCCCCGACGGCCGTGGCGCCGATCTCCTCGGCGAGCGCGGCCAGCGTCTCCGGGCCGCGCGAGTTCGAGATCCGCACGTCGTGGCCGAGCGCGGCGAGCCGCCGCGCGAGGTTGCCGCCGATGTTGCCGGCGCCGATCAGGCCGATGGTGGCCATGTCCTGCTCCCTGGTCGAGCGTCGCGGCCCGGGACGGCCGCGATCGTCGATCGGTTGTAGCGCACCGCCGAGCGTGCCCCGCGAGGGCGCCCGACGGACGTCAGTCCGCGCTCACCGGCGCCGCGTCGGCGGGGACCTCGGTCGCCGCGCGGTACGAGCCGTCCTCGGTCAGCCGCCAGGAGCGGTCCGCCGGCGGCAGCCCCTGCGCGCGCAGCGGCTCGGTCAGGGGACGCGACCAGGTCGAGAGCGGGACCTCGTCGATGACGTGGATGATGTCCGGCCGCAGGTCCGCGGCCACGCCGGAGAGGGCCGCGTTCAGGTCGTCGGCGGTGAGCTCCTCCCCCGCCCGGACGGTCACCGCGGTGACCGCGACCGGCTGCCCGTCGGGATCGGCGAGCGGGTAGGTCACGGCCAGGCCGATCGCCGGCACGTCGCCGAGCGCGTCCTGGATCGGGAACGCGTACACCGGGCCGTGGTCGGTTCGGATCGCCGCCTTGCCGTGGTCGACGAGCCAGAACTCGCCGTCGAGGTCGACGCGGAAGAGGTCGCCGGTGACGTGCCACGCGTCACCGCGCTCGAACACGCCGCGGACCGGGTGGCCCGGCGCGACCTCGACGCCGGTGCGCACGCGGGTCAGGAGCATGCCGACGTCGCCCGGCTTCGCCGGCAGGACGAACCCGTCCGGCCCCTCGATGAGGCCCTGGGCGTCCGGGTCCCACGCCGCCAGGCGCACCTCGGCGCTGCCGGGCAGCGGACGGCCCTTCGACCCGGGCTTCGCGCCCGAGACGTTCACGAGCACCGCGTCGCCCTCGGTCGAGGCGTAGAACTCGAGCACCCGCGCGCGCCCGCCGGTGCCGGTGCCGAACCGCTCCACGACCCGCCGCCACACGCCGCGCGGCATGCCCGAGCCGATGAAGAGCCGCACCGGGTGGTGGCGCTCGGCCGGGTTGCGGGGCGCGCAGGTCAGCGGGTCCAGCAGCGCCCACGTGTACGAGACGACCGTCACGCCGTAGCGCCGGACCTCGTCCCAGAAGATCTCCGGCTCGAAGCGGCGCGCGAGCGCGATCCGCGCGCCCGAGGCGACGGCGCCGCCGACGCTCATCATGAGCCCGGACGGGTGGTGCAGCGGCGTCACGGCGTAGACCGTGTCCGACGGCGTCAGCGCGGCCGCGGTCGCCGTGCCGAACGCCGAGAGCGCCCAGCGATGGTTCGTGATCCGCTTCGCGCGCGTACGGTCGCCCTCGCCGGTGAAGGTGATGAACGCGAGGTCGACCGCGCGGCCGGGGTTCGGCGCGTACCAGCCGGGCACGTCGACCCGGTCGGGGTCGATCCGCTCCATGTCGACGACGTGGGGGCCGAGGTCGCGGTCCTCGCCGCCGCCGCCGAGCACGAGCACCTCGACGTCGAGCTCCTGGCTGGCGGCCTCGGCGAGCTCCGGGTCGCAGACGATCCGCTCGATCTGCCCGAGCTGCGCCTCGCGGGCCAGCGCGCCGTCCGGGCGCATGAGCACGACGACCGCGCCGAGGCGGCTGAGGGCCGCGACGGTCGCCAGGGCGCTCGGCCGCGGTTCCATGAGGACGCCGATGTGCTGCCCCTGGCGGACGCCGACGGAGATCAGGCCGCGGACGATGTTGTCGATCCGGGTGCCCACCGCCGCGTGCGTGTGGGCCCGGTCCTCGAAGAGGAAGAGCACGCCGTCGGGCTGGCGGGCCGCCTGCTCCTCGAGCAGGAGGCCGAGCGAGATCCGCGTCTTCGGCTGGATCTGCTCCAGCCGGAAGAGCCGCGGGACCTGGCTGGCGGCCTCCGTGGCGAGCTCGCGCACGCCGCGCGCGGCGCGGCGCAGGCGGTGGCGCACCGTCCGCGCCAGCCCGAGGCCGACGGAGCCGGCGAGCTCGATGCTCGTCCCGATCCCCGGCCCGGCCGGCTCGGTCGAGGGCGGCGGGCCGTCGGCGGTCAGCGGCGTGACGTCCGGCCGCTCGCCGCGACCGGCGCGCCAGCTCATCCACGCGGCGACCGTCGGCCAGGTCACCGTCGAGGCCTGACCGCCGACGACGAGGCCGAAGTGCCCGGCGGTGAGGGGCTGCTCGTAGACCTCGGCGCGCGGCGCGGCGAAGGCGATCGCGCGGACGGCGGGCGGCTGGGCGATCTGGTCGACCTCGCCGACGAAGGCGAGCACCGGGCAGGTGATGTCGGCGAGCGTCACGAGGCGGTCCTCGATGACGAAGCCGCCGGACACCATCCGGTTGTGCGCGACGAACTGCCGCAGCAGCTCGGCGATCGCCGGACCGGACCACGCGACGAAGCCCTCGCCGCCGAGGAACCGGCGCTGGCGCTCGCGCGGCAGCAACGCCTCCCGGTCGTGCAGCTGGAGCAGGAAGTCGATCCGCGACCGGACGTCCTTCACCGGGTCCAGGAGCTTGAAGCCGGTGCTCGACGCCCACGCCGGGAGGGGCCGGGAGTCGAAGACGTCGGCCAGCACCCCGGCGGCGCCCGACGCGACGCGCTCGGGGATGCCGAGCGGCAGGTTGCGGCCGATGTCGACCGGGCTGCCGAAGGTGATGAGGCTCGCCAGGCCCTTCGCCCGGCGGTACGCGGCCGCCTGGTAGCAGAACATGCCGCCCTGGCTGTAGCCGCCGAGGTGCACGTCGCCGTCGACGATCTCCAGCACGCGGTCGATCGCGTCGCTCACGCCGACGACGTGATCGGTGAGCGTGCGCTCCAGGCCGCCCTCCTCCTGGTCCGGCGCGCCGAAGTCGACGACCCACGGGTCCATGCCGTGCTCGTGCAGCGACGTGACGGCGCTCGAGGTCGGCGCGACGTCCCAGATCTCGGCCGAGAGCATCATCGGCGGGACGAGGACGATCGCCGGGCGGGACGTGCCGTCCTCGGCGGCCTGCGCGTCGGGGAAGTAGCGCCGCAGCCGGAAGAGCCGCGTGGACGCGACGACCTCGTACGGCGCGTGCTCGTCCTCGCCCGCGTCGAGCCCGCCGAAGCGGACGACCTCCAGCGCGTTCTGGGCGGCGGCGCCGAGCCGCACGCCCGGGCGGGTGATCGCGTCGGGCACGAGCTTCACGGTCGGGTCCCCCGGGGATGGTGGTGGAGCGGTCCTTCGAGCATGCGCACTCAGCCGCGAACCTACACCCCGCGGCGACGTCGTACACCGCAGACGCGAGCGGGACACGACGTCCGGACGCGGCGGGCGGGCGGCCGCGCTCCGCGTCGTCGCGCCGACGCCGGCCGCCACGGCGCACGAGCCCGCTCCGGACGAGTGCTACCGTCGGTAGGAATGTACGAGCACTTGCTCTCCCCGCTCGACCTCGGCTTCACGACCCTCCGCAACCGGGTCGTCATGGGCTCGATGCACACGGGCCTCGAGGACCGGGCCTGGGACACCGGCCGCCTGGCGGCGTACGCGGCCGAGCGGGCCCGCGGGGGCGTGGGGCTGATCGTCACCGGCGGCTACGCGCCGAACCGGACCGGCTGGCTGCTGCCGCTCGCCGGCGACATGACCTCGTCGCGCACGGCGCGGCGCCACCGGCGGATCACCGACGCCGTCCACGCCGAGGGCGGCAAGATCGCGCTGCAGCTCCTGCACGCCGGCCGCTACGCGTACCACCCGTGGTCGCGCTCGGCGTCCACGACGCGCTCGCCGATCACGCCCTTCGGCGCCAAGGGGATGAGCGGCGAGGAGGTCCTCGGGACGATCGACGACTTCGCCACCGCCGCCGCGCTCGCCCGCGAGGCCGGCTACGACGGCGTCGAGATCATGGGCTCGGAGGGCTACCTCCTGAACCAGTTCCTCGCGCCGCGCACGAACCTCCGCCGGGACGAGTGGGGCGGGACCGCCGAGCGACGCCGCCGGTTCCCCGTCGAGGTCGTCCGCCGCGTGCGCGAGGCCGTCGGCGAGGACTTCATCCTCGTCTATCGCCTCTCGCTGCTGGACCTCGTCCCCGATGGGCAGAGCTGGGACGAGGTCGTCGCGCTCGCGCAGGAGGTCGAGGGGGCCGGGGCGACGATCCTGAACACCGGGATCGGGTGGCACGAGGCGCGCGTGCCGACGATCGTCACGTCGGTGCCGCGCGGCGCGTTCGCCTGGGCGACCGCGAGGCTCCGGCCCGAGGTCTCGATCCCGGTCGTCGCGTCGAACCGGATCGCGATGCCCGACCAGGCCGAGGAGCTCCTCGCCTCCGGCGCCGCCGACATGGTCTCGATGGCTCGGCCGCTGCTCGCCGACCCGGAGTGGGTCGCGAAGGCCGCCGCCGGCCGGGCCGACGAGATCAACACGTGCATCGCCTGCAACCAGGCGTGCCTGGACCACACGTTCCGGAAGAAGACCGCGAGCTGCCTCGTCAACCCGCGCGCCGCGCACGAGACGAAGCTCCGGATCGAGCCGGCGGCACGACCCCGACGGATCGCGGTCGTCGGCGCCGGGCCGGCCGGGCTGGCCTGCGCGACGACGCTGGCGCAGCGCGGGCACGCCGTCGAGCTGCTCGAGCGGGACGCGGCGATCGGCGGGCAGTTCAACCTCGCACGCCGGATCCCCGGCAAGGGCGAGTTCGCCGAGACGCTGCGCTACTTCGATCGCCGGATCGCCCGGACCGGCGTGACGCTGCGCCTGGGCACCGAGGCGACGCCCGCGCTGCTGGCCGGCTACGACGAGGTCGTCCTGGCGACCGGCGTCGCGGCGCGCACCCCGTCGATCCCCGGCGTCGAGCACCCGAAGGTCGTCACCTACGCCGACGCGATCATCGGCGCCGTCCCGATCGGGCGGCGCGTCGCGGTGATCGGGGCCGGCGGCATCGGCTACGACGTCTGCGAGCTGCTCGTCCACGCCGGCGAGCCGGAGACCGCCGAGGAGGCCCTCGCCGCCTGGCAGGCCCAGTGGGGCGTGGCCGATCCCGCGGAGGCCCGCGGCGGCGTCGTCGCCCCGGTCCAGGCGCCGCCGCTCCGCGAGGTCCACCTGCTGCAGCGCAAGGCGTCGAAGCTCGGCGCCGGCCTCGGCAAGACCTCCGGCTGGGTCCACCGCGCGGCGCTCGCCCAGCAGCAGGTCCAGCTGTACGCCGGGGCGACCTACGAGCGGATCGACGACGACGGCCTGCACGTGACGCTGCCCGACCCCGAGCGGGGCGACGACGCCCGCCGGTCGCTCGTGCTCGACGTCGACCACGTCGTGCTCTGCGCCGGCCAGGACCCGCGCCGCGACCTCGTCGAGCCCCTGCGCGCCGCCGGCGTGGAGCCCCACCTGATCGGCGGCGCCGACGTCGCCGCCGAGCTCGACGCGAAGCGCGCGATCAAGCAGGGCACCGAGCTGGCCGCCCGGCTCTGAGGGGACGCCGCTCAGGCGGCGGCCGCGTCGTCGCCGGCCCGCGCGAGCAGGTCGGTGACGTACGGGCGGATGAGCGCGGTGACGCCCTCGACGGTCGGCGCGATCCGGTCGACCGGCAGGACGACGTAGGAGATCGCGAGGCGCACGATCGTCTCGGCGAGGAAGCGGGACTCGCCCTCGGCGACGAACGGCCAGGTCTCGCGAACGAGCGCGGCGAGCGCCTCCGTGGCGTGCTCGAGCAGCGGACGACCCTCGGCGGTCACGAGCGGCAGGAGCTCCTCGCGACCGCCGTCCTCCGCGAGCAGCGCGCGCACGACGGGATCCTCGGCGGCGGCGTGGAGGAAGATCCCCAGCGCTCCGGCGATCGCGGCGGCCGGGTCCCCGACGCCGTGGCGGATCGTGTCCGCGACCGCGCCGACGAAGCGGTCGACCTCGTGCAGGACGAGCGCCTCGCTCAGCGCGCCGCGGGAGCCGAACTCGTTGTAGAGCGTCTGGCGGCTGACGCCGGCGCGGCCGGCGATCGCCGCCATCGTGACCTCGCGCCAGGGGCGCTCGGACGCGAGCTCCCGCGCGGCCTCCAGGAGCGTGCTGCGCAGGAGCGTCCGCGTCGCCTCGGCGTAGGAGGGGCTGCGGGGTGCGGACGCCATGCCGGGTCCCGAGGCTACTCGTCGGCCCGCGACCCCGCGGCTCACCCCCCGGCGGCGGCCCCCACCACCGGCACGAACGAGCGCTTGTCCTCGACGCCGCAGTCCGGGCAGGTCCAGCCGTCGGGGATCGCCGCCCACGGGGTGCCGGGCGCGAAGCCCTCGCGCGGGTCGCCGGCCGCCGTCTCGTAGACGTAGCCGCACTCGGGGCAGCGGTGCGCGGGCGCCGCGTCGGCGTCCGGCTCGGCCGGGGCGTCGGTCGCCCGCTCCGCCACGGCAGCGGCGCCGACGGCCGGGGACGCCCCGTAGCGGCGCAGGTACCGCTCGCGCTTGCGCGGCTGGAGGTTCGCGCGCGTGACGTCGCCGCCGTAGTGCGCCACGACCTTCGGGTCCATGACGCGCCGCCAGAGCGGCGGGAACAGCGCGAGGACGATCATCCCGGCGTACCCCGTCGGGAGCTCGGGCGCCTCGTCGAAGTGGCGCAGCGCCTGGTAGCGACGCAGCGGATGGGCGTGGTGGTCGCTGTGGCGCTGCAGGTGGTAGAGGAAGACGTTCGACGCGACGTTGTTGCTGTTCCAGCTGTGCTGGGGCTGGCAGCGCTCGTAGCGCCCGGTCCCGTCGTCGCGCTTCTGGCGCAGCAGGCCGTAGTGCTCGAGGTAGTTCACGACCTCCAGGAGGGAGAAGCCGAAGACGACCTGGATCGCCAGCCACGGGGCGATCTCGAGCCCGAAGACCGCCAGCAGCGCGCCGTAGAGGACGACCGACATGAGCCACGCGCCCAGCAGGTCGTTGCGCAGCGTCCACGGCGAGCGCTCGAGCCGGCGGAACCGCTCGCGCTCGAGCTCCCACGAGGACGCGAGGCTGCCCCGCACGGTGCGCGGCCAGAAGGCGTAGAAGCTCTCCCCCAGCCGCGAGCTCGCCGGGTCCTCGGGCGTCGCGACGCGGACGTGGTGCCCGCGGTTGTGCTCGATGAAGAAGTGGCCGTAGAAGCTCTGCGCCAGCGCGACCTTGCCGAGCCACCGCTCGCTGCTGGCGCGCTTGTGACCGAGCTCGTGCGCGGTGTTGATCGCGATGCCGCTGACGCAGCCGATCGTGAGCGTCAGCCCGATCTTGTCCACGACGCTCAGGCCGCCGTCGGCGAGCAGCCAGGCCGCGAGCACGAGACCCGCGTACTGCAGCGGCAGGAACGCGTAGGTGCACCAGCGGTAGTACCGGTCGCGCTCGAGCCACGCGAGGACGCGGTCCGGCGGGTTCTCGGCGTCGGTGCCGATGAGGACGTCCAGCAGGGGCATGAGCCCGAAGACGAGCACCGGCCCGAGCCACCAGAAGGCGCCGGCGCCGGTCGCCTCGACCAGCCCCCAGGCGAGGAACGGCGCGGCGGGGACGATCAGCCCGAGCAGCCAGGCGTAGCGCTTGGCGTCACGCCACGTGGGCTCGGTCACGGGGCCGTCGTACCCGTGGTGGTGGTCGTGGGCGTCGTGGTGCCCGTCGGCGACCGCAGCGTCGGTGCTCATGCGAACCCTCTCCCGGTTGACAACGATCGATCCGGTGTCGATCTGCTTGACAAGCATAGCTTCGATGTAAAGCGCGTTGCAACCCCGGCGTACGACGCCCGCGTCCGCCCTTGCCTCCCGACTCGCCCGCGGCTACGCTCGCGTGGCGATGTTGCACGGCTGTAACCGACCAGGCGCGAGCGCTCGCTCGACGCGTCCGACCCTCGACCGCCCGGCACCGGCCTGCGACCCGCGACCAGCGCCCCGCGTCCTGCTCGCGCTGCTCGTCGCCCTCGTGGCGAGCATCGGGCTGGCCGCCCCCGCGGCGGCGCACGTCGAGCGTCCCTCCTACTGGCCGGACCCGGCGCCCGACACCGCGGTCACCCCGCCCGCCGGCGGGGCGGTCCCCGAAGCCCGCAGCCTCTTCACCGCCCTCGACGCCGAGCCCGTCGGGGACACGCGCGTCGTCTGCGCCGCCCCGGCTCCGAGCGCCGCCGCGGTGA
Source organism: Patulibacter brassicae (assembly GCF_033949425.1). NCBI lineage: Bacteria > Bacillati > Actinomycetota > Thermoleophilia > Solirubrobacterales > Patulibacteraceae > Patulibacter > Patulibacter brassicae. The sequence goes on along the minus strand of NZ_JAXAVX010000002.1, from coordinate 361,880 downwards.
CCCGCGCCACCCGCTCCCTGACGACGATGCGCCGCACCTACCGGACGCAGCGCAAGAAGCTGCGCGGCGCCCGGCGGACCGCGTTGCGCAAGGCCTTCGTGCGTCGCGAGCGCCGCGCCAAGCGCACGGTCACCACGGCGAAGCGCCGCTACGCCGCCGCCGTCGCCGCCCACCCGTCGATCGCGCGCCTGCGCGCGTCGCTGGCCAAGGCGACGACCGAGGGCTACCAGGACCGTCCGTCCCAGTCCCCGGTGAAGATCAGCACCGCCGAGGCCAGCCGGCTGCTGCGCTTCAACGAGCGCCTGCTCGCCGCGTGCGCGTTCCAGGAGATCCAGCCGGCCGTGACGGCGTCGGGCAACAACGACCGCGTCGTCGTCATGCCGGGCGTCTACACCGAGCCGACCTCCCGCAAGCAGCCGAAGTTCGACCCGAAGTGCAAGAAGTACACGGGCTTCAGCGACTACCCGCAGAAGCTCGGCGCCGCGACGTACCCGTACCACTGGAACTGCCCGAACGACGCGAACCTCGTGGCGGTCATCGGTCGTGAGCCCGGCGCGAAGGCCGCGCCGAACCCGCCGCTGCTGGACCGCCACGGGATCCCGGACCTCGGGAAGTGCGTGCGCTGCAACCTCCAGCTCGAGGGCTCGGGCGTGAACGCCGACGACACCGTCGTGGAGGCCGGCGACCCGAACGCCGGCAACGGCGGCCCGTCGGCCGCCGGTCATGCGAAGGACGTCGCGGTCGGCGCGCAGCGCGCCGACGGGTTCGTCCTGCGGAACCTCACGACCCGTCACGCGCTGGAGCACGGCATCTACGTCATCGAGACCGACGGCTACCTGCTGGACCGCTTCAAGACGCTCTACAACGGCGAGTACGGGACGCTGACGTTCGTCGCCGACCACGGGCGGCAGTCCAACTGCGAGGCGAAGGGCCACGGCGACTCCGGGCTCTACCCCGGCGCGCCGCCGGAGACGGGCGAGGGCCGCCGCGCCGGCGAGCGGTTCCGCTACAACCAGGAGCTCGTCAGCTGCGACATGCACCACAACGCCGCCGGCTACTCGTCGACGAACGGCAACGCGGTCTGGATCCACCACAACGAGATCTACGACAACTCGCTGGGCCTGACGATGGACGTCGCGACCTCGGCGGGGCACCCGGGCTTCCCGGACGACTCGATCCTCATCGAGGACAACAAGATCTACTCGAACAACTTCAACGTGTTCGCGAAGGGCTCCGACGTCAAGCCGAAGCTCCCGTACCCGGTCGGCACCGGCATGTGGATCGCCGGCGGCAACGCCCACCAGATCCGCAACAACCGCTTCTACGACAACTGGCGCCGCGGCGTGATGCTCTTCGCGGTCCCCGACGTCCTGGTCTGCGGGCCGACGACGAACAACGTCCAGGCGAACTGCAACACGGCGAAGCTCTCCACGTCGCACCGCAACCGCATCTACGACAACGTCATGGGCGTGGCGCCCAGCGGCGCGCGGCAGCCCAACGGCCAGGACTTCTGGTGGGACAGCTTCCCGGCGACGACCGGCAACTGCTGGTTCCGCAACACGACGCTCGGGGGCTCGCTCGTGACGAGCCCGGCGATCCTGCCGAACTGCAGCGACGGGACCGACCCGGGCTCGAGCATCGGCCTCGGGGACGTCGGCAACGAGGGCGAGCTGCTCTCGTGCCTCGTGTCGTTCGAGACGCGGAACTTCGACCCCGCGCAGTGCCAGTGGTTCCGCGACCCGTCGAAGCCGTCGCTGCGCGCCGGCGTCCGCTCCGCCGCCTCGACGAAGGCGCAGTCGGCCTACGCCGGCCTGTTCGCCGACTTCTGCGGCGACCGGCCGTCGGCCCCGATCTGCACCCGGTACCGGGCGGGGACGCGGTCGCGATGACCGCGGGCGCCGCCCCGGTCCCGGCGCGCGGGGCCCGCGCCCCGCGCCCGGGCCGTCGTCGCGCGCTCGTCGCGCTGCTCTGCGCCGGCGGCCTGGCGGTCGCCGGCTGCGGCGGCGACGACGGCGCGAGCGCGCCGCCCGTCTCGGGTGCGGGGCCCAACGGGCTCGACGCTCGCGCGATGTCGACCTACGACTGCGACGACTGGAAGGCCGCCGACGCCGACGGCCGGCTCGCGGCGCTCGAGGCGCTGCACCACCTCGTGGGCGGGCCGATCGTCGGCGAGGACGCCAACGGCAGCGGGCGGGTCCTCGCGGAGGAGGACGGCTACCGGCTGCTGGACCGGATCTGCAAGCCCGACTACGCCGCCGGGTTCCTGCTCTACAAGGTCTACGGCCGGTCCGCCGGGTTCGCCGGCGTGGCGCCCTGAGGGCCCGGCGTCCCCGTCCCGTGCGGCTGTGGCGCTGGCTGCCGGCGGGCGTGGCGGCCCTCCTGCTCGGAGCGCCGTCGCCCGCGGTCGCCCACGGCATCACCGGCGTCTCGCGCGACCGGCCGATCCCCGACTGGCTCTTCGGCTGGGGGGCGGCCGTCGTGCTCGTCCTGTCGTTCGTCGGGCTCGCGCTCGCGTGGCGGACGCCCCGGCTCCAGGCCGACCGCTGGCGGCCGCTGCGCGTCGGGGGGCGCTCGGCGTCCGCGGCGCGGCGCCGGCTCGTCGTGGGGCGCGTGCTGGGCGGCGCGCTCGGCGTCGCGGTCCTCGGCCTCGTCCTGTGGGCCGGATTCACGGGCACGCCCGACCCGTCCCGCAACGTCGCGCCGACGATCGTCTTCGTCACCGTGTGGGTCGGCCTGCCGATCGCCTCGGCGCTGCTCGGCGACATCGCGCGGCCGCTGAACCCGTGGGCGGCGATCGGACGGGTGGCCGGGCTCCTCGTCCGCCGGGCGACCGGTGGTCGCGCTCCGCGGCACCTGCCCTACCCGGAGCGGCTCGGGCACTGGCCGGCGGTCGCCGGCGTCCTGGCGTTCGTCGTGCTCGAGCTGCTCTACGAGGTCCCCGGCGGCCCGCGGCTGGAGTCCGACACCGTGGCGACCGCGACGGCGATCTACACCTGCTGGACGCTCGCGGCGATGGCGCTCTTCGGCGTCGATCGCTGGCTCGACCGGGGCGAGACGCTCGCCGTCCTCTTCGGGCTCTTCGCGCGGCTGTCGCCGCTCGAGCGCCGCGACGGGCGGCTCGGCGTGCGCGGGCCGCTGCGCGGCGTGGCCGGCTGGCCGGAGGGCCCGCCGGCCGGGGCGGTCGCGCTCGTCCTGACGCTCATCGGGACGACGGCGTACGACGGCGCGCAGGAGGGCGTCCTGCGCGAGCCCGGCACGGAGCTGCTCGGCTGGTTCATCGACCGCGGCGTCGGCATCACGACCGCCCTGCGGCTGAGCTCGGCGCTCCTGCTCGTCGGCTGCATCCTGCTCGTCGCCGCGGTGTACTGGCTGGCGATGGTGGGCGCCCGACGGGCGGCGGGGCGCAAGCACCGGGTCGGCGCGCTCGGCGCGACGTTCGCGCACAGCTTCGTGCCGATCGCGCTCGCGTACCTCGTCGCGCACTACGTCGGGCTGCTCCTCTTCCAGGGCCAGGCGCAGCTCGCGCTGCTGTCGGACCCGCGGGGCGACGGCAGCGACTGGCTCGGCACCGCCTCCTGGGGCATCGACTACGGCCTCATCGACGCCGAGGGCGTCTGGTACCTGCAGGTCGGCGCGCTCGTCCTCGGGCACGTCGTCGCGCTCGTGCTCGCCCACGACCGCGCGCTCGCGCTGCTCGGCGACCACCGCGCCGCGGCGCGGTCCCAGCGGTGGATGCTCGCCCTGATGGTCGCGTTCACCGTCGGCGGGCTCTACCTCATCTCCCAGGCCAACGGCTGAGCACCGCCGCCGTGCGCCGGCCGGGTCCGTCCCGTCGGCGCGCGCTCCCGCCACCCGCGTCCCGGCCGACGGGACGCGAGTCACCTGGGACCGGCATCCCACCCCCGAACGACTCGAGTCACCGAGGACCGACATCCCGTTCCAGACGACTCGAGTCATCTGTGACCGAGTTCCCGTCCCCGAACGACTCGAGTCACCGGGGACCGAGATCCCCTTCCCGAACGACTCGAGTCACCGGGGACCGAGATCCCCTTCCCGAACGACTCGAGTCACCGGGGACCGAGATCCCACCTCTGGACGACTCGAGTCGTCCGGAGGGAGTCGTCGACCGGTCAGCGCCCTACGGGCGGTGCTGATCGACGAGCGCGTCGGCGAGCCGCGTCGTCGCGGCGTCCGGCGTCCAGGGCTTTTCGGCACCGAAGCGGGTCGCGAGGCCGGCGGTGAGGGCGGCGACCGGGGGCGGTTCCTGGACGTCGGCGATCGCGCCGGCGGTCTCGGGACGCCACTCGATGGCCAGCGCCGCGTAGACGTCGCGCAGCACCGGGCCGATCGGCGGGTCGTCGCGCAGGAGGACCATGGCGGTGACGAGCGCCGCGCCCTGGACGACGCGCTGCGACACCCCCGCGACCTTCACGCGATCGCCGAGCGCGACGCTGTGCGCGCCGGCGCAGTACTCGCCCGGCAGCTCCCGCTCGGTCGCCGGGACGCCGAGCGCGCGCAGCGTCCCGACGAGCGCGTCGCCGAACGCGGCGTACCGCTCGGCGTTGCCCGTCAGCGCCGCCGCCTGGGGCGTGAACCACTCGACGAGCAGCGAGCCGGGACCGTAGGCCGCCGCGTGTCCGCCACCGAGCCGCACGACGGGGACGAAGCCGTGCCGGCGACTCGCCGCGACCGCCGCGCCGAAGCCCCCGGCGCGCGCGTCGAGCCGGGAGAGCGCGAGCGTCGGCCCCGGGACCGCGACCCGCAGGATCGGCGGCAGCTCCCCGGCCGCGACGCGCTGCAGCAGCGCGTGGGACAGCGCCATCTCCCGCAGCGGGTCCCCGGGGACCGTCTCGTGCCACAGCCGCGTGCTCACCGCATCGATCCTGACGGAGGACCGGTGCCGACGCGGCCGGGCGCGGGCTGCGAGCCGTCGATGTCGCGGATCCGCCCGCCACGACCTCGACGATCGACAGGCGATCCGTGCGACGCGTCGCTCTCGTCGCCGTGCCGTGGACGACCTCGGCGATCGACACGCGACCCATGCCTGCCGCGCGTCGCCGTCGTCGCGGAGCCAGGGCGACCACGACGATCGACAGGCGTCCGTGCGACGCGTCGCCGTCGTCGCCGTGCCCGTGGGCCACCTCGACGATCGACACGCGACCCATGCCGCGCGTCGCCGTCGTCGCGGCGAGGGCGACCGCAACGATCCGCATGGTCGACGTCCGCTCGACGCAGGGAGCGCTCGCGACGACCCGCAGGCCGTCCCCCGCTCCGTGGGCGGCCCGGAGCGGCGTCGTGCTCCGACGCTCGCGGTCAGGCAGCGGCCGCGGCGCGGCGCAGCGCGCTGCCCGGAGCGCCGGAGCGCCGGAGCGCGGCGCGCCGGGAGGGCCGGCGCGCGCCCGGCGCCCCGACCGAGCCCGGTCGCGCTCAGCGCCGGACGGCGACGCGCCGGCCGCGCATCGTGAGGTCCTGCAGCGCCGCGAGGACCTCGTCGGCGCGGTCCGACGGGACCTCGACGAACGAGAAGTGGTCGTGGATCTTGATCGAGCCGATCTCGCGACCGCTGATCGAGCTCTCGCCGGTGAACGCGCCGACGATGTCCTGGGGACGGACGCCCCCCTTGCGGCCGAGGCCGACGTAGAGCTCGGTCGTCGGGCCGTCCGGGCCGCCGCGGCCGCCGCGCTCACGCGGCGGGCGATCCCCGCGGTCGCGACCGCGCCGATCACCGCGCTCCCCGCGCTCGCCGCGCTCGCCGCGCTCCCGACGGTCGCCGCGCTCCCGACGGTCTCCGCGGTCGTTGGACCAACGGTGCGCGGCGTCGGGGATGTCGCCCTCGTCGTCGGCCGTCCCGCCGGATTCCTCGAGGAGCTTCACCGCGGCGAGCGCGACGGTCAGCGGATCGTGCTCCTCCGCCAAGGCCTCGACGACGACCCGCTGGTGGTCGAGGTCGCCGGCGATGATCGCCTCGCGGAGCGCGGCGACGGTCTGCTCGGCACGCTTGGCCCGCAGGTCCGCGACCGTCGGCAGGCCCTCGATCGAGACCTTCGCGCCCGTCGCCCGCTCGATCTGCTTGAGCATCCGGTGCTCGCGCGGCTGCGCGAGCGTGATCGCCGTGCCGGCGCGGCCGGCGCGGCCGACGCGGCCGATCCGGTGCACGTAGGCCTCCGGGGCGGACGGCAGGTCGTAGTTCACGACGTGGGTCAGCGTCTCGACGTCGAGGCCGCGCGCGGCGACGTCCGTGGCCACGACGAGCTCGGTGGTGCCGCCCTTCAGCCGCTCCACCACGCGGCTGCGGCCCTCCTGGTCGATGCCCCCGTGCAGGGCCTCGGCGCGGAACCCGCGCCCGTTGAGGCTCGCGGTCAGCTCGTCGACCTCCGCCCGCGTGCGGCAGAACACGATCGCCGCGGTCGGCTGCTCCATGTCGAGCACCCGTCCGAGCGCCGCCGCCTTGTGCGCCCGCGGGACGACGTAGGCGAGCTGGCGGATCGCGGGCGCCTCGCCCGCGACCGGCTTCTCGCGCTCGAGCCGGATGCGGACGGGATCGTCGAGGTGCTCGTCGGCGAGCCGCGCGATGCGGCGCGGCATCGTCGCGGAGAACAGCACCGCCTGGCGCTCGTCGGGCACCGCGGCGAAGAGCTCCTCGAGGTCCTCCGCGAAGCCCATGTCGAGCATCTCGTCCGCCTCGTCGAGGACGAGCGTCCGCAGACCCGAGAGATCGAGGGCGCCGCGGTTCAGGAGGTCCAGGGCGCGGCCCGGGGTGGCGACGACGATGTCGACGCCCCGCTCGAGCGAGCGCAGCTGGCGGCCGATCGGCGTGCCGCCGTAGACGGGCAGGACGCGCGCGCCGAGGGCGCGGCCGTAGTTGTGCGTCGCCTCGGAGACCTGCATCGCGAGCTCGCGCGTGGGCGCGAGAACGAGCGCGCTGGGCTTCGGGCCGCGCGGCCACTCCGGCAGCGCCTGCAGCAGCGGGAGCGCGAACGCCGCCGTCTTGCCGGTACCGGTCGCGGCCTGCCCGAGGACGTCGCGCCCCGCGAGCAGCGGGACGATCGCCTCGCGCTGGATCGGCGTCGGCTCCTCGTAGCCGAGGCGGTTCAGCGCCTCGAGCAACTCGTCGCGCAACCCGAGCGCCGCGAACCCCTCGTCCTCGGCCGCCGGCGCAGGCTCGGCGCCCGTCGGCTCGGGGTCCTCGACGGCGGTCTCGGCGACCGCCGGCTCGGCCTCCTGCGCGGTGGCCTCCGCGACCGCCGGCTCCGACTCCTCCGCGGCAGTCTCCGCGACTGCCGCCCCCGGCTCCTGCACCACGGGCTCGGCGACCGTCGCCTCGGGCTCGTCCACAGCGGTCTCCTCGACCGTCGGCTTGGGCTCCGCCGAGATCGGCGCCTCGTCGGCCGGGGCGTCGTCGGCCGGGGCGTCGAGCGACAGCTGGCCGGGCAGCTCGTCGGCGTCCGGCGTGGCCGGCGCCTCCGCCTCGACGCCGGGCGTCGGGGCGTCGGCGGGCGCGGCGGTGGTCGCCGGGGCCTCCGCGGACGGGGTGGGGTTCTCGGGGTCGGGCAGCGCGTCGGTCACAGGGTCCTCCTCCCCCATGCTGACGGCCGCGGCCGCGCGAGGGGGTGCGCCCTCGCACGGACTGCCCCTTCCTGCGGGTGCGGCCGCTGTGGTTGAGTGGCGTCGATGCCCGACACGGAGCGGATCCCCCAGGCCATCGCCGCGATCACGCTGGTCGCCGGCGTGGTCCTCGTCGCCCGACCCGAGGCCGTCACGCGGCCGCTCGGGCTCGAGGGGCAGGAGCTGCAGGCACGCGGCATCGGCGTCTCGGACCTGCTGCTCGTGCCGGGGCTGGCGGCCGGCCGTCCGCGATGGCCGTGGATGGTCGGCCGCGCGGCGCTGAGCGTCGCGCAGGCGACGTACCTCGGCGGGGTGGCGCCGCACGTGCGCTCCCGTCGCCCGCGGGCCGGGGCCGCGACCCTCGCCGCGCTCGCGGTGGCCGACGCCGCCACCGCGCTGCGCCTGCGCGCCGAGGGCCGCTGACCCGCGCCGGCGCGGGGACGGGGACGGCTCCCCGGGTGGCCGCCGGCCTCAGCCGGCGCCGGGGACGCCCCCGGCCGGCGAGGCGGCGCCGAACCACGCGCGGCGCCACGCGTTCATCTCGGCGATCTCCTGCGCCTGCTCCTCGACGATCGCCTTCGCGAGCTCGCGCGTCTCGGGATCCGCGCCGGCGACGAGCACGGCGCGGGCCATCCGGATCGCCCCCTGGTGGTGGGGGATCATCGCGTCGATGAAGTCGCGATCGAACCGCTTCGAGCGCTCGAGCGCGGCCATGTCCATCGACATCCCCATCTCGTCGACGGAGAGCCGCAGGGTCGCCGCGTCGCGCTCGAGGGCGCCACCGCCGTGCGCGGCGTGGGCGTCGTGGCCGCCGTCGCCCGCGGGGAGGCGGACGCCGAGCCGGTCGGCGATCGTCCGCAGCCGGACGATCTCCGCCTCCTGGGTGGCGATCACCTGGCGCGCGAGCGTCCGCAGCTCCGCGCGCTCGCTGCGCCGCGGGACGAGCTCGGCCATCTCGACGGCCATCTCGTGGTGCGGGACCATCTGGGCGACGAACGCGGCGTCGACGTCCGCGCGGCTCGTCGTCGTGGCGGTCGACGCGCCGCCGCCGTGGCCGGCGTGGTCGCCGCCGGACCCGCAACCGGCGAGCGCCAGCGCGGCGACGGCCGCCGAGGTCAGCAGGACGGGGGCGATCCGGGACCGCCGGTGGTGGGTGGTGCTCGTGCTGGGCACGGGTGCTGCTCCTTCTCGTGATGGGGTGGCGGTGGGGTCCGGCGTCGCCCGGGCGGGCGGCCGCCGGCCGTCGCTCACCGCCGCAGCACGGCGTGGTGGAGGAACAGCCGCTGCGTCACGACGCCGCCGCCGGCGCGCGCCCGGGCCAGCGGGGCCACCGGGGCACCGCGCCGCCGCGTGCCGAGGAGGACCCGATCGCGCGGACGCCGACGACGACGGAGCAACGGGGCCACGACCGCCGCCCCGAGGACCGCGATCCCCGCGCAGGCCGTCGCCAGCACCACGACCGGCGTCCCGTGGTCGCCATGGCCGCCGTGGGCCGCGGCCGGCAGCCCGTGGTGCGCGACGACGCCGGCGACGAGCAGCGCGAGGAACGCGGCGCGCAGGCCCGGCCGGCGCGCCCAGCGGCGTCGGATGCCGGCGGGACCCATCGGACGGTGTTCTACCCGGTGGCGGGCGATCGTGGGGCCGGCCGCGCGCCCGGCGGACCGGCGAGCTGGTGGCGTAGGAGGGCGATCCGCAGGGCCAGCTGGTCGTCGAGCGCCTGCAGCGAGGCGCCCGTGAGCTCCTCGATCCGGTGCAGGCGCTTGCGCACGGTGTTCGGGTGGAGCGTCAGCGCCGCCGCGGTCCGCTCGGTGCTGCGGCCGGCGTCGAGGAAGGTGCGCAGCGTCTCCAGCAGCTCGTCGCCGACCGGCGTCCCCGGCCCCACGGGCTCGAGGTAGCGGTGCACGAGCTGCTCGCCCAGCGTCTCCTCCGAGCGGGCGATCGCCTCCATCGCGACGTCGGTGATCCGCAGCACGCCGTCGCGCCCGACGGCCGCCGCCGTGTCGACGACGCGCGTCGCGACGCTGAACGAGCGCGCGAGGTCGGCGACCGCGCCGGGCGGGCCGAGGCCAAGGACGGTCCCGGCGGCCGGCACGAGCCGCGGCCGGTCGGCGGCGAAGCCGACGACGTCGGCGCCGTGCAGGGCCACGGCCCCCTCGCGCAGCACGCCCTCGAGCTGCAGCTCGTGCAGCAGCCCGCGCTCCCGCCCGCCCGGCACGCGCGCGCGGAACGCGAGGTAGCGCCCCTGCGGATCCAGGCCGGCGTCCCGCAGCAGGGCCGCCGGCGCGCCCGCCGGCGTGAGGAGCGCCGCGTGGACGAGCGCGGCGCGTCGCTCGGACGCCTCGGCGACGAGCTCGAGCTCGCGGTGGCGGTAGGCCGCCGCCGCCATCTCCATCGCGTGATCGGCGATCCGCCACATGTCCCGCGTGAGCGTCAGGGCGTCGCCGTGGGCGACCACGCCCTCCTCGCTCGCGCGCCAGACGACGCCGAAGACCTCGTCCAGCGCGATCCGGTAGACGCGCAGCATCGACTCGAGCGGCACCTGCTGACGTGCCCGCGTGTCGCCGATGATCCCGAGCGCCTGGCGCTCGTCGTCGCTCGGGTCCCGCTCGCCGACGAGGACCGCCATCGCGATCTCGAGGTCGCGGGCGATGCCCTGCCGGATCTCGAGCTCCTCGATCCCCTCGTAGACCGGGATCTCCTGCTTGGCGCGCTGCGCCGACCGGCGCACCACGTCCTCGAGGTGCGGCAGCAGCGTCGTGATGATCAAGGCCCGATCCAGCGACGGGGCGTCGTGATCGGGCGCGGCCACCCGCCGACCCTATCCGGCCCGCCTCGCACCGCACGCCGAGCTCGACGAACCACCGTCCCGCAGGCGTTCGCGCGGCCGGACGCTCCGTGGCCGGACGACCGATCGAGCCGGGTCATCGCGAGCCTCGGACGGGTCGGACGGCGACGGGGCGCAGGCCGCGGGCGCTGATCCGCACCCGCCGGACGTCGCGAGCGAGGCGCAGGCGGAACGTGCGGCAGGGGACGGCACGGCGCCTGATGGTGCGCGTGCGGGGCCGCCCGCGCGCGTCGGTGGGACGCTCCACCGCGATCCGCAGGCGGCGGTCGGTGCGCGGGCGCAGGCGCAGCACGGCGTGGCGGCGTCCTGCCACGAGCCGGACGCGCCGGGCGGCGGGGCCGCGCGTCGCGGGCGCGCACCGCGGGGCGGTCGCCGGCGGGACCGGCGCCGGCTCGTCCTCCGGTCCGTCGCCCGGCGCGAGGCGATCGACGATCCACCGCACGCCGGCCCGCGCGGCCTGGGCGTCGCCGGTGATCGTCTCGTGCGTCGCCGACGGCCACCGCTGGTACGTCAGCCGCGTCCCGCGGGCGCGCTGCTCGGCGGCGAACCGCTCCGCCAGCGCGATGTTCGTGATCGCGTCGGCGACGCCGACGTCGACGCGGATCGGCAGGTCGCCGAAGGCCAGGCGGCGCACGTTGTGGCGCTCGAGCACCTCGCGCGCGACCGGCCACAGCGCGTCGAACCGCGGACCGGGGACCTCGCTCGGCGCCAGTCCGCCCCACGAGTCGGCGCGTCCGAGCTCCGTCAGGCACCGGGACTCCAGGTGCCCGAGCAGGGCGGTCGCACGCGGCCCGAGCAGCCCGGTGCGCAACGCGGCGGCGATGCGGGGATCGTCCTCGGCCGCCCCGGCGGCGATGAGGCCGCCGAGCGCCGCGAGCGTCCCGGCGCCGACGGGCGCCAGCGGCAGCGGGATCAGCCGGAACAGCCCGATGAGGTCGACCGCGTCGACGAGCGGCGCGAACGCCGCCGCACCGCGGAGGTCGAGCTCGGGCGCGTAGCGCCGAGCCTGCGCGGCGCTGAAGAGCGTCGCCACGCCACCCTCCGAGTGACCGGCCGCGACCCACCGCGCGCTGATCCGCGGGTCGAGCTCGCGCGCCGCGCGGACGAGGTCGACCTGCGAGCGCATGAGGGACGGGCCGACGAGGTAGGGGTGCGGCCCGGGCGTGCCGATGCCCTCGCCGTCCACGCGCGCCACCGCGATCCCCGCCGCGAGCAGCCGCGACGCGATGACGTCGCCGCGCGTCAGCCGCTCGAGCTCGGGGTTGTCGGCCGTCGCGCGGCTCGGTGCGCAGCGGTCGCCGGCGCCGGTCGTCACGTGGAACCACGACACGATCGGCCACCCGCCCCGGGGCGGCGTGCCGGGCGGCACCGCGACGGTGCCCGAGGAGGCGATCGGCGCGCCCGTGCCCGAGCGCGAGCGGTAGAGCACGGTCGTCGTCCGGGCCGCCGCCCGCAGCGCGGGGATGCCGGTGGCGGGCCGCTGCCACACGACGCTGCCGACCGGACCGGGCAGCGACGCCGCCGGCGGCGCGTAGAAGCCGTCGCCGGCCGGACCGGTGGGCGGATCGGCGGCCCGCGCGCCGCTCGCGGCCGTCCCCGCGACCACGGCCGTGACCACCGCCGCGACCCATCGCCGCCCGTTCCCGCTCCCCATGTCGCGACGCTACGACGCGGCGCGGTGTGGCCACCGCCACCGGCGGGCGCCTCGGGGTGGAGGCTGGACCACGGACCGCCCGTCGGGTAGGAGTGGGGGCATGAGCTACGACGACGACCGGACGCGCCGCCTGCCGCAGGTCCCCCATCCGCCGGCGCCGCGCGGGCCGGCCGGTCCGGGCGGGCCCCCACCCGAGGACGTCGGGCCGGCGACGCTCGCCGTGCTCGAGGAGCGCGTGCAGACGCTGCGCCAGACGGTCACGGTGCTCGCCGCGATCGCCCTCGTCGCGCTCGCGATCGGGTTCTGGGCGCTGCTCGACGGCGGGGGCGGCGATGAGGAGTCCGCCGGCTCCGGTGACACGAGCGGCCTGAGCTCGGAGATCAGCGACCTCGACGACCGGATCGACGACCGCGCCACGAAGAAGAGCCTCGCCGCGCTGGAGGAGAAGGTCGACGCGCTCAGCGAGCAGCAGGAGTCCGGCACGAGCACGACCGGCACGACGAGCACCGAGACGAGCCCCGAGCCCCCCTCCTCGAGCGAGCTGAGCGACCTGCGCAGCCAGCTCTCCGACCTGCAGAGCCGCGTGTCGTCGCTCGAGTCCGGCGCGCGGCTCACCGCTGGCGGGCGGTGAGCCGCACGGTCCGCCCGCGGACCGACACGACCGCCGACCAGGTCCCGCGCCGCACGCGCGGCGCGATCACGACGTCGGCGCCGCGGCGCAGGCCGCGGGCGCGCAGCCGGCCGCGACCGTCGCGCACGCGGTAGCCGACCGCCGCCCGCGCCCCGTCCGTGCGCTCCACCCGGATCCGGGGCCGCGCGCTGCCGCGGGCCTCGCGGACGGTCACCACGACGGGCGCGGTCGGACGCAGGTCGAGGATCCGCTGCCGCTGCGCGTCCCGGTCGGCGTCGAGCTCGCCCGGGCAGAACGGCGGCTTCACCCAGCCCTTGCGGCTGTAGAGCTCCGTCTGGTCGCTCGTGCGGGGCGACTCCGGGTTCGTCGACTCGCCGAACGTCAGGATCGTCCGCACGTCCGGGCACCCCGGCTTGAGGTGCACGGCCTGCACGAACGAGGAGCCGTGGACGACCTCGGTGTAGCCGCGCTTGGCGCTCCACGTCGGGGTGATGACGTTGAAGATCCCGCTGTTGCCCGGCCCGCCGTGGATCGGGATCCGCTGACCGCGACGGGTCACCGACTGCCCCTGGCGCAGCGTCGCGTCGAGCGGCAGGCCCGCTCCGCGCAGGTCGTCGGCGGCCTGCTGCAGCGCCGACTGCGCGTTCGGCAGCGGGGCGAGCCCGGAGGGGGTGTTCACCGGGTCGCGGGCGTCGAAGCCCTTCGTGAACGGTCCCAGCAGGCCGAGCGCCAGGCCCGTGGGCCCGGCGTTGAGCCGCACGATGAACCGCTGCCAGAGCATCGCCCCCTTCGCGTCGAGGTCGTTGCGCATGTTCCAGCCGCGCAGCACGCCGCAGGCCGCGCTGGAGCAGCCGGCCACGAGCCCGTCGCGCCAGAGCTCGGCGCTGTAGACCCGATTGCCCATGCCGACCTCCATGAGGTTCTGGAGGTCGAAGCCCTTGCCCGGCAGGCCGTCGGTGCCGGCCAGCCGCTCCTCGATCTGCTTGATGCCGATCCGGGTGCGCAGCGACCGGGCGGTCCGCTCGTCGCCGATGATCCGGCTGAAGCCCTCCAGCGGCTGCTTCGGGTTCGTGAGCCAGTACGAGTCGTTCATGTTCGACACGTGGTCGGTGCGCTTGAGCAGCGGCTGGTCGCCGACGCCGAGCAGCCCCGGCGCGACCGCGTCGGCGGCCCGTCCGGGGGCGCAGCCGGCCCGCGAGCCGTCGAGCACGGGCAGCCGCTGCAGCAGGTCGGTCGCCTGCCCGAGCAGGACGCCGCAGGCGCGGTACTTCGCCTCGTCGACGTTCGGCATCGAGCCGATGTCGGCGTAGAGCGCGTTGCCGGCGGTGTCGGCGGCGATCGTGTTGACCCACGGGATGCCCTGGTACCGCTTCAGGATCCCCTCGACCTCGCCGGTGCTCTGCGCGTGGTTCATGTCCCAGAAGTGGTTCATGAGCCGGCCGAGGTTGTCCGCGTTGGCGTCGTACAGCGCGTAGGCGGTGACGGGCGTCCAGGGGAACAGCGGCAGGCCGAGGATCGAGGTGAAGATCGGGCCGTACTCCGACGAGTAGAGCGTCCGCGTGCGGCTGCCGATGCGGCCGCTGCGCTCGCGCACCTTCACCGTCACGCGGTCGCTCGTCATCCTCCGGACCTGGCCGTCGACGAGGTAGGACGTGGGCTGGCCGGGGACGAGCGTCAGCTGGTACGGCGCGAACCGGCGGGCGGTCGAGACGGTGTGACTCCACGCCATCCCGTGCGTCGTGCCGATGAGGACGATCGGGACGCCGAGGAGCGAGCCGCCCATCGCGTCGACCTTGCCCGGGACGGTGAGGTGCGCCTGGTAGAAGCGCTCCGGTCCCTGCCACGGGAAGTGCGGGTTGCCGTAGAGCAGGCCGTGGCCGTCGCGCGAGGCGTCGCGACCGATCGCGTAGGCGTTCGATCCCAGGCCCCCGAGGCGCCGGTCCAGCTCCCCCGGCGGCAGCGCGCGGGCGCGCGCGGCCGCGTCCGCCTCGGTGCCGCCGGTCAGCGGCTTGGCGCCCGCGATGCCGTCGATCGCCACGCCGCCCGAGGCCAGCAGGGACAGCTGGTAGAAGCGCCGGTAGGCGTCCATCTCGGTGATCGGCTTGACCCACTCCTTCCCGCGACAGGTCGGGTCGGGGACGCCGTCGCTGCCGCCGACGTCGCGCAGCCACGCGTTCCAGCCGTCGACGTACCCGTGCATCGCCTCGCGCAGCTCGGGCTTCGGCCCGAGCGGGGCGGGCTGGGCGAGCAGCCGCTCGACGGTCCGGCGGTCCCGGATCCGCTGGTAGAAGAGGTCGCTGGCGAGGTTCGTCGCCGTCGAGCCGTTGCCGCGGATCGCGTACTTCTCGTTCGGCCCGAAGTACCGCGAGCGCTCGCCGTTGGCGGTGACGTACGCCTCCGCGACCGTGCAGACCGTGTCCTCGGCGAGCGCCTTCGCGTAGCCGTAGCCGAGCGACGCGTAGTCGGCGGCCCGCACGTGCGGGATGCCGTACGCCGTGCGCGTGACGGTCACGTCGTAGGTCGGCGTCGTCACCTTGCCGGCGGCCGGCGCGGTCGCGGGGAGCGCGAGCGCGAGGGCGGCGGCCAGCAGGGCCGGGAGGGCTGGTCGGAGCGGCACCGCCCGACCCTACGGGGAACGATGGTGTTCGTGGGACCTGTACGGCGTATCCGACGATCGACGCCTCGGGCCGTCCCCGCTGCGCCCCGCGCGGTCGCCGTCACGACCGATTCAGGTCAGGATCTGACCGCTGTGCGGTCGAGGATGCCGCTCGTCCCGTCCGCCGCACCAGGCGACGCCCCGAAGCCCCAGGAGACGCCACGTGCGCACCACCGACACCGCGACGCCGACGATCACCGGCCTCGACTTCGTGACCATCCCGACCCAGGACCCGGACCGCGCCGCCCGGTTCTACGGCGAGGTCCTCGGCCTGCGCAAGGACGACAAGGCCGACTACGAGTTCTGGGCCGGGTCGACCTGCCTGGCGATCTGGGCGCCCGAGCAGGTCGGCCGCCCGTTCATCCCCCAGAAGGGGGCGCACCTGGCGCTGCATGTCGACGACATCGGTGCCGCCCGCGCGGCCCTCGAGGCACGAGGCGTGACGTTCGCCGGCGACACGTTCGACACCGGCGTCTGCCACATGGCGATGTTCTGCGACCTCGACGGCAACGACCTCATGCTCCACAGCCGCCACACCCCGCGGCCCTGAGGCGGGGCCGCCGGCGCCGAGGCGCTACGGTCGGTCCATGTCCGAGGACCGCGCCACGAGCGCCGACCCGGTCTGCGGCGTCTGCGCGGGCGAGGTCCCGCCGCTCGTCGGCAGCCGCCTGACCGGCACGGGCCTGACCCTCGACGCGGCGGCCGCCGCGCTCGTGCGCGACGGCCGGCCGCCCGCCGGCCTGACGCCGGTCCAGGCGCGCCTCGTCGAGGAGCGCGCCCTGCAGCTCGAGGGCTGAGCCCGGGACCGCCGGTCCCGGGCGCTCAGCGCAGGCGCAGCGTCGCGGCCGCGGTCGTCGACGGCAGGCCGTCGCCGCCGACGGTCAGCGTGACGCGGCTGCGGCGCGCGGCCTTCGCGCCGGTGCGGAGCTTCACCGACACCGTCCGCCGCGCCCCCGGCGCGATCGTCCCGATGCGCGTCCGCCGCGGCCCGCGGACGCCCTTGGGCAGCGTCGTGCGCACGCGGACCCCGGTCGCGTACCCGCTGCCCCGGTTGATGACGGTGAGCTTCACCGCGACGGTGCGACCGCGCGCGGTCGTGCGCGGGCGGGCGACCGAGGTCACGAGGTACGGCGTGGCCGCGGTGACGCGCCCACCGAGCCGGATGCCCGCGACGGCCGGCAGGCCGAGCTGCTCGTTGATCGCCCGGCAGACCGGCGCGGTGGTCGGCTCGGCCCGGGCCATCGGGGCGCTGCTCAGCCCGGCGATCGCGAAGGCCCCGCTCGTCAGCGGGGCGCCGCCCAGGGGCACGGTCGCGGGCGGCTC
Organism: Patulibacter brassicae; assembly: GCF_033949425.1. Classification (NCBI taxonomy): domain Bacteria; kingdom Bacillati; phylum Actinomycetota; class Thermoleophilia; order Solirubrobacterales; family Patulibacteraceae; genus Patulibacter; species Patulibacter brassicae. The sequence goes on along the minus strand of NZ_JAXAVX010000002.1, from coordinate 345,166 downwards.
CGGAGCGGCCTGCGACGGGACGGCCACGGTCCCCGTCCCGAGACCGAACGACGTGCCGCCGATCGTGCAGGTCGTGTTGAACGCGGCGACGCGGATGTCGGCCCGCACGACGATCGGCGCGGTGAGCGCGCCGGTGGCGCGGTCGATCCGACCGCGGGCGGCGGCCGTGGGCACCGCGGTCACGGCGATGTCGGCGACGAACGGCGGCCGCGTGATCCGCACGGTCGAGGCGGGGAGCGAGATCGCCGCGGCGGGGATCACGACGCTGCCGTCGCCGGTGATCGTGCCCGAGAGGATCGCTGGGCGGTCGGGGCTCACCGTGTCGGTCACGGCGGCGCGACCGACCTTGAACTGCCCCTCGGTCGCGACGAACGTGAACGGCCCGGTCGGCACGGCCGCGCCGGCGGCGCCGGGGAGCCCGAGGACGCCCGCCGCGCCGGCGGCGCCCGCGAGCAGGACCGCGCTGGTCCGCGACATTGCTTCTCCTTCCGCCCCGATCCCGGGCGACGACGTGGGATGGCCGAGGGCGCAGCGGCCCCGACCGGAATCGCACGAGACTACCCCGTACGCGGTGGCTGGGTCACCGGTCCCTCGTCGGATGGCCGACGGGCCGGGCGGCCGGTCACGAGCGGCGGGCCGGCGGCGGGCCGGCGGCGTGCCGGACGCCCCGCCGCTCGGCGGCCGCACGGTCCCGGGTCAGCGGAGCTTCAGCGTCCGGCGGAAGGTGCGCGAGGCGATCCCGTCCCCGCCGACGATCACCCCGACGCGGCTGCGGAGCGCGGCGCGCGACGTCGTGCGGAGCTTGACCGAGACCGTCCGGCGCTTGCCGGCGGCGATCGTCCCGACGCTGACCCGGCGCGGACCGGTCACGCCCTTCGGCAGGCTCGTCCGCATCCGCACCCCGGTCGCGTCGGCGGTGCCCCGGTTGGCGAGCGTCACGCGCAGCGTCACGGTCCGGCCGCGCTTCGTGGTCCGGGGTGGCGCCAGACCCGCCGAGAGCCGCGGCGTCGCGCTCGAGAGCTGCCCGGCGAGCCGCACGCCGACCACGGCCGGCAGGCCGATCTGCTCGTTGACGAAGGCGCAGACCGGGCTCGACGCCGGCTGCGAGGGCGGCAGGGGCGCCGTCGACAGGCCGGCGACGGCGAACCCTCCGCCGGCCGACAGCGGGGTGCCCGAGAACGGGACCGTCGCCGGGGGCGCGGGCTCGGCCTGCGACGGCACCTGGACCGTGCCGGTGCCGAGGTCCAGCTGCGCGCCGGAGATGGTGCACGTCTGCTGCAGCGCGGAGATCGTCACGTCGACCGTCGCCCGCAGCGGGGTGGTGAGCGCCCCGGTCGCGCGGTCGATCCGCCCGCGGGCGGGGGCCGTCGGCGTGAAGGCGAGCGTCACCGTCGCCTGGATCGGCTGCGTGACCACGAGGCTCGAGGACGGCAGCGAGAAGCCCGTCGTCGGCACGGTGACCGTGCCGTCGGCGGCGACGGTGCCGCGGATCGTGGCCGGCGAGGCCGGCGTGACGAGGGTGAACGGCGCGAAGCGGCCGGCCTTCATCTGCCCGTCCGTGGCGACGAACGTGATCGGACCGGCGGGTACGGGCTCGGCGGCGGCGCTGCCGGCGAGGCCGAGGGCGCCCGCGCACCCGCAGGCGCCGGCGAGCAGGGCGGCGGTGGTCCGCGTCATCTGTCTCCCTTTCGGCCGCCCGTGCGGGCGGCGACGGTGTCGTGACCGGCGGCGCGCCGCCCGGTCGGGTCGTCGCGACCCTACCCGGGCCGGAAGACGTCCGCCGGCCGTCCGCCGGCCCGCGCCGACGGGCCCACCTCGCCGGCGCGCGCCGGCGGTCGGCGCACGTGCCGGGCGGAGCGGGGCTCCCACCCGGCGCGCACCGGCCCGCGCCGTCTCAGCGCGTGGCCGCGACCGTCGGCGTCGCCGCGTCGCTGGGCGGCAGCTCGTCGGGCAGGTCGGCGGCGGGCAGCGACTGCCAGCCGAAGCCCCGACGGGCGTGGCGCCAGCGGTACTTGATCCGGCCGTGGGTGTTCATCCCGTGCCAGGCGATCCCCTTCGTGACGATCGTCGACACGTCGGGGATCCAGAGCCGGTCCTTCAGCGGTGCGGTCGGCGCCGGCGGCAGCGTCAGGTCGACGTCGGCGGCGACGTGCCCCTCCCCGTCCTCGTACGACAGGCGCGCGAGGATCGTGCCGTCCCGGTCGCAGACCTGGGACTCGCCGAGCATCGTCGTCGGCCAGGGCAGGCCGGGCACCATCGGCGTGTCGCTGAGGACCGGCCCGACGTGGGCGGCCATCGCGACCGGCACGCCGGTGATCCGGGCGACCTGCCCGGGCAGCTCGTGCTGCTGCCGCGCCCAGAGGCGGTGCTCGTGGGCCATCCAGCGCCCGAGCGGTCCCGGCCAGTTCTCCGGCATCGACGGCCAGCACATGCCGCCGAGCACGGCCCGGGCGCCGCCCACGCGGATCCGCTTCGCGGTCCGGTAGCGCGCCAGCTCCCACCCGGACGTCACGCCGACGGTGGCGTCCAGCGCACCGCAGCGCACGACGCCGTCGTCGTCGCCCCCGACGTAGAAGTTGTTCTCCCACGCGGAGGGCGTGTCCTTGTCGTGCAGGTGGGCCGAGCCGTCGGGCTCGGCGAGGACGTACGTCCCGTAGGCGTGCCGGCCGCGGACGGCGAGGAACCCGCCGCCGACGACGCAGTCCAGCTCGCGCGCCAGCCGGGTGAGCAGCTGGAAGGGCTGCCCGTCGACCGGCAGCGCGGCGTCCTGCAGGACGCGCGCGAAGACGTTCGGCGACGTGCACGCCTCGGGCACGAGGATCACGTCCGGCCCGTGCTCGCGGTGGGCGTCGCGGATCAGGTCCTCGATCCGCGCGAGGTTCTCGCTGACGGCACCGAGCCGCAGCGCGGGCTGGACGACGGCGATGCGGGTCATGCCGCCACCTCCTCTCGGGTGGTGCGTCGCTCGCGGCCCGCGGCCGGCCTCCGGCCGCTCGGGCCGGGTCGGGCCACGGCGCCCGCCGCGCCGACCACGGGCGCGTCCGGGACGAGCGCCGCGATCGGCGCCGGGCCCTCGTCGGCCAGCGGCGGCAGCGACACGACGGGCGGGGCCGCCGGCATCTCCGGATCCGGATGGTCGGAGCCGTGCACGAGGCGCGCCTCGCGGAAGGCGTCGCGCCACCGCTCGCGACGGATCTCGAGCTCGGTGCGCAGCTCCGGCAGCGCCCGGGCGATCGTCTCGGCGCGCGGCCGCTCGCCGGCGATCAGGGCCTTCGTCGTGACCTTCAGCAGCCGCGGCAGCGGCGCGATCTGCTGGAGCGTGCGGCCGCGACCGAAGAGGTCCGAGAGGTCGGGATCCGGGGTCCGGCCCCCCTCCCGCACGAGCTCGCAGATGGTCGGCGACTGCGTCTCGACGCGGGTGTCGAGGTTGGCGAAGTGCCAGGCGGGCAGGCAGTGGCGATCGCGCTCGTGCTCCCAGACCCGCGTCGCGCGGTCGATCGCGAGGGGATCGTCGAGCTGCGGCAGCACGTGCTCGGCGAGCGTGCGACCCATCCACATGGCGTCGCGCATCCCCTGCGCGGTGACGGGGTCCTTGAAGTGCGCCGCGTCGCCCACGAGCGCCCAGCCCGGACCGGACGAGGCGCGGAAGTAGGCGGTCACGTCGGCGGTCGAGCGGATCTTGCTCGCGGTGCTCCAGTCCACGCCGGCGAGGCGGGCGCGCAGCAGGGCGTGCTGGGAGAGCTTGCGCCGCCAGTAGCCGTCGGGGTCGCGCCGGGCCTCGGCGACCTCCTCGCGCGGCCCCATGAAGAGGACGAGGGCGCGGCCCTTCGGCGCCGCCGGGAAGCAGAGCCCGAACGAGTCGCCCTCGCGCAGCTGGTAGTAGACCCGGGTCCCCTCGTCGCCGGTGCCCGCGAGGGGGTCGTCGACGTAGCGGAAGACGAGACCGCGGCCGTTGCGCGACATCCGGTACGGGCGCGATGCCCCGGCCGCCGCGGCGACGGGCGAGCGGCGGCCGTCGGCGCCGATGACGAGCGAGCAGCGGATGTCGTGGGGCTGGCCGTCGGCGTCGAGGTACCGCACCCCCGCCACGCGGCCGCCGCGCCACCGCAGCGCCTGGAAGGCGCATCGCTCGCGCACGTCCACGCCCTGCTCGCGCGCGGTCGCCACGAGCTGCACGTCGAGCAGGTCCCGGGGGACGCAGAGGCCGAAGTCGATCCCGCTCTCGGTGGCCGCCCAGCGCTCGACGGCGTGCGACGTCTCGGCCTGCATCCGGACGCCCCGGACGTGGCTGGGGTCGCACTCCTCCAGCACGCGGCGCAGGGCGCCCATCCGCTCGATCTCCATGACCCCGGCCGGCATCAGCACGTGCGTGGAGAGCTGGTCGGACGGGAAGCTCATGCGGTCCAGCGCGATCACGCGCCGGCCGGCACGCGCCAGCGGGATGGCCGCCGCGCAGCCGCCGAGGCGACTCCCGACGACGACGACATCGGCGCTCTCGCAAGGAACGTCCACGGTGCTCTCCTCGGTCGGCATGCGCGCACCCTCTCACCTCGGCGCCCTATTTGCAATGAGATTCATTTTCGAATCTCATTGAACTTCGGCGCCGGCGCGTCGATGGGAAGATGCCCCGGTGAGCTCCACCCCGGCCACGGGTCGCGTCGCGACCCGCCGCACCCGCACGCGCGCCGCGCTGCTGGAGGCCGCCGAGCGCGCGTTCGTCCGCCACGGCTTCAACGGCGTGACGATGGAGCGTCTCGCCGAGGAGGCCGACGTCTCCGTCGGCTCGATCTACGGCCACTTCTCGAACAAGGACGGCCTCTACGTCGCGGTGGCCACGCGCGCCGTCGAGCTCTTCGGCGAGTACCTGCAGCGGGCCTACGCGGCCAGCGACTCGCCGCTGGAGCAGGTGATGACCGCCGGCGACGCCTACCTGCGCTTCCACCTCGAGCACCCCGGCCGCTTCCGCTTCATCGCCTTCGACGGCGTCGAGTCGCGTCCCTCGATCGCCAACGACGCCGAGGACCGCGTGCTCGCCGAGCGGCTGGCCGCCGTCCTGGACGGCTTCCGCGACCGGATCGGCGCGGCGGTCGCCTGCGGCGAGGCCGGCCCGCACGTCGACCCCGAGCTCACCGCCCGGTTCCTCTTCGGCGCCTGGAACGGCATGGTCGCCCTGACCCTGCGCCACGACGCGCTCGGGCTCGACGACGCGGGCATCAGCGCCTGCACGATGCAGGCGCGGCGGATCGTCGTCGAGGGGCTGACCGCGCCGGCCCATCGTGGCGGCGACGGACGCGCCACCGCCCGGTTGTTGGACCTCCCGTCGGCGCCGCCCGCGACGGGGTGACCGCCACAGGGGCCGCCGCCGGCGGTCCCCTACGCTGGGGCGATGGACGAGCTGCTGGCGCCCGGGACGTTCATCGACAGCGACCACCCGCGCGTGATCGCCTTCACCGAGGAGGCGACCGCCGGCGCGCGGACCGACCGGGAGCGCCTCGCGGCGCTGTTCACCGCCGTGCGCGACGGCATCCGCTACGACGCGGCGAGCTTCCCCCAGGACCCCGCCGCCTACCGGGCGAGCGCGGTGGCCGACGCGGAGGCGTCCTACTGCATCCCGAAGGCGATCCTCCTCTGTGCCGGAGCGCGGGTCCTCGGCGTGCCCGCGAGGCTCGCCTTCGCCGACGTCCGCAACCACCTCCAGACGCCGCGGATGCGGGAGATGATGGGCGGCAGCGACCTGTTCGTCTACCACGGCTACGCCGAGCTGCTCGTCGACGGGACGTGGCGCAAGGCGAGCCCGGCGTTCAACCGCGAGCTCTGCGCGCGCTTCGGCGTCGAGGCGATGGACTTCGACGGCCGCGCCGACGCGATCCTCCACCCCTTCAGCGGCGACGGCTCGCGCTACATGGAGTACGTCCGCGAGCGGGGGCACCACGCGGACTTCCCGTTCGACGAGGTGATCCCGGCGATCCTCGCCGCGTACCCGGCGTTCGACGCGCTCGACGCGCCCGCCTAGCGCGGAGCGGGGCCGGCCCCTCCCAGACGACCGGCCCCGCGGTGCCGCGCGCCATCCCCCACCGCCGGGGCCCCCGGCGGTCGTCGCGCCGCACGATCGTGGTGCCCCCTGCGGGCGCCGGGCGGCTCAGCCCTCGCGCGGCACCTCTCCGCGCCAGGCGCCGCTCGGGGCGCCGCCGCGCTGCTCGATGAGGTCCCGGAAGCGCTCGAGGTCGCCCTTGGCGCGGCGCTCGATCACCCCGAGGGCGTCGGCGGCCTTCTCCGCGATCCCGGAGGGCTCGATGTCCTGCTGGAGCATGATGCGGGTGTGCCCGTCGTCGAGCTTGTGGAACGTCACGACGCCGGCGTTCTGCTGTCCGGACGTGCTGCGCCAGGCGACGCGCTCGTCCGGGTGCTGCTCGGTGATCTCGGCGTCCCACTCCCGCTCGACGCCGGCGATGCTCGCCCTCCAGTGCAGGTGGCGATCGTCGGTCTGGCGCACCTCGTCGATGCCCTCCATGAACGACGGGAACTCCTCGAACTGCGTCCACTGGTCGTAGGCGGCCGTCACCACGGCGACGTCGATCGACTGCTCGATGGTGCTCATGCGGGCTCCTCTCGCTGGGGTCTGACCAGCGCCTACCCGCCGTCGTGGCGCCGAAACGGTGCCGGTGCGCCACGTCGCCGCGCCCCGGCGCTCGCGCGCCGCGGGGCTTCCTAGACTGGGCGGGTGGCCGACGCGCTGACCCTCCTCGACGCCGTTCGGTGGCGGGGAGCACCGGTGGTCGGCGAGCGGCCGCAGGCGCTGCTCGCCGCGCTCGCCGCGCGGCCCGACCGGCCGGTCCGCAGCGAGCGGCTCGTGGACGTCATCTGGGGCGACGAGCCCCCGGCCAACCGGGCCAAGGCCCTCCAGGTCCTCGTCTCCCGCACGCGCTCGGCGTGCGGGCCCGAGGCGGCGCACCGCGACGGCGACGGCTACCGGCTGGGCCTCGCGGCGGAGGAGGTCGACAGCGCGCGGCTCGCCGCCCGGGCGCTCGCGGCCGGACGGGCGCTCGACGTCGATCCCGCCGAGGCGGCCGACCTCGCCCGCGAGGCGCTGGCGATCGGCGAGCGGCTGCTCCCCGCCGGCGAGGAGGAGCAGGGCCCGCTCGCCGAGCTGCGCCGCGACGCCGCGCGGCAGCTCGCCGGGGCCCGCCTCGTGCTCGCCCGCGCCTCCGCGCGGACCGGGTCGCACGCCGACGCGCTGCCGGCGCTGGAGACCGCCCACGCCCGGCGGCCCGACGACGAGGGCCTGCTGGCCGACCTGCTGCGCAGCGAGGCCTCCGCGCGCGGTCCGGCCGCCGCGCTCGAGCGCTACGAGGGCTATCGGGTCGCCCTGCGGGAGCGGCTCGGCGCGAACCCGGGCGAGGCGCTGCGCGCCGCGCACCGCGACCTCCTCGCCCTCGACCGCCCGGTCCGGGAGGGGGTCCGCTTCGACGCCACGTCGCTGCTGGGTCGCGAGGAGGACCTGCGCCGGCTGCGCGCCCTGCTGGCGACCTCGCGCGTCGTCTCGATCGTCGGGCCCGGCGGGCTGGGCAAGACGCGCCTGGCGCACGTGCTGGCACGCGGCGCGACGCAGCCGGTCGTCCACGTCGTGGAGCTCGTCGGCGTGACCGCCGGCGAGGACCTCGTCGGGGAGATCGGCTCCGTGCTCGGGGTGCGCGACTCCGTCGGCGGGCGTCGCGCGCTCACCGCCCAGCAGCGCGCCGACCTCCGCAGCCGGATCGTCCACGCGCTCGGGCAGGTGCCGAGCCTCCTCGTGCTGGACAACTGCGAGCACCTGATCGAGGACGTCGCCGCCCTCGTCGCGTTCGTGGTCTCGGCGACGCCCGACGTCACGGTGCTCACGACGACGCGCGCGCCGCTGGCGATTGCCGCCGAGCGGACGTACCCGCTCGGCGAGCTCGCCGGCGACGACGCGGTCGAGCTCTTCCGCCAGCGCGCGACGGCCGCGCGGCCCGACGTCCGCCTCGCCGCCGACGCGGTGCGCTCGATCGTCCGGCGGCTCGACGGGCTGCCGCTGGCGATCGAGCTCGCGGCGGCGAAGGTCCGCGTCATGTCGGTCGAGGACGTCGACCGGCGGCTCGCGGACCGCTTCGCGCTCCTGCGCGGCGGGGACCGCAGCGCCCCCGACCGCCACCGGACGCTGCTGGCGGTGATCGACTGGTCCTGGAACCTCCTGGAGGAGCGCGAGCGCCGGGCGCTGCGGCGCCTCTCCGTCTTCCACGACGGCTTCACGCTCGACGCCGCCGAGGAGCTGCTGGGCGAGGAGGCGCTCGACGCGGTCCAGAGCCTCGCCGACCAGTCGCTGCTCAGCGTGCGGGAGACGCCGGCCGGCGTCCGGCACCGGATGCTCGAGACCGTCCGCGAGTTCGGCGCGCTGCGGCTGGAGGAGGCGGGCGAGACGGCGCAGGCGCGCGCCGCCCACCGCGCCTGGGCGGCCCGGTACGCCGCGCGGCACGTCGCGCGTGCGTTCGGACCCGACCAGGTCGAGGCGCTCGACGCGATCGCCGCGGAGGAGGCGAACCTCGCCGACGCGCTGCGCGGCGCGCTCGCGGCCGCGCCGCCGGACCCCGGCGCGGTGGCCCAGCTCGTCGGCGGCCTCGGGACGCTCTGGTCGCTGCGCGGCGACCACGGCCGCCTGATCCCGCTGATCGACCCCGTCGCGCAGGTGCTCGCGGGCTGGGAGCCGCCGCCGGAGCTCCACGACGCGGCGCGGGGCGCCGGGGTGGTGCTGCTCACGAACGCGACCGTCATCGCGACGAGCGACGCCGGGCCGCTGCGCGCGCTGCTGGAGCGCGTCGGACCGGGCGACGGGCCGCAGATCTCCGCGGCGGTCCGGGTCGCGCTCGCCTTCCGCAGCCCGCACGACCCCGCGGTCGCCACGGAGCTCGACGCGCTGGGCCACGACCCCGACCGCCACGTCGCCCGCCTCGCGCTCCAGTGGTCCGCGCACGCGCGGGAGCACCGCGGCGATCCGCGGGGCGCGGTCCGGGCCGCCGAGCGAGCGCTGGCGCTCACGCGCCCCGAGGACGGGGTCTGGGCGACGGCGAACCTCCGCACGCAGCTCGCCCAGCTCGTGGCGGGGCTCGGCGACCACGCGGCGGCCCGCGCCCACGCCGCGGCCGCGCTCCCCGCCCTCGTCCGGCTCGGCGCCGACGACGACGTCCTGCAGCTCCACGGCCTGATCGCGATCGGGGCGATCGCCGAGGGGCGCCTGGACGACGCCGCGCAGCTGCTGGAGGACCTGAGCGCCGACGAGACGCACGAGACGGCGTTCGGCGGTCGCGTGGCGATCGCGACGGGGCGCGCCGAGCTCGCGCTCGCGCGGGGCGAGCGGGCCGCCGGGCTCGCCCGGTACCGCGAGGTCACCGCGACCATGCGCGGCCTCGTCTTCCCCGGGCTGCCGACGACCGGCCTGGAGCCGTGGATCATCTTCGGCGAGGCGAGCTGCCTGAACGCCCACGCCCGCTGGGCCGGGCCCGCCGACGAGCGCTACGCGCGGGAGCTGCGCGACGCCTGCCGCGACCGGACCGCGCGGACGCTCGACGTCGAGGGCGACGGCCTCGACTTCCCCGCCACCGGGATCGGCCTCTTCGCCCTCGGCGCCTGGGGCGTCCTGCGGGAGGACGGACCGCTGGACGCCGCGCTCGAGCTCCTGGCGCTCGCCGCCGGCTTCGCCTACAACCGCTGGGTGCCGAGCATGTCCTGGGACGTCGTCGCAGCGGTCGCGGAGGGGCGGGCTCCGGGAGCGCTGGATCGGGCGCTGGCCGCGGTGGGCGACCGCCGGGGCCGGGCCCTGCTCGAGACGGCCCGGGGCGCGATCGCCGCCGCGCCCGGGGCGTCGTCGGTGCCCGCGCCGGCCGGCCCGGGCACCTGAGCCGTCGCGGCGCGGGGCGCATGGCCCGCGGTGCGCCGACTGCGCGTCGCGACTCAGACGTGGCGCTTGTAGCTGCGCACCGCGAGCGGCGCGAAGATCGCCACCACGACGCCCGAGGCCAGCAGCGTCCAGCCGACCTCGCCCGTGATCTGGCCGTGGTTGGCCAGGTCGCGGGCCGCCGAGACGAGGTGCGAGACGGGATTGACGTTCACGAACTCCTCGAGCCAGTGCGGCAGCGTGTCGACGGGCACGAACGCGTTGGAGAGGAACGTCAGCGGGAAGAGGATCATCATCGAGATCCCCTGGACGCTCTGGGCGCTGCGGGCGATCGTCCCGATCCAGGTGAAGACCCACGCCAGCGACCAGCCGGTGAAGATCGCCAGGAGGATCGCGCCGAGCGACCCGAGGATCCCGCCGTCGGGCCGGTAGCCGATGACGTAGCCGACGGCGAACGTCAGCGTCGCGGCGATCGCGTAGCGGACGAGGTCGGCGACCATCGGGCCCGCGAGCGGCGCGATCCGCGCGATCGGCAGGGCCTTGAAGCGGTCGAAGACGCCCTTCTCCATGTCCTCCCGCAGCTGGACGCCCGCGGCCATGCAGGTCGTGAGCACCGTCTGGGCGAGGATGCCCGGGATCATGAGCGGCAGGTAGCTCTTCACGTCGCCCGAGATCGCGCCGCCGAAGATGTAGGCGAACATCACGGTGAAGAGGATCGGCTGGAACGTGACGTCGAAGAACTGCTCCGGGTTGCGGCGCATCTTCTTCAGCGCCCGCCACGCGAGGGTCAGCGTCTGGGACGCCGCCTCGCGCGGGGACACGCGCGGGCGCGCGGCGGCGACGGCCGCGGCGGCGTCGACGCGGGCGGGGGTCGCGGCCGTCGGGGTGGTGGGGCGTTCGAGGCTCGCGGTGCTCATCGGGCCATCTCCGGGTCGGGGGTCTGGGCGTCGTGGCCGGTGATGGCCAGGAACACCTCGTCGAGGGTCGGCTTGTCGACGCCGACCGAGGCGACGGCGACCTCGGCCTGGCGCAGCGCGATCAGCACGTCGCCGGCCGCGTCGGCGGTCTCCAGGGGGACCGTCAGGCGGCCGGCCTCCGGCGTCAGGACGGGATCGACGCGCAGCACGCGCCGCACGACGTCGGCCGCCAGCGCGCCGTCGGCGCCCTCGGCGAGGCCGAGCGTCAGGGTCGAGGCGCCCACGGAGGCCTTCAGCTCGTCCGGCGTGCCCTCGGCGACCTTGCGACCACGGTCGATGACCGCGATCCGGTCGGCGAGCTGATCGGCCTCGTCGAGGTACTGCGTCGTCAGCAGGACGGTGCTGCCGCTGCCGACGAGCTCGCGGATCGTGTCCCACATCTGGCCGCGGGTGCGGGGATCCAGGCCGGTCGTCGGCTCGTCGAGGAAGATCAGCGGCGGGCGCGTGATGAGGCTCGCGGCGAGGTCCAGGCGCCGGCGCATGCCGCCCGAGAAGGCCGAGATCGGCTTGTCGGCGGCCTCCTGCAGCCCGAACTGCGCCAGCAGCGTGCGCGCCGAGGCGCGGGCGTCGGCGGCGCGCAGCCCGAGCAGGCGCCCGAACATCCAGAGGTTCTCGGTCGCCGTGAGGTTCTCGTCGACCGAGGCGTACTGCCCCGTGACCCCGACGAGCTGGCGGATGCGGTGCGGCTCGCGGCGGACATCGACGCCGAAGATCCGGGCCTCCCCGGCGTCGATGCCCAGCAGCGTGGCGAGCATGCGCAGCGTCGTCGTCTTGCCGGCGCCGTTGGGGCCCAGGACGCCGAAGATCTCGCCGGGGCGGACCTCGAGGTCGACCCCGTCGACGGCGCGGAGCTCGCCGAAGGCCTTCACGAGGCCCTCGGCGTGGACGGCGTTGGTGGTGGTCATGCTCGTCTCCCTCGTCGACCGGGGACGGGACTGCCGGTCGACGACGGAGACGCTAGGACCGCGCGGTTTCACCGCCCCTACGCGCCGGTTTCACGGTCGCGGGGTCCCGGCCGAGCCGCGGGTTGCCGGTGGTGCTCCGCGGGGGAGCACCACGCCATGCCCCGCGCCGCGACCCTGCCCCAGCCGACCCGCGGAGGCCCCGCCGACCTGCGTCCCGTCGAGCGCGTGCTCGGCTGGGCGAGCATCGGGCTGGGGGTGCCGCAGACCCTGGCCCCCGCGGCGTTCGCCCGGGCCATCGGCGCCCCCGACGGCCCGCGGTCGCGGGTGATCACCCGCCTGCTCTGCGGGCCCCGCGAGCTCGCCGTCGGCGCGGGGATCCTCGCGGGCGAGCGTCCCCGCCCCGCCCGGACGCTCCGCGCACGCGTCGCCGGCGACGCGCTCGACGCCGCGCTGCTGGCGCTGGCCTGGCGCACCGGACCGCGCCACCGCGGGCGCCTGGCGGTGGCGACCGTCGCGACGGCCGCGATCGGCGCGACCGACCTCCTCGCCGCCCGGCGCGCCGGCACCGTCGGCGCCTGACCGGACCAGCCGACCGGGTCTCAGGGGGCGACGGCGGCCCGCGCCTGCGCGATCTGCGCGGGGTCCGTCAGCCGCAGGACCGTCCCGTGGCGGATCGATCCGCGGCCACGGATCGGCTGCGACAGCGTCCAGCCGGTCTCGAGCGTCGGGTCGCTCGTCTCGGACCAGTACATCGCCTGGGTGTCGTCGCCCTCCCGTCGGTAGGCGTCGAAGTAGATCCGCCAGCGCCGCTCCCCCACCCGCACCACCGACTGGCCCTCGATCTGGCTCGCGCTCGCCGGCATCCAGTCGTCGGGATCGGCGACGGGGACGCGGTGCCATCGGCCCAGCAGCTCGTCGGCGATCGCGTGCTCGATGTGCCCGGTCGCCTGGTCCTTGTAGAAGAGGTGGTAGCGCCCGTCGTCCTGGCGCAGGACGAACGGGTCGATCATCGTGCGCCGCAGGCCCCGCGCGAGCGGGACCGGCGTCGACCAGGCGCGCCAGTCGTCGCCGACCGGCCGGGTCTCCCACAGGTGGATGCTCGCCCACGGCCCCGCCGCGAGCAGCAGGTGGACGCTGCCGTCGGCGTCCACGAACCACTCGGGTGCCCAGACGATCGGCGTCCGCGGATCGTTGCCGGGCGGTCCCGGGATCCGCGCGACGTGCGCCCAGCTCCGCAGGTCGTCGGAGACGGCGAGCGCCGCGTAGTCGGCGTAGCCGCCGCGGCGTGCCGGCCCGCCGCTCGTGTAGGCGAGCCACCAGCGGCCGCCGTGGTGCAGGATCGACGGGTCGCGGACGATGCCGTGGAGGCCCGCGTACCGGGGCCCGGCGGCGCGGGGGAACCGGAGCCCGTCCGACGAGCCGGTGAGGTGCAGGACCCGCGAGGCGGTCTGGAAGTGCGGCAGGAGGTAGTACGGCTCGGCCGCCGGCCACGGGGCTGATCGCCCGTCGTCGCCGGAGCCGCCGCAGCCGGCGAGCGCCAGCACGAGCCCCATCCCCAGGATCCGCCGCCACATGGTCGCGGCAGGATAGCGACGCCGTTCACGGCCGGGACACAATCTGGATCGATTCCAGATTTCCTGGCATACTGCCCCGCGTGCCGGCGGTCGCGGAGCTCGAGCGGATGTTGCGGGGGGCCGACCTGCGCGTCACCCGCCCCCGTCTCGCCGTGCTCCGCGCCGTCCACGCGCACCCGCACGCCGACACCCACTCGCTCATCGACGTCGTGCGCGCCGAGCTCGGCGAGGTCTCCCAGCAGGCCGTCTACGACGTCCTCCATGCGCTGACCGACGCCGGGCTGCTCCGGCGCATCCAGCCGCTGGGCTCCGTCGCGCGCTACGAGTCGCGCGTCGGCGACAACCACCACCACGTCGTGTGCCGCTCGTGCGGCGCGGTGGCCGACGTCGACTGCGCCGTCGGCCACGCACCCTGCCTCGCGGCGTCCGAGCACCACGGCTTCGTCATCGACGAGGCCGAGGTCATCTACTGGGGCACCTGCCCCGCGTGCGCGAGCCCGAGCGCTCCCTGAAGTCCACCCCTCACCCCGGAGACCCCGTGTCCGATCAGCCCGACGCCACGAAGCCCGACGCCGAAGTCGGCGAGATGAACCAGCCGGAGTCCGCCTCCGGCGGCTGCCCCGTCGCGCACGACCGGCTCCCGCACCCCACGACGGGCGACGCCAACCGCACGTGGTGGCCCGAGCGGCTGAACCTCAAGATCCTCGCGAAGAACCCGCCGGCGGCGAACCCGCTCGGCGAGGAGTTCGACTACGCCCAGGCGTTCGAGCGCCTCGACCTCGCCGCGGTGAAGCGCGACATCGAGGAGGTCGTCACGACCTCGCAGGACTGGTGGCCGGCGGACTTCGGCCACTACGGCGGCCTCATGATCCGGCTGGCGTGGCACAGCGCCGGCACGTACCGCGTGACGGACGGCCGCGGCGGCGCCGGTGCCGGGCAGCAGCGCTTCGCGCCGCTGAACAGCTGGCCCGACAACGGCAACCTCGACAAGGCCCGCCGCCTCCTCTGGCCGGTGAAGCAGAAGTACGGCCGCAGCCTCTCGTGGGCCGACCTCCTGGTCCTCGCCGGCAACGTCTCGCTCGAGTCGATGGGCTTCGAGACCTTCGGCTTCGCCGGCGGTCGCGAGGACGTCTGGGAGCCCGACGAGGACGTCTACTGGGGCGCGGAGACGACGTGGCTCGGCGACGCGTACCGCTACGGCGGCGGCGAGGCCGTCCGCAAGACGGCCGCGAACGCGCAGGGCCTCGAGAGCCCGCTCGGCGCCGTCCAGATGGGCCTCATCTACGTCAACCCGGAGGGCCCGGGCGGCAACCCGGACCCCGTCGCCGCCGCCCAGGACATCCGCGAGACGTTCGGCCGGATGGCGATGAACGACGAGGAGACCGTCGCGCTGATCGCCGGCGGCCACACCTTCGGCAAGACCCACGGCGCCGCCGATCCCGAGCAGTACGTCGGCCCGGAGCCCGAGGGCGCCGACCTCGTGGAGCAGGGCCTGGGCTGGAAGAGCTCCTACGGCTCGGGCAAGGGCGCCGACGCGATCACGTCGGGCCTCGAGGTGACCTGGACGACGACCCCCACGAAGTGGTCCAACGACTTCTTCGAGATCCTCTTCGGCTACGAGTGGGAGCTCGACCAGAGCCCCGCCGGCGCGGCGCAGTGGGTCGCCAAGGACGCCGAGGCGATCATCCCCGGCCCGGCCGCCGACTCGCCGAAGCGCAAGCCGACGATGCTCACGACCGACCTGGCGCTGCGCTTCGACCCGGCCTACGAGAAGATCTCGCGCCGCTTCCTCGAGAACCCGGACGAGTTCGCCGACGCGTTCGCCCGCGCCTGGTTCAAGCTCACGCACCGCGACATGGGGCCGATCCAGCGCTACCTCGGTCCCGAGGTCCCGCAGGAGGAGCTCCTCTGGCAGGACCCGGTCCCGGCCGGACCGCAGCTCTCCGACGCCGACGTCGCCACGCTGAAGGCGAGGATCGCCGAGACCGGCCTGACGGTGACCGAGCTCGTGAAGGCCGCCTGGGCGTCGGCCTCGACGTTCCGCGGCAGCGACAAGCGCGGCGGCGCGAACGGCGCCCGCGTGCGCCTGGACCCGCAGGCGGGCTGGGAGGTCAACGACCCGGCCGAGCTCGCGAAGGTCCTCGACGCGCTCGTCGGCGTCCAGTCGGCGTTCGACGGCGACGTCTCGCTCGCGGACCTCATCGTCCTGGCGGGCAACGTCGGCGTCGAGCAGGCCGCGAAGGCCGGCGGCGTCGAGGTCTCCGTGCCGTTCACCCCCGGCCGCGGCGACGCGTCGCTGGAGCAGACCGACGTCGAGTCGTTCAGCTGGCTCGAGCCGCAGGCCGACGGCTTCCGCAACTACGTCAAGGGCGAGCCGGCGCTGCCGCTCGAGCACCTCCTGATCGACCGGGCGAACCTCCTGACGCTCTCGGCGCCGGAGACGACGGTCCTCGTCGGCGGCCTGCGGGTCCTCGGCGCGAACGCCGGCGGCTCGACGCACGGCGTGCTGACGGAGCGGGTCGGCACGCTGTCCAACGACTTCTTCGTCCACCTCCTGGGCAGCACGTGGGAGGCGGCCGGCGACGGCACCTACCGGACGCAGGACGGGCGCTTCACCGGCACCCGCGTGGACCTCGTGTTCGGCTCGAACTCCGAGCTGCGCGCGCTGGCGGAGGTCTACGCCTCCGACGACGCGAAGGAGCAGTTCGTCCACGCGTTCGTCGCGGCCTGGGCGAAGGTCATGGACCTCGACCGCTACGACGTCCGCTAGGACCCGCGCGGCGCGCTCGCTCCGGCGAGCGCACCGCGCAGATGCGGGAGGCACGGCTGCGCGGTCGCGCGATGCGCCGCCGCGCGAGACGAGCCACGCCCGTGGTCCGGGCCG
Source organism: Patulibacter brassicae (assembly GCF_033949425.1). Classification (NCBI taxonomy): domain Bacteria; kingdom Bacillati; phylum Actinomycetota; class Thermoleophilia; order Solirubrobacterales; family Patulibacteraceae; genus Patulibacter; species Patulibacter brassicae. Next base: position 328,919 of record NZ_JAXAVX010000002.1, on the reverse strand, counting down.
GGACGGCGATCGGACGGCACGAGCCTCGCGCGCGTGGTCGTCTCGGGCTGCCGAGCGGGAACGCGCCGAGACCGGCCGCGGGGGTCGTCCGGGCGTCCGGAGTGTGAGGTCCGTGACGGTTCGCCCCGAGGCAGCGGCCTACCGTCGGGTGCGATGGCCTACCTCCTCGCGCTGCTCTCCATCGCGGCGCTGTCGCAGACGCCCCGGCGCCTGCGGCAGTGGGCGGTCGCCCGGCCCGTCCCGGGCGCGGCGGCCCCGTACGCGCTGCGTCCGGCCTTCGCGCTCGGCCCGCCGGTCGACGCCGACCAGGTCGAGATCGCCGCGCGCGACCTCCGCGCCTACCACGCGGAGATCGCGGCGTTCCTCGCCGCCCGCGCCGGGCAGCGCTGATCGGCGGACCGGCGGTCGAGCGCCGGCCGGCCGCGCCGCAGGGGACGAGCGCGGGCCCGGACGATGCCCGCGCGGCCCGCGTCCCCGACGGCGACGCGACACCCCGATCGGCACGCGCCGAGCCCGCCGGATTCGACCGCCCCCGCCTGCGGGTAGGCGCCCCGCATGGGAACGATCCTGACGGCCGCGCCGCGCCGCCCCCGCCCGACGGTCGCGATCGCCGCTGGCTGGGCGGCGGCGCTCGTCGCCGTGGCGGTGGTCGGCGCGCTCGGGTCGGACACGAGCAGCACGTGGTACCGCGAGCTCGACCGCCCCTCCTGGCAGCCGCCCGGCGCGGTGTTCGGCCCGGTCTGGACGACGCTCTACGTGCTGATCGCGATCGCCGCGACGCTCGCCACCCGCAGCGCGCCCGCGCGTCGACGCGGCCTCGTGGTCGGGCTCCTCGCCGCGAACCTCGTGCTGAACGTCGGCTGGACGTGGATCTTCTTCCGGGCGCACGCGCCGGTCGCCGCGGGCGTCGAGATCGTCGTCCTGCTCGCGACGATCGTGGCGCTGATCCGGGTCATCGCGCCGCATCACCGCGGGGCCGCCCTGCTGCTCGTGCCGTACCTCGCCTGGGTGTCGTTCGCGACCGTCCTCACCTGGACGATCGCGGCGACGAACTGACCGAGGACGCCGGCTACCAGCCGGCGCCGGTGGCCTCGTACTCGTCGATCCGCGCCTGCATGAGCGTCCGGCACAGGTCGACGGGGAGCTCCCGGTCGTAGGGCAGCTTGATGAAGCCCTCCCCCGCGTCGTAGCCCGTGGCCTCCACCGTGGCGCGGTGCTCGGCGAAGAAGCGCGTCGGGAAGCGCAGCGAGCAGTGGGCCTTGTAGTCCTGCAGCATCCAGAGGCGGGTCTTCTCCCCGCGCACGTAGACCGGCAGGTTCCACGCCAGGCGCTCCTGCGCCTCCGGGTCGGCTTCCCGGCTCAGCGCCCGCAGGGCCTCGACGTGCGCGCGGCGCTCGTCGGGCAGCTGCGCGAAGTAGTCCTCGACGCTCTCGCGCTTGGGGCTCGGCATGCCGCGATCCTAGGGGCTCCCCGGTGCGCGCCTCCGCCGTCCCGGAGCGCCCGGCCGGGGGCGCGCTTCCGTGGAACCACCGATGCGGCGTGCCGCGACGCCGTGGTGTGATCGGTGCGTGCGTCGTCCGCTGACCGCTCTGCTCGTCGTCGCCGGCACGGTGCTCGCCGCGGGGAGCCAGGCCCGTGCCGACAGCCTCGTCTTCATCGACCAGGGAGGGGACGTCGCGATCGCGCGCCCCGACGGCGGCGCGGTGCGCAAGGTCACCCACGCGTCCTCCCCCGACAGCGGCTACCGGGCGCCGTCCGTCGCCGATGACGGGCTGATCACCGCGTTCCTGCGCCAGCGCGACGACGGCGGGAACTCGACCCTCGTCGCGCTGGGGACCGACGGCACCGTGCGTCAAGGGCCGTTCCTCTTCCCGCGCTCCGGGATCTGCGGGGGGCTGAGCCCGTTCCGCACCGCGACCTCGCCCGACGGCGCGTTCGTGGCGGCGCAGTACTGGAAGGGCTCCAACACCTGCCTCGGCAGCTCGCCGACGCCGTCCGTCCGCCTGGTGACGCGGAACGCCGCGACGCCGTCGCCGGACACGTACCCCTCCTACGACTACCTGACCGAGCCGCGCTGGGTGCGCCACCCCGACGTGCGCCTCGCCGGGATCAACGGCGGCACGCTGTCGGTCTGGCAGAACGACGCCACGAAGATGGAGCCGTGGCTCGCGCTGCCGGTGGACAGCCCCTACCGACTGGCCGGCTTCGACATCCACCCGACCCAGACGCGCCTCCTGCTCGATCTCGGACCGGCGAGCGGCACCGGCGTGCAGCCCCACCGACTCGAGCTCTACTCCTACACCGAGATGTCGACCGGCGACGCGCCGCCGACCGACCCGAACCCGCAGCTGCTCTGCGCGACCGACGGCTACGTCAGCAACGACACCGGCGGCGGTCGACCGATCTGGTCGCGAGACGGCACCCAGATCGCCTGGACCGGTCCCGAGGGCATCTTCGTCTCCCCCGCGCCGGTCCCCGACGGCGGCACCTGCAGGCTCCAGCCGCGACTCGTCGTCCCCGGCGCCGGGCCGGACGTCGCCTGGGCGCCGTTCGACGTCTCCGATCCTGCCGCTCCCGGCGGCTCCCCGAGCGGCGGCGGCACGGCGGGGCCCGGGGCCCCGTCCGGGACGGGCGGCTCCGCGTCGTCGGGGCCCGCGTTCAAGGGGGCGACCGTCACGGCCGCCCGTCGCGGCTTCGCGCTCCGGCTGACGGTCACGCGCGCCACGACGGTCACCGTCACGATCACGCGCCGCGGGGCGCGCAAGGCCCTCGGCGTCCTGCGCTACCGGGCGCGCAAGGGCACCTTCCGGCGCACGATCACGAGGGTCCGCGGCAAACGGCTCACGCGCGGGCGCTACCGGATCGTCGTCCGCGCCGGCACGACATCGCGGACGCTCCAGGTCCGCGTGCGCCGTCCCGCGCGGTGAAGCCTCGCGCCGGCGTGCCGGCCGGCCACCCATCCTGAGACGCCGAGCCGGCCGGTCCGTCGGCGATCGCCGACGAGCTCGGCGGCGGTCGCTCCGCAGCACCGCAGCGCGTCGGGTGGCGCCCTCCCCGTCGTGCTCCACCGCACCAGCGGGCCTCGGGGGCGAGGCGCCGCCACGCGGAGCGGCTGCGGGAAAGGACCAGCACCCCGTCGCGTGCACGAGGACCAGGGGCGACGCCCCTAGAGCGTCCTCGTGCCCAGGGCTCCTCCATCGACGACGACGGTCGTGCCGTGCACGTAGGTCGCCGCGTCGCTCGCGAGCCACACCGCGGCTGCGGCGATCTCGTGCGGCTCGCCGACGCGACCTGCCGGGAAGGCCCGGGCGGCGTCGTCGAGGAACGCCGCCGCACCGGCCGTCCCGGCCGTCCGCGTGATGCCCGGGGCGATCGCGTTGAAGCGCACCCCGGTCCCGGCGAACTCCGCGGACCACCCGCGGGTCAGCTGCTCGACCGCCGCCTTCGACGCCGCGTAGATGGCGCCCGAGGGCATGCCCACGGTGGAGATCCAGGACCCGAGACTCAGCACGACCCCCGACCCGCGCGCAGCCATCGCGGGAGCGACGGCCGCCGTCAGGACGTGCGGGGCACGGACGTTCGTCGCCCACACCGCGTCCAGGGTCGCGTCGTCGATCTCCGCCGTGGGCGCCGCCGGGTAGATCCCGGCGTTGTTGACCAGGACGTCGACGCGCCCCCCGAGCGCCTCGGTCGCCTCCTCCGCGAGCGCCCGGACGGCGTCGCCGGACCGTCCGAGGTCGGCGTGCACGTAGGTCGCTCGCCCCCCGGCGTCCTCGATCGCAGCCACCGTCGCGTCGCCCCGCTCTCGAACCCGACCGGTCACCACGACGTGCGCCCCTTCCGCGGCCAAGGACATCGCGATCGCCTGCCCGATCCCGCTCGTGGACCCCGTCACGAGCGCGGTGCGCCCGTCCTGCGTCGTTCCCATGCTGCGCTCCGTGTCTCGCAGGCCCCTTCTGGACCAGGCGGTCCATTCGTTGTAGCAGATTGGACCTGCTGGTCCATTTGGGTACGATCGAGAGATGGCGCCCGCACCGCTGACCGCGAAAGGCGAGGCGACGAGAGCGCGGATCGTGGCGGCCACCGCCGAGAGGATCCTGGCGGCCGGACTCGGCGGGACGAGCCTGGACGACGTCCGAGCGGCGACGCTGACGAGCAAGGGGCAGCTGTTCCACTACTTCCCCGGGGGCAAGGCGGAGCTCGTCCGCGCGGTCGCGGAGTGGCAGGGGCAGCGCGTGCTCGACGCCCAGCGCCCGGCCCTCGACGCGCTGGACAGCTGGGCGTCCTGGGAGGAGTGGCGCACCCGGCTCCTCGCGCACTACGACGCCCAGCACGGGTGGGGCTGTCCCATCGGGTCGCTCGCGAGCGAGGCGGCCACGAGCGACCCGCAGCTCGCCGCCGCGCTGGCCGACTACCTGCGCACGTGGTCGGGGTACCTGGCGGCCGGCGTCGAGCGCATGCGCCGCGCCGGCATCCTGCGCGCGGACGCCGATGCGAACCGGCTCGGCACCGCCGTTCTGGCGGCGATCGAGGGCGGGCTCCTCCTGACGCGCACCGAGCAGGCGCTCTGGCCGCTGGAGGTCGCCCTCGACGGCGCGCTGGCCCACCTGCGTTCCTGGGAGGCCCCGGCCGAATAGCGGCGGGCAGCCACGCGCCCGGCCCACGCTCCGCGAAACGGCGCCCGGCCGAGCCCCTCGAGAACGCGAAAGGCGCCCCCGAAGGGGCGCCTCGCGTGAGTAGCGGGGGCCCGCTTCGTTCGCAGTGGCGACCGGCTGCGGCAGGTCGTCTCGCTCCCGGCACCCAAACGCGAGCCGGTTTCGACGACATGAGACGCGGCCGGTGCGAGGCCGCGAGCCACCCGCCGGTTCAGCGCGGCCGGTACACGTCGCGCCGATGCTCGATCCGCAGCACGACGACCTCACGAGGCTCTTCCACGATCCGGTAGAGGACCCGGTACGTCCCACGCCGCGCCGACCACACGCCCTCGAGCTGGCCACGCAACGGCTTGCCGACCCGCCGTGGCTCGCGCACCAGCGCGGTCGTGAGCAGATCGATCACCGCACCAGCGACCGCCTCCGGCAGCTCGTCGGCCAGCGCCCGCCGGGCCGGGGGCGTCAGAACAAGGGCGTACTCCTCCCCCGCGCTCAACGCCGCAACGCGCGAACCGCGTCGACGCCCCGCACGACGTCACCACGAGCGTAGGCCGCATCCGCCTCGCGAACGTCGGCCATCGCCCCGGGGTCGGTCAGCACCGAGACCGTCTCCTCCAGCTGCGCCAGATCCTCCGGACTGACGATCACCGCCGCCTCATGACCGTTGCGGGTGATCGTGACCCGCTCGTGATGACGCTCGACACGGTCGACCACCTCAGAGAGATGATCCCGCACGCTCCGCAGCGGCTCCACGCTCATAGCCACAATTGTGGCCGGCTGCCGCTCGGCAGTCAAGGGCACGCGTCCAGATGGCGCGAAGCGAGCGCCGGTGAAGACAGGACCCGTGCCGGCAAGCCGGGCATCCGCGGCGCCTCCGCCGCAGGCAGACGCACATGCGCCAGCTCGCCGCCACCTGGCCCGACGAGCCATTCGTGCAAGGCCGCGTTGCACAAGTCTCCTGGACCCACCACATCGCGCTGCTGGACAAGCTCGACGACCCGCAGCTCCACCGCTGGTACGGCGAGAACGCCGCCGAGAACGGCTGGTCCCGCGACGTCTTCGTCTACCAGATCGAAGGGCACCTGCACCTCCGCCAAGGCCAAGCGCTGGCGAACTTCGACCGCACCCTGCCGGCACCCGGATCCGACCTCGCCCGCGAGCTCTCCAAGAGCCCCTACCTGTTCGAGTGGCTCGGCCTCGACGAACGCGTCGCGGAAGCCGAGATCGAACGCGGCCTCATCGACCAGTTGTGCATTCGGCCGGCGGTTGCGAACGTGCCCGCATGGACTACGAGTTGCTCGATCGCGGGTGGGCCGAAGTGCTCACTTCTCCGCTGAAGGCTGACCGTTCGAACGTACGAGTCGTCTCCCCGTTCATCAAGACGAGCGCCGCGCGTCGATTGCTGAAGTCGGGGCTCCCTGCCGAGATACGGGTGATCACCCGATTCAGCCTTGTGGACTTCGCTTCAGGGGTGAGCGACCTGACGGCGCTGCGCGTACTTCGCGAAGCTGGGGCCCGAATCCGGGGCGTTCGCGGTTTGCATACGAAGCTCTACCTCCCGACCCCCACGTTCGCCGTTGTCACGTCAGCGAACCTCACAGAGGCGGGCCTAAGCCGTAATCGAGAGCTCGGCGTGGCATCACGAGATCCATCGTTCGTTCAAGCGTGTTCCTCGTATTTCGAGTCGCTGTGGAACGGTGGAGGAGAAGACCTCTCGTTCGATCAGATCGACGCATGGGAAGCGACGATTGAAAGGGTCTGGGCACAAGGTGCGCCGCCAGACCTCCGTTCCCCGCTCCCAGACTTCGGATCTTCCATTGCCTCCGACGACGTTGCAGCAGGGGGCGACAACTCCTCGCCGCCAATCTTCGCTGAAAGTCCCCGGGCCTGGGTCAAGTTCTTCGGCGAAGGAACTAATCGCGAAAGTCGTGCGACTCCGGTGCTAGACGAGGTCCGGAGGTCGGGGTGCCATTGGTCGTGTACGTACCCAGCCAAACGGCGGCCGGTCAGCGTTCGCAACGGCGACACGATGTTCCTATCTCGCCTTGTTCGAGACCCGGACGACATCGTCGTCTTCGGTAGGGCGATCGGAATGGCGTACGTCCCGGGGCGCGATGATGCTTCCCCGACGGACATCGCCGAGCGTCCGTGGCGAGAGCAATGGTCTCGGTACATCCGGGTCCACAACGTTCAGCTCTTGGACGGCGCGCTCGGCGGCGGCGCTTCGCTGAACGCACTGATGAGCGACCTGGGTCCTGATTCCTTTCGCGTCACCCAGCACAATGCGATCGGCGGAGGGAACACGGAGCCGCGGCGGGCGTACCGTCAGCAGCCGGCGGTGGAACTTTCGGCACAAGGGCACGCGTGGATGTCGGCGGCGCTCGAAGAGCGGTTTGCTTTGTCCGGAACCGCAAGCAGGTGGGCGATGGCCGCCCTCGACTGGCCGATCCCGCCCGCCTCGACGTAGCTTGAGGACTCAATCGGCGGTCCTGGACGCGTCCGCGTCGCCGTCGACGGCGCATCGAGAATCGCAAGCCACAATCGAATCGATACCCGATCCGCGCTCAGATCAGGTCGATGAGCAGGCAGATCTCGATGTCACCTTAGGTCGAGTCGCCGGCCCGCTTCGTTCGGGATGGTGACCGCGTGCGGCAGGTCGAAGCCCTCAACGTGACGGGACGCCGCCCCCTCCCGCTGGCCGGCTGAGGTCGCGTCCCTACGGTCCGGTGCTCCGCCGCAGCCGAGCAGCGAACTGCGGTGCGCCAGCCCGACCGAAGGCATCCACGAGCGCGTCGACGTTCGGCCCACTCCACGCTCGCGCTTGACGCTCGACGATCCCGGCGACGAGGTCGGGCTCCTCGTCGACCAGCGGGACGAGCACCGCGTCGGGCGTCGCGAGCACGACACCGCTCGCCCAACGCATCTTCGGGCCGCTGCGCGTGGAGCGCCTGCAGAAGCAACTCGCCGCCGAGCAGCACGGACGCCAGACCCACCAACAACGCGCCGCCAAGCGCCTGCGCGAGCAGCTCACCGACCTCGACCGCCGCATCAAGGCCCAGATCCAGGCCCTGGAAGCCGGCATCGAACCGGACCTCGTCGCCGCACGCATCGCCGAGCTACGCAGCGACCGCGACACCGCCCAAGCCGCGCTGCACGACCTCGCCCCCCACGACCTCGACCAACGCGAGGACGACCTCGCCGACCGGCTGCGACGGATCCCCGACCTCACCCAGTCCTACCGCGACGCGCCGATCGAGGTCCAGCGCCAGACCCTCGACGCCTTCGACGTCCAGATCCTCGTCGACAAGCCCGGCGGCCGGATCGAGATCTCCGCCACCATCAGCGACCAGATCGCGACGGCCTTGGAGAACGAGAAGGCCCTCCGTGAGGAGGGCCTTCTGGTCACTAGTTCCGAGGTAGCGGGGGCAGGATTCGAACCTGCGACCTTCGGGTTATGAGCCCGACGAGCTACCTGACTGCTCCACCCCGCGGCGGACTGGGAACGATAGCGCGTCGCGCGCGCTGATGCCGTGCGGCCGACGCGTTCGGCGGGTCCGTCGGATCGGGCCTCAGACGCGCCGCAGGAGGAAGGCCAGCGGCTCGTCGTCGCCCTTGGCGTCCATGAGGCCCAGGACGGTGTCGGCGTCGATCGCGCGGAAGTGGTCGAGGATCGGGTGGTGGTCGTAGATCATCGTCGCGGTCGTGATGCCGCGGTACGCGACGCGACGCAGCGACGCGGCGCCGAGGACCGGGCTCGCGACCCGCTCGCCTGCCGCGTCGTGGCCGACGATCGGGTCGACGTCGTCGGGTGCGCGGAAGGTCTTGCCGACCCAGCCGAGCTGCGCCAAGCGACCCTCGCCGCGGTGGCCGGTCCGGACGATCGTGCCGTCCCACTCGCCGATCATCGCCTCGACGTCGACCGCCGGCAGCGCGTCGAACACGGTCAGCACGGCCTCGAGCTCGACGGGGTCGCCGGCGGCGGCCGCCGCGAGCAGCGCCTGCGGGGTGTGGGTCGTCGTGGGTGCCATCGGCGCACAGCCTACGGCGGCGTGGGACGGATCGGGCGCCTCCGTCCCATCGTCGCTCCCGCCTCCGGAGGGCCCGCACCACCACCGCGCGTACCGAAGGACGGCACCCGTCACCGCCTGGCGTGTCGTCCCAGCCCCGGGGGCCGGGGCTCAGCCGACACGCGAGGCGGCGGCCGTCCGCAGCGCCGGTCGGACGGCCCCGCCGCTCGCCCCGGCGCCGACCCCAGGCAGCGCGGGGCGCACCGGGAACCCGGGCCGAGGCGAACGCGAGACCCGGCGGACCTCAGCGACCCATGCGCCGCAGGCCTACGAGCGCCAGCGCGCCGAAGCCGACGGTCATCCCCGCCAGCGACACGAGCCCGGGCCAGGTGTGGGCGAGGCTCAGGTCGATCCCCGACACCGTCGCCTGCCGGCCGAGCTCCAGGACGTGGGACACCGGGTTGATCCGGGCGACGTGCTCGAGCCAGCCGGTCAGCAGCGGCTGGGGCGTGTAGGCCGTCGAGAGGAACACGCCGAGGAAGACGCCCATCTGCATCAGCGGCCCGGCCTGCTGGGTGCGGAAGATCACCGCCATCGCGATCCCCCACATCGCCGCCACCGCGCAGAAGCCGACCGACGCGAGGTACAGCAGCACCACGCCGAGCACCCCACCGGTGACCTCCGCGCCGATCGCCACGCCGACGACGAGGACGAGCGTCACGGGGATGAGCGCCCGCGTGATCGCCCCGAGGACGGGACCGAGCACGAGCAGGGGCCGCGCCACCGGGGCCACGAGCAGCCGGTCGAACCACCCCTGCTCGATGTCGCGGGCGAGGTTCGCGCCCGCCGCCGCGCCCGCGAAGCCCGCGCCCTGCAGGCAGCAGAGCGGCACGACCCACGACAGGTAGGAGTCCGTGGGGAACTCCGGCAGGCCGACGAGCCGGCCGAACTGGCCACTCGTGCCGAGCAGGAAGATCAGCGGCGCCAGCGAGGAGCCGAAGATCGCGCCGCGCACGCGCGTCACCTCGCCGAGCGAGCGGATCCACAGCGCCCAGGCCACCGGCGCGGCCGGCGTCGTCGTGCGGGCGCTCACGACCGCTGCTCCCGCGCGCGGCGGTCGGTGACGGACGGCGCGCTCACGAGCGCCGCGCCCGGTCGGCGAGGGCGAGGATCGCCAGCAGCGTCGCGCCGGCGGCGAGCGCCACCGCGGCCAGCAGGCCGAGCCACGGATCCCCGAGCGCGGTGTCGCCCTGCAGCAGGCCCCGCGCGCCCTCCACGACGTACGTCAGCGGGTTGAACGCCGAGACGTCGTGGAGCGTCGGAGTCAGCAGGTCGCGCGGGAAGAACGCCGGCGCGGTGAAGAGGAACACGAAGACGAACGGGAAGATCGACTGCATGAGGCTCATCGAGCCGGTCCGGATCGCGATCGCGCACGCCAGCCCGCCGATCCCGATCGCGGCGATCGAGGCGAGGCCCGCGGCGCCGAGCGCCCCGAGGACGCCCCCGTCGTAGTGGGCCCCGAACACGAGCGCGATCAGCAGGAACCACGCGGCCTGCAGGACGGCGAGCCCGAGCGTCCCCGCCAGCCGGCCGAGCACGAGGCTCGAGCGGCGCACGGGGGCGGCGAGCAGGCGATCGAAGAACCCGCTCTCGATGTCGGAGGCGATCGCGATGCCGCTCGTCAGCCCGGCGAGCAGCGCCCCCTGCAGGAGCGTGCCGGGGACGACGAAGCCGAGGAACGACGACACCTCCGGGAACGCCTCGAGGTCGCGCCCCGCCCGCGTCCCCGACGCGATCACCGCGAGCACGAGCAGCGGCAGCACGAACGTCGGCATGAGCAGCTGCGCCCGGCGGAACTGGACGCTCAGTCCCCGCCGTCCCAGTGCGCCGACGACCCGCGACTCGCGCGCAGCGCCCCCGATCACGCCGGCGCTCCCTGCGCGGCCGGGTCGGCGTCGGCCGCGGCCTGCGCGGCGCCCTCAAGCGTCGACCCGGTGACGGCCGCGAAGACGTCGTCGAGCGTCGGGCTCTCGACCTCGAGCGACTCGACGGCGATCCCCGCCTCGTCGAGCGCCCGCACCGCGGCGGGCACGGTCGCCTTGCCCTGCGCCGCGCGGATCGCCACCCGCGAGCCCTCCTCGCACGCCACCAGGGGCCCGATCGCCGCGAGCGCCGCGCGCGCGGCCGGCAGGTCGGCGCCCTCGGCGAGGTCGACGTGCAGCGTCGGCTCGCCGACGCGCGCCTTCAGCTCGTCCGGGGTGCCCTCCGCGACGAGCGAGCCGCCGGCGATGATCCCGACGCGTCCGGCGAGCTGCTCGGCCTCCTCGAGGTATTGCGTCGTGAGGAAGACCGTCGTGCCGTCGCCGTTGAGGCCGCGGACCTCGCGCCACAGCGCGGAGCGGCTCGTCGGGTCCAGGCCGGTCGTCGGCTCGTCGAGGAAGAGGACGCGCGGCCGGTGCACGAGGGCCATCGCGAGGTCCAGCCGCCGGCGCATGCCGCCGGAGTACTCCCCCACGCGCCGCCCACCGGCGTCGGTCAGCCCGACGCGCTCCAGCAGCTCGGTCGCGCGGCCGCGCGCCTCGGCGCCGCGCATGCCGTGCAGCGCGCCCTGCATCCGCAGGAGCTCGGTCCCCGTCATCAGCGGGTCGATCGCGGCCTCCTGCAGGGCGACGCCGATCGAGCGCCGCACGGCGTCGGACTCGGCCACCACGTCGTGACCGGCCACCCGTGCCTCGCCCCCGGTCGGCCGCAGCAGCGTCACGAGGATCCGGACGGTCGTCGTCTTGCCGGCGCCGTTCGGACCGAGGAAGCCGTAGATCTCGCCCTCGTCGACCGCGAGGTCGAGCCCGTCGACGGCCTTGATGCCGCCCTTGAAGGCCCGCTCGAGACCGCGGACGGCGATCGCTGGTCCGCTCGACGACGTTCGCTCGTGCACGGCGCGAGCCTAGAGGGTGCGCCGGCCCGGCCCCGTCGCGCGGCGATCGCGCCCCGGCCCGTCGCGCGCGGACGCGGCGCGTCGCCGCTCACCGGGGTCGGCGCAGGCGTCGTGGGGACCGTCGCGGCGCGCGCCTCAGCGCGGGACGACGATGCCGCCCTGGCCCTGCAGGACCAGCCGGGCGACCTGCTCGGCGAGCTCGTGCGGCGTCCACCGCTCCGGCTCGGCGAGCAGCGCGCGGGCGGCGGCCTCGGCGAGGCCGGCGAGCAGGAAGCCGAGCAGCCGACCCTGGCGCTCGGCGTCCGGGACGCGCTGCTCCACGAGCCAGGCCTCGACGAGCGCGGCGATCGCGTCGGTCTGCGCCTGCCGGCCGCGCTGCACGCGCCGATTGATGGCGGCGTCGGTGCCGCCGGCCCCGAGGAACACGACCTGGAAGGCGGCCGGCGCCTCGCGCACGGCCTCGAGGAAGGCGCCGAGCGCGTCGACGATGACCGGCTGCAGGTCCGTGTCGAGCTTCTCGGGCAGCGACCCGGTGATCGCCTTGAGGATCCGCTGCTCCTCGCGCCGCAGGAGCTCGCCGAAGAGCGCCTCCTTGCTCGGGAAGCTCGAGTAGACCACCGGCTTGGAGACGCCGACGCGCCGAGCGATCGCCTCCATCGACGCACCCTCGTAGCCCCGCTCGAGGAAGACCTCGAACGCCGCGTCGAGGATCATCGGCCGACGGCGCTCGGGGCCGAGGTGCGCGGCGCGCGGCCGCTCCGAAGCACGCCCGGTGGCGCGACCGGCGGCCTTGACGACCGCCTTCCGCGCCGAGCGCGCGGTCTTCGGGAGCGATGAGGGACGCGGAGGCCTGGCCATTCCTACCCGGGGTAGCAGGCTAGCGGGCGAAGGCGACGGACGCATCCCCCCGGCCGGGCCGTCGGTGCCCTCGCGGGGGCTCACGCGACCGATCGCCCGATCCAGGCGAGGATCCGGCTCGCCACGTCCTCGGGGCGCTCGAGCGGCAGGAAGTGCCCCGCGCCCGGGACGCGCTCGCTGCGGCTTCCGGGCGCCAGCAGGGGCTCGGCGACGTCGGCCATCTCGGGCTGCAGGCAGCCGTCCTGCTCGCCGTGCAGCGTCAGCACCGGGACCGCCGGGCGCAGCCCGAAGAGCGCCAGCGCCCCACCGCCCCGGAGGTTGTCGCGGTAGTACTGCAGCGCCGCGCGGCGACGCCCGGGGCCCGCGAGCGCCAGCAGCGCCCGCTGCGCCTCGTCGCGACCGTCGAGCCCCGGCGACCACGCGCGCCACAGGCGCGGGATCACCCGGCCGAGGGTCCGCTCGACCGGCAGCTGGTTGTAGGCCATGTACCAGCTCATCCCGAGCTGCCGGGCCCCGGTGCCCCAGGTCGCGGGTCGACGCCAGACGGTGAGCAGCGCGAGCGGCGGCGGCACCGACATCGCGACGATCCGGGCGAACGGCTGGGCCGGGCGCGCCGCGACGGCCCAGGACGCGATGGCCCCCCAGTCGTGCCCGACGAGGACCCCGCGCTCGTCACCGCCGAGGGCGGCGTGCAGCGCGATCGCGTCGTCGCCGAGGTCCGCGGCGCGGTAGCGGTCGTTCGGAGCGAGGTCGGTCGGGGCGTACCCCCGGGACCACGGGGCGACGACCCGCCACCCCGCCGCCGCGAGTCGCGGCGCGACGTGCCGCCAGGTCCACGCCGAGTCGGGATAGCCGTGCAGGAGCAGCGCCAGCGGCGCGCGATCCGCGTCCGGGCCCGTCGGCGACCAGGTCAGCGTGCCGAACGTCAGCCCGTTGGCCCGGACGGTCCCCTGCTCGGGCATGGCGACGCCGCTCATGGCCGGACACGTTATCCGGATAGAGCGTCCGATCCGCCCCCCGCGGCCCGCCGTACCGGGACGACGCGCGTCACCCAGACCCCGAATCCCAGTCCCAAACGACTCGAGTCACGGAGGGCGGGGCGGGCGGTGCGGCCGGCGAGCCCGGGTCTTCGGCCCTCAGGCCGCGGGGTGCGCCTTCGCCCAGGCGACGATCGTCTTCGTCCCGTGGACGACGCCGCCGTCGTCGTCGACGAAGACCGGGACGTCCTCCTGGCCGGTCAGCTCGCGGATCCGGTCGCGCTTGCCGCGGCGGGTGAAGCCGAGCGCCTTGTAGCCGCCGACCGTCTCGATCTCGAACGCGTGGCCCGCGTCTCGCAGCGCCTTGGCCGCCTTGCCGCACGGGTGCACCGCCGCGGCCCGGTCCCGTTGGTTGCACGTGTAGAGCGTCGCCATCGCCGGATCCTCCCAGCGCCCCCGACGGCGCGCCAGCGAGCCGGTGCGCGGCCCCGCCGCGACCGCCCCCGGAGCGTCGCCGGCGGACCGTCCCGGGACGCGGCGGGCACGGGCCCGCCGGGGGCCCGCGGCCGGGTGGATCGCCCGGGGACGCGCGGCCGGCGGGATAGCCTGGCGCGCATGCGCCTGGCCGCCGTCGACCTCGGCTCGAACTCCACCCGCCTGCTCATCGCGGACCTCGACGACGAGGGGCGGATCCACGAGCTCGCGCGCCGGGCGACCGTCACGCGCCTCGGGCACGGGGTCGAGCGGACCGGCCGCCTGGATCCGGCGGCGGTCGACCGCGTGGTCGACGAGCTCGTCGTGATCCGGGAGCTCCTCGACCGGCACGAGGTCGAGCGGACCGTCGGCGTGCTGACGAGCGCGGTGCGCGACGCGGAGGACGGCGCCGCGCTGCTGGCGACGGTGCGCGACCGCTTCGGGATCGACGCGCGGACGATCCCCGGCGAGCGGGAGGCGCAGCTCACCTTCCAGGGCGCGACGAGCGGGCGGCCCGACGACGGCCGCCCGGTGGCGGTCGTCGACGTCGGGGGCGGCTCGACGGAGATCGCCGTCGGGCGCGCCGGCGCGCTGGACTTCCGCGTCTCGCTGCAGGCCGGCGTCGTGCGCCAGAGCGAGCGCCACGTCCACCACGACCCGCCGGAGCACGAGGAGCTGACGGCGATGGGCGACGACGTCCGGGCGATCCTCACCGCGGCGGTGCCCGAGGACGTCCGGGCCCGCGTCGGCACCGTCATCGGGGTCGCCGGGACCGCGACGTCGTGCGCGGCGATCGCGCAGGAGCTCGAGCCCTACGACCCCACGCGGGTCCACGGCTACCCGCTGACGCTCGCCGAGATCGAGGAGCAGCTCGCGCGCCTCGCCCAGATGACCGAGGCCGAGCGCCGGACGGTGCCGGGGCTGCACCCCGACCGCGCGCCGACGATCGTCGCGGGCTGCGTCCTGCTGGCGACCGCCCTGCGGGCCTTCGACGTCCGGCGCTGCGAGGTGTCCGAGCAGGACATCCTCGAAGGCGCGCTGATCGCCGTGATCACCGGCGACTGGTAGCGCCCGCGTCGTCGACGGGCGCCCGCTCGCCGGCGGCGTCCGCGCGCCCGTCGGCGACGGCCGTCCCCGGCGCGTCGCTCGCCGCGGCCGCCGCGGCGTGCTCGGCCTCGCCGGGCTCGGGGGCGCCCGCCGCTCGGCGCTCCGCCGCCAGGCGACCGAGCTGCCCCTCGATCTCCGGCAGCGGGTCCTCGACCCGGCCGGCGAGCAGCGGCGCGTGGAGGCGCACCGGGGTGCGCTTGCCCCGCACGGGCGCGGGCGGCCGGCCCGAGACGGTGCCGTGGTCGCGGCGCAGCCGCCGGCGGGTCTCCTCGGTGAAGAGCACCACGTCACCGGTCTGCCGGGTGATCGCCTCGACGCGGCTGGCGGTGTTCACGGCGTCGCCGATGACCGTGAACGTCACGCGGTTGCCGCCGCCGAGCGTGCCGGCGACGACCGGCCCGCTGTTGACCCCGATGCCGACCTGCAGCCGGCGCCCGAACCGCTGCCGCACGACGCGCGCGACCTCGATCGAGGCCGTCACCGCCGCGTCGGCGTGGTCGGCGAGCGCGACCGGCGCGCCGAAGACCGCGAGCAGGCCGTCGCCCTGGAACTGGTTGGCGCTGCCGCCGTAGCGCTCGATGACCGGCACGACGATCCCGTAGAACTCGTTGAGCAGCGCGAAGACGTCCTGGGCGCTGGCCTGCTCGGCGAACGCCGTGAAGCCGCGGATGTCGATGAACGCGACGGTGACCTCGCGCAGCTCGCCCTCGAGCCGCGGCCCCTCGTCGAGCAGCCGCTCGGCCACGACCGGGTCGACGTAGGCGTCGAGCGCCTCGTGTAGGCGCTCCCGCTCGCGCAGCCCCTCGAGGGCGATGTTGAACGAGCGCGCGAGCCGTCCGACCTCGTCGCCGGCGAGGACCGGCGCACGCTGGTCGAGGTCGCCGGTGGCGACGGCCTCCGTCGTCTCCTGCAGCGCGCGCAGCGGCGCCACGACGCTCCGCGCGAGCAGCGCGGCGAGCCCGAGGGCGATCGTGCCGCTCACGAGCAGCGCGACCGCCACGCCGAGGCCGAAGCTCGGCAGGCTCGTGTCGTCCGCGCTGAAGCCGGCGACGATCCCGCCCGCGACGACCGTGATCAGCGGGACCGCGACGAGGATCCGCCACCGGAGCGACAGCGTCTGGTCGAGGTACGCGTCGTCGGGCAGCTGGGGCGCGAGCGCCTCGACGACGGGCCGCAGCACGAGCTCGAGCTCGAGGTAGCGGATGAGCACGCCCCCGGAGAGCACGACGGTGCCGGCGAGCCCGAGCGCGAGGCCGCTGGGCACCGCGGGCAACCCGGCGACGAGGCAGATGATGAGGATGGTCAGCACCGCCCAGCCGACGGTGCGCAGCGCCGCGTCGGCGCCCACGAGGCGCAGCGGCAGCCGGGTGACGGCCCGCCACGCGACGATCGCCCGGCCGGGGTCCTCCGGCTGGGCGTGCCACGCGCCGACGGCGCGCAGCTCGCGCCAGGCGACCCGCGTGACGACGAGATTCTCCACGAGCGTGAACCCCTGGGTCACCGCCAAGAGCGCCAGCCACTCCCCCGTCGAGAGCGAGACGTAGCGGGCCAGGACCCCGATCGCGATCGCGACGACCGCGTGCCCCTGGGCGATCACGAGCAGCACCGCGAGCCGCGGGTAGCGCGACCCGAGGCGGCGGTGGAGCTCGTGCAGGGGGCGCCGCGGCACGGCACGGATTCTCCCAGGCCGAGCGGCCCGTGGGGCCCCCGAATCGAACTCGCGTTCGATCGGCCGCGAACGTGGCGGATCGCCGTCCGTCAGCCGTCGCGCGGCGGCAGGCGCGCGAGCAGCTCCGCCTCGCCGAGGCCCGCGACCTCGACCGTCTTGTCCCGACTCGTGAGCCCGAGCGCGAGCCGCACCGCGCCGCGCGAGACGCCGAGCTCGCGCGCCAGCAGCCGGCACAGCGCCATGTTCGCGCGGCCGTCGACCGGCGGGGCCGCCACCCGCACGAGCAGCCGATCGCCGCGCCAGCCGAGGATCCCGTCCCGCCCGCCCCGCGGCTGGAGGCGCACGTCGATCCTCGCGTCCCGGCCCATGCCCGCCGCAGGATACGGCCGTCCGGCGGACCCGCGCCCCCGGTCTCCGGATGAGGAGCGGATGAGAACCGCAACTCCTCTTCAGGTTCGGGGTTCACCATGGTGGAGCCGGCGCCTCGGACGATGCGCCGCGCCCCGCTCCCCCAGGTCACCGTGGAAGTCTCCGCCCTCGACACCGCCCCGAGCCTCCGCGGCCCCTCGACGCTCCTGCGCCTGCAGAGCGACGAGCGGCTCGTGACGCTCACCCGTCGCGGCAACCAGGCGGCCTACGAGGTCCTGGTGCAGCGCTACCAGTCGCGGCTGCTGGCGTTCTGCCGGCACATGCTCTCCAGCCGCGAGGACGCCGAGGACGTCCTGCAGGAGGTCTTCGCGAACGCCTTCAACGCGATCCTCGGCGACGACCGCGCGATCAACGTCCGGCCATGGCTCTACCGGATCGCCCGCAACCGGTGCCTGAACCACCTGCGCAAGATCCAGCCGATCGGCGTCGACACGCTCGACGACCGGATCGCGGACAACGGCACCTCGGCGGCCGACACCGCGCACAAGCGCGAGGAGTTCCGCGAGCTGCTCGGCGACGTGCGCGCCCTGCCGGAGACCCAGCGCACCGCGCTGCTGCTGCGCGAGATCGACGCGCTCTCCTACGACCAGATCGCCGAGGCGATGGACACCACGGTGCCCAGCGTCAAGTCGCTGCTCGTCCGGGCCCGCGTCGCGCTCGCCGAGGCGTCCGAGGCGCGCAACCTCACCTGCGAGGAGGTCCGCGAGGAGCTCGGCGAGGTCTCGGAGTCGCTGAAGCGCGTGAGCCCGCCGGTCCGGCGCCACCTGAAGGAGTGCGAGCGCTGCGCGACCTTCCAGACGCACCTCAAGGCGAACAACCGCGCGATGCAGGCGCTGTTCCCGCTCGGCCCCCTCGTCGTCGTGAAGAAGCTCCTCGCCCACGCCACCGCGGGCGCCGGCGCCTCCGGCGGCGCGGCCGTCTCGGGCGCGGCGGCGAGCTCGGTCGCCGGCGGCCTCATCACGACGGGCGTCTCGACGATCGCGACGAAGACCGCCGCCGGGCTCGCCGCCGCGGCGATCTTCACCGCCGGCGCGGTCGAGGTCGATCACGCGCGCAACCAGTCCGTGGCGACCGGCCAGCCGCAGGCGCTGCTCGCCGAGGCGCACGAGGCCGCGCCGGCCGCGCCGCCGGAGGTCCGCGTGGCCCCGACCCCGAGCGCGCCGCCCGAGCGCGCCGCGGCCGCCGTGCCCGCGGCGACGACCGAGCGCACGACGACCACCACCGACGCGCGCCCCCGCCGCACGACGACCGCCGTCACGCCGGTGCCGCCCGCCGCCACGACGGCGCCCGCGACCCCCGTCCCGCCGGCCGCCGCGCCGTCGTCGCCGACGACGACCACGACGGCGCCGCCGGTCGACAGCGGCTCCCAGACCGTGACGCTGCCGGCGACGCCGCCGACCGCGACCGGCACGCCGACCACGGGTGCGCCGCCCGCCGGCACGACGACGCCGAAGGCCCCGGCCCCGAAGGCGCCGGCGCCGTCGACCGCCACGCCGGCGCCGCCGGCCCCCACCCCGGGGGCCGCCGGCCCGATGACCGTCACGACGGTCGCCGGCACCCCGGCGCCCTGAGCCGGACGGCGGCGCGCCGGGTGCCGCCTACGGCGCCTCGGTCCCGAACGCCACGCCGTAGAACGGCGTCCGCATCGGGCCGTTGGAGCCGGCGAGGCGGATGTTCGGCACCACCGGCGAGCTCTGCGACCGCAGCGACAGGTCGAGCACCCGCGAGCGGGTTCCCGCGACGTCGGGCATGAGCAGGACGCGCACGCCGAACCACGTGCGACCGCCGCGCCGGAACTGGTAGCGGGCGAGCCAGCCGGCGTTGTCCTTGCCGATCTTCACGCGGCCCTCGCCGCGCAGCTGGAACCGCGCGTCGGGTCCCAGCTCGGCCCGGACGCGCCGCATGACGCCCACCATCCGGATCGCGAGCTGGGCGATCGGCGCGCCGGCCGGCTCCGGGCGGCTCGGCGCCGGTCCGCCGTCGCGGTAGACGAGCTCCTCGGCGCCGCGGGAGAGCGTGCGCTCGCCGTCGGCGCCGCGCGCGTAGCGGGCGGCGACCGCGAGCCGCAGCAGCTCGCCGGGCTGCGCCGGCTCGCGCGTGACGCGGTCGTCGATCCGCGTGTTGAAGGTCAGCGGGCCGCGGACGACGAGCTGCTCGTCGCCCGAGCGGCTGAGCGCGAAGGCGACGGCGGCCACCGCGACGGCCGCGACGAGGACCCCGACGACCGTCCACCGTCGCCGGCCGACCCGTCGCGCCCAGGGGCCGAGGAGGTCCACGGCGGAGGGTCCGAGGTCGGCGCGGGCGATCGGCACCGGGCGAGGGTAGCGGGTACCCCCCGCGGTGGCCTCGGTCCCGTGGGAGCCCGGCGCGGGGCCGGGCGGTCAGCCGCCGACGTCGAACAGCGCGTCGAGGTCGTGACGGCTGAACGCCTCGAACGCCACGAGCGTCTGCGTGCGCTCGACGCCCTCGAGCCGCGAGATCCGGCCGGTGACGACCTCGGCGAGCTGCTCGTGCTGGGGGACGCGGACGATCGCGACGAAGTCCCAGTCCCCGGTCACCGAGTACGCCTCGCCGACCCCGTCGGTCTCGGCGAGCCGCTCGCCGAGGTCCCCGAGGGCCCGGCGGTCGGCCTGGACGAGGACGATCGCGGTCGCCACGGCTCAGACCTCGAGGCTCGCGCCCGGGGCGAGCACCTCGACGCGCGCGATGCCGGCGTCCTCGACGTCGCGCTTGTAGGCCTCGGCGTCGGTCTCGATCGGCGGGAACGTGTCGTAGTGGACCGGGACGACGACCGGGGCACCGACGAGGCGCGCCGCCTCGACGGCGTCGTGGCGGTCCATCGTGTAATGGCCCCCGATCGGCACGAGCGCCGCGTCGAGGCGGTCGCGCCGGCCCGGCAGCGCGAGGTCGCTGAAGAGCGCCGTGTCGCCGAGGTGGTAGATCGTCTTGCCGCCGAGGTGGATGACGATCCCCGCCGGCGTGGCGACGGTGCCGCTCGGCGTCGTGCTCGTGTGCCACGCCGGCACGTACCGCGCCCAGCCGCCGTCGAAGGTCACCGTGCCGCCGAGGTTCGGATCGGCGACGTCCTCGATGCCCTGGTCGGCGAGCTCGTTGGCGATCTCGACGATCGCCACGACCTTCGCTCCGGTGCGCTTCGCGATCGGCACCACGTCGCCGTAGTGATCGCCGTGCCCGTGGGTCAGCAGGATGACGTCGGGCGCGACGTCGTCCGGGCTCGTGCTCGCCTTCGGGTTGCCGCTCAGGAAGGGGTCGACGAGCACCGTGGTGCCGTCGGCCTCCAGCAGGACGGCGGACTGGCCGAGGAACGTCAGCGTGGTCATGGCTCGGGGGTCTCCTCACCGGGTTCGGGGGTCGGGCGGGCCTGGGCCTCGAGCTCGCGGTGCAGCTCGAAGCCGACGGTCACGCCGACGAGCATCGCGAGGCGCGACTCGTCGGCGAGCAGCTGCTGCAGCCGTCCCACGCGGGCGTGCAGATCCGGCTCGGCGGCCGCCTGCGCGACCTGCTGCTCGTGGCCCTGGCTGAACCAGCCGCCGTCGTGCAGCGCCTCGTCGATGATCCGCTGCAGCCCGGGCGCCGCGTGGGTGACGACCTGCTCGGCGCGTCGCAGCCGCTCGGGGTCGCTGATCGCCTGGACGGCGGCGTCGACCTGCTGCGCGGAGTACGGGGCGTCGGGCACTGCGGCCAGCATACGAACCCGCTGCGCCGGGCGCGCGGGCAGGCCGCGCGGCCGCGGGATCAGCGCCGCGCGGCGGAGAGCGCGAGCCCGAGCAACGCGCCGAGCGGCACGCCGATCGCCGCCGCCACCGGCGCCCCCGCCGCGGAGACCGCGCAGGTCACGAGCGTGAGGCCCAGCAGCGTCGTGGCGCCGAGCAGGTCGCCGTCGATCGACTCGTTGCGCTGGCGCGCCCGCAGCTCGGCGACGATCCACGCCATCGCCAGCGCGGTCGCGGCGCCCCCGCCGCCCGCGTAGAAGTCCGTGCCGCCGGCCGACGCCGCGAGCGCCAGGCCCCCGACACCCGCCACGAGGAACGTCAGCAGCACGACGACGCTGCCGAGCAGCCCCGCGCGCCGCTCCCAGAGCCAGCCGAAGACGCCGAGCGTCGTGAGCACGCCGATGCCGTGCCAGACGCCGGAGTACGAGAGCGCCGCCGTGGCGTACGTCCACGGCTCCGACCCCCCGGGGCCGGCGAAGAGGAACAGGTCGCCGACGGACACGGCGCGCGCGGCCGGGATGCCGACGAGCGACAGGAGGACGATCACGATCGTCACCCACGCGCGGCGGTCGGCCGACGACGCGCGCCCGCCGCGCGACCGCGAGGGCCTCGGCGCCTTCGCGGCACGCGGTGCCTTGACCTTGCGCCGCCGCTTCAGCGGGACGACGACGTCGTCGTCGAGCTGGCGGTCCGGCTCGACGGTCGGCGCGCGCAGCAGCGCCTCGAGGTCGCCGTCGCGCCGCTCGAGCCGCGGCGCGCGGCGGCGCAGGCGAGCGCCGCAGTACGGGCACTCGGTGACGAACGTCGACACCTGCTGCCCGCAGCTGCGGCACGCGGTGAAGAGCTCGGCGGCGCCCGGCATCACACCGATTGTAGGCGGACCGGCCCCCCGTGCGGCGCGGCTGTCGCCCCCGGTGTCGCCACGCGCCCGGACGGGCCGCGGCGGGGGACGAGGAGCGGGGCGCGCGTTCGGCGCGCCGCCGCTCGGTCGCGGACCCGATCAGGCGATCGTGATCTGCGGATCCAGGTACACGTCCTGGATCGCGTGCAGCAGCGCCACGCCCTCGGCGAGCGGGCGCTGGAAGGCCTTGCGGCCGGAGATGAGGCCGGCGCCGCCGGCCCGCTTGTTGATGACCGCCGTCTTCACGGCCTCGGCCAAGTCGCTCTCGCCCGACGAGGCGCCGCCGGAGTTGATGAGCGGCGAGCGGCCCATGTAGCAGTTCGCCAGCTGGTAGCGGGTGAGGTCGATCGGGTGATCGCTCGTGAGCTGCTCGTAGACGAGCTTGTGCGTCTTGCCGACCTTGATCGCGTTGAAGCCGCCGTTCAGCTCGGGCAGCTTCTGCTTGATGATGTCGGCCTCGATCGTGACGCCGAGGTGGTTCGCCTGGCCGGTGAGGTCGGCGGCCGTGTGGTAGTCGACGCCGTCGACCTTGAAGGCCGAGTTGCGCAGGTAGCACCAGAGGATCGTCGCGAGGCCGAGGCGGTGGGCCTCCTCGAACGCGCGGGCGATCTCGACGATCTGGCGGTTGGACTCCGGCGAGCCGAAGTAGATCGTCGCGCCGACGGCGGCGGCGCCGAGCTCGGCCGCGCGCTGGACGGACGAGAAGGAGATCTGGTCGTAGGTCTCCGGCAGCGAGAGGAACTCGTTGTGGTTGAGCTTCACCACGAACGGGATCTTGTGCGCGTACTTGCGCGAGACGGCGCCGAGGACGCCGAGGGTCGAGGCGACGGCGTTCGTGCCGCCCTCGATCGCGAGCTCGACGATGTTCGCCGGGTCGAAGTACGCCGGGTTCGGCGCGAACGACGCGGCGCCCGAGTGCTCGATGCCCTGGTCGACGGGGAGGATCGAGACGTAGCCCGTGCCGCCGAGGCGCCCGCTGTCGAAGATCCGCTGGAGGTTCACGAGGACCTGCGGCGAGCGATCCGTCTGCGCGACGACGCGGTCGACGAAGTCCGGGCCCGGCAGGTGCAGCTGCGACGCGTCGATGGTCGTCGAGCGGTGCCCGAGCAGGGAGTCGGCCTCGTCGCCGAGCAGCTCGGTGACCCGATCGATGGACGAAGCGGTCTGGACAGCCATGCGGGCTCCTTCGGGATGCGGACTCGAGACTCGGAGGACGGGAGGACCCCGGCCGGAGGGGGCCGGATGGTATCCGATGCCCCGCGAGCGGGAGCGCGCCCGGTCCGCGAGCGGCCGCCCGGCCGGCCCGCCCCGCCGCCGCGGCGTCCCGTCGCGACGATGGCGTCACGCCCCGCACCGGGTCGCCGCCGGTCCTGCCCCGGACCCGCGTCGTGGCGGGGACCGCGCCGCGCGCGGCGCTAGGACCGGCGGGGTGCGCTCGCCGGCCGCCGCCCCGCCCCTCCCCGCGCTGCTCCTCGCCGCGGCGGTGGGCGGCTGGCTGGCCGCCCCGGGGCCTCCGCGCCCGGCGCCCACCGGCGCCGCCGGCGGCGGGTCCCCCGCGGCGCTCGCCGTCCTCGCGCGCCCGGGCGCGCGTGCCCGCGTGACCGCGGTCCTGGACGGCGACACCGTGCGGGTGCGCCCGGTCGGCGCGACCGCTCCCGAGGCCACGGTGCGGTACCTCGGCGCCGACGCGCCCGAGTCGGTCCACCCCCGCGAGCCGGTCGGCTGCTTCGGCCCCGCCGCGGCCCGGCGCAACCGCGCCTGGGTCCTCGGCCGGGTCGTCGTGCTGCGCTTCGACCGCGAGCGCGTGGACCGCTACGGCCGCGTGCTCGCGGCGGTCCGCCCGGTCGGCTGGCGCCGCACGACGAGCGAGCGGCTCGTCGCCGAGGGCGCCGCGCGCACGCTCGTCATCGCGCCCAACGGGGCCGATGCGCCGCGGCTGCGCGCGCTCGAGGCCCGCGCCCGCGCGGCGCGGCGCGGGCTGTGGGGCGCCTGCCCGGATGCTCTACGCTCCCGCCGATGACGGGGCCCCGACGAGGCGCGCGTGGTTCCATGGACGAGCTCGAGCGGCGGCTCGCGCGGGAGACCGAGCTGGCCAAGCGCGAGCGCGAGCGCGCCCTGCGCGAGGCGCAGCGGCGAGCGGCCGAGCGCCAGTTCGACCACGTCAAGCGCCGCCGGCTGCTGCGCTACCTCCTCCTGTTCTCGGTCCTCGTCGGCACCGCGGTGCTCGTGACGCTCGTCATGTTCCGCGTCCTGAGCATCGTCTTCGCGTAGCGGCCGGGGGTCCCCCGTGCGCGCCGCGTGGCGTGCGGCGCACCGCGCCGCAGCCCGAGGGGACGCTAGATTGGCCTGCGTACCATGGCTCGCCGCTCGCTCCGCCCCCACCTGAACCAGATCCGCACGTGGGTGCGCCAGGGTCGCACCGACGCCTGGATCGCGCACCAGCTCGAGGTCACCGGTCAGCAGATCGCGTCCTTCAAGGCGGAGAACGACCTCACGGCCGCCTCGCCGGACGACCCGCTGGCCGTCGTCGCGCCGGAGGAGGTCGACCTCCGGGCTGAGGACGACGCGCAGATCGCCGCCGAGCTCGAGGCCGCCGAGGCGCAGCGCAAGGCCGAGGAGGAGCGCAAGGCCGCCGAGGAGGCCGAGAAGGCCGCCGCGCGCGCCGCCGCCGGCGAGGACGCCGAGGAGGACGACGAGGCCGAGGGCGACGACAAGCCCAAGCGCCGCCGTCGTGGTGGTCGCCGCCGTCGTCGCGGTGCGGGCGCCGGCGACGCCGTCACGCTCGAGGCGACCTTCGATCACGGCGACGAGGGCTACGGCCTCTGGCTGGACCCCGCCGTCGCCGACGCCGCGGTCTACGCCGAGCACTGGGCCGGCCACCGCCCGGTCGAGGTCGTCGTCGAGGCCGACCAGATCGTCATCCGCCGCGCCGGCGAGTCCGCCGGCGACGACGAGGAGTAGGACCCGCGGCGGCGCGTCGACGCGCCGCCGCCGGGCCCCGGCCCGTCCGACCGGCCGCCGCGCGACCAGCCGGACGGAACCCGCGGCTCACCCGATGATGTAGCCGAGCCCCTGCCAGAACGTCGTGGGGTTCGGGTTGTCGAGCTTCGGATCGTCGACGCTCTTGGACGCGTTCGTCTGACGCCCCGGACGCATCTCGACGTGCGTGTGGGTCGCGCCACCGGCGCGGTTGGACTCCGTCGCGATCTTCTGGCCGACCTTCACCGTCGCGCCCTTCCGGATCGTCGGCGCCGTGTGCAGGTAGATCACCGTCTTGTTGAGCTTGCGGTTGTAGATCGCGATCGTCGACAGGCTGCGGGTCGCGCCGATCACGACGTTCGTGACCTCACCGGCGACGAGCGCGTGGACCGGGACGCCGAAGCCCTTCGCGAAGTCGATGCCCTCGTGGCGGCCCGGCGTGTTCCGGTAGCCGTCGAAGCCCGCCGTCAGCGTGCCGCCGGCCCCGCCGTAGAGCACCGTCGTCATCTTGCGCTTGCCGGTCGTGCTGCCGCCACCGCCACCGCCGCCGGTGCCGCCACCGCCGCCGCCGATGCGGTGCGAGGCGTTCTGGTTCTTCAGCGTCGCGTTGAGGTTGACCTTGCCGCGGGCCGGGATCCGCTGGCTGGCGCCCTGGTAGCCGCTGTTGAAGAACACCGTGACGGGCTTCGACGTGCGGTTCCAGACCGACGCCGCCTCGTTCTTCACGCACTTCCCGCGACCGTTGCCCCGGCCGCGGAATTCGTAGCAGGTGGGCTGGCGGTCGCCGTAGTTGCTGATCGAGGTCTTGAAGTCCGAGACCGAGCCCTTGTGGTTGCTGTTGAAGTAGAGGCAGAACTCGCCCGCGTTGCAGACCCCGTCGCGGGCGGCTGCCTGCGAGGCGGGGGCGGCGATCAGCGAGGTGCCGAGGAGCGCGCCGGCGACGCCGGCGAGCGCGAGCTTCCTGTGCATGAGGTGACTTCCTGGAAGGGGGGATTCCGGATGGCGACGCCGTGACCGGCGGATGGGGTCGCGACCGTCCCTCGGCGGTGCCCCGAGGGGCGTCCGCCGTGGCGCGGTCTCGAGCGGCGCGACCACCGGCTGGTGGTCCTGCCTCCCCGTCCGTCGTGCGTCGAGGGCGAGCGTAGGGGGCCGAGCGGCCGGCCGCCGCGCTTTCTCACGCAGCGTGAGACGCGGTCGCCGCGACGGCCACGCCCCCGTCTCGCGCGCCGCGCGGAGCGTCAGTCCTCGTCGCCGCGATCGAGCGCCAGGAAGCGCCCGCCGCCCCAGTCCTGCGCCTGACGCAGGTACTGGTGGAACGCCGCGTCGACGATCCGGGCGTCCCACGTCTCGGGGTGCTCGGGCGCGAGCCGCGAGGCGAGGTCCAGCGCCCACCCGCCACCGGCCTCGTAGAGCTCCACGAGCTCGTCGACGGTGAACGCGCTGCCGAGCCGGCGGCGCAGCTCGGCGTAGGTCGCCTCGAGCACCGGCTGCACGCGGCGGAGCGTCGGCTCGTCCAGGCGCTCGACGAACCGGTCGCCGGCCCGCCACTGCTCGATCGCCAGCGTCGTGCGCACCGACCGAGCGTAGCGACCGTCCGGCCGGGTCCCGTCGCCGCGGCGGGGACGGCGCGCCGCGCCGGTCCGGCGGGCGTCGTCCGTGGTGCGGCGACCTCCCGTCGCCGCACCACGAACGCCCAGGGCCGCCGTCCGCGCGCGGCGCGGCGGCCTCCGACGCCGGGGCGTCAGTCCTTCGGCAGGCCGCGGACCCAGTAGAGCCGCTGGCCGGGCTTGACCATGCCCAGCTCCTGGGCCTGCGCGACCATGCCGCGCGCGGTGAGCAGCTCGCGCTTGCGCGCCTCGAGCCGCTTCTGCGTCGCGGTGAGCTCCGCGAGGCGCTGCTCCTGCTGGGCCGCCTGGCCGTTCGCGCTGACCCAGTCCAGCAGCGGCCGGACGTAGCTCGACGCGAGCACGAGGAGCACGATCACGAGCGCGATCCGCCCGATCCGCCCCCACGCGAGCGTCACCTCGGGACGCGCGGTTCCGGGACGGCGCTCGCCCGGGCGGGCGCCGCGCGGGAAGGTCGTCGTCGAGCTGCTCACGACCGGCTGGTTCGCCACGAGCCGGCCGTCTCCTCGCGCCGCAGCGTCGCTTGCAGCGGCCCGCGCGGACGGCGCGCAAGATCCCTTGCACGACCCGGGAACGCCCGTTCGCCCGGCGGTCAGGCGCCGAGCTGGCGGCGGCGCTCGCGCGAGCGCTCCCGCCGGCGGCGGACCTCGTTGCCGCCCATGATCGACACGAGCCGCAAGCGGATCGTCGGCGCGCCGGCCGGGGCCGCCACGCCGGGCGGGTGGACCTCGTTGCCACCCATGACCGACGTCTCGGCGACCTCGAGGTTCACCCCCTCGGGGATGAGGATGTCGGCGCCACCCATGATCGAGACGACGGTGATCTCGACGATGTTCGACGAGAGCTCGGCCTCGGTCAGGTCGAGCGTCCCGCCGCCCATGACGTTCACCATCCCCAGCCGCCGCGGCACGCGCCAGCGGCCGGAGCGCTCGCTGCCGCCCATCACCGCCCAGACGCGCTGATGGTCGATCCCGTACCCCGGACGGACGGGCAGCGGGCTGTGGGTCGACGGCGGCGCGTCGAGCGGATGCGCGGCGTCGGGCCCACGGGGCACGAGGACGTCGGCGACGAGCCGCTCGAGCTCGACGCGGTGGCGGGCCGCGAACGCGGCCGTGAGGCGCTCGTCGAGCTCCTCGAGCGTCAGGCGCCCCTCTCCCGTGGCCTCGCGCAGGAGCTCGGCGCACCGCTCCCGCTCGAGGTCCGACGCCCGCAGCGCCGGCGCGTCCGCGTCGCGCGGGGCCGGCAGCGACGGCGCGGCGTCGTCGTCGGGCTCGGGGGACGGAGCGCTCACGCCCCCGAGGCTACGTCCTGCGAACTACGAGCGGAAGACGCTCCGGCCCGGGTAGACGGCGGCGGCCCCGAGCGCCTCCTCGATCCGCAGCAGCTGGTTGTACTTCGCCACGCGATCCGACCGCGACGGCGCGCCGGTCTTGATCTGGCCGCAGCCGGTGGCGACGGCGAGGTCGGCGATCGTGACGTCCTCGGTCTCGCCCGAACGGTGCGACATGACCGCGGTGTAGCCGGCCTCGCGGGCGATCCGGATCGCCTCGAACGTCTCCGTCAGCGTGCCGATCTGGTTGACCTTGATGAGGATCGAGTTGCCGACCCCGGCCTCGATCCCGCGCGTGAGGCGCTCCGGGTTCGTGACGAAGAGGTCGTCGCCGACGAGCTGGACCCGGTCGCCGACGAGGTCCGTGACGACCTTCCAGCCGTCCCAGTCCTCCTCGTTCATGCCGTCCTCGATCGAGAGGATCGGGTACTTGCCGGCCATCTCCGCCCAGTACTCGGCGAGCTGCTGGGCGGTGAGCTTGCGGCCCTCGTGCTCGAGGTCGTACAGGTCGTCGTCGCCGTGGATCTCGCTCGTCGCGGGGTCCAGCGCGATCGCGACGTCGTCGCCCGGGCGGTAGCCGGCGGCCTCGACGCCGTCCACGAGCACCTGCAGCGCCTCCTCGTTCGAGCCGAGGTTCGGCGCGAAGCCGCCCTCGTCGCCGACCGCGGTCGCCAGCCCGCGCTGGTGCAGGAGCTTCTTCAGCGCGTGGAAGACCTCCGCGCCGGTCCGCAGGCCGTCGGCGAAGCTCGCCGCGCCGACGGGGATGATCATGAACTCCTGGAAGTCGACGGAGTTGTCGGCGTGGGCCCCGCCGTTCAGGACGTTCATCATCGGGACCGGCAGCGTCGTGCCGGCGCCCTCGACGCCCTCGAGGGTGAGCGACTTCCAGAGCGGGAGGCCGGCGTCGGCGGCCGCGGCGTGAGCGGTGGCCAGCGAGATGCCGAGGATCGCGTTGGCGCCGAGGCGCGACTTGTTCGGCGTGCCGTCGAGCTCGATCAGCGCGTGGTCCAGGCCGGCCTGGTCGGCGGCGTCGCGGCCCCTGGCCGCCTCGGCGATCTCGCCGTTGACGTTCGCCACGGCCTGCGTCACGCCCTTGCCGAGGTAGGCATCGCCGCCGTCGCGCAGCTCGGTCGCCTCGAACTCGCCGGTCGAGGCGCCGGAGGGCACGGCCGCCCGGCCGTGGGCGCCGGAGTCGAGCGTCACCTCGACCTCGACGGTCGGGTTGCCCCGGCTGTCGAGGATCTGACGACCGTGGACGCTGGCGATCTGGCTCATGGCGGCAAGTCTGCCGCCTGCGCAGGCGCCGCGTCGGCACGTGCCGCGGCGGGGCGGGGCGGGCGTCCTCAGGAACTCGTGAGGAACCGCCGACGGGACCTGCAGGAAGCGCTGCGAGGGTGGGGACCGTGATCGATCCCCCCTCCCCGAACGCCGCCACCCCGGACCCCGTCCGGGGCACCCCGGGGGTCGTCCCCGGGGGATCCCCGATGGTGGGCGCCGAGGGCGCACGCCACGATGCGCGTCCGTCCCACGACGACGTCCCGTCCTCCGTCCCGGAAGAGCCCCCATGACGACCATGACCGCCCACCTCACCGTCACCCCGCAGCGCACGCGCCGACGCGGCGCGCGCGGCGGATTCGGCCTCAACGCCCGGCGCGCCGCCGCCATCCTCTGGGCCGGCGACGCCGCCGGGGACGTCGTGCCGGCCGGCGAGGCGATCGACGTCCAGCGGATGCTGCTGGCGATCGGGCTGCTGGAGCCCGACGCGCTGACCGGCACCTGGAACGCCGCGACCCTCGGCGCGATCGCAGCGTTCCAGCGCGACCACGGGCTCGACCCCGACGGGGTCGCCGGACCGCGAACGTTCGACCTGCTGCAGCTGCGCTGCGAGGCGTCGTCGCAGCTGGCCTGATCGTCAGGTGCCCTCGGAGAGCACGGCCCGCGCGTAGTACGCCAAGCGCGCGTCCTCCTCGAGCTCCGCCCACCGGCGCCCCTCGGCGTCGGCGAGTCGCTCGGCCTCCAGCACCCGGTCGCGGAACCGGGCGCTGGAGGAGCGCAGCGCGATCTCCGGGTCGGCCTTCGCCTTCCGCGCGACGTTCACGACGGCGAAGAGCGCGTCGCCGACGGCCGCCATCGTCGCCGGCCGGTCCTCGCGGCCGATCTCCTGCTCGACGAGGTCCAGCTGCGCGCGGGCCGCATCGAGGGCCTCGCGCGCGTCGGCCGGGTCGAACCCGCTCGAGGCGGCGCGCCGCTGGACCTTGCGGGCGTAGAGCAGCGACGGGAGGTTGTCGGGGACCTCGCCGAAGATCCCGCGCTCGCGTCCCGGCTCGTCCTGCTTGATCCGGTCCCAGTTGCGCAGCACGTCGGCGGCGTCGCGGACCTCCGGGCGGTCCTGCGGGTCGTCGGCGGTGCCGAAGATGTGCGGATGGCGCCCGATGAGCTTCGTGCGGCAGTGCTCCGCGACCGCCGCCAGGTCGCCGGCACCGCGCTCCTCGAGCAGCAGCGAGAGGAAGTGGACCTGGAAGAGGACGTCGCCGAGCTCGTCGAGGAGCTTGCCGTCGTCGCCCCGGTTCGCGGCGTCCGCGAGCTCGTACGCCTCCTCGAGCGTGTGGGGCACGATCGAGCGCTCGTCCTGCTCGCGATCCCACGGGCACTCCTCGCGCAGGCGCCGGGTCAGGTCGTCGAGGGCGCCGAGCGCCGCGGTGATGTCGTCGCGAGCCACGCCCTCACGGTAGCCGGGGACGCGGCGGTCCCGGTGCGCGTGCACCGGGACCCCGGCGCCTCATCCGCAGACGGTGAAGCGGCGCAGCGCCGTCGCGGCGCGCGTCCCGCGCGCGCCCCGGGCGACGACCCGCACGGTGTAGCGCCCGCGCTTGGCGAGGGCCTGCTGCATCGTGCGCGGCAGGCGCACGGTCGTCCGCACGCCGCCGGCGTCGACGACGATCCGGCCGCGCCGGCCGGTCGGCGGGCGCCGCGCCGGTCGCGGACGGACCGGGCAGGTGGCGGGCCGACGCCGCGCTGCCGTCCCGGCGACGTAGCGCTCGCGGAACAGCGAGACCTCGAGCCGGGTCGCGTTGCGGGCGCGCAGGCGGAGCGTCCAGCGCCGGTCGCGCCCCTGTCGGACGTCGAGGATCCGCACGCTCGGCCGCCGTGGCCGGGCGGTGGCGGGCGGCTGGGGTCCCGGAACGGGCACCGCCACCGGCGGGGCGACGGGCTCGGTCCCGGGCGGCGGCGCGGGCGCCTCGGCGACCGCCACGGACCGCGCCGCGGCGGTCGCGTTGCCGGCCGCGTCGGTCGCCCGGTGCTCGACGAGGTGCTCGCCGGCGGCGGGGAAGGTCGTGCCGAGCGTCCCACCCGTCGCGGCGACGACGCCGTCGACGCTCCAGGCCTGCGACGCGACGCCCCAGGCGTCCGAGGCGGAGGCGGCCGCGGTCAGGGGCACCCCGACCGTCGCCCCGTCGGGGACGTCCAGGCCGTCGATGCGGGGGGCGGTGCGGTCGTCGACGGCGATCGTCGACGTGCCGGTCCCGTCGCCGCCGATCGCGACCACCACGGTGCCCTCGCCGTCGGCGGCGGCGTCGAGCGGAGCGTCCGCGCTCACCGCCGGCCCCGCCGACGGGTCCGGCGCCACCGCGCAGGCGCCGTCGACGGCCCCGATCGCCAGTCGGCCTCCGCGACCGCCGACGGCCGCGACCTCGCCCCCGCGAGCCACGAGCACGGCGCTCGTGAGGTCCGAGGCGGCGCTGCAGCTGCCGTCGAGCGCGGCGACCGTGGTGGCCGCCGTCTCCGGGTCGAGCCAGCGCACGAGCGTGCGGGTCGCGCTCGAGGCGACCTGCAGGCTCCCGCCGAGCGTCTCCGCGTCGCCCGAGGCGAGCTCGGTGATGTCGGCCGGGCCGCTGCCGCCGCGGATCAGGCCGTCGGGCTCCTCGATCGACGCCTGCGTCCACACCGCCGAGGGGGAGCCGTCGCGCGAGGGCACCGCGACGAGGTCGTCGACCGTCGAGGCCTCGTCGGCGAGGTCCGCGATGACCACCGGGGCGCCGGAGGCCCCCGGGCCCGTCGCGACGGCGCCGATCTGCTGGGCGACGTCGTCCTCGTCCGCGGTCACCCAGGCGACGGTCACGACCCCGGTCGGGCCGAGCGCCGCCGAGGTGGCGCCGACGCTCGCCGTGCCGGCCGGTGTGCTCTGGGACCACGTGCCGTCGGGTGCCCGGCGGTGCAGCGTCAGCCGGCCGGCGTCCGAGAGCACCGCGAGCACGAGGCTGCCGTCCGGCGCGGCGGCTCCGCCGTCGACGACGTCGTCCGGCGACAGGGCCAGCGACCCGGCGGGCGTCAGGGTGCCGTCGGGTCCGGCGCGCAGGACGCTGACGGTCTGCGCGTCGTCGTCGGCGGCGATCAGCGCGACGAGGCCGCCGTCGCCGAGCACGTAGCCGGAGCCGTCGGCGTCGACCGGCTGAGCGGCGCCCGCCGTCCAGCCGGACGCCCCGGGGGCGTGGACGGCGGTCGCCACGCCCGCGTCGCCGGCCGCCACGACGGCAGCGGCACCGGGGCCGCCGGTCAGGACGCGCTGCTCGTCGCCCGCCGGACCCGACGCGGCGGGGGCCCACGCCGCGGACGCGGCGGCTGGAGCGGCGAGGCTCGTCGCGACGCCCGCGACGAGCAGAAGGGAGCGTCCGCGGAACGGCGCGGCGCGGCGGAGATCGGCCATCGGGAACCTCGGGGGGACGGAGGGAGCGGCGCCGAGCGCGCCGGCCGGAGGATCCTAGCTCGCCGACGCGTGCCCGCCGACGAGCTCGGCGCGACCGCGACCGTCTCCGCGCGCACCGATGGCCAGGGCCGGCTCCACCGAGCCGGCGGCGGGGTGCGCCGGCCACGCGGGACGGGCGCACCCCGCGGGCGGGGCTACTGGGCGGGCTGCTGGGCCGGGGCCTGCTGCTGGCCGCCGGGCGCCGGGGCCGGCGTCGTCGGCTCCTTGTAGCCCTTGCAGAAGGTCGAGGTGTAGCCGTCGCGGCACTCGGTCTTCTTGCGCCACTTCTTCGTGATCTCTTCCTGCCAGTCGGTCCAGGCCGTGCTCTGCTTGTCGGCCACGAGCCGCTGCTTCAGCAGCTCCTTCACCTGCGCGAAGGGGGTGACCTTCGCCGGGGTGATCGTGTCGACGCGCACGACGTAGTAGCCCGACTCGGTCTTCACCGGCCCGACGATCTCGTCCTTCTTCGCGGCGAACGCGGCCTGCTCGAGGCCGCGCTCCTGCTGGCCCTTCGTGACGCCGGAGAGCTTGCCGCCGGCGTTCTTGCTGACCTGGTCCTCGGAGTACTTCTTCGCGACGTCGGCGAACTTCGCGCCGCCGTCGAGCTCGCGCTTGGCGGCCTGCGCCTTCGCCTCGGTCTTCGTCAGGACGATGTGGAGGCCGCGCGTCTCGGGCGTCGTGTACTGCGCCTTGTTCTTCTCGTAGTACGCCTCGACGTCCTTGTCGGAGACCTTGGCGCGGTCCTTCACGATCTTCGCGTTGAGCTTCTGCAGCAGCGCGTCGGTCTTCTGCTGCGCGCGCAGGGGCTCCTCGGTCAGGCCCGCGACGGACTTGTACTTCGCGAGGTTCTGCTTGCCGCCGAGGACGTTCGGCTGGGCGAGGTACGCGTCCCAGCCCTTCTTGAGCTCGGCGTCGGTGACCTTGACGTCGTTGTCCTCGGCCTCCTTCGCCACCACGATCTGCACGATCGGGCTCTCGAAGGCGATCTGCTTCATCTGGTCGTACCCCGACTTGCACTGCGTCTTGAGCGTCGCGTCGGCGACGGGCGGCTCGCCCTTCGCGGGCTTCGGCATCTGGGCGCGGATCGCCGCGATGCAGGACTTGAAGTCGGGCGGCGTCGGCACGATCAGCTTGGGGTTCTTGCCCTGGAGTGCTGTCGGGCCGTTGACCTGGAACGTCGCGAACTTGAAGCTCTGGTCGTACTGCGCCTTCGTGATGTCCTTGCCGTCGACAGACGCGACGGAGTCGGCGGAGAGACCGCCGCAGCCGGACAGGAGGAGCGCGGTCGGGATCCCCACGGCGCACGCGGCCAGGGTCGGGCGAGCATGGCGAAGCATCGCGCGGCAACATATCGACCGCTCGTAAGGGGCGGCTTTAGGCCGTCTGGGAGGAGACTGAGCCGCTGGAGGCCCGAGCGCCGCGGCGGGGGGCAGGACGGATCAGGCCACCGACGCGGCGGCCTCGGCGGCGAGCACCGCGACGCGGGCGGCCTCCGACGCGGCGACGACCGCCTCGAGCCGCTCGATCCCCTCCTTCGGGACCGTGAGGGTGATCTGCGTCTTGCCGCCCTCGTAGCGCAGCTGGCCGGCGCGGCCCTCCCACTCCTCCTGCAGGCGCGCGACGCCCGCGGCGTCGAGCTCGATCGGCCCGGCGGTGAGCTTCGTCCCGCGCAGCATGACGCTGCGACAGCCGGCCTCCCCGAAGCGGATCCGCGCGCGCTGGAGCAGCAGGAGGTTCTCCAGCGGCTCGGGCGGCGCGCCGAAGCGGTCCTCGAGCTCGGCGCGGAAGGCCTCGAGGTCGGCGACGTCGCGCGCGCCGGCGATCCGGCGGTGGACCTCGACCTTCGCCTGCTCGTACGGGACGTACTCCGCGGGGACGTAGGCGCTGACCTGCGCGTCGAGCCGAACCGGCTCGCGATCGTCGTCGTCGCCCTCGGTCCCGCCCTCGCGCTCGCGCTCGGCGACCGCCTCCTCGAGCATCGCGAGGTAGAGCTCGAAGCCGAGGGCCGCGACGTGGCCGGACTGCTCGTCGCCGAGCAGGTTGCCGGCGCCGCGCAGCTCGAGGTCGCGCATCGCGATCTGGAAGCCCGCGCCGAGCTCGGTGTGGTCGGCGAGCGCCGTCAGGCGGTGCATCGCGTCCTCCGTCAGCGCCGCCGCGGACGGGTAGAGGAGGTAGGCGTAGCCGCGCTCGCGCCCACGGCCGACCCGGCCGCGGATCTGGTAGAGCTGGCTCAGGCCGAAGAGGTCGGAGCGGTCGACGATCAGCGTGTTCGCCTGCGGGATGTCGATCCCGGACTCGATGATCGACGTCGCCACGAGGACGTCGGCCTCGCCGCGGAGGAACCGCATCATGTGGTCCTCGAGCTGCTGGTCGCTCATCTGCCCGTGGGCGACCTCGAACTCCATGTCGGGGCAGAGCCCGCGCAGCCGGCTCGCCGTCTCGTCGATCGTCTCGACGCGGTTGTGGAGGAAGAACGCCTGGCCGCCGCGGGCCTTCTCGCGCATGAGCGCCTGGCGCACGAGCTGCTCGTCGTACTCTCCGACGTACGTCTTCACGGGCCGCCGGCCCTCGGGCGGCGTCTCGATCGTCGAGATGTCGCGCAGGCCCGCCAGCGACATCTGCAGGGTCCGCGGGATCGGCGTGGCCGACATCGCGATGACATCGACGCGGAGCTTCAGCTGCCGCAGGAGCTCCTTCTGCTTCACGCCGAAGCGCTGCTCCTCGTCGAGCACGACGAGGCCGAGGTCGTGGCCGCGCATGTCCCGCCCGAGCAGGCGGTGCGTACCGACGAGGACGTCGATCTTGCCGTCGTTGAACGCGGCGACCGCCGCGCGCTGGTCGGCCGTCGAGCGGAAGCGGGAGACGTGGTCGACGGTGATCGGCAGGTCGCGCAGGCGCTCGGCGAAGGTCGCGTAGTGCTGCTGGGCGAGGATCGTCGTCGGCGCGAGGATGAGGACCTGCTTGCCGTCGGCGGCGGCCTTCACCGCCGCCCGCAGGGCGACCTCGGTCTTGCCGAACCCCACGTCGCCGCAGATCAGGCGGTCCATCGGCCGGTCGGACTCCATGTCGGCCTTCACCGCGTCGATCGCCTCGAGCTGGTCGACGGTCTCCTTGTGCGGGAACTTCGCCTCGAACTCCTCGACGAGCTCCCCGTCCTGCGGGAAGGCGTAGCCGCGACGCGCGCGGCGCTCGGCGTAGAGGTTCAGCAGCTCCCCGGCCATCTCGTGGGCGGCCTTGCGCGCGCGGGTCTTGATCGCCTCCCAGCCCTTGCCGCCGAGCTTCGAGAGCTGGACCTGGCCGGAGCCGCCCGCCGAGGTGTAGCGGGTGATCTTCGCGAGCTGGTCGACCGGGACGAAGACCTTGTCCTCGCCCGCGTAGTGGAGCTTCAGGTAGTCGCGGGTGACGCCGGCGACGGTCTTCGTGTCGAAGCCGTCGAAGCGGGCGATGCCGTGGTCCTCGTGGACGACGATGTCGCCGGTCCGCAGGTCGGCGAAGCTCCGCAGCGCGCCGCGGCGGCCGGAGCGGCGGCGGGCCTCGTCCTCGTCGGAGGAGCGGCGACGACGCAGGAGCCGGTGGTCGGGCAGGACGGCGAGGTTGATGCCCGGGGCGATGAAGCCGTGGCGCAGGTCGGCGATGACGAAGCCGGCACGGCTCGGGTCCCATCCACCGGGCGTCGTCTCGTGGCCGCCTTGGCGGGGGTGGGCGGGCGGGCCTCCGATCCACTGGGCGCGCACGCGGCTGAGGTTGTAGGCCGCGCGATCGCCGTCGCCCTGACGTCGCCAGGTGACGACCGTCCGGTAGCCCGAGCGCAGGAGCTTCTCCAGCTCCGTCTCGGCGGCGGTGAGGTTGCGCGCGGCGAGGTCGCCGAACTGACCGTGGAGCTGCAGCTCCTGGTCGCGCAGGAGGCTGTTGATCCGCAGCCCGGCGCGCCGGTCGAGCTCGCCCATGACGACGTCCGGGCGGACGTAGAGGTGCCCGAGGTCGCGGTCGTGGAAGGCCGCCTCGACGTCGTCCCACTGGTCGCGCAGCGCCGGCGCGAGCTCCTCGTCGGCGGCGAGCACGACGGCCGCGTCGTCCGGGACGAGGTCGAGGAAGCTCCCGAAGCGGTCGACGGGCAGGAGCTCGGCGACGTCCGGCGGCTGCCCGTCGTCCCGGCTGAGGAGCGACGCGATCTCCGCCGACTCGCGGTGCTCGGCGGCGAGCTCGGCCGCCGGCGCGACGAACACCTCCTGCAGCTCGTCGAGCGAGCGCTGGGTGAAGACCGAGAACGCGCGGATCGACTCGATCTCGATGTCGAAGAGGTCGATCCGGACGGGGTTGTCCTCCGTGCCGGGGAAGACGTCGAGGATGCCGCCGCGGATCGCGAACTGGCCGCGGTCGGTGATCTGGTCGACCCGCTCGTAGCCCGCGCGCACGAGCTCGCCGGAGACCTCGTCGAGGTCGAGCAGCTCGCCGACGCGCAGCGTGAAGCCGTGCGGGCGCAGCGCCGGGTCCGGGACGGTCTCCAGCAGCGCGACGGCCGAGGCGACGATCACCGGCGGCTCGTCCGGGACGGCGACGCCCGACGGCATCGCATCCGGGTCCTCGAAGGCCAGCAGCGCGTCGAGGGCGGCGACGCGCTGGCCGACGAGGCTCGGCGGCGGAGCGAGGTGCGACTCGTACGCGACGCCGCGCGAGGGGTAGAGGCGCACCGGCCGGGGGTGCAGCCAGGCGCGCAGGTCGCGGGCCAGGTCGCGGGCCTGCTTGTCGTCGCCGGCGACGACGAGGGCCGGGCGCCCGAGCCCGATCGCCCCGTCCACCCCGTCGAGCGCCGCCGCGATGACGTAGGGCCGCAGCGCCGTGGCGACGAACGCGTTGCCGCCCTCGCGCGCGATCCGGGCGCCGGTCGGCTCGTCGGCGAGGTGGCGCAGGAGGGGACGCAGCGAGGACATGCGGAGCTTCTTCGAGGAGCGGCGGGGACCGGGACGACGGCGGCCCGGTCGGCGCCGGGCGGGACCCTCCAGTCTACGACCCGGCGACCTGCGTCCCCTCCCGCGCCTCCGTCGACGGCGGCGCCGACGCCTGCGGTGCACGAAGCCGGACCCCCGGAGCGGAACGTCGGGGCGGGCGACGGAGCGGGACGCCGGGGCGGGCGACAAAGCGGAACGTCGGGGCGGAACGTCGGGGCGGGGCGACGGAGCGGAACGTTCCCGCGGGACGGCCTCCCGAGGGCAACGCGCCGGAACGTTCCGAGAACCGCACGCGACAGGGCGGAGCCCTGAGCGCTCGGGGCCGGGCCTCAGCGGCGCACGGGTCCGGAACGTTCCGGGGTGCTCTCCCTCTCCGGCCAGGAACGCGGAACGTTCCGGTCGCGACCCCCGGGCCGCCGCGTCGCGCCGGTGGCCGCGGCTCGGCGCGACGGCTCCGGCCTGGCCGCCGTCGTCGTGTCCGTCACCCGGCGGCGGGGACGATGCCTCGGAGCAGGCGGACCGTCCGCGCCTCGTCCTCGACGACCTGGAGCCAGTCCAGGCGCAGGACCTCGAACCCTGCGGCGCGCAGGTGGAGGTCGCGCTCGTGGGCGCGCCGTGCCGCGCGACGATCGCGGTGCGTCCACCAGCCGTCGAGCTCGATCGACAGCCGGCGGGCGCGCCAGAGGGTGTCGACCTCGACCGCCCCGACCGCGGTGTCGATCGACACGTTGACCGCCGGCCGATCGAAGCCGTGCCGATCGAGGAGCTCGAGGAACCGCAGCTCGAGCTCGCTCTTGGAGCGGGCGGCGGGACCGTGGCCGAGCAGCTCCGCCAGCGCCGTGCGCAACGCCGTCGCCCCGGGGCGGCCCGACGCGGTCAGCGCGTCGACCGCCGCCCGATCGAACGTCCCGAGATCGATGCTCCGCCGGAGCGCCCGGTCGAGCGTCCGGCCCGGGTCACGCCACGCGAGGTCCAGCAGCGTCCGAGCGACGGTCGTGCACGCGATGCCGTCCACCCTCGTCCGCTCCTCGGCGGAGAGGACACGGACACGCCGGCCGCGCACGCCGCGCAGCGGGCTCGGCGTGCGGAGCAGCGCGACCTCGGCGGGCCCGCCGCCGTCGAGGAGCCCGTGTAGCCGTGCGGCCGACCGACCGGAGAGCACCGCCGTCGCCCCGGACGCAAGGACCGCCGCCATCCACCACGACCGGTCCGGCCAGGGTCGGCGCAGGTCCCAGGCGTAGACCCCTCGATGCACCGGGACGAGTCGACCCCGGCCGATGCGATGCGCGATCGCCTTCGCGGAGACGCCGGCCGCGAGGAGCTGGCGGCGAGCGACCATCCCGTGCTGCGCAGCGGCGAGGCGCTCGATCGCCCGGTCGACGGTCAGCGAGCGCCCCGCCACCACGTCCTCGGACCGTGCGGCGACGGCGGAGCCGACGCGGGACCGTCCCCGTCCACGTCCCGCGCGCGAGGCGCCCCGGCGATCGTGGCGGGTGGCTCGGGACTCCTCGGCGACCATGCGACGAGCGTGCCCGGCCCGCGCAGGTCGAGGGGCGACCGACCGTGGCGATCACGCGCCGGATCGCCGCCGAGAGGGTGGCGCGCCGAGGCGAACCGGATCGGAGCGGGGCGTGCCCGGCTTGCCGGGCACGATTGGCCCGCGGCCCGCGGCCCGTGGCCCCGGTCCGAGGGCCCCCGGTCCGGCGTTCCGCTGTGGGCCCCTCGGGAGGGTGCCGGAGCGGAACGCACGCAGTCCCGCGGCGATCCGGGTCCGGCGATCGGCCGCCCGGGACTGCCCCGTTCCGCTCCGCGGCCCCCGCGAGGGACGCGGAGCGGAACGGGGGCCGCGATCAGCCGGAGATGGTGATCGTGAACCGCTTGCGCGTCGTGCTGCTCGTCGGGGAGCCGTCGCTCATGCGGGGGCTCACCACGAAGTGGGAGCTCGTGTTCGTGCCGGTCGGGGCGCAGGCGACGACGCCGGCGATCGCGCAGCGCGTCGCGGCGATCTCGCCGGAGAACTCCGGGTTGCTGTCGGGGCCGGCGGCCTTGCCGTTCATGACGCCGTCGCCGTTCTGGTCGGTCTGGTTCTGCAGCCCGAGCGTCGCGGTGATCGCCTTGCCGGAGAGGTCCTCCCCCGCGTCGACGTAGACGTTCTCCGACGCGCCGGCCGGGTTGCCGACGTACGCCGACTTCATCGTGAAGCCGCCCGACTGGGCCTCGATCTCGCCTGCGGCGTTCACGACGAGCCAGCGGACCTTCTGGGTCTTCTGCAGCGCCGCGGCGACCGCCTGGTCGACGGCTTCCCGGATGAGCGCGTCGGCGTCCTTGCCGTCGACGCGATCGGCGTTCAGGCCGGTCGCCACGCCGGTGGCGTTCGTCGTGAACGGCCGCACGCCGTCGCCGCCCTGGTTCACGGAGATCGTGCCGCCGAGGGAGCCCTTCGTCGCGCGGAACTCGAACGAGAGCCCGTTGCTGAGGTTGTTCGCGCGCAGGCACGGGTTGCGCTCGTCGGTCGGCTGCGTCCGCGCGCTGGAGCGACAGCCGTAGATCGCGCCGCCGCCCGTGGTCGAGAGGTTCGACTGGCGCGTGGCGTAGCCCCCGGTGCGCCCGGGGCCCGCGTTCTCGGTCGCGACGATCGAGGTCTCGTCGTCGGCGCCGTTGCGCTCGCCGAGGAGGAGGTTCCCGCCCGTGGCGGCGTAGCCGATCGGGGCGAGGCCGACGACGAGCACGCCGGTGCCCAGCAGCACCGCCCGCGTCCGTCCCCTGCCGCCTCGCCAGGTCGCCGCCAGGCCGCGCCGGCCGCGCGTGCCCTCCTGCTCGTGCTCCTGCTGCATCGGTCCCCTCCGGGTCGTGCCGCCGCGGCGCCGGGGTCGGCGGCGGTCGGTACCGGGGACAACGGCCGACCCGGACGAACGGATGCGCGCCACGTCGGCGCCGTCGCGCCAGCCGCGCGGAGGACGGACCATGCGCCGTCCGCCGTCCGGGCGATCGGCGGACGGCCGTCACGCAGGGTCCGCCCCGTGGCCGTGTACCGTCCTAGGACGGACGCCGACCTGCTGCACGAGGTGCGGCCGGGACCGCGGTCCGGTCCCCGCCGCCCGACCTCCTGCCGCCGCCATGCCGAACGTCCCGACGTCCTCCACCGTGCCCGGCGCCACCACGGCGCCGTCGGTCTCCCCGCTCGCCCCGGAGTCGAAGTTCGTCCTCGAGGGACTGACGTACGACGACGTCCTGCTGCTGCCCGGCCCGTCCGAGGTGCTGCCGAACGCCGTCGACACCGGCACGTGGCTCACGCGCAACATCCGACTGCGGGTGCCGCTCGTCTCCGCCGCGATGGACACGGTCACCGAGGCGCGGATGGCGGTCGCGATGGCGCGTCAGGGCGGCATCGGGATCCTGCACCGCAACCAGTCGATCGAGGAGCAGGCGGCCCAGGTCGACACGGTCAAGCGGTCCGAGGCGGGCATGATCCGCCACCCCGTGACGATCGGCGCCGACGCCTCGATCGAGGAGGCGGACCAGATCATGGGCCGCTACGGGATCGGCGGCCTGCCGGTCTGCGACGCCGACGGCCGGCTGCTCGGCATCGTCACGAACCGCGACATCCGGTTCGAGAGCGACCATCGCGCCCCCGTCGTGAGCGTCATGACGGCGATGCCGCTCGTCACCGCGCAGCCGGGCATCTCGGCCGACGAGGCGATGCGGCTCCTGCGCGAGCACAAGATCGAGAAGCTGCCGCTCGTCGACGGCGACGGGCGCCTCGCGGGCCTCATCACGCTGAAGGACTTCACGAAGACCGAGAAGTACCCCAACGCGTCGAAGGACGCCGCCGGCCGCCTGCTCGTCGGCGCCGCCGTCGGCGTCGGCTCCGACAGCCGCGAGCGCGCACACGCGCTCGTCGACGCCGGGGTCGACGTCCTCATCGTCGACACCGCCCACGGCCACCAGCGCGGCGTGCTCGAGGCCGTCGCCCAGGTGAAGCGCGAGACGTCGGTCGACGTCATCGGTGGCAACGTCGCCACGCAGGCCGGTGCGCAGGCGCTGATCGACGCCGGCGCCGACGCCGTGAAGGTCGGCGTCGGACCCGGCTCGATCTGCACGACCCGCGTCGTGGCCGGCGTCGGCGTGCCCCAGGTCTCCGCGATCTTCGAGGCGGCGCGCGCCGCCCGGCCCGCCGGCGTCCCGGTGATCGGCGACGGCGGCCTGCAGTTCTCCGGCGACATCGCCAAGGCGCTCTCGGCCGGCGCCTCGAGCGTCATGCTCGGCTCGCTGCTGGCGGGCTGCGAGGAATCCCCCGGCGAGCTCGTCTTCATCAACGGCAAGCAGTTCAAGAGCTACCGCGGCATGGGCTCGCTCGGCGCGATGCAGGGCCGCCAGAGCTTCTCGAAGGACCGCTACTTCCAGGAGTCGGTCGCCGGCGACGACAAGCTCGTGCCCGAGGGCGTCGAGGGCCAGGTCCCCTATCGCGGCCCGCTGAGCGCCGTCGCCCACCAGCTGATCGGCGGCCTCCGCGCGTCGATGGGCTACACCGGATCGGCGACGATCGAGCACCTGCAGAACGAGGGGCAGTTCGTCCGGATCACGTCGGCGGGGCTGAAGGAGAGCCACGCCCACGACATCCAGATGACCGTCGAGGCCCCGAACTACACCGTCCGGCCCCGCTGAGCCGGGGTCGTCGCCCGCACCCGGTTCGCCGGGGCCGAGTCGGCGTTCGGCCTCGACCCCTGACCGCGGGACCCGTGCCGGAGGACCGGCCCGGCCCCTGACCGACTGACGCCGGAGCGGCCGCCTGGCCCGTTGACGGCCGGGACCGGCGCTGGAGCGGTGGGCTGTGCCCCTTGTCGGCCTGGGGGTGGGTGCGAGGCGCCGTCGGGCCTGGTCGCCGGCCCGTCCCGCCTCGGCCTGCTCGAGCGATGACCGCCGGCTCCGACGGCCCGTCGACGCCTCGCGCCCACCCCGTCCCGTCTCGGAGCCCCTCAGCACGCGACCTGGACATCTCGGCCGCGGGTCGCGCGGGCGATGCGCGTCGCGAGCCTGCTCCGTTCCGGGGACCGTCTGCCCCGACGCACCGCCCCAGTGGTTCGCGCGCCGCTCGGTCGCCCACCCGACCCCGCTCCAGCGCTCCGCGGCCCGGGACGGCGCCCTCCCGCCGCTGCGCAACTCGGAACGGCGGACTCCGCCAATCCGCTTTCGCCGCGCCGGAGAGACCGTCGCGGGAGGAGCGACGAGCGAGAGAGACGGCGAGCGGGCACGCGAAGGCGAAGCTCGGCCCGAACGCGCCACCGAGCTCCCGGAACACGCGACCCAGCCGGTCGTCCCCGGAACCGCCTCCCCACACCACGCCGCCGCACCGAAGCCGCCGACCAGCCAGACCCGCCACGCACACCAGGCGGAACGCCCCCCCCCACGCGCTCGCCGCCCTCACTCGCCCCCCAACCCGCGCCAACGCTCCGAACCCCATGCCGCGAAGCGGGTCGGGGCGACAGCGCCGGGCCGCGAGCTGCACTGCGCCGCAACCGACCCCACGACCCCGACCAGCCCCAAGGGCGGCGCATGCTCGCGGCCCGGCGCCCCCGCTCCGACCCGCGGCCACGAAGCGCGCCACGACGGCCAGGGCCACGAACGACGCAGAGGCCGGGAGGGACGTCCCCCGCGCCACGTCCTCGGAGCGCCCAGGCCCGACGCCGCAGCCCCAACCGCACAGGGCGCGACGGGGGCGCGGGGGACGTCCCTCCCGGCCCCAGCCCAACGCCGAGCCACCCACGCACGACGCAACGCCCCACGAGGCGACGAGCGACGCGAACCACCGAGACGCGGCGCGCTGACGCCGGACGATGCGGGTCAGTCCCGGCGGCGCCGCAGCGCCCCCGGGGCAGGCCGCCCTCAGGTCAGCTCGATCGCGCCCGAGACGATCGACTCGACGCGCCGCGCGGCCTCGTCGACGAGGTCGGTGACCTCCCAGTCCTCCTGCTTCCAGCGACCGAGGACGTGCGCCGAGACGATCTCGGGATCGGTCGAGTCGGGGCGGCCGACGCCGACGCGGACGCGGCCGAAGACCTGGTCGCCGAGCTCCCGCTTCAGCGACTTCAGCCCGTTGTGCCCCGCGAGGCCGCCGCCCATCCGGTGGCGGACGTCGCCGAAGGGCAGGTCGATCTCGTCGTGGACGACGACGATCCGCTCGAGCGGGACCTTCAGCGCGCCCCGGGCGGGGCTGACGGCGCGGCCGGAGTCGTTCATGA
This sequence comes from Patulibacter brassicae, assembly GCF_033949425.1. Taxonomy (NCBI): domain Bacteria; kingdom Bacillati; phylum Actinomycetota; class Thermoleophilia; order Solirubrobacterales; family Patulibacteraceae; genus Patulibacter; species Patulibacter brassicae. Next base: position 285,310 of record NZ_JAXAVX010000002.1, on the reverse strand, counting down.
ACGTCTGCGGCAGGAGGATCGCGACGCGCGGCCCGCCCGGCTGCGTGCGTCCTTCGTAGAGGCGGCCGCGGTACTTCTCGCGCGGCCGGCCGAGGTCCCAGCGCCTCGCGAGCTCCTCGGCGACGAGGAACCCGACGTTGTGCGGCGTGCGCTCGTAGCGCACGCCGGGGTTGCCCAGTCCGACGATCAGCCAGTCGGCGGGGGTGGCGCCGCGCAGGACCATGCTGGAGCGCTCAGGCGGGGGACGCTGCGGGAGGGCGGCCGCGCGCGGGGCGCGGCCGCGCCGGCGTCACTCGCCGGCGCCGTCCTCGTCGCCCGACTCGCCGTCGGCGGCCTCGGCCGGGGCGTCGCCCTCGGCGGCCTCGTCGGCGGCGGACTCGACCACGAGGCGCGGGGCGCTGACGCTCACGACGAGCTGCTCGGCGTCATCGACGATCGTGACGCCGCTGGGCACCTGGACGTCGGCGAGGGTCAGCGTGTCGCCGATCTCGAGCTCGAGGACGGAGACGGAGACCGACTCGGGGATGTCCGTCGGGAGGGCCTCGACGGTGACCTCGCGCAGGACGTGCTCGACGACGCCGCCCTTCTTGTTGCCCGCGGACTCCTCGACGTCGGTGAGCTCCAGCGGCACCGGCTGCTGGATCTTCTGCTTCAGGTCGACCCGCAGGAGGTCGACGTGCAGGATCTCGCCGCGCACGGGGTGGCGGTGGGCGTCCTTGACGACGACCGGCTGGCTCGCGCCACCGTCGATGACGACGTCGATGACGGCGCCGGAGCCGGCGATCGCGTTGCGCAGCTCGCGGGCGTCGGCGACGATCGGCTGCGGGGCGTCGCTGCCGCCGTAGATCACGCCGGGGACGCGGCCCGCGCGGCGCGCGCGACGGGCCTCGCGCGAGCTCTGGGCTTCGCGAGAATCGACGGCGAGCGAGGAGGAGTTCGTGGACATGGGCGGCGAGCGATGGTAGCGGACGTCACCCCGTGGGTGCCGCCTCCCCATCCTCCTCGACGCCCCCGCCACCCTCCTCGCCGGGCGTCAGCGGACGGGTGTTCCCCTGGGGCGACGGCGGGATCGCGACCGGGGCCGTCGACGCGGGCGCCAGCTGGTCGACGCCGGCGAACTCGTCGTGGAGCGTCTGCCAGGCGGGCTTGCGGGTCCAGCCGCGCCGGTCCAGCAGCCCCTTGCCGTGCCACGGCGGCGTCGGCTCCCAGTTGCCGCCGGCCCAGTTCGGGCGCACGCGGAACTCCCGCAGCCCCCACCAGATCGCGCCCGACAGCCACGGCCGCGACCGGTAGACGGCGAAGTGGTAGGCGGCGTAGGCCCGCTGGAACTCGTAGGTCCCGTGCGCCTGGAGGTCGCCGCTGCGGTTCGCCTCGGCGCCCGTCTCGGTGACCATGAGCGCCTCGTTCGGGTGGCAGCGGCGCAGGCCGTCGAGGAAGGGGCCGAGGTTCGCCGGGTCGGCGAGGGCGTCGTTCGGCCCGCCGTACCAGCCGAAGTAGTCGTTGATCCCAATGAGGTCCAGCGGCCCGTAGGCGCCGACGCAGCCGTGCTGGACGCCGGCCTGGCGGGCGTAGGAGAGCGGACGGGTGCGGTCGCGCTCGTCGGCGACCGCGCGCGCGTCGCGGAAGTACCGGCGCAGCGTCGGGCCGGGCTTCGTCGTCATCTCGTTGCCGACCGACCAGGTGAAGATCGACGGGTGGTGGCCGTTGACGCGGATCATCGTCCGCAGCTGCCGCAGGGCGTCCCGCTTCACCGACGCCTTCGCGAGCTGCGCCTGACGCAGCTGGTAGACGGGGATCTCGGACCACACGAGGAGCCCGAGGCGGTCGGCCTCCTCGAGGATCCGGGGGTGGAACGGGTAGTGCCCGCGCAGCACGAGCCCTCCGAGCTCGCGCGCCTGGCGCAGCAGCAGGTCCTGGCCGGCGTCGGTGAGCGCGCCGCCCTGCTCGACGTCCTGCTCGTGGACGCCGACACCGCGGAGGTTCACCGGGCGGAAGTTCACCTCGAGCCGCCCCGCCTTCACCCGGACGGACCGGAAGCCGGTCCGCGCCCGCCACCGCACGACCCGGCGCCAGCTGGCGGGTCCCGCCGCCGCGCCCGCACCCGCGCGCCCGACCCCGAGGTCGGCGCTGAGCGTCGCGAGCTCCTGCTGCGGCCGGTCCGGGCTCCAGACCCGGGGTCGCGGCACGGTGAAGCGGTGCGTGACGAGCTTCGTGCCGCGCGCGCCGAGGACGAACGGCCTCAGCGCGACCTCGCGCCCGGCGATCGCGAGCCGCAGCCGGACCGTGCGACGCGGCGCGCCGGTCATGTTGCGCACGGTGACGCGGAGCGCGAGCGTGCCCGAGCAGGTCGGGCACGGCAGGTTCGGCGTCAGCTGGACCTCGCCGACGTCGAGCTGCTCGGCGAACCGCAGCGTCACCTCCTGCGGCATGCCGGCCTCGTTCCACCAGCCGCCCGACGGGGTGCCGTCCTTCAGGGTCGTGCCGGGCGGCAGGTCGGCGGCCGTGCGCCGGCTGTCGGTGCGGACGGTGACGGTGAGCGTGCGGTCGGCGCGGACGAGACGCGGCGGGATCTCGACCTCGAACGGCTCGTAGGCGCCCCGGTGGTGGGTGACCTCGGTCCCGCCGACGAAGACGCGGGCGTCGACGGCGGTCCGCTCGAAGCGCAGGATCCAGCGGCCCTGCCGGTCCTCGACGCCGTCGGGCAGCGTCGGAAGGCGCAGCTCGCGGCGGTACCAGTGCACGCCGCCGCTCATCGACGCGACGCCGTCGTCGGTCGCGTTCGGCACGCTCGGCACCGTGCCCGGCGACCAGCCGTCGACCCCGAGCGGCTTCTGCCAGCCCTGCTGCAGCCCGACGTCCTGGGGATCGGCGCGCACCCACCAGCGGCCGCCGAGGTTCCAGCGCCGCAGCGGTCCGGCGAACACGCGCACCCGGCCCTCCGGCGCCAGCGCGGGTGGGCGCAGCGTCGAGGTCGCGCCGGGCGTCGGTGAGCCCCCGTCGGCGCCGGCCTGCGCACCGGCCGTGGCGGCGCCGCCGCCGAGCGTCGCCACGGCGATCGTGGCGACCGCGAGCGTCCGGCGGAGGACCGAGAGCGGCAGGGGAAGCACGGCGCGGTTCCTATCAGCCGCCGTCGGGTCGCCGCGCCGCTCGGGCCGGGGCCGGACGTCACCCCGTCGCGCCGTGCCGGGGTCGTGGCGAGGCGCGGGCGCCGCCGTGTGGTTCCGCGACCCGCGCGACGGGTAGGCTGGGGCGCGATGGGCCTGCTCTTCAAGCCGTTCGCGCTGCTGCTCGGCCTCGTCGCCGGGCGGCTCTCCGCTGCCATCTTCGGTCGCATCTGGGGTGCGGTCGACGGCGATCCGCCGCCCGATCCGCGAGTCCGCGAGGACGACGGGGGCCGTGCGGTCGCGGCCGCGGCGATCCAGGCCGGCGTCGCCGCGGGCACCGCCGCCGCGGTCAACCGCTACGGCATGCACGTCTTCGAGCACCTCTTCGGTCGCTGGCCGGGCAAGCACCGCCAGGCCGACGGCACGACGGACTGACCCGCTCCGTCGTCGCGACGCCCGCGATCAGGGTCGGTCGGCGCGGCGGACGACGAAGCCGCGGTCGGCGAGCGTCTCGAGCGCGTCCTCGAACGCCGCGAAGTCCCGACGCAGCAGCAGCTCGACCGGCCGGCCGGCGGGGCCGCTCGTCCGCAGCCAGCGCTGCAGCGCCGGCAGCCCGACGCGCGCGGCGGGCTCCTCGGTCAGCGCGAGCAGCAGCGCGAGCTGCGGCTTGTGCTCGAGCTCGCCGCCGAGGACCTCCAGCGGGTCCGCCCCGAGGACCTCCAGCAGCTCGTCGTCGGCGAGCCCGAGGCGCTCGGCGAGCAGCTGCGCGGCGGTCGACGACACGGGGGACGCTCGGGCGGCGGCGAGGACCGGCTCAGAAGAGCTGGTTCTCGCCCTCGAAGACCTCGGAGACCGAGTCGTCGGTGAAGATCCGGCGGATGGAGTCGGTGAGGAGGTTCGCGCACGACACGACGTGGACGTTGTCCGGCGCGCCGGGCCGCAGCGGGATCGTGTCGGTGACGACGATCTGCTCGAACGGCGCGGCCGCGAGGTTCTCGTACGCCTTGCCGCTGAAGACGGGGTGCGTCGCGGCGGCGTAGACGCGCGAGGCGCCGGCCTCCTTGACGACCTGGCCGGCGGCGCGCAGGGTGCCGGCGGTGTCGATCATGTCGTCGACGATGATCGCGGTCTTGCCGCGGACGTCGCCGATGACGTGGCCGATCTCGGCGACCTGCTGCTGGGGGCGCTCCTTGTCGAGGATCGCGAGGTCCGCGCCCATGCGGTTGGCGAACTTCTTGTTGAGCTTCACCCGGCCGGCGTCCGGCGCGACGACGACGAGCTCGTCGTCGAGCTGGAGGTCGATGAAGTAGTCGGTGAGCATCATCATCGCGGTCATGTGGTCGACCGGGATCTGGAAGAAGCCCTGGACCTGACCGGCGTGGAGGTCCATCGTCAGGACGCGGTGCGCGCCCGCGGACTCGAGCATCCGGGCCACGAGGCGGGACGAGATCGGCTCGCGCGGCGCGGACTTCTTGTCCTGGCGCGAGTAGCCGTACCACGGGGTCACGGCGATGACGCGGTGCGCGGACGCGCCGACGGCCGCGTCGATCATGACGAGCAGCTCCATCAGCGCGTCGTTGGCGCTGATGCCCGTCTCGGGGTTGCCGCAGGTCGGCTGCACGAGGAAGACGTCGGCGCCGCGGATCGACTCGTCGAACCGGCAGTAGACCTCGCCGTTGGAGAAGGTCTTCAGCGTGATCGGGCCCGGGTCGACGCCCAGTCGCCGCCCGATCGCCTCGGCGAGCGCCGGATTGGCGCGCCCGCTGAAGAGCATCAGTCGCTTGTCGTAGCCGAGCGGGAGGCTCGTGCCGGTGTCGGCGGTCGGCAGGATCGCGCTCACGTGCAGGGTCCAGGTCCGGGGCGAGGGGTCGGCCGGCGTGCCCTCGGGCGACCGCCGCGTCCCGCAGCGTAGCCGGACCGGGCCCGGGAGTGCGCGCGCGCCACGCCGGCGTCCAGCCGGACGGGCCTCGACATCGAACGCCCGTCCGTCCCGGAGGCCGTCGCGGGCGCGGGTGCCGCGGGACCCGACCGCCCGGCCGCGAGCCTCGCGCGCGTCAGCCCTCGGCGGCGCGGCGCGCCTCGACCTGCTCGGCGTAGCCGGCGAGGTTGCGCTGCCGCTCGCGAGCGATCCCGAGCGCCCCGGCCGGGACGTCCTTCGTGATGACGCTGCCCGCCCCCGTGTAGGCGCCGTCGCCGACGCTGACCGGGGCCACGAGGGTCGTGTCGACGCTCGTCCGCACGCCGGCGCCGACGGTCGTGCGGTGCTTGCGGTGGCCGTCGTAGTTCGCGGTGATCGTCGCCGCGCCGAGGTTCGTCCCCGGTCCGACGTCGGCGTCGCCGATGTAGGAGAGGTGCGGGACCTTCGAGCCCGGCCCGATGTCGCTGTTCTTGATCTCGACGAACGTCCCGGCCTTCGCCTTCGGCCGCAGCACGGTCCCGGGCCGGAGGTACGCGAACGGCCCGATCGTGGCGCCCGCCTCCGCCACGGCCTCGACCACGTGGCTGTGGACGACGGAGACGTCCTCCCCGATCGTCGCGTCGACCGTCGTCGTGTGCGGGCCGACGACCGCCCGCTCGCCGATCGTCGTGCGACCGCGCAGGACGCAGCCCGGCTCGATCCGGGCGTCCGGGGCGATCGTCACGTCGCGCTCGATCACGGTCGAGGCCGGGTTGACGATCGTCACGCCCGCGCGGAGGTGCGCGTCGTGGATCCGGCGCTGCGCGATCGCGCGCACGCGGTCGAGCTCGAGGCGGTCGTTCACGCCGAGCACGACGTCGGGATCCGCGGCGACGTGGGCGCCGACGCGCCGGCCGTCGCCCCGGAGGATCCCGAGCGTGTCGGGCAGGTAGCGCTCGCCCTGCGCGTTCGCGTCGCCGACGCGGGGCAGCGCGCTGCGCAGCGCCTCGCCGGCGAAGCAGTAGACGCCGGCGTTCACCTCGCGGATCTCGAGCTCCGCCGGCGTGGCGTCGCCGGCGGCCTTCGTCTCGACGACCTTCGTCACGGCGCCGTCGGCGTCCCGGACGATCCGGCCGAGCTGCCCGGGGTCCTCGAGCTCCGCGCTGAGGAGCGTCGCGGCGTTGCCCTCGCGCTCGTGCGTCTCGAGGAGCCCGGACACGGTGCCCGCGTCGACGAGCGGCGCGTCGCCGGTGAGCACGACGACCGGCCGGTCCTCGGCGACGTGCTCGAGGGCGGCCGTCACCGCGCCGCCGGTGCCCTCGCCGTGGACGGCGGGATCCTGCACGACGGTCGCGACGCCCTCGGGCAGGTGCCCGTCGAGCTGCCGGCTCGGCTGGTCGACGACGACGATCCGCTCCGCGCCGATGCCGGCGGCGGTCGCGAGGACCCAGCCGACGAGCGGGGTCCCGCAGACCTCGTGGAGGACCTTCGGGGTGGCCGACCGCATGCGGGTGCCGCGGCCGGCGGCGAGGACGATCACGACGGGCGAGGCGCTCACGCCGCGCAATCTACGCGCCACCGACCGCGACCGGTCCCGGCGGCGGCCCTCAGGCCGTGAGGGCGACGCGCGGGAAGTCCACCGGGACGTCGAGGGCGACGTTCACGTAGTTCGTGAAGAGGTTCAGCGCGACGTGGGCGACGATCTCCACGAGCTCCTCGTCCGTCACGTCGTGGCCGCGCAGCTCCTCGATGACCGCGGCCGGTGCGTCACCCCGCTCGTCGACGAGGGCGATCGCGAACCGCAGGATCGCCGCGGTCCGCGGGTCCTCCGAGCCGCCGGCCTGCGCAGCGGCCATCTCCGCAGCGCTGGCGCCCGCCTTGCGGCCGAGCGCCGTATGGGCCGCCAGGCAGTAGGCGCAGCGGTTGCGGTCCGCGACGGCCACCGCGATCTGCTCGGTCAGCCGCGCGGGCAGCACGCCGCCGCCGAGCGCGCCGAACGAGCCCCACATGCTGCGCAGCGCCGCGGGCGAGTTCGCCACGGCGCGGAACATCGCCGGGGTGGCGCCGAACGCGCCGGTGATCTCGTCCAGCAGGGCGCGGCGGTCGCCGTCGGCCGTGGCGGGATCGACGAGGGTGACGTGGGTCATGCGAGGTCCTTCTCGGGGAGGGCGTGCTCGGCGGGGCCGGCACGGTCGGCGGGTGCCGACGGGACGATGGTCGCGCGAGTCGCTGGACTGCGGGTATCGTTTCGTGCCTGATCCGTACCGATTCGTCCACGATCGCGCCGGCGTCCGTCGACCGGCTCACCGGCCTGCTGGACCGGTTCGGCGTCTCGACCTCGCTGATCGAGGTGGGTCCGCTGCGGTTGCCGCGTCGCTACGGCGCCGACGGCGCGGCCCCGGGGGGCGGGCACCTGCACGTGCTGCGCGCCGGCACGATCGAGGTCGTCCACCCCGACGGCGGTCCGGCGCCGCTGCGCCGCCGGGTCGACGAGCCGACGCTGCTGCTCTACGCCGCGCCGCAGCGCCATCAGCTCGTGCCGCTCGAGCGGGTCGACGTGACGTGCGCGGCGCTGCGCTTCGCCCAGGGCCCGCTGCACCCGCTCGTCCGGGCGCTGCCGCCGGTCGTCGCCGTCCCGGTCGCCGCGATCGACGGGCTGGCGCCCGCCCTCGACCTCCTGACCGCCGAGGTCGAGCACGTGCGCTGCGGGCGGCGGCTGCTCGCCGACCGCCTGCTGGAGGTCGTGCTCGTGCAGCTGCTGCGCTGGCTCTTCGACCACCCCGAGCAGGCGGGCGTCACGGACGGGCTCGTCCTGGGGATGTCGGACCCCGGGGTCGCGGCCGCGCTCGTCGCCGTGCACGACGATCCCGGCGCGGCGTGGACGCTCGAGCGGCTCGCCGCGACCGCGTCGATGTCGCGCAGCGCGTTCGCGCGGACGTTCCGCGCGCTCGTCGGGCGGACGCCGGCGGCCTACGTCGCCGACTACCGGATGGCGGTCGTCCAGCAGCGGCTGCTGGAGGGCGAGCAGCTCGTCGGGCTCGCCCACGAGCTCGGGTACTCCAGCGCGTCGGGCCTCTCGCGCGCGTTCACCGCGCGGACGGGTGCGTCGCCCACCGCGTGGCTGGCCCGGGCCCGGGCGGGCTGATCGGCGGCCCGGCCGACCGCGGCGCACGCGTCGCGACCTCGCCGCCGCAGCGGCGCGAGGAGGCGGCGTCCCGCCTGCTCCTGCCGCCGGATGCTCGTGCCGTGCGAGCGGCCCTCGACGAGCACCACCACGACGACGACCTCGCCGTGGCACGTGTAGCGCGCCGCCTGGTTGACGCGGCCTCGGCCGTTCCACCCCGCCTTGAACGCGATCCCCCACCCCGCGGGCCGGGCGCGGGCCAGGCCCCACCGCTGCGACGGGACGACGGAGCGCAGCAGGCCCATCGCGTAGTCCTTGTGGCGCGGGGGCAGGAGCGACGCGAGCCGCGCGAAGAGCCGGGCCTGGCCGCCGGCGGAGACGAGCGAGGTGCCCCAGAGCCCGGCGACGGGGCGGAAGCCGCGGTGGCCGACGGCGCGCGCGACGCGGCGCAGCGGCTCCACCCCGCCCATCCGCCGGATGAGGACGCCGACCGGGCCGTTCGCCGAGCGGCGGATCATCGGGCCCAGCAGCGCGCGCTCGTCCGCGCGCAGCGGCCGGCCGCGGACGTCCCGGCGGCGCAGGTAGGCGGCCATCACCGTCGCCTTGACGAGGCTGTTGGAGTGCACGCGCTCGGCGCCGCGGAAGGACCACGCACGGCGCCCGACCCGCAGGGCGAAGCGGATCCGCTCGGGCCGGCGCGCCGCCCAGCGACGCGCGTCGCGCACGGCGGCGGTCCAGGCGGACGCCGGCGGCAGGCCGGACGCCGCCCGTCCGGGCGGGGCCGGTCCGGGCGCGGCCGTGCCGGGCACCGCCGGGAGCAGGACGAGCAGGAGGGTGCCCGCCACGAGCGCGACGGCGCGGCGGCGAGGACGCCGAAGGACGACGCGTCGTGGCACGCCCTCGACGATCCCAGGCGCGCCGCCCCCGCACCAGTGCCGCGTGGGCGGGATCGCGGGGCGCCCGACGCTCCATCGCGTCCGGGTCGGGCCCGTGCCGGCTCAGCGGTAGCCGTAGCGACGCAGCGTCCGGTCGAGGCTCCGCACGAAGGCGCGGTTCGACGCGACGGTGCCGCCCCGCCGGGCCGGGACGAGCCGTCGCCGGTCCGCCCAGGACCGGAGCGTGCGCAGCGTGCTCGTCCGCAGGCCGAGGCGATACCCGTCGGCCGCCCAGGCCCCGGCCGCGCCGCGGGCGTCGGCCTCGCGCGTGCGGAACATCCGCGACAGGATCCGGCGCGCCTCGGCACGCTGGCGCCGGACGAGGTCGAGGTGCTCGCCCGTGACGTCGACGAACCCGCGCTCGCCGGCGAACCGCAGGACGACGACGGGCACGAGCGACTCGACGTGCGCGGTCCAGCGGTCCTCGAAGCGGACGTCACCGGTCACGAGCACCGGCCGGCTGCCGAGGACGCGCAGCGTGAAGCCCTCGCTCTGCGTCGCGCGCACCCACTGCCGGTAGCCGGTCGCCGCTCCGGCGGCGTCGCGCTGCAGCCGCAGGACCGTGGCGCTGATGCAGCAGTGCGCGCCGCCGGTGAACTGCGTCACGAGGACCTCGGGCTCGTCGTCGCCGTCGAGGTCGCGGACGACGACCGAGGACGCGTCCTCGTCCCACTGCGGCAGGACGCAGCTGTTGCGCCCCTCGAAGGTGCAGCCCGAGCCCCGCGGGCTGCCGGAGAAGAGCTCCCGGCCGTCGCGCGCGATCGTGAGCCGCACGCCCCCGTCGTCGCCGGGCGCCGCCGGCGAGCTGGCCGTCACCGCGACGGGGCCGCCCGTGACCGTGCGCGTCCGGTCGGCGGCGCCGGCGGTGGCCGGGGCGAGCGCGGTCAGCGCGGTCGCCAGGACGAGCGCGGCGCGCGGGGAGCGTGGTCGACGGGAGCGCATGACGCCATCCTGCCGGGGCGCCCGCCCGAGCGCCAGCCTCCTGGCGCGGGCACCCCGCCCCGGCCCGCGCGGGACGCCCGGCGGGCCCGAGCTGGGGAGCCCGGATTCGAACCGGGACCGGACAGTTCCAAAGACTGCCGTGCTGCCGTTACACCACTCCCCACCGTGGCCGGGCCGGGCCATTCAAGCAGGCCCGGATGCCACGACCCGGGGTCCCGGACCCGTCCCGGGGCGGTCCGGTCCGGGACGGATCGCGGCTCAGTCGTAGAAGTTCGTGTCGTCGAGCAGGACGCCCTCGGTCGCGGGAGCGGGCCGTCCCCGCTTGTCGCGCATGATCCCGATCGTGTGCGTCTTCACCGTGCCGTCGGCGTAGCGCAGGACCGCGCGGCCGCGCGACTGGATCTCGTACGTGCCGTGCTCGTCGGGCGGGAACTGCGCGCCGTAGACGAACGGCGTCCCCACGCCGCCCAGCGTCGAGATGCTGCTGCTCGTGCGCACGAACTGCCCGTTGGGGCCCATCGCGAGCGTCTCGTGCCAGGTGGTGCAGCCGAGCACCAGGCCGCAGAGGCCGCTGAAGCCGCGGTGCTCCAGCCGGACGTCCAGCCGCGTCCCCGCCTTCGGGGTGTCGACGGGCCGCATCACGACGCCGTCGAGCACGATCGTGCCGTTCTTGAACGTGCCGGACTGGTCGCCGACCTTCAGCCGGCCGGTCCGGCGGTCGTACGCGTAAGGCCGGCAGCCGTCGCCCGTCGGCTTGCCCTTGTCGTTCAGCGTCTCGGTCGCCTTCGTGCAGGTCGGCAGGCCGCCGGTCGGCAGGCCGAGGTACGCCCACCTCGCGTTCGAGAAGAAGACGCCGCGGTTGTCCCACGCCCGATCGACGTGCGACACGAACCCGTAGAACTGCCGGCCGACGAGCCCCGACGTCGCGGCGCGGCCGCGGCTGAGCGAGATCGCCTCGCGCGCCACGAGCGTGCCGGAGCTCGCCCGGACGGGGAGCGTCGTCGTCGCGCGCGAGCGGGCGCCGAGCCGGACCCGGACGGTCGCCGAGGCCGAGCGGCCGGCGGCGATCGACGACCACCTCGAGCGGCGCAGCCGGACGGTCGCGCCGCGTGCCCCGCCGATCCGCAGCCGGACCGCCCGCGCCGTCGCGGTCCCGACGTTGCGGACCCGGACGCGGATCGACATCCAGCGGTTGCGGCGCACCGTGCGGGGCGTCGCGCCGACCTCCACGGCGAGCTTCGCGACCTTCGCCGGCGCCGGCGTCGGCGGAGCCGGGGGCGGCGGCGCGGGCGGGGGCGGCGGGTCGGTCGCGAGGACCCGGAAGCCCCGCGTCTGCCCCAGGGTCGTGCTCGCGTCGTCGGGCGAGGCGACCCGGGCGAAGGTGCAGCGGTACGACAGCCCCGCCAGCCACGGCTGGGTCGCGGTGAGCGTCACCCGAGGTCCCTCGATGCCGACCTGCGCGTCGCCCTCGGATCCGGTCGACGTCAGCACGCGCGCGGGCCCGGCGCCGGCCAGCGGCGCCGAGATCACCGCCTGTGGCGGCCCGCAGCTGTCGCCGCTCTCCGTGCCGAGATGCAGGACCACGCGCGCGGGCGTGCCGGTGGCGGCGTCGCCGCCGAGCGTGATCGTCCCGCTGAGGGTGCCGGCGTCGTCGTAGACCGTCGAGAGCGACGCGACGCGGCGTGACGGGTCGCTCCCGACGTCCGAGCCGGGCACGTCGGCGCGGTGGGTCGCCGCCGTGGCGCCCGCGGGGACGGCGACGGCGAGCAGGGTCGCGGCCGCGATGGGGGCGGCGGCGCCACGGGCGAGCGAGCGCGCGGACATGGGGTGGTCCTCGTGATGTCGGGGGACCGGCGCGGGGACGCCGGCGGCAGCGGTCGCCGCCACCCCGTTCCTATCGCATCCGCCGGCCACCCGTCACGGCCGCTCGCCGAGCGGCGGGGCGCCAGCCTCCGCGCGTCAGTCCCAGGTCAGCTGGGTGCCGACGGGCGCGGGCGGGTCGGCGACGACGTGCGGGATCGCGGCCTCGAGCACCGCCGCGAACCGCTCGCTGCTCGCCGCGATGAGCGATACGAGCGTCTCGACCGGCGTCGGCTCGTCGCGGACCCCGTTGGCGTAGTCGGTCTGGAACCCGAGCAGGGCGTACGGGATGCCCGCCTCGCCGCAGAGCACCGTCTCCGGCCCCGCCGTCTGGCTGACCGCGGTGACGCCGGCGGCGCGCAGGCTGCGGATCTCCGCCCGCGTGTTGAAGCGCGGACCGTCGACGTGGCCGTAGACCCCGCCGTCGCGGACGGCGAGGCCGGCGTCGGCGGCGCCGCGCAGGAGCGCGCGACGCAGCTCCGGGCTGAACGGCCCGTCGAACACCCAGTGCCCGCGGCCGGGAGCCCCGGGCTCGTCGTGCAGCGTGCAGGGGCTGCCGTCGGCGAGCCGGTTGGCGAGGAAGTGGAGGTCGTCGAAGACGACGAGGCCGCCGAGCTCGGCGTCCGGCTCGCACGCGCCGCAGACCGTGACGGCGAGGACCGCGTCCACCTCGAGCACGCGCAGGGCCTCGACGTTCGCGCGGTGGGTCACTTGGTGGCTGACGAGCTCGTGGCCGTCGCGGTGCCGGGCCAGGTGGACCAGCTCGTGCTCGCCGGCGACGGGTCCGAACGTCGCCGGGACGCTTCCGAACCGCGTCCCGACCTCGACCGTCGGCGCGGCGCCGAGGCCCGGCAGGCGGTAGGTCCCGGAGCCGGTGACGATCGCGATCCGCATCGCGCGGGACCCTATCCAGGGTCCGCGCGGCGGGCCGGCCGCTCCGCGACGAGGCGCGCCGCGCTCAGCTGCGGCCGGTGCGCCGGCCGCCGGAGCCGCGGCGCGGGCGAGCGTCGCGATCCCCGAGCGCCGCGCCGTCGTGCTGCCCCAGGCCGAGCACGCGCATCGCCTTGAGCCCGAGGCTCAGGCGCTCGCGCCCGTCGCTGGAGGTCACGTCGAGCCCGCAGAGCTCGCGCACGCGCTCGAGGCGGTAGCGGACGGTGTGCCGATGGGTGAAGAGGCGCTGGGCAGCGGCGGCGACCGAGCCGTCGGCGTCGAGGTACGCCGTGACGGTCCCGACGAGATCGGTCTCGTACTGGGCGTCGTAGGCGGCCAGCGGCTCGATCGTCTCGGCGTAGAAGCGCCGGAGCTCGTCGGGGTTCTCGCTCATCGCCGAGAGGAGGAGGCGGTACGCGCCGGTCTCCTCGAAGCCGAGCACGGCCTGGTCCGGGTCGCCCTCGCCGACGTTGCAGGCCAGGAGCGCCTCCTGGACCGCCCGCGGCAGCTCGCCCGGCTCCTCCGTCGTGCGTCCGTGCCCGACGGAGACGCCGTGTCCGGGCAGCACGCCGTCCAGCTCGGTGAACGCCGCGCGCGCGGCGCGCTGGATCGCGTCCTCGGCGGGCGCCGGGACGAGCGCGGTGATCTCGCAGGCGGAGGCATTCGGGCGCTCGATCGCGCCGACGAGGGCCGACGGCGAGACGGAGCGCGCGCCGCGCTCGACGGCCGCCAGCGCCCGGGCGCGCCAGCCGTCGTCGCCGGACACGTGCGGATGGACCCGGACGACGAGCGAGCCGACCGGGCCGCTGAGGTCCAGGCCGAGCTCGGTGCCGCGGCCGACGATCGTCTCGGGGTCGTCGAGGTCGCCGTTGAGCAGGTCGGTGCAGAACGCCGCCGCCTCCTCCTGGCTGGCCCGCGCCGGGGCGCGCACCCGCTCGACCTCGAGCGCCAGCACCGTGAGCACGAGCGCCACGATCCCGGCGTCCGGCTCGCCGCGGTGCTGCAGGACGACGCTGCCGGCCGGCTCGCCGGCGACGACCAGCGGATCGCTCGGCAGCTCGCCACGGGCGGCGAGCAGGCGGCGCTCCTCGTCGCGCGAGCGCGCGGCGACCGCGAGGACCGCGCCGCCGCGGTCGGCGACCACGACGCCGGCGTCGAGCGCGCGCGCCGCGGCGCGCGCCAGGGCCGGCAGCCCGGCACCGCTCCCGACCGCCTCGGCGATCGCGCCCAGCGGACCGGTGTCGCTGGCCGCGTCGGCCTCGACGAGCGGCTCGGAGGGCGATGGCACGCCCCTGATCGTATCGACGGAGCCGCGCACGGCCGGTCGTCGGCGCTCGCGGTGCGGCGTGACGGCGTGTCAGCGCGCCGCCGTCGGTGCCCCGGAGGACCTCGCTGGAAGGGCGCCGCGGGGCGCCCGCGCGTCAGCTGAGGTAGCGGTCGATGATCTGCAGGCCGAGGTAGACGCCGCCGGTCGCGAAGACGCCGACGATGAAGAGGCCGAGCACGAACGCGGCGATCCGCTGGCTCCAGAGGTCGTAGATGCGGACCACCGGCACCAGGACGAGCCCGATCACGGCGGTGAGCGAGACGAGGCCGCCGACGACGAGCACGAGGTAGGTGACGAACTCGTGGCTCATGCGCCCGGAGTGTCTACCGGATCGTCCGGTCGCTCGGCCCCGCCGTCGGCGCCCGCGGGCGGCTCGCCCGGGGGCTGCCCCGGCTCGCGCGGCGCGACCCGGGCGCCCGTCGGCCCGACGACGACGTACGTCGCGATGAGGCCGACGGCGCCGACGAGCGCCATGACCGCCGCCGACAGGCCGGCGCCCGCGAGGACGTCGGAGAGGTGGTTGGCCCGCAGCGCCAGCGGGGCCGCGCAGATCGCCGCGGCGAGGATCGTGGCCAGGCCGGTCAGCCCGATCCTCCCGGGCAGCCGCCGCACCGACGGCGAGAGCGCCAGCGCGATCGCGACGAAGCCGACGGCGCCGGCCGCGGTCGTCGAGGGGAAGCTCGAGCCGGAGAGCTCCTCCAGCGCGCCGGGCGGCTGGGGCCGGGACTCGCCGTCGCGCACGAGCGCGGTGACGAGCAGCCCGATCGGGACGGTCGCCGCGAGGGTGATCGCCGTCGGCAGGCGCCGCTTGCGCAGGAGGAAGAGCACGGCCAGGGCGGTGAGCACGAGCAGCACCCACGGCCGCCCGAGCACGAGGCCGACCCGGGCGATGCTCTCGACCGGCCCGACGAGCACGTCGTCGCCCAGCCGCAGGAGCTCCCGGTCACCGCGCGTGAGCGTCCGCTGGTCCAGCAGGTTCTCGTTGCTGATGAACGCGAAGGTGCCGACGGCGATGATCGCCGTGAGCGTCGTCAGCTCGAGGCCCAGGCCGCCCGGCGTGATCCGCCCCCAGACGAACCCGGCCGGCCCGGAGATCGGACGCCAGATCGCCAGCACGACGCGGCCCGTGCGGGTCTCGCTCGCCTGGCGCAGCCAGACGCGCGCCTGCTCGCGGTTCTCCGGCTCGCTGAGCCAGTGCGCCAGGACCAGCGCACCGACGACGATCGTCACGATCGTGCCGAAGATGAACGCGCCCTGCTTCGCCCAGGCGAGCAGCTGGTCGAGGCTGCGCCAGAAGACGTAGCCGAGGACGACGAAGACCGTCGCCCAGAGCCCGCTGCCGATGATCGAGTACGGGACGAACCGCCGCGCGGCCACGCCCGAGGAGCCGAGCACGAAGGGGGCGACGGCGCGGACGAAGCCGATGAACCGGCCGATGATCACCGCCTTGCCGCCGTGCTTGTCGAAGAACGCCTCGACCTGCCGCAGGCGGTCGGGGGTGATCTTCACCCGCGGACCGTGCTTCTCGATGAACGACCGCCCGAGCTTGCGCCCGAGCAGGAAGCTCACGAGGTCGCCGAGGAACGCGCTGGCCCAGACGATCGTCAGCAGCGTGAAGAGCTCGAGCGTCCCCTCGCCCGCCAGGACGCCGGCGAGGATGACGAAGGTCTCGCCCGGCGCGAGCAGGCCGACGAAGGCGCCCGTCTCGAGGAACGCGAGCAGGGCGACGAGCCCGTAGGCCCAGTCGCCGAGCGCGTCGCCGATGTCCTCGACGATCTCCTCGAGCGGCAGGTCCTCGAGCGTCGGCAGCTCGACGGTGCCGCTGCCGAGCACGACGCCGGCGATCACCGCGACGATCGCCGCGGGCAGCGCCCAGCGGGGGCGCTTCCAGCCGCGGCGGACGGCGAGCAGGTACGCCGCCGGCGCCAGGATCGCGAGCGCGATCCACATCGGGTGGAGCTTCGCGAGCGGGAGGGCGAGCTCGACGCTCATGCCGGCAGCTCCAGGATCGAGGACACGGCGGCGCCGCCGGTCGGGACGGCGACGATCGCGCCCGCCTCCTCGCCCAGCGCGGTGGCGGCGGCACGGGCCGCGTCGGCCGACGCGAACCAGCCGATCGTCGTCGGACCGGACCCGCAGACCATCGACCGCTGGGCGCCCACCCCGCGCAGGCGGTCCAGCGCGTCGGCGATCGAGGGGCAGAGGTCCAGCGCCGCCGCCTCGAGGTCGTTGACGCAGAGCGCGTCGGGCAGCGACGGCGGCGCCGGTCCGCCGAGCGCGATCGCCACGCGGTCCTCCCAGCCGGCGAGCGCCGTGGCGGTCCGGGGGCTGTCGAGCTCGTCGCAGCGGCGGTAGACCGCCGCGGTCGAGAGCTGCGCGCTCGAAGGCAGGACGAGCGCCGCGCCGGGCAGGATCCCGGTCGAGCGCACGAGCCGCTCCCCGGCGCCGGTCGCCAGCGCGAGGCCCGGCTGCAGCTGGTGGGGGACGTCGGCCCCGAGGCCGGCCGCGAGCTCCTGCAGCAGCACGGCGTCGCCGCGGCCGCTGAGGTGCGCCGCCAGGCGCAGCACGGCGCCGGCGTCCGCCGATCCGCCGGCCATGCCGGCCGCGACGGGGATCCGCTTCGCGATCTCGATCGTCAGCGGCCCGGCGTCCCAGCCCGTGGCCGCGCGGAAGCGGCGCAGGGCGGTGAGCGCGAGGTTCTCGCCGCGGACGCCGGGACAGCGGACGAGGTCCCCGGAGGGGTCCTCGACGACGCCGGCGGCCGGCTCGGTCGGCGTGCCGGCCGGCAGGACGCACAGCAGCTCGGGGTCGAGCTCCTCGGTCTCGCCGGGCCGCGGCGGGAGCTCGTCGCCGTCGCGGCGCGGGCGGATCGCGACGTCGTCGTGCAGCGTCACCGACTGCATGACGCTCACGAGCTCGTGGCGGCCGTCGGCCTCGCGCGTCGGCCCGACGACGAGGGTCGCGTTGACCTTCGCGGGGGCCACGGTGGCCGCCGCCTGCGGCAGGTCGGTCCCGGGCCGGTTGGTCGTCGTCACGCCGCGCTCCCCCACCACCGGTCGATCTCCGTCCCCAGGGCCTCGTCGCCCTCGGCGCGCGCGAGCTGCGCCGCCAGGGTCGCGAACTGCTCCGCCGTCACCCGCTCGGCGCGCACGTCGACGGGCAGGCCGGCCGCCTCGAGCGCCACGCGCACGGCGTCGCGACGCGCGTTGCCGCCGCCGTGCAGGGCGACGGAGCGCGCCAGCGCCTTGCGGCGGTGGGCGAAGGCGGCGTCGACGAGCCGGCGCACGGCCACCGGGGCCGGCGGGCGGATCCGGCGCAGCCCGAGCAGGACGCTGTCGACGTTCGGGACCGGCGCGAAGACGTTGCGGGAGATCGGCCGCAGGACCCGGACCTCGCAGGAGAGCTGCGCGAGCGCCGACGGAGCGCCGTACGCCTTGGCGTCCGTCCCGCCGGCCGTCGCGGCGAAGCGATCGCCGACCTCCTTCTGCACCATCCCGACCCAGCGCTCGACCGTCGGCAGCTCCGCCACGGTGCGCAGGATGACGCCCGCGGCGACGGAGTAGGGCAGGTTCGACACGCAGACCGTCGGCGGCGGGTCCAGGGCGGTGAGGTCGATCCGCATCGCGTCGCCGAGGTGCAGCTGCGCGCGGCCGTCGGCCGCCCACGGCTGCAGCGCCTCGCGCAGCGGCTCCTCGAGCGCCCGGTCGAGCTCGACGACGTGCAGCGCGGCCACCCGCGGCGCGAGGTGCTCGGAGAGCACGCCGAGGCCGCCGCCGACCTCGAGCGCGACGTCGTCGTCGCGGAGCTCCGCGAGACGGGCGATGACGCCGAGGATGTTGTCGTCGACGAGGAAGTTCTGGCCGAGGTCGCGCTTCGGGCGCACGCCGTGCTCGCGCATCCGGCGCAGGCTCGGCTGGACGGTCACGCGTCGCCCCAGCCGAAGAGCCGCTGCGCGTTGGCGGTGACGACGGCATCGAGCTCCGCGAGCGCCTGGTCGCGCTGCGCGGCGACGAAGCGGGCCGTCTCGACGACGAACGCGGGCTGGTTGCGCTCCTTGCGCAGCGCCTGCGGGGTGAGGTACGGCGCGTCGGTCTCCACGAGCAGGCGGTCGTCGGGCACCGTCGCGGCGGCGAGCGCCAGGTCGCCGTTGCGCGGATAGGTGACGTTGCCGGCGAAGCTCACGTACCAGCCCTGGTCGAGGCACTCGTGCAGGCGGTCGGGCATCGAGAAGCAGTGGAGGATCACCGCGACGCCGTCGGCGTGCTCGCGCAAGGTGGCGATCGTCTCGTCGTCCGCGGACCGCGTGTGGATGACGAGGGGCTTGGCGACCTCGCGCGCGATCTCGATCTGGTCGCGGAAGGCGGCCCGCTGGGCGTCGGGCGCGGCGCTGTCGCGGTAGCGGTCCAGGCCCGTCTCGCCGACGGCGCGGCACCGCGGGTCCGCCGCCCAGGCGCGCAGCCGCTCGGCGGCCGCCGCGTCCCAGCCGTCGGCGGCGTTCGGATGGCGCCCGACGGCCGCGAAGACCTCGGGGAACCGCTCGGCCTGGTCGAGCACGACGGGGTTCGTCTCGTCGTCCATGCCGACGGTGAGGATCCGCGTGACCCCGGCGCCGCGGGCGCTCGCGACGAGCACCTCGTCGTCGGGCGCGCACGAGGCGAGGTGCGTGTGGCTGTCGATCATCGGCGGGCGCGGGCGGCGTGGGCGGTCCGCGGCTCAGGCGAGCGCGGGCAGGTCCTTCGGGAACAGCGGCGCGAGCTCGCCGACGGGCTCGGCGGACGCGCCCCGGGCGCCGAGGGCGCCCCCGTCCCAGTCGAGGTCCGGAGCGCCGAGCGCGTCCAGGAGCGTCGTGGTCGCCGCCGGCAGCCACGGGTGCAGGAGGACCGCGACCGACCGCACCCCCTCCACGAGCGTGCGCAGGACGACGTCGAGCGCGTCCGGCGCGGCGCCGGGCTCCCCCGCCGCGCCCGGCTTCTCGGCCTTCGCGAGCGTCCACGGCGCGCGCTCCTCGACGTAGCGGTTCAGCCGCCGCACGCGCTGCCAGATCTCGTCGAGCGCCTGGCTCACCTGCCCGTCGTCCAGCAGGCCCGCCACGGCGTCCGGCAGGCCCGCGAACGCGGCGGCGATCTCCGGATCGACCGCGACGTCGGGGACGATCCCGTCCCGGTAGCGCCGGACCATCGCGAGGCTCCGCGAGGCGAGGTTGCCCAGGTCGTTGGCCAGCTCGGTCTCGTAGCGCGCCCGCAGGCCCTCGAGCGAGACGGAGCCGTCGTTGCCGAAGCTCACCTCGCGCAGGAGGTAGAAGCGCACGGCATCGGCGCCGAACGCCTCGACGGCCTCGAACGGGTCCAAGACGTTGCCCTTGGACTTGCTCATCTTCTCGCCGCCGACGAGCAGGAAGCCGCCGACGAGCAGCCGCTTCGGCAGCTCGAGGCCCGCGGCGAGCAGGAGCGCCGGCCAGTAGATCGCGTGGAACTTCAGGATGTCCTTGCCGATGACGTGGACCGCGGGCCAGTGGCTCGCCGTCAGGTCCTCGCCGGGCCGCGCGAACCGCAGCGCGGTGACGTAGTTCAGGAGCGCGTCCCACCAGACGTAGAAGACGTGCTCGGGGTCCCATGGGACCTCGACGCCCCAGCTGATCGCGCTGCGGCTGAGCGACACGTCCTGCAGGCCGCCCTTGATGAACGCGAGCGCCTCGTTGCGGCGCACGGCGGGCACGACCCAGTCGGGGCGCTCCGCGTAGAGCCGCTCGAGCGGCTCCTGGAACGCCGACAGGCGGAAGAACCAGTTGCGCTCCTTCTCGCGGCTCAGCGGGATCCCGTGGATCGGGCAGGTGTTGCCCTCCGCGATCTCCGACTCGGTCTTGAAGTCGGCGCACTTCGGGCAGTACCAGCCCTCGTACTCGCCCTCGTAGACCCACCCGTTCTCGCGGACCCGCGTGAGGATCTCCTGCACCGCGGCCTTGTGCCGCGGGTCGGAGGTGCGGATGAAGAAGTCCGACGAGGACTCCAGGGGCCCGCGCATCGCCTCGAACTTCGGCGCGTTCTCGTCGACGAGCTCCTGCGGGGAGATCCCCCGGTCGGCGGCGACGTTCGCCACGGGCTCGCCGTGCTCGTCCGTGCCGGTGAGGAAGAGGACGTCGTCCCCGCGCTGCCGGTGGTGACGCGCCAGGACGTCGGCCACGATCGTCGAGTACGCGTGACCCAGGTGGGGAGCGGCGTTGACGTAGAAGATCGGGGTCGTGACCTCGTAGCCCATGCCCCCTGCAGGCTACCGGCGGGACCCGCTGCGCCCGTCCCCCGGGCGCCCCGGGCGGCGACGCGGCGCAGCCCGTCGGCGGTCCGGCGATCGGCGCGGTGTCGGCGGTCGGGGCGCCGTGGGACCGGTGCCGGGCGTGGAGCCACGCGGGGATGCGGGTGAACGCGACGGCGTCGTGATCGCCGTCGATGACGTCGACGTCCACGATCCGCAACGCGCCGGGCTCCTCGCGCGTGAACGCCACGGCGGCGTGCCGGTCCTCGACCGCGCCCTGGGGAGCGTCGCCGTGGGCGAACGCCCCGGGGACGTGCGGCGAGCACGCGCCCCAGCCGCCGTCCCCGGCGCGGTGGAGGACGACCAGGACCGGCACCGTCCCCCTCGTGGCCTTCGGCGTCGTCTCGATCGGGCTCGTCCCAGCTCCTCGATGCCCGTGTCGCGACGGATCGCGGCGAGCGTGCCCGGCGCGGCCTCGTGGTCGTCGCGCCCGCCGGCCGGCACGGTCGTCGAGCGGCCGCCAGGGCCCGCCAGCGCTCGTGCGATCCGCTCGCGCGCACGCTCTCCCACCCAGGCTTGCGCCGGATCCGGCGCACGTCCCGGTACGTCCTCGCCATCAGCGCGTCCTCTCGCTCGACGCCGCCGCGCCGCCACCGGAGTGGCGGCGCGTGCGCGCCGCCCGGCGCACCGCCGACCGCCCGAGGGCCAGCCCCGGCAGGCCGACGGCCGCGAGCGCCAGACCGACCCAGGCCCACGGCGGCGCCGGGCGGTCCCCGGGCCGGAGGACCGCTGCACCGGGGGCGGGCTGGAGGCTCGGCGTCGGGACGTCGGCGGGGGCCACCGGCGGCGCGACGCGCGCAAGTGGCGTGCCCCGGGGCGCAGGTGCGCCCCGCGGCGCGCGCTCCGGCGTGCGCAGGCGTCCGCGGGGCGCCGGGCCGAGCGGCACGAACCGCCGCGGCGCACGGGGCGCCGCGAGCAGCGGCGTCGGGTCGACGTAGCCGAAGGGGTCCGCCGGGCGACGGACGCCGAGCGCGACGGTCCGGCCACCGGCCCGTCCGAGCCGCTGCCCGGCGGTCGCGCGGCGTCCGCGCGCGACGGCGCCGGGCGCGACGCCCGACACGGTCACCGCCCATGCGCCGCAGCGCACGGTGACCGTCCGCGATCGCGGCGTCCGCCCGCTGAAGGTCACGCGCCCGGTGCACGGCGCACGGACGGGCGCGCCCGCGGGGACGGAGAACCGGACGACGCGACGCCGCCCGCGACGGAAGGGCGCGCGACGGTCGTAGCGGTAGCCGGCCGTCACGGGTCCGTCGACCGGTCGCACGAGGGCGGGTGGCGCGTCCATCGCGCGACCGTAGGACGCCGCCGGCCCGTTCCCGGCGGGCTGCGCCGTTCCGGCGCGCACACGGGCCGACACCGGCACGGGCCGTCGCGGAGTCGCCACCGTCCGTCGACGCGTGCCCCCCGCGCGACGCGAGACGGCCATCGTCGGGCGGGCCAGCGGACCGCCGGGGCCGTGCGTCGCGCGACGCCTGCGGGCCGCCAGCCGCCAGCCGCCGCGACCGGTCTCGCGGCGATGCCCGGCACGACGCCCGGTCGTCCGGGAGGCGCAGGCGACGCAGGCGACGCAGGGCGCACCGCTCGGCCTCCGGCCCCGGCCGGCGGCGCCCGTCGCGGCACCGGCCCCGGCATGCCGGTCGCGGCGAACGGGTACGTTCGGCGGGACGCCGCGTCCTCACCCGGAGCCTCGATGACCCGTACCGCCGCCCACCTCCTCGTCGACTGCCTCGAGCAGGAGGGGGTCGAGGTCGTGTTCGGGATCCCGGGCGAGGAGAACATCCACTTCGTCGACGCGCTGCGCGACTCGCCGATCCGCTACGTCCTCGTCCGCCACGAGCAGGCGGCCTCGTTCATGGCCGAGATCTGGGGCCGGCTGACCCAGCGGGCCGCGGTCTGCTCGGCGACGCTCGGCCCCGGCGCGATCAACCTGCAGCTCGGCGTCGCCGACGCGACGACGAACAGCACGCCGCTGATCGCCCTCTCCGCGCAGGTCGGCCGCGACCGCTCCTACAAGGAGTCCCACCAGGGGATCGACCTCGTGCCGATGTTCGCCCCGATCACGAAGTGGTCGGCGCTCGTCCCGACGCCGGAGTCCGTCCCCGAGATCGTCCGCAAGGCCTTCAAGACCGCCCAGACCGAGCGGCCCGGCGCGGTCTACCTCGCCGTGCCGGAGGACATCGAGGGCGCGGAGATCGCCGAGGACCTGCGACCGCTGCGCATCGATCGCGTGCGGCCGAACGAGCCGACGGACGCGCAGGTGGAGCGGGCCCTCGACGTGCTGCTGGCCGCCGAGCGCCCGATCGTCCTAGCCGGGCACGGGGCGGCCCGCGAGGGCGCGCAGGCGCAGCTCATCGCGTTCGTCGAGCGCGCGGGCATCCCCGTCGCCTCGACCTTCCACGGCAAGGGCGTCTTCCCCGACGACCACCCGCTCGGCCTCGGCGCGGTCGGCTTCATGCGCCACGACTACGTGAACTTCGGCTTCGACGCGGCGGACGCGATCGTGGCGGTGGGCTACGAGCTGCAGGAGTTCGACCCGGTGAAGATCAACCCGGACGGCGACGCCGAGATCGTCCACGTGCACCGGTTCCCGGCCGAGGTCGACGCGCACTACCCCGTGGCCGTGGGCCTGCACGGGTCGATCGCCCGGTCGCTCGAGCTGCTCACCGCCGGCCTCGCGCGCCGCCAGGAGGCCGGCGAGGCCTCCGCCCCGAACGGCGCGCCGCCGGTGCTCGACGCCGGCTCCTGCGACGCGTCGCGGATGCTCGCCGACGAGCTCGAGCGCGGTGCCGCCGACGACCGGTTCCCGGTCGCCCCGCAGCGCGTCGTCGCCGACGTCCGCGCCGCGCTGGACCGCGAGGACGTCGTGCTCGCCGACACCGGCGCGGTGAAGATGTGGATGGCGCGGCTCTACCCGACGTACGCCGCGAACACCTGCCTGCTCTCCAACGGGCTCTCGACGATGGGCTTCGCCCTGCCGGGCGCGCTGGCGGCGAAGCTCGTCCTGCCCGAGCGGCGCGTGCTCGCCGCCTGCGGGGACGGGGCGTTCCTCATGCACGCCCAGGAGCTGGAGACCGCGGTCCGCGAGAAGATCCCGCTCTGCGTCCTCGTCTGGGAGGACGACGGCTACGGCCTCATCGAGTGGAAGATGGAGATGGAGCTCGGCCGCTCCTCGTCCGTGCGCTTCGGCAACCCCGACGTCGTCGCGTTCGCGGAGAGCTTCGGCGGCCGCGGCGTCCGGATCGGCGCCGCCGACGAGCTGCGCCCGGCGCTCGACGAGGGCCTGTCCTCGGACGGCGTCACCGTCATCGCGTGCCCGGTCGACTACCGCGAGAACCTCCGGCTGACCGACCGCCTCGGCGAGCTCACCGAGGCGCTCTGACCGACGCGGCGGCGCTCAGCCCGTCGCGTGCAGCGCGCGGTAGAGGTCGTTGGCGGGCACCCCGGTGAGCTCGCCGACGACCCGCGAGGCGGTCCGCGCGCGGGCCCCGTCCTCGACGAGCCGACGGACGGCGTCGAGGGCCGGGCCGAGATCGCCCTGGCCCGCCGGGGCCGCCGCGACGACGAGCGTGATCTCGCCGCGGGCGCCGTCGGCGAACCGCGCGGCGACCTCCCCGGCCGGCCCGCGCACGACCTCCTCGTGGAGCTTCGTCAGCTCGCGGCAGACCGCCACGACGCGCGACGGATCGGCGTCGGCGATGGCGCGCAGCGTCGCCGGCAGGCGCTTGGGCGACTCGAACGCGACCGTCGCCTCGTCGCGGTCCAGGAGCTCCAGCAGCTCGCTCGCCCGGCGTGGCAGGAAGCCGACGAAGCGCCATCGGTCGACCGGGATCCCGGCCACGGCGACGGCCGCGACCGGCGCGCTCGCGCCCGGTCGGACCTCGACCGGCAGGCCCGCGTCCCGCGCGGCGGCCACGAGCCGCCCGCCGGGGTCGCTGATCACCGGCATGCCGGCATCGCTGACGAGCGCCACGAGCGCTCCGCCGCGCACGCGCTCCAGGAGCTCGACCGAGCGGGCCGCCTCGTTGTGCTCGTGGAGGCTCACCGTCGGCACGTCGATCGCGAAGCGCTGCAGCAGCGTGCGGGTGTGCCGGGTGTCCTCGCAGGCGACGACGTCCGCCGCGCGCAGCGCGTCGAGGACCCGCGCGGTGACGTCGTCGAGGTTGCCGATCGGCGTCGCGCAGACGACGAGCCGCCCGCTCACGCGAGCTCCTCGCGAGCGAGGACCCCGCCGCCGATCATCCCCGCGTCGGCACCGAACCGCGCGAGCTCGACGCGTGCCTCGTCGGCCGGCGGCCGCGCGCGTCGGCGGGCCTCCGCCCGCGCCGGGCCGAGGAGCAGCTCGCCGGCCGCGGAGACGCCGCCGCCGATGAGGATCGCCTCGGGGTTGAAGACGTTCATCGCGTTCGCGATCCCGACGCCGAGCAGCGTGCCGATCCGCTCCACGGCCTCCCGGGCGGCGCGGTCGCCCTCGCGGGCCGCCTCCGTCACGTGCTGGCCGGTGATCGTCGTGCCGTCGGCGGCGAGCTGCGCCAGGCGCGACCCGGGCCGCTGACCGGCGATCCGCTGGCCCTCGCGACCGAGGGCCGACCCCGAGGCCAGCGCCTCGAGGCACCCGTGGTTGCGGCAGGCGCCCTGGCAGGGCGGGCCGTCGAAGTCGATGACCATGTGCCCCAGCTCCGTCGCCGCCCCCGTGGCGCCGCGCAGGAGCTGCCCGCCGGCCACCACGCCGCTGCCGATCCCGGTGCCGATCGTCAGCAGGACGGCGTCGCCGCAGTCGCGCGCGGCGCCCAGGCGCCACTCGGCGAGCATCGCGCAGTTCGCGTCGTTGTCGAGCGCGACCGGCAGCTGCAAGCGGTCCTGCAGCTCGTCGCGCACGGCCACCCCCTGCAGCGGCAGGTGGACCGTCGAGACCGCCACCCCGCGGGCGCGGTCGATGAGCGACGGGATCCCGACGCCGACCGCCGTCACGGGCCCGTGATGCCCGTCGGCAGCGGCCTGCAGCAGCGCGCGGATCTCGTCGACGACGACCGTCAGGAGCTCCTCCGGGTCGTCGGAGCGGGGCGCCGGCGAGTACGCGCGGTCGAGCACCCGGAGGTCGTCGTCCAGCAGCCCGGCGAGGAGCTTCGTCCCGCCGAGGTCCACACCGATGACGCACCCCGCAGGCACGCGCGGCACCATACCCGTGATGCCCGAGCGGGATGACGCGGACGAGCGCGGCGGCGAGAGCCGCCCGGAGGGGGGCGACGGGCGACGTCGCCCCGCCGCTCCCGGCTACACCGTCTACGGCACCGGACGGCGCGCGCGGCGCGATCCCGGAGCCGGCGGGCCGGGTCCGCGCGGCGCCACCCCCCGGCGACCGGCGGACGAGTCCGGCGCCGGTCCCGGCGCGCGGCTGCCGTACACGACCTACCAGGCCCGGCGCCGGTTCGGCCGCCGCGCCGACGACGGCGAGCACGTTCCCGGCGAGGAGCCGGGCCGCGCCCGCGCCCCGCGGCGCCGCCGGCCGGGGCTCGGGCGGCGGATCGCCCGCTGCGTCGTCGGGTTCGCCGTCGCCTGGGTCGCGTTCTCGATGCTCCTCTTCCTCGTCTCGGCGCAGATCCACCAGGACGGCGGCGGCGCCGACGACCTGCTCGGCGGCGGCGGCGCCCCGTTCACGCCGACGAACGTCCTCGTGCTCGGCAGCGACGCGCGACCGAAGGGCTCCAAGGAGCCCGGCGCCGAGGGCGGCGAGAGCAACTCGCGCACGGACACGATCATGCTCATGCGCACCGGCGGGTTCGCGAACGCGAAGCTCGGGATCCCGCGCGACACCGTGGTCGACCTGCCCGGGCACGGGCTGCAGAAGATCAACGCCGCCCACGTCTTCGGCGGGACGAAGGGCAGCGTCCAGGCGGTCGAGTCCCTCACCGGGATCGACGTCCACCACGTCGCGGAGATGGACTTCGCGAACTTCCCGGGGCTCATCGACGCGATGGGCGGCGTCTCGTTCCAGGCGAAGACCTGCCTGACCGCCGTCGTCTCGGGTGGCAGCGGCAAGGACGGCCGCTCGGGGGTGACGTCCGGCACCGGGCGGTACTTCGGCGGCACGTCGTTCCGCCTGCGCAAGGGTCGCAGCTACCACCTGACCGGCCGGCAGGCGCTCGCACTGGCCCGGGTGCGCAAGAACACCTGCGACGCCGGTCAGGACGACGTCGATCGCGCCGGCCGCCAGCAGCAGATCCTCTCGGCGATGAAGCGGCGCGTCCTCTCCCCCGCCGGCTTCGCGCGCCTGCCGCTCATCGCGTGGAAGGCGCCGCAGGCAGTGAAGACCGACATGGGCGGGTTCTCGCTGCTGGGGGTCGCGATCGGGCAGTTCCTGCCGGGCGGGGGGTCGAGCCAGGTGCTGAAGCCCGTCGGGGTGCAGACGCTGCCCGACGGCGGAGCCGGCCTGACCGTCAGCCCGTCGACGATCGACCGCGCCCGCCGCAAGTTCGACAAGTAGCGGCGGGTCGGGCCGGGGGTGCCCGGCCCGGTCCGGTCAGGCCCCCACGGCCGCCTTGCGCGGCGCGCGACGCCGCCCGCGCCGCGGCGGCGCCTCGAGCAGTCCGCGCAGCGTCCCGGCGGTCTCGACGAGCGCCTCGCGGGACGCGGTCCCGACCCCGAGCAGGTTGATGAAGCCGTGGATGAGCGAGGCGTGGCGCCGCTGGATCACCGGCACCCCGGCGGCCGCGAGCGCGGCGGCGTAGGCCTCGCCCTCGTCGCGCAGCGGGTCGAAGCCGGCGGTCACGACGATCGCGGGAGCGAGCCCGGAGAGGTCCTCGGCGTGGATCGGCGAGAGCCGCGGGTCGCGGGGGTCGTGCTCGACGCCGTCGAGGTAGTGCCCGAGGAACCACTCGATGAGCGGCGCGGTGAGGAAGAACTCCTTGCCGAACGTCTGCCGCGACGGCCGCTCCTCGACGAAGTCGATGCCGGGGTAGAGCAGGAGCTGCACGTCGGGGGCGCGCTCCCCGTTGCGCGCCGTCGCGAGCGCGAGCGTCGCCGAGAAGTTGCCGCCGGCGCTGTCGCCCCCGACCGCCAGGCGCTTCGGGTCCGCGCCGAGCTCCCCGGCGTGGGCCACCGCCCAGCGCCAGGCCGCGAGCGTGTCCTCGTGGCCCGCCGGGAACGGGTGCTCGGGCGCGAGCCGGTAGTCAACCGCGAGGACGTGGACGCCGGCGTGCGCGCAGAGCACGCGGCACGGCGCGTCGTGCGTGTCGAGGTCGCCGGTCGCGTAGCCGCCGCCGTGGAAGAAGACGAGCAGCGGGCGCCCGTCGGCGTCGCCCGGCGGGCGGTAGTGGCGGGCGGGCAGCGGCCCGGTCGCCCCGTCGATCCGCAGGTCGCGGACCGCGCCGACGGGCGTCGGGCGGCCGGCCGTCAGGAGCGACCCGCGACGCAGCGACGCGCGGCCGCCGGCGAGGTCGAGCGTCTCGATCAGTGGCTCGCGGGCGAGGCGCTGGATCTGGAGCATCGTCTGCGTCGCGGGGTCGAGCGTCTGCCCCTCGACGACGATCGGGCGCTCGCCGAGCCGGCGCCGCGTGGTCGGCGAGAGGCGGGCGGCGCGGGACAGCAGCCGTGCCTCGACGCGCTCGCGCGGCGTCAGGCGGGGCGGGCCGGTCGGCGTGCTCATCGGCGGAAGGCTACCGGCCGGTAGCGTCATCCGGCTACCGATGCGTAGGCAGCCTGCCGCCGGTCAGGGCTGCGGCTTGGGCCTCGGCTTCGGGACGGTGGCCTTCGGGGCCGCGTCGCCGCGGACCTTCGCGGCCTCGCGTGCCCGCGCCTGGTCGGCACGCCGCTGATCGGCGGCCTTCGCCGCCTTCTGGCGCTCGGCGCGCTGCGCGCGCATCTTGTCGTCGTGCGCGTCGGCGCCCGCCTCGGCGGCGCGCTCGAGCTCGCGGTTGCCCCGGACCGTGCCCACGTCGTTGGTGTAGAAGCCCGAGCCCTTGAAGTGGATCGCCGGCGCGTGGAGCACCCGCACCACGGGCTCGCCCGTGTCGGGGTCCTGGGTCAGCGGCTCGTCCGCCATCCGCTGGACGACCTCGAACGTCGAGCCGTCCGGCCGCCGGTACTCGTAGATCGGCATCGCGCGGACCGCCGGCGCCTCAGGAGCTGGGCGCCGCGGCGGGGGCGCTCGACGCGCCGCCGGACGAGGACGAGCCGCCGGTGCTCGCGCTCGAGCCGTCGGAGCCGCTCGAGGAGGACGACGACCCGGCGTCGCTCGAGGACGCCGCCGAGGACGAGCCGTCACCCGATCCGCCGTCGCTCTTGCTCGCGTCCCCGGAGGGCGAGGAGTCGCCGCCGCCGACCGGCCGCTTCTTCGTGCCGTAGTCGGTGTTGTGGAAGCCCTTGCCCTTGAAGTGGATCGCGGGGGCGCTCAGGACCCGCTCGACCGGTACTCCGGTGTCGGGATCGTGCGTGAGGGCGTCGTCCGAGAACTTCTGCAGGACCTCGAACGTCGTGCCATCGGGCCGGCGGTACTCGTAGATGGGCATCTCGATTCCAGTATAGGCCGACCCGCGCGGTTCGCCACCCCGGCTTGGCACTCTCCGAGCGCGAGTGCCAACGGGCCGCGCGGCGGACCGCGGAACGGCCGTCGCAGTCGGCCACGTACGATCCGCGCATGGCCTCCGCCGACGTCGTCACCATGGACAAGATCGTCGCGCTCTGCAAGCGCCGCGGCTTCGTCTTCCCCGCGTCGGAGATCTACGGCGGCATCGCCAACACCTACGACTACGGGCACTACGGCGTCCTCCTGAAGAACAACGTCAAGGCCGAGTGGTGGCGGGCGATGCTCCAGGACCGCGACGACGTCGTCGCGCTGGACTCCGCGATCATCCAGCACCCGCGCGTCTGGGAGTCCTCGGGGCACCTGGCGGGCTTCAGCGACCCGCTCGTGCAGTGCCTCGGCGAGTGCAAGAAGCGCTGGCGCCTGGACCACCTGCAGGAGGCCGCCGTCGAGCGGGGCGAGGACCCGTCGCTCGTCCGCTGCCCGCAGTGCGGCGGCGAGCTCTCCGAGCCGCGCGACTTCAACCTCATGTTCAAGACCCAGATCGGCACGGTCGCCGACACGGGCTCGACGGTCTACCTGCGCCCCGAGACCGCGCAGGGCATCTTCGTCGACTTCAAGCAGGTCCTCGCCGTGTCGCGCAAGAAGCCGCCGTTCGGCATCGCGCAGATCGGCAAGTCGTTCCGCAACGAGATCACGCCCGGCAACTTCATCTTCCGCACGCTCGAGTTCGAGCAGATGGAGATGGAGTTCTTCGTCCCGCCGGCCGAGTCGCAGACCTGGCACGAGCACTGGATGAAGGCGCGCTTCGACTGGTACACGGACCTCGGCGTCCGCGAGGACCACCTGCGCCTCCGCCCGCACGAGCAGGACGAGCTGTCGCACTACAGCTCCGGCACGAGCGACGTGGAGTACCTCTTCCCGATCGGCTGGTCGGAGCTCGAGGGCATCGCCCACCGCGGCGACTACGACCTGAGCGCCCATCAGCAGGGCTCCGGCGAGAAGCTCGAGTACTTCGACCCGCAGACGCGGGAGCGCTACCTGCCGCACGTCATCGAGCCGGCCGCGGGCTGCGACCGCGCGACGCTCGCGTTCCTCGTCGACGCCTACGACGAGGAGGAGCTCGAGGGCGGGGACGTGCGGACCGTGCTGCGGCTGCATCCGCGGCTGGCGCCGGTGAAGGTCGCGGTCCTGCCGCTCGTGAAGAAGGACGGCCAGCCGGAGCTCGCGCGCGAGATCCGCGACAGCCTGCGGCGCGTCGGCCAGACGGAGTACGACGAGGGTGGCTCGGTCGGCAAGCGCTACCGGCGCCAGGACGAGGTCGGCACGCCGTGGTGCGTCACCGTCGACCACCAGACGCTCGAGGACCGCACCGTCACGGTCCGCGACCGCGACACGCTCGAGCAGGAGCGCGTGGCGATCGACGACCTGCCCGCCCTCATCGCCGGCCGCCTGGCGCAGCCCTGGCGCTCCCCGAAGGCCTGAGACCGGTCCGCCGCGGAGCGACGCCGCCGCCGTCCGCCGGCCGTCGGCGCCCCGCCGCCGCGCGCTCCGCGAGCAGCGCGGCCGGCGGCAGCCCCGCGAGGGCCCGGCAGTCGCGCGACAGGTGCGCCTGGTCGGCGTACCCCGCCGCGGCGGCGCTGGCCGCGAGCCCGGGCGCGCCCGGGACCTCGGCGGCGGCGAGCCAGCGCTGCAGGCGCAGCACGCGCCCGAGGACCGTCGGGCCGTAGCCGAGCGCGTCGTCGGCGATCCGCCGCAGCTGCCGCTCGCTGTAGCCCAGGCGGTCCGCGAGCGCCGGGACCGGGAGCGCGGGGCCGCCGGTCAGCCCGACGAGCGCGGCGGCGACCCGCTCGGACGCCCCGGCGCGCCCGCGGCGCGCGGCGACGAGGTCCGCCAGCGCCGTGGCGGCGGCGTCGGGCGCGGCGTCCGGGGCGAGCCGCTCGTCCTCGACCGGCGGCAGTCCGGCGAGCTCGCGCACCGCGGCCAGCGGGACGCGGCGGTCCCGCAGCTCGCGCGCGGGCACGCCGAGCACCGCGGCGGCCGCCCCGCGCCGCAGGCGCAGGCCGCGGAGCGGGCGGTCCGACGCGACCGGCGAGAGCTGCGCCGTCGTGTCCGGGCCGGCGACGAAGGCCCCGATGCCGCGTCCCCAGACGAGGTCGACGTGCGCGTCGGGCAGGACGCGCACCGCTCGCGCCCGCGGGGATCGCGCGTCCATCCCCCAGGCGCAGGTCGCGAGCGCCGCCGCGGCGGGCGGCGGGGCCTGCTCGCGGTAGCGCGCGGCGACCTCTTCCACCCGAGCGATGATGGCCGATCCGTGCAAGACCCGCGCAGCCCGGTGCGGTGGAATGCCCGCATGCCCGACGTTCCCGCCGCCCGCCGCTTCCTCGCCGAGGGGGCCCGCGTCCTGGAGCGACGCCGCGCCGAGCGGCTGCTCGAGGGCGGCGACGGCGTCCCCGTCCGGGACGCCGTGGCCGCGTACCGCACCGCCGACGGCGGGTTCGGCTTGGCGCTGGAGCCCGACGCCCGGTCCGCCCGTGCGCACCCGGCCGCCATCAGCACCGCCCTGCGGATCCTCGACGAGGAGGGCGCGTGGGACGAGGAGCTCGCGCTCGGGGCCGCGGACTGGCTGTGGCGGGAGGCGCCTGCTGCGACGCGCGGGGCGGGGGACCCGCGCCTCGGGACGGGCGGCGGGGGCGCGGTGTTCGTCGGCCCGGCGATCGCCGACGCGCCGCACGCCCCGTGGTTCGTCCCCGAGCCCGGCCTGCCGCCCTCTCCGGTCCAAGCGGGGCCGATCGCCGCCGTGCTGCGGCGCCGCGGCGTCGCGCACCCCTGGCTCGCGGCCACGGAGCCGCTGCTCTGGGCCGAGGTCGACCGGTGGTGCGCGGAGCCGCCGGACCCGGCGCTCGCCGGGGTCCACCGGATCGGCCGCGGCTACGCGCTGCGCGGCCTGCTCGCCTTCCTCGAGTCGTGCGAGGACGGCGAGCGCCTGGAGCGCGCGCTCGAGGGCCTCGCGCCCCACGTCGCCGAGCTCGTCGACGACGGGTCCGGCGAGGACGAGGCGCACCGGCCGCTGCACATCGTGCCGCGACCCGACGCCCGCGCCGCCCGCTACGTGCCGGCCGCGACGCTCGAGGCGGCGCTCGACCGGCTCGCGGAGGGCCAGCGCGACGACGGCGGGTGGACCTTCGACTGGCCCGCGTGGTCGCCCGCCGCGACGGCGGACTGGCGGGGCGTCATGACGGTCGAGGCCCTGGCGGTGCTCCGAGCGCACGGCCGCCTGCCCTCCGAGGAGGCGTGATGCGCGACGGCGCCGGAGCGGATCGCGGCCCGGGACGTCGGCCGGTCGACGCCCCGGATCGCGAGCGGCTCAGCCCCGGGGCATGAAGTCGGCCGGGTAGCGGCTGCCGAAGGCGCCGGCCGGCAGCGCGGCGCGGATCGCGTCGAGGTCCCCCGGGGTCAGGGTCACGTCGACCGCGGCGGCGTTCTCGCGCACGCGGGCGGCGCTGCGGGTGCCCGGGATCGGGACGACGTCGTCGCCCTGGGCCAGCAGCCACGCGAGCGCCAGCTGCCCGACGGTGATGCCCTTGCCGGAGGCCAGTCGGTCAGCCGGCGGACCGCCTCGAGGTTGCGCTCGTAGTTGCCGGGCTGCCAGCGCTCGTCCCAGCTGCGCATGTCGTTGGCCGGATACTCCGCGGCCGGCCGCACGTCCCCGGTCAGGAACCCCCGGCCGAGCGGCGAGTAGGGCACGAAGCCGATCCCCAGCTCGCGCACCACGGGCAGCACCTCGACCTCGACCTCGCGCTCGAACACCGAGTACTCGGTCTGCAGCACCGAGACCGGCTGCACGGCGTGGGCGCGACGGATCGACTCCGGGCCGGCCGCGCTCAAGCCGAACCACCGGACCTTGCCCTCGTCGATCAGCTCCTTGACCGTGCCGGCGACGTCCTCCATCGGCACGTCCGGGTCGACGCGGTGCTGGTAGAGCACGTCGATCACCTCGACCCCGAGGTGGCGCAGGCTGTTCTCGGCGACCTGCCGGATCCGCGCGGGCCGGCTGTCGACGGCCGAGCCGAGGGGCTGCGCCTGCATGTCGAACCCGAACTTCGTGGCGATCACGACCTCGTCGCGGAACGGCGCCACCGCCTTGCCGACGAGCTGCTCGTTGCTGCCCGTTCCTCCGCCGTACAGCTCCGCGGTGTCGAAGAACGTCACGCCGGCCTCGTGCGCGGCGCGCATCGTCGTGATCGCCTCCGCCTCGCTGCTGCCGTCGCCGTAGGCGAGGGTGAACCCCATCGTCCCCAGGCCGATCGCCGAGACCTCCAGTCCCTGCGTGCCAAGCGTCCGTCGCTGCATCCGTCCTGCCTCCTGATCCAAACCAAACCGTTCTGTTCGGCACCATAGCAGGTGCCGGGCGCGGCCCCCATCGGGCTACGCTGCACCCGTGACGGCCGCCAGCACCCCGAAGGAGCGGGTCCTCGCCGCAGCGCTGCAGGAGTTCGCCGAGCACGGCGTGGCCGGGGCGCGCATCGACCGGATCGCGAGGGCGGCGCGAACGAGCAAGGAGCGCGTCTACGCCTACTTCCGGTCGAAGGAGGAGCTCCACGCGGCGGTCGCCTCCGACCAGCTGCAGCAGGTGATGGACAGCACGTCGCTGGACCCGGCGGACATCCCCGGCTACGTCGGCGCCCTGTTCGACTTCTACGTCGCCCACCCGGAGATGCTCCGGCTCGTCAGCTGGGGGCGCCTGGAGCCGGGCGGCGAGCTGACCGCCACCGACGCCTCGGGCCACCGGTCGCTCCAGGCGAAGCTCGCCGTGATCGCCCAGGGGCAGGCCGACGGGATCCTCGACGACGCCTTCGAGCCGATCGACGTCCTGATGCTCCTGGTGAACCTCAGCATGGGCTGGCTGATGGCGGTCGAGATGCACCGCTTCGAGGACGTCGACGACCCCGACGTGCTCGCCCGGCGGCGCGCGGCGGCGGTCCTGGCCGCCGAGCGGCTCTTCCCGCCCCGCCCGGCCGCGCGGCCCTCCGCGGACTGACCCGCCGTCGGCGCCCGCGCTGGGACCCGGCCCCGTCGACGCCCGGGACGCCGGGGGCCGGGGCACACCCGGCCGGCACCGCGGCGGCGATAGCGTCGCCGCATGGCCGAGGTCCAGCACCCGAGGTTCGCCCGCGTCTGGTCGCGGCTCATGCGGCACGAGCCGCCGGCGGTCCGTCGGGCTCGCGCGGAGCTCGCCGCCGGCCTCCGCGGCCGCGTCCTGGAGATCGGCTGCGGGACCGGCTCGATGTTCGAGCACTATCCCGACGCCGTCACCGAGGTCGTCGCGCTGGAGCCCGAGCCGCTGCTCTACGCCGAGGCCCGTGCGACGGCCGCCGCGCGGCCCGTCACCGGGGGCCCGACGATCGTCGTCCGGCCCGAGCCGATCGAGGACGTCCCCGCCGCGGATCTCGGCACGTTCGACGCGGTCGTCTGCTCGCTCGTGCTCTGCTCCGTCCCGGACCCGGTCGGCGCGCTGCGCACCGCCCGGGGGCTGCTGCGACCCGGCGGGGAGCTGCGCTACTACGAGCACGTCGCCACGGACGGCGCGCTCGGGGGCTTCCAGCGGGCGCTCGACGCGACGGTCTGGCCGCGGGCGTTCGGCGGCTGCCACACGCACCGCCACACCGCTCGCGCCATCGACGAGGCCGGGTTCGTGCGCGTCCAGCACCGCGACGTCCGGGCGGTCCCGCGCTGGGTGCCGCTGCCGATCTCCCCGATCATCATGGGCGCCGCGCGCAGCGACGCCTAGCGCCGATCAGGCGTTCGGGCCGGGGCGCACGAGGCGCCCGATCGCCGTCGTCGCGGCCTGGACGACGCCCTCCATGTCCCCACCCGGGTTGGAGAGGAATCGCAGGGACAGGCCGTGGCCGAAGCCGATCACGAGCTCGGCCACCACGGCCGGGGCGGCGCGCAGCTCGATGCGCCCCTCGTCGGCGAGCTCCTGCAGCCGGCGGTCGAAGGCGTCGTTCATCGCCTGGCTCAGCGCCGCGAGCTCCTGGGCGACCTCCGGCTGACGCTGGGAGAGCGTGTACATCTCCAGCAGCATCGTCACGTACTCGGGCTCGTGGCGGACCGTCGCGTAGATCGAGCGGATCCAGAGCGAGGAGAGGTCCTCGGTCGTCTGCGCCTTGGCGAGCTCGGCGGTCATCGCCTCCAGGCGGACCTGGGAGTCGCGGCGCGCGACCTCGACGAGCAGCTGCTCCTTCGAGCCGAAGTAGTAGTGCAGGAGGCCGCGCGAGACGCCCGCCTCGCGCGCCACGTGGTCGAACGTCGAGCCGGCGACGCCGCGGCGCGCGACGCTCGAGCGCATCGCGTCCACGATCCGCATCGCCTTGTCGGTCGCCAGCACCCTGGTCGCATCGTCGCTCGCCACGCCGACCAGCCTACTGGCTGGCTGGCCAGCCCGGAGGGCGGCGACGCGCCACGTGCCCCAACGAGACGGGCCACCCGCCGGTGGCGGGTGGCCCGTGGGCGCCGGAGCGCGAGGGACGGCCGCGTCGCGGCCGTCGAGGATCAGGCGTCCTGCGCGGCGGCCGCGGCAGCGGCCTGCGAGGAGCCGTTCGGCGACGCCGGGGCGGCCGCGGAGGGCGTCCCGACGGTGTAGTCGAGCTCCTCCTCCGGCCCGAAGACGACATCGAGGGCCTTCGAGCGCAGCGACGGCACCGCGACGACCGCCGCGACCGCGCCGCCGAGGGCGACGACGAGGAGGCCGAAGCCGCCGCGCTTCTTCGCCTTCTTCTGCTTCTTGCCCGTGAGGTTCGCCTTCGCGTCCAGCAGCGCGTCCGACGCGGTGCGCAGGTCGCTGTGGACCTTCTTGTCGCGCAGGAGCGCCTGCGGGTTGCCGGCCACGCGCGAGTACGCGTTGCGCGCCGCATCGGCGAGCTGCCGGAGGTCCTCGCGGAGGTCCTCGTTCTCGAGCAGGTCGCGCACCTGGTCCTCGCGCGCAGCGAGGGTCCCGGCGGCCTTCTTGGCCTGCTTGCGAGCCCTCTTGGCCTGGCTCTTCGCCTGGGCCTTGGCCTGCTTCTTGGCCAGCTTCTTGGTCTTGGACTTGAGCGCCATGGTCCTCCGTCTCGGGTTCGTGAGACCGTCGCCGCCGAGCCTATCGCGCGCCGCCGTGCGGCCCGGTCGGTCGCCTCGTCATCGGTGAGTACCCGATCGGCCCGCGGCGCACGCGCCGAGGGCCGTCGCGGGCCACCGGCGATCAGTCGCCGGCGGGCTCCAGGGCGAGCTCCAGGACCTCCTCGACCCGGTCCACCCAGTGGAAGGCGATCTTCCTGCGCAGCGGCTCGGGGACGTCCTCGGCGTCGCGCTCGTTGTCGCGCGGGGCGATGACGCAGCCGATCCCGGCGCGCTGCGCGGCGAGCGCCTTCTCCTTCAGCCCGCCGATCGGCAGGACCTCGCCGGTCAGCGTGATCTCGCCGGTCATCGCGACGTCCGACCGGACCGCCCGGCCGCTGACGAGCGAGCAGAGCGCCGTGGCGATCGTGATTCCCGCCGACGGGCCGTCCTTCGGCGTCGCCCCGGCGGGCACGTGGACGTGGAGGTCGTGGGTGCCGAACCAGTCGTCGGGCAGCTCCGGCGAGACCACGGTGCCGTGCCCCCGCACCCAGGTCAGCGCCGCGCGCACCGACTCCGTCATGACCTCGCCGAGCTGCCCGGTGATCGTCACCTGCGGGGCCCGCGTCGTCGGCATCGCCGCCGCCTCGACGTAGAGGACGTCGCCGCCGACGGGCGTCCACGCGAGACCGGTCGCCACGCCGGGGCGGCTCGTGCGCTTGCGCCGCTCCTGGCCGGAGCGGTCGAACGGCCCGCGGCCGAGGAGCTCCACGACCCGGTCGCGGCTGACCGTGACGCGCCTGGGCCGGCCGTTCGCGGCCGCCGGCGCGGCGTCCTCCTGCTCCCCCTCGACGATCTCGCGGGCGATCTTGCGCACCGCCCGGCCGATCTCGCGCTCGAGGTTCCGCACGCCGGCCTCGCGCGTGTAGTCCTCGATGAGCGTCCGCAGCGCCGGATCGCCGAAGCGCAGCGTCGAGCGCCGCAGGCCGTGACGGTCCAGCTGCCGGGGCACGAGATAGCGCTTGGCGATCTCGAGCTTCTCCTGCGCGGTGTAGCCGGCGAGCTGGATGACCTCCATCCGGTCGCGCAGCGGCCCGGGGATCGTGTCGAGCGTGTTCGCGGTGGTGATGAACATCACCCGCGAGAGGTCGAACGGCACGTCGAGGTAGTGGTCGCGGAACGTCGCGTTCTGCTCCGGGTCGAGCACCTCGAGCATCGCGCTGGACGGATCGCCCCGGTAGTCCGAGCCCATCTTGTCGATCTCGTCGATCATGAGCAGCGGGTTGCTGGACCCCGCGTCGCGCAGCGCCCGGACGATCGTCCCCGGCATCGCGCCGATGTACGTGCGCCGGTGCCCGCGGATCTCGGCCTCGTCGCGCACGCCGCCGGCGGAGATCCGCTCGAAGTTGCGCCCCATCGCCCGGGCGATCGACTTGCCCAGCGACGTCTTGCCGACGCCGGGCGGGCCGACGAAGCAGAGGATCGATCCGCGCGCGTCCGGCTTCAGCTGCCGGACGGCGAGGAACTCGAGGATCCGCTCCTTGATCGGGTCCAGGCCGAAGTGGTCGGCGTCGAGCACCGAGCGGGCGTGCGTCAGGTCGAGGTCGTCGACCGTGCGGTCGTTCCACGGCAGCGAGACGATCCACTCGAGGTAGTTGCGGATCACCCCGTGCTCGGCGGAGGCCTGCGGGATCGACTCCAGGCGGCGCAGCTCGCGATCGGCCTGCGTGGCGACGGCCTCGGGCAGCTCGAGCGCGTCGAGCTGGTCGCGCAGGTCGGCGACCTCGGCCTCGACGGGATCGCTCTCGCCGAGCTCCTCCTGGATCGCCTTGAGCTGCTGGCGCAGGACGTACTCGCGCTGGCCCTTCTCGAGCTCGGACTGGACCTGCGACTGGATCTCGGACCCGATCGAGATGACCTCGAGCTCGCGGGCGAGGATCTCCACGAGGCGGCGCAGGCGCGCCGAGAGGTCGGTCTCCTCCAGCAGCGCCTGCTTCTCGGCCGAGCTCAGGCGCAGCGAGCCGGCGATGAGGTGGCTCAGCGCGACGGCGTCCTCGATGTTCGCGACGGCGAGCTGCAGCTCCTCGGGCAGGTACGGGACCGCCTCGACGATCCGCGAGAACGTCTCCTGGACGTTGCGCTGCAGCGCCGTGAGCTCGGGCGTCGGCGGGTCCGACACGCCGGTGTCCGGCGCCTCCTCGATCTGCGCGGCGAGGTAGGGCGTCGTCTGCTCGTAGGGACCGACCCGCACGCGCGCACCGGCCTGCACCAGCAGCCGCAGCGTCCCGTCGGGGACCTTGAGCATCCGGGCGATCTGGCCCACGACGCCCACCTCGTAGAGCTGCTCGGGCCCCGGGGTGTCGAGCTCGGGCTCGCGGGAGGCGACCATGACGAGCCGCCGGTCGCCGGCGAGCACGTCGTCGACGAGCTTGATCGAGCGCTCCTGGCCGATCGCCAGCGGGATCATCGTGTCGGGCACCGGCACGGTGTCGCGCAGCGGCAGCACCGGCAGGACGCCCGAGAGCGGCTGATCGCCGCCCCCGACGGTGATCTCCTGGTCCGTTCCCGGGTCGGCGACGATCTCGATCATGCGTCGCCCTCGTGCGAGATCGGCACGTTGCGCCGCGCGCGACGCGGCTGCTCGAGCGGCAGCTCGACCCGCAGGATCCCGTCGCGGTACGTCGCGCGGGCCTCGTCGGCCACGACGTCGGCGCCGAGCTGCACGACCCGGCGGAAGGGGCCGGTGCCGATCTCGACCTGCTGGTACGCGCGGCCCTCCGCCTCGACCGGCGCCCGGGCGCCGGCGAGGATCAGCTCGCGGCCGCGGATCTCCAGCCCGACCTGGTCGATGTCCACCCCCGCGAGCTCGGCATGCACGACGGCTCGCGGCGCTCCGGCGTCCTCGCCGCTCGTCGGCGTCTCGTAGAAGACGTCGACCGCGGGCTCGAAGCCGACCCGGCGCACGCGCCCCAGGCCGCGGTCCAGC
Source organism: Patulibacter brassicae (assembly GCF_033949425.1). Taxonomy (NCBI): domain Bacteria; kingdom Bacillati; phylum Actinomycetota; class Thermoleophilia; order Solirubrobacterales; family Patulibacteraceae; genus Patulibacter; species Patulibacter brassicae. The sequence continues at coordinate 246,280 of NZ_JAXAVX010000002.1, read as the reverse complement.
ACGCCGCCGAACAGCTCGTCCATCTCGCGGCGCATCCGCTCGAAGTTGGCGAAGAGGTCGCCCTCGCGGGAACGCATGGACGGAATCTACCCCGCGGCCCGCCCCGGCCCGCGTGCCCCGGCCGCCGACCGCGCGGGGTCGTGGGCCGACGTGCGGGCTGGGGCCAGCGACCCTGGAGCGCCAGCGGTCATCGCGGGACGCCCGCACCTCGCCGCCGACCGCACGGGGTCGTTGGCCGACGTGCGGGCTGGGGCCCGCGACCCCTTCTCCCTCAGAGCTCGTACACGGCGTCGGCGTGGCCCATCTCCACCGGCACGTCGCCGGCCGCCTCCGTCGCGCGCTGCAGCGCGACCTCGCGGTTCTCCTCGTCGGAGATGTGGATGAGCACCGCGCGCCCGACCTGCGCGCGGCGGGCGTGGTCGCCGGCCTCCTGCGCGGTGAGGTGGCCGCGCGGCCCGGCGCGCTCGGGCCGGGGCAGCGTCGCCTCGACGAAGAGCAGGTCGGCGCCCTGCGCGAAGTCGACGAGCTCGTCGTTCGGCGCGCAGTCCGAGCCGTAGACGAACCGGCCGCCGGTGACCGTCGAGGTCGCCTCGATCGCGTAGGCGGGCAGGAAGTGGGGCACCGCGCCGAAGCGCAGCCGGAACGGGCCGACCTCGAGGACGCCGTCCGGGTCGTACTCCGAGGTGCGGAACGCGCGCTCGACGAGGTCGGGCATCCCCCACGCCGTCATCACCGTGCGCATGACCTTCGACCCGCCGGGCGGCAGATGCAGGTCCGGGCGGGCGGGATGGTCGGTGCCCGGCCACGGCGGGACGGGGACCGGCTGCTGGCGCGGGGCGAAGACCAGCGCGTAGCTGTAGGGGACGAGGTCCAGCGTGTGGTCCGCGTGGCAGTGGGAGATCACGCAGGCGTTCAGCGACGTGTAGTCGATGTGCTGGCGGAGCTTCCCGAAGACGCCGTTGCCGCACTCCATGAGGAGCCGGAAGTCGCCCTCCTCGAGGAGGTAGCCGCTGCAGGCGCCGTCGACGTCCTGCCAGGCCGGCGACTTGCCGAGGATGGTCACCCGCAACGTGCTCGCCTCTCCACGATCGCGTCAGTGTAGGACCCCGCCGCGCGCCCACGCCGCGCGGCACGACGCCGTGCGGGCGCCGGCGCGCCCCGGGGACCGCCGAGCGGCCCCGGAACGCGGACGGGCCGCGCTCGCGGCGCGGCCCGTCGGAGGCGATGGCCGAGTGCGGCCGGGAGCGGGTCAGGCGGCGGCGAGCGCCGTGTCGCTGTAGACCTCGCCCGCCTCGGCCTTCGCCACGAGCGAGGCCGGCGGCTCGAAGCGCTCGCCGTACTTCGCGGCGAGCTCGCGGGCCCGGGCGACGAAGCCGGCGGGACCGGTCGCCTCGTCGGCGCCCTCGGGCGTGTAGCCGTTGATGTACTGCAGCACGCCGCCGGTCCAGGCCGGGAAGCCGATCCCGAAGATCGAGCCGATGTTCGCGTCGGAGACCGTCTCCAGCACGCCCTCGTCGAGGCACTTCACGGTCTCGATCGCCTCGGCGAAGAGCATCCGCTCCACGAGGTCCGTCAGCGGGACGGTGACGGGGTCGATGCCCGCCTCCGGCGTCTGGACCGGGAACAGCTCGGAGAGGCCCTTCCAGATGCCGGTCCGCTTGCCGTTCTCGTCGTACTCGTAGAAGCCCGCGCCGCGCAGGCGACCCGGACGGCCGGCCTCGATCATCTTGTCGATGACGTCGAACGCGGCGTGGTGCGGGATCTCCTGGCCCTCGGCCTCGAGGGCCTCCTTCGTGGCCTTGCGGATCTTCACCATGAGCTCCATGTTCAGCTCGTCGGTGAGCTGCAGCACGGGCGCCGGGTAGCCGGCCTTCGAGGAGGCGCGCTCGATCGTCATCGGCGGCACGCCCTCGGCGAGGAACGCGATGCCCTCGTTGACGAACGTGCCGATGACGCGGCTCGTGAAGAAGCCGCGGCTGTCGTTGACGACGATCGGCGTCTTCGCGATCTGCTTCGCGAGGTCGAGGGACTTCGACAGGACGTCGTCGGAGGTCTTCTCGCCCTTGATGATCTCCAGCAGCGGCATCTTGTCGACCGGGCTGAAGAAGTGCAGGCCGATGAAGTCCTCGGGCCGGCTGACGCCCTCGGCGAGGCCGGTGATCGGCAGCGTCGAGGTGTTCGAGCCCAGGACGGCGTCGGGCTTGAGGAACGGCTCGATCTCGGCGAAGACCTGCGCCTTGACCTTCGGGTCCTCGAAGACGGCCTCGATGACGAGATCGGCGTCCTGGGCCTTCGACGGGTCGTCGGTGGCGGTGATCCGCGCGAGGAGGGCGTCGCCCTTCTCCTGCGTGACCTTGCCGCGCTCGACGCCCTTGGCCACGAGCTTCTCGGAGTAGCCCTTGCCGCGGTCGGCGGCCTCCTGCGAGACGTCCTTCAGGACGACCTCGATGCCGGCCTTCGCGCACACGTACGCGATCGCGGCGCCCATCATGCCCGCGCCGAGCACGACGACCTTCTCGGACTTCCAGGGCTGGCGGTCCTTGTCGCGACCGCGCGAGCCGTTGACGGCCTGGAGGTCGAAGAAGAACGCCTGGATCATGTTCTTCGCCACCTGGCCGGTGACGAGGTCCACGAAGTAGCGGCCCTCGATCTTCAGGGCGCTGTCGACGTCGACCTGCGCGCCCTCGACGGCCGCCGACATGATGTTCTTCGGCGCCGGCATGTTCGCGCCCTTGAGCTGCTTGCGCAGGTTCGCCGGGAACGCGGGGAGGTTCGCCGCGAGCTTCGGCGTCGACGGCGTGCCGCCCGGGATCTTGTAGCCCTTGACGTCGTACGGCTGGACCGCCTCCGGGTTCTCGGCGATCCACTTCAGGGCGGCGGGGAGGAGGTCGTCCGGGCTCGCGACGAGCTCGTCGACGAGGCCGATCTCCTGCGCCTTGCCCGGGCGGTGGCGCTGGCCCTGGAGCAGGACCTGCATCAGCGCGTTCGTGATGCCCAGCAGGCGGACGGTGCGCACGACGCCGCCGGCGCCGGGCAGCAGGCCGAGGGAGACCTCGGGCAGGCCGATCTGGATCTTCGGGCTGTCGACGACGATCCGGCGGTGCGTCGCCAGCGCGATCTCCAGGCCGCCGCCGAGCGCGGCGCCGTTGATGATCGACACGACCGGCTTGCCGAGCGTCTCGAGGCGACGGAGGTCCGCCTTGAGCTTCTCGGTCCCGGCCGTCAGCTCGTGGACGTTCTCCTTCGTGACCTGCTTGAGGTCGTTCAGGTCGCCGCCGGCGAAGAACGTCTTCTTCGCGGAGGAGATCACGACGCCCGTGATCTGGTCCTTCTCGGCCTCGAGCCGCTCGACGGTCGCCGTCAGCGACTGCATGAAGTCGGCGTTCATCGTGTTCGCCGACTGGTTCGGGTCGTCGAGCACGAGGTTGACGACGCCGCCCTCGAGCGGCTCCCAGCGGATGGTGTTCGTGAAGCTCATTCGATGTCCTCGGTGGGAGGCGCTCAGAGCGCCTCGACGACGGTGGCGATGCCCATGCCGCCGCCGACGCAGAGCGTGGCGAGGCCGTACTTCTTGCCGCGGCGGTGCAGCTCGTCGATCAGGGTGCCGAGGATCATGCCGCCGGTCGCGCCGAGCGGGTGGCCCATGGCGATCGCGCCGCCGTTGACGTTCGTGATCTCGGGATCGATGTCGAGGTCCTTGATCAGGCGCATCGCGACGGCGGCGAACGCCTCGTTGATCTCGACGAGGTCCAGGTCCTCGGCCTTGAGGCCGGCCTTCGCGAGGGCCTTCTTCGACGCCGGGCCGGGCGCCGTCAGCATGATCGTCGGGTCCGCGCCCGACACGGCCGTCGCGAGGATCCGCGCCTTCGGCTTCAGGCCGTTGCGCTCGGCCGCGGTCTCGTTGCCGATGAGCAGCAGCGACGCGCCGTCGACGATGCCGGAGCTGTTGCCGGCGTGGTGGACGTGGTCGATCTTCTCGACCCAGTGGTACTTCTGGAGGGCCACGTCGTCGAAGCCGCCCATCTCGCCCATCATCGCGAAGGAGGGCTTGAGCTTCCCGAGGTTCTCGGCGGTCGTGCCGCGGCGGATGAACTCGTCGTGGTCCAGGACGACCTGGTCGTTGAGGTCCTTCACCGGGATGACGGAGTCCTTGAAGTAGCCGGCGTCCTCGGCGGCGGCGGCGCGCTCCTGCGAGCGGACGGCGAACGCGTCGACGTCGTCGCGCGTCCAGCCCTCGAGCGTCGCGATGAGGTCGGCGCCGATGCCCTGCGGGACGAACGACGTCTCGAAGTTCGTCTCCGGGTCCATCGCCCAGGCGCCACCGTCGGAGCCCATCGGGACGCGGGACATCGACTCGACGCCGCCGGCGAGGATCAGGTCGTCGCCGAGGCCCGAGGCGACCTTCTGCGCCGCGGTGTTCACGGCCTCCAGGCCCGACGCGCAGAAGCGGTTCAGCTGCACGCCCGCCACCGTGTTCGGCAGGCCGGCCTTGATCGCGGCCGTCTTCGCGATGTCGGCGCCCTGATCGCCGATCGGGGAGACGCAGCCGAGCACGACGTCGTCGACGTTGTTGGCATCGAGCTGGGCGTTGCGGGCGAGGGTCTCGTGCATCAGGCCGACGACGAGGTCGACCGGCTTGGTCGCGTGCAGCGAGCCGTTGGCCTTGCCCTTGCCGCGCGGCGTGCGGATCGCGTCGAAGACGAGCGCTTCGGTGCTCATGCTGGATCTCCTGTGGTGCGGGGCGGTGCCCGTGGGCACCGGCCGCGATGGCCTCGAGTGCCGCTGGGGCCGACCGGGGAGCGACCCCGGATCCCTCGCGGCCCGCGGATCGTAGCGCGTTCGCGCTCCGAGTTGGCCAGCCAGCCAATCTCGGGGCGCACGCCGTTCGCCGGGCGCGCGGGCGGGGGGCGACGCCGCGGTGCGCGGCGCCCGCCACGGCGTCGGCGCGCCGCCGGCCGGACCCTCAGCGCGCCGCGAGGGGCTCGTCCCGCTCCCAGGCGCGCAGCGCGTGCTCGACCGCGGCGTCGAACCGGTGCGGCCGGACGCCCAGGACCTGCGTCCAGCGGTCGTCGCGCGCCAGCAGGTCGCCGGTCAGCCCCGACATGAGGGGCAGGACGAGGTCGGGCTCCTCCCCCGCGATCACCGCCGCCACGCGGCCGGCGATTCCCGTGACGCTCACCGGCAGCGGGATGCTCGGCCGGCCGAGCAGCAGCAGGTCGCGGATCCGCTCCAGCATCTCCCCGTACGCGAGGACGTCCGGCCCGGCCACGTCGAGCGCCTGGCGCGGAGCGGACGCGAGGTCCACCACGGCGGCCCGCCGGAGCGCGGCGACGAGGTCGCGCTCGTCGATCGGCTGCGTGCGGTGCACCCGCCACGGGGGCAGGGCCAGGACGGGCAGGCGCTCGACGAGCCGCACGAGGAAGCGGAACGACCGCGAGCGGGTCCCGATCGCGATCGACGCGCGCAGCGCCACCGCCTCCGGCGCGGCGTCCAGCAGCGTGCGCTCGACGGCCAGGCGGCTGGCGAGGTGCGGCGTGAGCTCGCGGGTCTCGTCGACCATGACGCCGAGGTAGACGACCCGCCGCGTGCCGGCGCGCGCGGCGGCGTCGGCGAAGCGCTCCGCGCCGCGCTGCTCCCGCTCGCGGAAGTCGTCGCCCTCGGCGCTGGCCTCCATCGAGTGCACGAGGTAGTAGGCGACCTCGACCCCGTCGAGCGCGGCGTCGAGGCCCTCCCCCGTGAGGACGTCGCCGGTCACGACCGGCACGGGCACGGTCACGCGCGAGGGATCGCGCCCGAACGCGCGCACGTCGTGCCCGTCGCCCAGCAGCGCCGGGATCAGGGCCGAGCCGACGAAGCCCGACGCCCCGGTCACGAGGATGCTCATCGCCGGATCATCGCGCAGCGACGCCGGCACCGGGCGCGCCAGGAGCCGGTCCGGCGCGAGCCTCGCCGGACGGCCGGGGGCCGCCGACCGGACGCTCGTCGACGCGCTGAGCGGGATTCCTTCGTGCGTCGTTCACGAAAAGTCAGCAATTACCGGGAAGAGGGGGTGCGCGGCCGGCGCGGGTGTGGTTCGATGCCGCTCACGTCGCGCTGAGGAGCGCGACGACCTCCGCGGAGACCGGACAGCACCTCGTGCGGGTGCTGCGTCGGCCCGCCCCGTCGCCGCGACCGACGCGCCCGTGCGCCGTCGGCGCCCGACGCTGCCCGCCTTCCGACCTCGAGACGAGAACCAGCCCCCCGTGCCCGACGCCACGCAGATGCCGTTCGGTCGACGCTCCGACCGCCCCGAGCGCACGAGCACCCGCGCCCGCGCGGCCGCGCCGAGCTGCGCGGACTGCTTCTTCCGGCGGCACCTGCTCTGCGCGCTCGACCGCGAGGACCCCTGCGCGACGTTCCGGCCCGATCGCGACGGCGGCCTGCGCCCACCGCGCCAGATGCACCTCGCCTTCCGTCCGGAGCGCACCGACGGCACGCCCTTCGCGTTCCCGTCGGCCGAGGAGCAGGCCCGCCGCCACGCGGCGTGACGGAGATCGCCGGGCCCCGTCCCGGGCAACGGCGAGACGACCGCCCCAGCCACCGGGAACGTCCCGGTCCGGGACACCCGGGAGAGGGTCCGGGCCCCGTCCCGGACGACGGCGAGACGACCGCCCCAGCCACCGGGAACGTCCCGGTCCGGGACACCCGGGAGAGGGTCGGGCGTCGCCGGCCGGTTAGGGTCCGCCGCATGAGCGCCGTCGTCGTGTTCCGCGACCTGCCCGCCACGCCCGAGCGCGTGTGGGAGGTCGTGATGGACCCGCACCAGTTCGGCGCGTGGGTGACGATCCAGGACGAGCTGCTCTCGGCCGACGAGGGCGCGCCGCGGGTCGGCTTCGCGATGGCGCAGCGGTACGTCATCCGCGGGGCCAAGGTGAAGGTGTCCTGGAAGCTACGGGAGCTGGACCCGCCGCGGTGGGCGGACTGGCACGGGAAGGGCCCGGCGGGCGCCAAGGCCTTCATCTCCTACCGCCTCGAGCCCCTCCCGCAGGAGGACGGCACGACCCACACCCGATTCCACTACAGCAACGAGTTCCGCGCGCCGATGGGCCCGCTGGGTGCGGTGGCGTCCAAGGCCCTCATGGGCGGCGTGCCCGAGCGCGAGGCCCACGCCTCGCTGGACCGCCTCGCCGCGCTGCTCGCCGGCTGATCCTCGCCCCGCCGACGGTGGTGGGCGACGGCTCCCGCCTGCGCCACGAAGGTGGTTCACACTGCCTGCTCGTGTTAGCGTTGGTCGCCCGAGGGGTGGCAGATGAACGCCCTCTCACCACGATCAGAGGTAACGGGCATGTCAGATTTCCTCGAGGAGAAGCGCCGCGAGATCCAGGCGCGGATGGACGAGCTCGCGGAGGCCGTCTCGGAGTACGAGCGCCTGAAGCAGGCCCTCGACGCCCTCGACGGCGTGACGAGCGGCGGCAGCGCCGGCCGCGCGCGCGGCGGCTCCGGCGGTGGCAGCGGCCGCGGCGCGGGACGCCCCCGCGGCAGCGGCGAGCGCTCGCGCCAGGCGCTGGACCTCATCCGCCGCGAGCCGGGCCTCGGCGCCACGGACATCGCCCGCAAGATCGGCGTGCACCCGAACTACGCCTACCGGATCCTCCCCGGGCTCGAGGAGCAGGGGATGATCGAGAAGCGCGACCGCGCCTGGTACCCGAAGGACGCCGCCTAGGCGGGGCCGGAGCCGACCCGCCGGTCGGCCGACGACGACGAAGGGCCCGGCGGATCCGCCGGGCCCTTCGTCGTTCCGGGCGCCGGACCGCGGGTCCGGCGGGCGCCTCCTAGATGAGGCCGAGCTCCTTGACCGCGTCGCGCTCGCCGACGAGCTCGGCGACCGTCGCGTCGAGCTTCTCCTGCGCGAACGCCGGGATCTCGAGGCCCTGGACGATCGAGTACTGCTGGTCCTTCACCGTGACCGGGAACGAGCTGATGATGCCCTCCGGCACGCCGTAGCTGCCGTCGGAGGGGATCGCCATCGACGTCCAGTCGCCCTCCGGCGTGCCGTCGACCCACGTGCGGATGTGGTCGATCGCGGCCGAGGCGGCGGAGGCGGCCGAGGAGGCGCCGCGCGCCTCGATGATCGCCGCGCCGCGCTTGCCGACGGTCGGCTGATACTCGTCGCGGTACCAGTCGAGGTCGGAGCCGACGGCCTCGAACGCGTTCTGGCCCTTGACCTTCGCGTTGTAGAGGTCGGGGAACATCGTCGGGGAGTGGTTGCCCCAGATCGCGATGTTCGTGATGTCGGTCGTCGCGGCGCCGGTCTTCTTCGCGAGCTGCGCGATCGCGCGGTTGTGGTCCAGGCGGGTCATCGCGGTGAAGCGCTCGGCCGGGACGTCCGGCGCGTGCGCCTGCGCGATGAGCGCGTTCGTGTTCGCCGGGTTGCCGACGACGAGGACCTTCACGTCGGAGGCGGCGCCGGCGTTGATCGCCTCGCCCTGCGGCTTGAAGATGCCGCCGTTGGCCTCGAGCAGGTCGGCGCGCTCCATGCCCTTCGTGCGCGGCCGGGCGCCCACGAGCAGCGCGACGTTCACGCCGTCGAAGGCGGCCTTCGCGTCGTCGAAGATGTCGATGCCCTGCAGCAGCGGGAACGCGCAGTCGTCGAGCTCCATCGCCGTGCCCTCGGCCGCCTTCACCGCCTGCGGGATCTCGAGCAGGCGCAGCTTCACCGGGGTGTCCGGACCGAGCAGCGCGCCGCTGGCGATCCGGAAGAGCAGCGCGTAGCCGATCTGTCCGGCGGCGCCGGTGACGGTGACGTTGACGGGCGACTGGGTCATGGAGCTCTCTCCTGCCGAGGTTGGGGTCGCCTCCGGGACGGCGGCTCGTGTGGGTCCGTGCCGGCCCGGCGCGCGGCCGATGCTATCCGGGTGCCTCGCGCCGGGGCGTCCCGCACGCCGTCCCCGCGCGGGGCGCGCCCCGGTCGCTCGGCGCGCTCCTCCGGGATCGACGGACGCGGCGCCCGGAGCGCGACGACGGGACCTGCGACGATGGGCGGGCGATGGGAACGCGCTCGGTGAAGCTCGCCAAGGTCCTCGGCATCCGCATCGGGGCCGACCCGAGCTGGTTCCTGGCCCTGTTCCTCATCATCCTGCTGCTCGGCGACCGGTTCGACGCCGTCCTGCCGGCCGAGTCGCCGACCGTGCACTGGGCGCTGGCGGTCGCCGCGGCGCTGCTCTTCTTCGGGTCGCTCATCATCCACGAGCTCGGCCACGCGATCGCCGCCCGCTGGTTCGGGATCCAGACGCAGGGCATCGACCTCTGGCTCCTCGGGGGCGTGGCCCGGCTCAGCCGCGACGCGCGCACCCCGAAGGAGGAGTTCGTCGTGGCGATCGCCGGCCCCGTCGGCACGGTCGTGGCGGGCGGGCTCTGCGTCCTCGTCGGCCTGCTGCTGCAGGGCGACACGTCCCTCGTCGACGCGGCGCTGCTGCGCGAGGGCGCCGACGACCCGCTGCTGGCGCTGTTCGGCTGGGCGGCGGCGGTGAACGTCGTCCTGCTCGTGTTCAACCTCATCCCGGCGTTCCCGCTCGACGGCGGCCGGATCGCGCGCGCGATCGCGTGGAAGATCTCGGGCGACCGGCGCCGTGGCACGGTCGTCGCCGGCGGGCTCGGCCGGGTCTTCGCGATCCTCCTCGCCGTCTACGGCGTCGTGATCCTCATGAACGGCGACACGGTCAGCGGGATCTGGTTCCTGCTCATCGCCTGGTTCATCGGCGGCGCGGCGCGCGCGGCCGTCGTGACGAGCGAGATCAGCGAGCAGCTGCACGCCGTCACGGCGGGCGAGCTCATGGACGAGCAGCCGGCCTGGGTGCCGCAGGACGCCACGGCGATCGAGGCCGAGGAGGAGGCGTTCGCCCCGTTCGGGGTGCCCTGGGCCGCGGTCCTCAGCCAGGACGGGCGGATCGTCGGCGTCGTGCGGATCGAGCGCGTGCGCGAGGAGCTGAACGCCGGACGTCCCGGGACCCCGGTCGCCGAGCTCCTGGACGCGGGCGACGCCCCGCACGTCGGGCCGGAGGCGACGCTCGAGGAGCTGCTCGCCGACGATCGCCTGCGCGAGCTCGGCGCCCTGCCGGTCGTCGGCGCCGACGGGACGATGCGCGGCCTCGTGAGCTTCCGCAGCGTCCGCGACGCCCTGGCCCGGGCGCTGCCGGGCACCGACCTGCAGCGCGGCTGAGCGGCCGCGGCGCGCCTACTGCGCGAGCATCGGCGGCGCGTCGGGCGCCGGGCGCTTGCGCACGCCGCGCCGGTACTCGCGGTTGAGCATCCCGATCACGTCGAGCCCGATGCCCTGCGGGCAGACGCGGGAGCACTCGCCGTAGTTCGTGCAGCCGCCGAAGCCCTCGGCGTCCATCGCGGCGACCATCTTCCGCGCGCGCTCCCCGCGCTCGGGCTGCCCCTGCGGCAGGAGGTTCAGGTGCGTGACCTTCGCCCCGGTGAAGAGCATCGCCGCGCCGTTCGGGCAGGCGGCCACGCAGGCGCCGCAGCCGATGCAGATCGCGGCGTCCATCGCCTGGCGCTGCGTCTCGGGCGAGATCGGCTGGGCGTTGGGGTCCGGCTGCGGCCCCGTGGTGACCGAGACGTAGCCGCCGGCCTGGATGATCCGGTCCAGCGCGCTGCGGTCGACCGCGAGGTCCCGCACCACCGGGAAGGCGGTGTTGCGGAACGGCTCGATCCAGATCGTCGAGCCGTCGGCGAAGTCCCGCATGTAGGTCTGGCAGGTCGTCACCTGGTTGGGCCCGTGCGGCATCCCGTTGATGACGAGGGAGCACATCCCGCAGATCCCCTCGCGGCAGTCGCTGTCGAAGGCCACGGAGCGCTCGCCGCCCGAGATGAGGCGCTCGTTGAGGGCGTCGAGCATCTCGAGGAACGACGCCTCGGGGTCGATGTCCTCGACGTGCGTCGTCTCGAACCGGCCGGGGGCGTCGCGGTGGTCCTGGCGCCAGATCTCCAGGCGGAAGTTCATCGGGTCGCCTCCGTCGTGCGGGGGATGGTCGGCCCGGCGCTCACTTGTAGCTCCGGGTCGCGAGCTGGACCTCGTTGAAGGTCAGCGGCTCGTCGTGGGGGGTGAAGCCGCCGTCGGGCCGCAGGCCCTCCTCGGGGTACTCCCAGGCGGTCGCCGTCGCGAAGCGCTCGTCGTCGCGCTGCGCCTCGCCGTCCTCGGTCTCGTGCTCGCCGCGGAAGTGCCCGCCGCAGGACTCCTCCCGCCGGAGCGCGTCCTCGCACATGAGCTCGGCGAGCTCGACGAAGTCGTGCAGCCGGCCGGCGTACTCGAGGCTCGGGTTGTGCTCGTCCGCGCGACCGTCGACGCGCAGCTCGTCCCAGAACCGCTCCCGGATCCCGCGGATCTCCTCGATCGCCGTCGTCAGGCCCTCCGCCGTGCGGAGCATCCCGCACTTGTCGAGCATGATCTCCCCGAGCTCTCGGTGGATCGTCTGCGGCGCCTTCGTCCCCGTGGTCGACAGGAACCGGTCCAGCAGCCGGGTCACGCCCTCCTCCGCCTCGGCGAACGCCTCGTGCGAGTCGTCGACCTCGTCCTTCGGGGTCGTCGCGAGCCGGTGCATCACGGTGTGCGGCGCGATGAAGTACCCGTCGGCGAGCGCCTGCATGAGCGCCGAGGCGCCGAGCCGGTTGGCGCCGTGGTCGGAGAAGTTCGCCTCCCCGATCGCGAAGAGACCGGGGATCGTCGTCTGCAGCTCGTAGTCCACCCACAGGCCGCCCATCGTGTAGTGCGGCGCGGGGTAGATCATCATCGGCTTCTCGAACGGGTCGTCGCCGGTGATCCGCTGGTACATCTGGAAGAGGTTGAGGTACTTCCCCTCGATCGCCGCGCGGCCCTGGCGCTCGATCTCGTCGCGGAAGTCGAGGTAGACCCCGCGCTTCGTGCCGCCGACGCCGAGGCCCTGGTCGCAGGCGACCTTCGCGGCGCGGGACGCGATGTCGCGGGGGGCGAGGTTGCCGAACGCCGGGTAGCGCTCCTCGAGGAAGTAGTAGCGCTCCTCCTCGGGGATGTCGCCGGGCTCGCGCGTCTCGTTCGGGTCGCGCGGCACCCAGATCCGCCCGTCGTTGCGCAGCGACTCCGACATGAGCGTGAGCTTCGACTGGTACTCGCCGGACTGCGGGATGCAGGTCGGGTGGATCTGCGTGTAGCAGGGGTTCGCGAACAGCGCGCCCTTGCGCGTCGCCTTCCACGCGGCCGTGACGTTCGACCCCATCGCGTTCGTCGAGAGGTAGAAGACGTTCGAGTAGCCGCCCGAGGCGAGCACGACGCAGTCGGCGACGTGCCGCTCGATCTCGCCGGTGACGAGGTTGCGGGCGATGATGCCCCGCGCCTGCCCGTCGATGAGGACGACGTCGAGCATCTCGTGCCGGTGGTGGACGGTGACGTTGCCCTCGGCGACCTGGTGCTGCAGCGCGCTGTAGGCGCCGAGCAGCAGCTGCTGACCGGTCTGGCCGCGCGAGTAGAACGTCCGTCGCACGAGCACGCCGCCGAACGAGCGGGTGGCGAGCTGCCCGCCGTACTCGCGGTTGAACGGCACGCCCTGCGCGACGGCCTGGTCGATGATGCTCGTCGAGACCTCGGCGAGCCGCCAGACGTTCGCCTCGCGCGAGCGGAAGTCGCCGCCCTTCACCGTGTCGTAGAAGAGCCGCTTGACCGCGTCGCCCTCGTTGGCGAAGTCCTTCGCGGCGTTGATCCCGCCCTGGGCGGCGATCGAGTGCGCCCGGCGCGGCGTGTCCTGGAAGCAGAAGCTGTCGACCTGGAAGCCCTGCGCGCCGAGGCTCGCCGCGCAGCTGGCGCCCGCGAGTCCCGTGCCCACGACGATGATCCGGTGGTGGGGCCGGTTGCGCGGACCGACGAGCTGGTGGGCGTCGAGCCAGCGGCGCCACTTCGTCTCGATCGGGCCGTCGGGGATCCGCGCGTCGAGGACGCGGCCGCGCGAGCGGGCCTCGGTCGTGCTCATCGGGAGACCTCCGCGCCGTGGGCGCCGTGCGGGGCGGCCGGCTGCGGGTCCGGCAGCCCACCGGTGAAGAAGAGGACCGGGATCAGGGCGAACCCGACGACGATCAGCAGGGTCACCCCCGTCGCGCCGCGGCGCAGCATCCGGTTGCGGGTGCGGGAGTCGAGCCCGAGGGTCTGCAGCAGGCTCCAGATCCCGTGGCGCAGGTGGAAGCCGACGAGGCCGAGCGCCGTGAGGTAGAGGACGAGGAAGTACCACTTCGCGAACGCGTCGTGGAGGTTCGCGTAGACGGCCCCGTGCGCCAGCGGCGTGACGTCGATCGTCAGCGTCGTGAACTGCAGGACGTGGAAGACGATGAAGAGCAGCAGCAGCGGGCCGGTGACGATCATCGACCGCGCCGCCCAGGAGCGCCCGATGCGCTTGGCCCCGTGGCCCCGGGGGCGCGCCGCGCGGTTGCGGCGGGCGAGCTGGACCACCGCCGTGACGTGGACGACGAGCGCCAGGAGCAGGACCGCGCGCACGCCCCAGAGCACCGCCTCGCGCGGCAGCAACGGCTCGCCGAACGTGCGCAGCCACTCCGCGTAGCCGTCGATCCGCGCGCCGTCGTCGGCGCCGTGCCGCGCCCCGGCCGCGCCCGCGCCGGCGAGCGCGGTGAGGTTGCCGAGCATGTGGAGCAGGAGGTACGCGAGGAGCATCGCGCCGGAGACCGCCGCGGCGATCTTCTTGCCCAGCACGGAGGCCCAGGCCTCGCGGATCCCACATGGTCGTCGTGCCACCGAGTGCGTGCCCACGAACGGCGATCTTACGCACGCGGACCGCCGAGGCGCCTCCCGGTATTTGGAACGCCTAAGTGCCGCCGATCACACACGCTGCCGGCGCGATCCGTCAAGGCGCCCGGCGACGTCGGAGCGCCGCGATCGCCCGCCAGCGCGGACGATCACCGCGCGGCGCCACACCGTCCAGCGCACGTCCGCCACCAACACCAACCACACACGTTCCTCGCTCCAACGAGGACCACCACCAGCCCCTCACACGGCGCCGGACCACCCCACACGAGCGCCAACGCGCCGCCCGGCCACGAGGGACGCCGGCGCGGCGCCGCCGGCGCGCCCCCGCCGACCGGGGGGTCGCCGTGCGGGCCGTCTCGGTTCCCGCCCCGTGAAACGAAGGGGCCGGATCGGGACCGGTCGCGACGGCGGCGGGCGGGATCGCCGTGCCGCGCAGGGACTGCCGGAAAACCGACCCCGAGCATCGGGATTGTCTACCGGTTATCCCGACCTCGTTCGTCGGGGTTGGACGGGACGCGTCGTGGGAAGTTGGAGGTATACGATCCGCCCGGTTTCCCCGTCCTCGCTCGAAAGAGGCCCATGCCCGCACACGACGTCCTGATCATCGGGGCCGGCCTGGCCGGTCAGCGCGCAGCGCTGGCCGCCGCCGACGCCGGCGCCACCGTCGCGATCATGAGCAAGGTCCACCCGGTCCGCTCCCACTCCGTGGCGGCTGCCGGCGGGATCAACGCTGCGATCAACCCCGCCGACGACTGGCGCTCCCACGCTTTCGACACCGTCAAGGGCTCGGACTACCTCGGCGACCAGGACGCGATCGAGGTCATGACCTCGGAGGCGCCGAACGAGATCCTGCACCTGGAGCACATCGGCGTCACGTTCCACCGCAACGAGACCGGCCACCTGGACCTGCGCGCCTTCGGCGGCGCGTCGATGAAGCGGACCGCCTACGTCGCCGACATCACCGGCCAGGCGATCCTCCACGTGCTCTACGAGCAGCTCATGAAGTACAGCGATCGGGTCGATCGCTACGAGGAGTGGTTCAACACCTCGCTGATCCGCGGCGAGAACGGCCGCTGTCAGGGCGTCGTGGCGCGGAACATCCGCACCGGCGAGATGCAGACCTTCGTCGCCAAGACGGTGATCCTCGCCACCGGCGGCGTCGGCCAGGCCTTCAAGCCGACGACGAACGGCCTCATCTGCACCGGCGACGGCATGTCCCTCGCGTACCGCCTCGGCGCGCGCCTGATGGACATGGAGATGATCCAGTACCACCCGACGACCATGACGGCCAACGGGTTCCTCATCACCGAGGGCGCCCGCGGCGAGGGCGCGCACCTGCGCAACGCCGACGGCGAGCGGTTCATGGTCCACTCGGCGCCGAACAAGATGGAGCTCGCCTCGCGCGACGTCGTCTCGCGCGCGGAGCAGAAGGAGATCAACGAGGGCCGCGGCACCGGGCCGCTCAAGGACTCCGTCCTCCTCGACGTCACCGTCGTGCCGAAGCACCGGATCCTCGAGGCGCTGCGGGAGATCGTGAACCTCGGTCGCGACTTCGCCGGCATCGACATCACGCGCGAGCCGATCCCGGTCCGCCCGGGTCAGCACTACACCATGGGCGGCGTGAAGACCGACGTCGACGGCGAGACCGACATCCCGGGCCTCTACGCGGCCGGCGAGGTCGCGTGCGTCTCCGTCCACGGCGGCAACCGCCTCGGCGCCAACTCGCTCCTCGACACGCTGATCTTCGGCCGTCGCTCCGGCGAGCACGCCGCGAAGGTCGCCCAGTCGATCCCGATGCCGACGGTCTCCGACGCCCAGCTGCGCGACGACCAGAAGGAGATCGCGGCGATCATCGACCGGCCCAAGACCGGCCGGCGGGTCTCCGAGATCAAGGAGGAGCTCGGCGTCTCGATGAACCAGTACTGCGCCGTCTTCCGCGACGAGGAGGGCATGCAGAAGGGGCACGAGATCGTCAAGCGGCTCCAGGAGGAGGCCAAGACGGCCTACATCGACGACCGGGGCACGGTCTTCAACCAGGACGTGCTCGGGGCGCTGGAGCTCGGCTTCATGCTCGACTGCTCCGAGGCGATCGTCGCCTCCGCGCTCGAGCGCAAGGAGTCGCGCGGCGCGCACTCGCGCACGGACTTCACCGAGCGGGACGACGACAACTGGCTCTTCCACCTCACGGTGGAGCAGGACGGCGACGGCGGAGCGAAGCTCGGTCAGGCGCCGGTGACGATCACGCAGTGGCAGCCGATGGAGCGGACGTACTGATGTCGACGATCGACCACACGACGAACGGCACCACGGGCGCGGACGACGCGCCCGAGGGGATCGAGCAGTTCACGCTGCGCCTGCGCCGCTACGACCCGGAGTCGGGCGAGGCGGCGTACTACGAGGAGTTCGAGATCGAGCTCGAGCCCCACCGCTCGGTCCTCGACGGGATCCTCCAGGCGAAGGCCCAGGAGGACGGCTCGATCGGCATCCGCTGCTCGTGCCGCGCCGCCATCTGCGGCTCGTGCGGCACGCGGATCAACGGCCAGCCCGGCCTCGCGTGCCACACGCACCTCTCCGAGGCGATGGCGCGGTCCAAGGACGGCAAGATCACGGTCGAGCCGATGGGCAACATGCCCGTCATCAAGGACCTGATCGTCGACATGGACGCGGTCCACTGGAAGAAGCAGGCGCGGGTCACCCCGTGGCTGCTGCCCAGCGAGCCGCTCCCCGAGCGCGAGCACATCGTCCCGCGCGAGTCGATGGTCGACGTCACGCAGTCGATGGCGTGCATCCAGTGCGGCGCCTGCGTCTCGGACTGCCTCTCGATGGAGATCGACCCGCTCTTCGTCGGTCCCGCGGCCCTCGCGAAGACGTACCGCTTCGTCGGCGACCCGCGCGACAGCCGCCACGCCGAGCGGCTCTCGAACCTCGCCGAGGACCCCCACGGGATCTACGCCTGCACCCACTGCTTCAAGTGCGTCGAGGCGTGCCCGAAGGGCGTCGCCCCGATGAACCAGATCATGCGGCTGCGCCGGATCGCGTCGCAGGACCACCACATCGTCGACCGCAACAACGGCGAGCGCCACGAGATGGCGATCGTCAACAGCGTGAAGCGGTACGGCACGCTGAACGAGGCGAAGATGGTGCCGGACTCCTACGGCGGCCCGCTGCACCCGGCCGCGGCGAAGGAGCTCCTCTCGTCGCTGCCGGTGATCACCACCGCGCTGCTGCGCCGGAAGGTCACGCCGAAGAGCGCGCTCTTCCACCACAAGCTCCCCGACCAGGACCAGATCAAGCGGATCTACCGCGAGGTCGGCGAGCGCGAGGGCCGGCTCGAGTTCAACCTCTACGTCGAGCAGCCGGACGAGGACGACACCGCGCCGACCTCGCACGCGGAGCGCGCCGGGGCCGACGAGGGCTCCGCGAGCCCGACCCCGAGCAAGGGCCTGACCGAGGCCGAGACCGCACAGAAGGACGCGTGAGCATGAAGGTCGCCTACTGGCCCGGCTGCGTCAGCCGCGGCTTCACCCCCGAGCTCCACGGCTCCGTCGCCGCCGTCGCCCCGAAGCTCGGCATCGAGCTCGTCGAGCTCAACCGCGCCAGCTGCTGCGGTGCCGGCGTCATCGCCGAGCACAGCCAGGAGCTCGCCGACTCCCTGAACGCGCGCACCTTCGCGCTCGCGCAGCAGGAGATCGAGAAGGGCGCGGACTTCATGATGAACATCTGCTCGACCTGCCAGGGCGCGCAGACCGAGTGCCAGGAGCGCCTGGACGCCTCCGCCGCGTACCGCGACGAGGTGAACAAGCACCTGACCCCGGAGGGCCTGCAGTACGCGAAGGGCCTGGTCAACAAGAACTTCCTCTGGGTCCTCGTGGAGGAGCTCGGCCTCGACGAGCTGCGCTCGATGGTCACGCGGCCGCTCACGGACCTGAAGGTGGGCCCGTTCTACGGCTGCTACATCGTCCGCCCGACCGACCGGCTCGACATCTCGGCCGAGAACCCGCGCGACCGGTACCTCGAGCAGGTCATCGAGGCGCTCGGCGGCACCGTCGTGGACTACGCCGGCGCGCAGAAGTGCTGCGGCTTCCCGATCTCCCTCATGCAGAAGGAGACGTCGTTCAAGATGGCCGGTCGCCACCTCGGCGACGCGAAGGACCAGGGCGCCGACTGCCTCGTCACGCCGTGCCCGCTCTGCCACCTGAACCTCGACATGCAGCAGCCGGTCGTCTCGCGCACCGTCGGCCGGGACCTGCAGATGCCGGTCCTGCACCTGCCGCAGCTCGTCGGCCTGGCCCTCGGCATGGCGCCGAAGGAGCTCGGCCTCGGCAAGCACGTCGTGAAGCCGACCTCGGTCATCGACTGGTCGACCTCGGTCGTCGGCGCCGTCGGGAGCCTCTCGGCCGCCTGAGCGCCCCTCCCTTGCCCGTCCCGCGCCGCTCCGGCCGGGAGACGACGAAGCCCGGCGCCGCGCGCCGGGCTTCGTCGTTCTCGTGGCGGGCCCGGGACGCGCGGCGCGCTCCGGGCCGGCGCGGCCCTACTGCGCCTCGTGGAAGCCGCGCGTCGGGGGAGCCGTGGACGGGACGGGACGACCGAAGTAGTCCCGGCCGCCGTTGCCGGGGATCAGCGCGCCCGTCCCGACGGCCGGGGAGGTCGGCGCCACGCCGTAGCCGGCGACGTTGCCGATGCCCGAGGGCGCGTCGTCGGACGGCGCGAGCATCTGCGGGTCCGCGGTGATCTTCTGCGGATCGGCCGGCTCGCCCGCGGTGTGGTTGCCGTAGATGAGGTTGTTCGCGATGGTCGTGCCGGACCCGCGCGGGAACGCCCAGGTGCCGGTGCCGTGGTTCACGACGACGTTGTTCCGGAACCACCAGCTGTTGTTGTTGTCGCCGCTCCAGCCCTGCTGGGCGATCGGCGGCGCGTTGAGACCGGGCTTGATGTAGATCGTGTTGTTGTAGATCTTCGAGCCGTTCAGCAGCCCGCTGGACAGCGACACGATGCCCTTGTCGCCGGCGAACCCGTCGTTGACGCTGAGGTTGTAGCGGACGGTCGCGTCGCTCCCGGAGCCGAGGCCGCCCATCAGCAGGATGAATCCGCCCTCGTTGTCGTGGGAGTAGTTGTGCTGGACGATCGTGTTCACCGCGAACAGGTCGACGTCGTAGCCGTGACCGTCGACGACGTGCGTCTGGACCCCGGACACCTCGTTGAACTGCATGAGCGTGTTCGTCGTCTTGGCCACGAACATGCCGACCGTGCCCGGCTGCGAGCCCGACGCCGTGACGGATCCGGCGCCGTCGATGACGTTGTGCTCGATGAGGTTCTCCTTCGAGCCGCGCAGGATGATCCCGTCGCTGTCGATGTCCTTCAGCCGGTTGTGGGTGATCGAGACGTTCTTGCTCAGCGCGTCCTGGGAGACGAAGTAGAAGAGGAAGCCGGTCGAGTAGTCGTCGAAGTTGATCCCGGTGCGGCCGACGTCCTGCACGACGTTGTCGGTGATCAGCACGTCCTTCCAGCTGCTCGCGCCGTTCCCGAGCCCGTTCATCGTGTCGGCGACGACGGAGATGCCGCCGTTCGTCTGGCCGTTCGCGCCGTTGCAGTTGAAGCAGCCGTTCACGTCGTGGACGTAGTTGCCCGTGATCGTGATGCCGCGCTTCAGCGTCCCGCTCGTGTTGTTCACGAGGATGCCGACGCGGTTGCTGCCCACGACGTTGTCCGTGCCGTTGTCGTTGACGACCTCGAGGCCGCTGATGGTCCAGTAGCTCTGGTTCACGAGCGACACGGCCGCCCCGCCCGCGCCGCCGCCGGCGACGTTGCGCCCGTCCACCACGGGCTTGCGCTCTCCGCCGCCGTAGTTGCCGATCGTGATCGGGTTGCCCTCCACGCCGGAGCCCTTCGGCTTCAGCTGCTCGACCCAGGTCTGGTCGGTGTGCAGGAGGATCCGGTCGCCCGCCGCGAAGGTCTTCGCGTTGACCTTCGCCAGGGTCTTCCACGCCGCGGCCGGGCTCGTGCCCGCGTTGGCGTCCGACCCGGCGGCGGCGTCGACGTAGTAGTCGGCGGCGCTCGCGGAGGTGGCGAGGCCCAGCGCCGCCGCGCCTGCCACCGACATCGTCCACAACGACCTGCGAAGCCTGCTCATTCCTGGTGCTCCTTGCTGGGGGATGCGTCCGCCGCCGGACCCGACGACGCCCGGCGACGACACGGACAATGACTGTAATATCGTCCGGCCGACGGTACACTACGGTCGCCGTCGCGGGCAAGGCGTGGTCATTCGGTGATCGCCCTGCCCGTCGATGGGCGGGCTCCTGCAGCAGCGGTCGCGACGACCGCCGGTCCACGCCGCGCCAGCTAGGGTGGCGGGCGTGGACGAGCGCCGCCACCCCGCCCCCGCCTCCGGCGTTCCGCGTCCGCCGGCCGCGCGCCGGGCGCCCGTGGAGGATCCCGCGCGCCGATCCCCGCCGCGCGGCGAGGACGGCCGTCCCTCGATCGTGCCCGGACCACCTCGACCGCTGATCCCGGACGCGCTGCGGGCCGACCGCGGCGGCGGGGCGCCCGTCGAGCTGCCCGACGACCTCGTCGCCCGGCTCGATGCCGCGCGCACCCGGCTGCGCGCCGCGGCCGAGGTCGAGCGCGGCGTGCCGCCGGTCGAGGTGGCGCCGCTGCCCGACGCCGACGAGCTCCGCGCGCGACTGGACGCCGCGCGTCACCGCCTGCGCCGCCCCGGCGGTCGCCGCGGCGGCCTGTCGGGCTGACGCGGCGCCGCGACGGCCGGCGCGCCGTGCGGCGGCGGGCGTGCGACGCCCACCGCGGCGACCGCGGGCGCCGATCGCGTCAGGCGAGCAGGGCGTAGCGCTCCAGCCGGTCCGCGCCCGGCACGATCGGTCCGGCGTCGGCCTCCAGCCACTCCTCCAGCAACGAGCAGTAGAGCCCCCGGTAGTCGACGGTCGCGCGGAGGTTGCCGTCGGGATCCAGCGACGCGAGCCCGGGGAACGCGCCGAGCTGGCCGCCCCGCACGCGCGTGCCGAGGAGCATCGCCACGCCGCCGGCGCCGTGGTCGGTCCCGACGGAGCCGTTCTCCTCCGGCCGACGGCCGAACTCGCTCCACACGAGGGTCAGGACGCGGTCGGCGATCCCCCGACGCTCGAGGTCGGACTGGAACGCCTCGAGCGCGCGGCCGACCTCGTCGACCTGCCGTCCGAACGACCCGTCCTGGTTCGCGTGGCTGTCGAAGTCCAGCGCGGCGTCGATCGTGCCGCAGCGGATCGGCAGCCCCGCGCCGAGCAGGCGCGCCATGTCCGCCAGCCGGGTCCCGAGCCGACCCTCCGGATACGTCTCGGGACCGTCGGCGAAGCGGGCCTGGAGCTGCCCGTGCAGGTCGACGGCGTCGCCGTGGACGGCGCGGGCGGCGTCCAGCACGGGGTCCGGGGACGTCCCGCGTCCGAGCGCCGCGAACGCCCGCAGCAGCTCGTCGTGGAACGGCCCGCCGTCGATCCCCGGGGTGGCGATCCGGTAGTCCTGGGGCCGGTCGGTCGCCGCGACGGAGACCCGCGACGCGGCGAGCATCGGCGAGATCGTCTCGCCGAGCGTGAGGCCCTGCAGCGGGTTGTGGTCGGTGCCGACGACGTCGAGGTAGCGCCCGAGCCAGCCCGTCGTCCCCTGCGGGTCCGTCGCGCCCACCTCGTAGAAGTGGCGAGAGGTGAAGTGCGAGTGGTTCGGCCCGTCGTAGCCGACCGCGGGCAGCAGCGTGAGCCGCCCGCGGTCGTGGAGGCGCTTGAGCGACGCCGCCGCCGGATGCCAGCGCAGCTCGTCGGTCCCCCGCATCGCGAGCGTCGTCGCCGGATCGACCCACAGCTGCGGACGCAGCCGGCGGTCGTAGCGCCGGTCGTGCTGCGGGGGTGCGAGGCTCAGCCCGTCGACGCCGCCCGAGAGCGAGACGCAGACGAGGACGCGGTCGGCCGGCGACGCGGCGGCGACCGCCTCCGCCACCCCCTGCGGGGAGAGCGCTCGCCCGCCGAAGAGCGTGAGCCCCAGGCCGATGCCCGACAGCAGCACCGAGCGCCGGGTCAGGCCGCGACCGGCGGGTACGGGGCGGCCGGGCTCGACCGGCCGGCAGCAGGCGATGTCGCGCATGGTCAGCAGACCTGGCAGTCGGGGGCGGTGACGAGGAGGTGGCGCAGCACGTCCTGGCGCAGGGCGTTGCGCGCCGAGGGCGAGAGGCCGACGACGCGCGCCATGCGCGCGGCGGCGGTGACGAGGGCCGCCGCGGTGTCCGCGGCGATCGGCGGGTCGTCCCAGTGCCGCAGCGCCATCGCGACGGCCTGCTCCGGCGTCTCCTCGGCGAGGTATCCCTCGTCGGCGCCGAGCTCGTGCCCCTTCAGCGCGAGGTGCGCGAGCTGCCAGCGCGCGCGCCAGGTGGCCGTGTCGAGCCAGCGGTCCTCGCGCCAGCCCGCGATGCTCGGCGGCTGGAACAGGCGCTGCCCCGCCTGGCGGCCCACCTCCGGCCAGCCGATCGACTCGATCCCCCGCCCGAGCGCGCGCAGCATGCCCGCCGCGTAGACCGCCGGCGGCTTGACGAGCGCCGGGCCCTCGTAGACGGCGGGGTGCATGAGGATCGCCTCGACCACCGGCAGGACCGCATGGTCGCGCTCGACGTAGAGGCGCTCGAGCGCCCGACGCTGGCCGTCGGACGGCGGGACCGCCACGAAGGCCGACCAGAGCTTCAGGACGAAGAAGCTCGGGTGCAGCGGGTGGGCGACGCAGGCGTCGACGACCGCCTCGGGCCGGTAGCGGTCGCGCCGCGCGAAGAGCTCCTTCTCGCCGTCGTCGTGCCGGGCGGGATCGAAGCGGAAGTCCTCGTAGCCCCGGTCGGGGTGGTAGGAGGACGCGTAGCCGGTGAGCCCGCGCGCCGCCTCCCGCACGTCGCGCTCGGTGTAGGCGCCGCGGTCGGGGCCGAGGGCGTAGAGCTCCATGAGCTCCCGCGCGTAGTTCTCGTTCGGCCGGCCTCGCTGGTTGTCGTCGCCGTCCAGCCGCACGAGCATCGCGCCGTCGCCGGTGACCGCGAGCAGCAGGTCCCGGAACGAGCCGCGGCCCACGCGACGGAAGAGGTCGACGTGCTCGCGCATGAGGGGCCACGAGCCGACGAGCTCGTCCGAGACGCCGAACCAGTCGTGGAAGAGCAGCGCGAGGCGCTCGAGGAACGGCTGGTCGGAGCGGACCATGCGATCGAGCCAGACGAGGTGGTCGTACGGGAAGCGCGCCGGATCGATCGGCTCGCCGAGCTCCGTGACGGGCTCCGGCCCGACGAGGCGCGCGGGGCCGGTGACGCGCGTGAGCGCCGCGACGGCGCCCTCGAGGCCGAGCGCGGCGAACGCCGGGGCCTGCCCGCGCAGGGGGCCGAAGCCGGCGCGCCAGAGCAGCCGCTCGGCCTGCCGGGGACCGAAGGGCCCGCGGTAGCGCTGCACGCCCTCCGGGACCGGGTCGCCGGACGGCGGCGGGACGTCCGGCGGGGGCGGAGGCGGCGGGGGGTCGGGCAGTCCCGGGACCGGCGTTCCCGCCGGCAGGGTGGGAACGCCCTTCGCGGGAGGCGACGGCGCGGGGGCGCTCGGCGTCGGCTTCGCGGGCGTGGACGGCCTCGGCTTCGGCTTCGGACGAGCGGGCTTCGGGCGTGGCCGCCGGGGCTTGGGCGCCGGGCGGCAGACGCGCTGCCGACGCCCGCGGACCCGGCGGGTCCGGCACCGGCGGGCGCGGCGGGAGGGGGTCGCGCGCCGCCGCCGGCGCGGCTTCGTCTTCGTGGCCATCGCGGCGCGACGGTAGGTCCGAGCGCGCCTCGGTCGCATCGGGGAGGTCCCCATGCGACACCGGGCACTGGACGGACGACCGGCGACGCCGCCCGCCGGTGTCCGCTCGCGGGCGACCGCCGGGCGCGTCCCGCTCGCGACGCCCGCCCGCCCGCCGCGGCGCGGGACCGCCGCGCGACCACGAGCCGTGCGCCGCGACGACCGCGAGCGGCGGACCCCGGTCGCGGGCCCTGCGCCTCCCTCGGCCTGCGAGGATCCGCCTTCGATGTCGCCCCGGCTCGCCCCGTCCCCGGTCCTCCGGCGCCTGCTCGCGGTCGCGCTCGGCGCCGCGCTCGTCGTAGCCCTCGCCGTCGCCGCGCTCGGCGGGCGCGCCGCCGCGCAGGACGAGCCGGTCGAGCGCTTCCCCGAGGGATCGTGCAGCCGCGCCGCGGTCCGCTTCGGCGTCGTGGTGCCCGACGGCGGCGAGGGCGGTCGCGCCGCGGCGCAGCGGCTGGCCACCGACCTCGGCGAGCTCCTCGCCTGTCCGGTCGAGCTCGTCCTGCGGCGGGACCCCGGCGAGCTCGTCGCCGGTCTCGCGCTGCACCAGATCGACCTCGCCCAGCTCGACCCCGAGGCGCTCGTCGTCGCCAACCGGGTGGCCGGGATCGGGCCGATCGTCGCCTACGGCACGGGACTCGGCGAGCCCGCGCGGGGGTCGGCGGCCCGCATCTGGGTGACCCGCGACGGGGCCCGCCGGCTCGCCGACCTCCGCGGGGGGCGGGTCGCGCTCGGCGTCCCCGGAACGGCGGGCGGCGACCTGCTGCCGCGCCGCGCCCTGCAGGCGGCCGGGCTGCGGGCCGGCGCGGTGACCGGTGCCGGCGACGTCCGGCTCGCACCGCCCGCGACCACCGACGCCGAGGCGCTGGCGCGCGTTCGCCGGGGGCGCGTCGACGCCGCCGTGACCACGGGCCCGGTCGCCGACGCCGACGCGCGGGGCCTGCGCGCCGCCTGGAGCTCGCCGCCGCTCCTTGGCGACGTGCTCGCCGCCCGGCCCGGGCTGCCCAGCGCGCTGCGGCGCCGGCTCGGGGCGGCCCTGCGAGCGCTCAGCGGCGTCTCGCTGCTCCCCCTCGCGCGTCGGGCCGGCATCGACCAGCCGACCGGTCTCGTCAGCGTGCCGCTGGACCTCTACGGCCCGATCGCGGACGCCCTGGACCACCTCACCGCCGCCGGCCTGCGGCCCTAGGGCGCGCCGGCTCAGCCGTCGCCGTCGGCGCGCAGCAGCGCGAGCACGGCGAGGACGCGGCGGTGGTCGCCGGACGACGCCGGCAGGTCGAGCTTGCCGAGGATGCTCGTGACGTGCTTCTCGACCGCCCCGTCGGTCACCACGAGCGCCTCGGCGATGCCGCGGTTCGAGCGGCCCTCCGCCATGAGCCGCAGGACCTCCTGTTCCCGCGGCGTGAGCGTCGCGAGCGGATCGTCCGCACCGCTGCCCGCGCGCCGCCGGACGACGAGCTGGGCGACGACCTCGGGGTCCAGCGCCGTCCCGCCGCCCGCGACCCGCTCGCACGCGCGCACGAACTCGCCCGGCTCGGCCACGCGGTCCTTCAGGAGGTAGCCGATCCCGCCGCGGCCGTCGGCCAGCAGCTCGGCGGCGTAGGTCCGCTCGACGTACTGCGAGAGGACGAGCACCGGCTGCTCGGGCCGCCGGGCGCGCAGCTCGAGCGCGGCGCGGACGCCCTCGTCGGTCTGGGTCGGCGGCAGGCGCACGTCGAGCAGCGCGAGGTCGGGCTCCAGCGCCGTGCCGCGGCGCACGATCTCCTCCGCGGTCTCGACCGCCGCCACGACCTCGTGGCCGTGGTCGCGCAGCAGGCGGGTCAGCCCGTCGCGCAGCAGGGCGTGGTCTTCGGCGATCAGGACGCGCACGGCGGGAGCTTCATGGCAGGCAGGGGATCGTCGCCCGCAGCACGGTCGGACCGCCGGCGGGGCTCGTGACCTCGAGCATGCCATCGACGGCGGCGACGCGGTCCCGCAACCCGGCGAGCCCGCCGCCCGGGGCGACGACGGCCCCACCGGCGCCGTCGTCGCGGATCTCCACCTGCAGGATCCGCTCCGTCCCGCGGACCGTCACGGAGCAGGCCGTCGCGCCGGCGTGCTTGGCGGCGTTCGTCAGGGCTTCGGAGACGACGAAGTACGCGGCCGTCTCGGCGCTGGCCGGCGGACGACGCTCGAGCGCCACGTCGAGCGCCACCGGCAGCGGCGAGCGCGTCGCCAGGGCGGTCAGCGCCGCGTCGAGCCCGCGGTCGGCGAGCACCGAGGGCGCGATGCCGCGCACGAGGTCGCGCATCTCGGCCAGCGCGCGACGCGCCTCGTCGCGCGCGCCGCGGACGAGCTCGCGCGCCTTCTCGGGGTCCTCCTCCAGCCGCTCCTCCGCCATGCCGAGGTCCATGGCCACCGCGACCATCCGCGCCTGGGCGCCGTCGTGGAGGTCGCGCTCGATCCGCTTCAGCTCGGCGGTCGCCGCGTCGACGGCTCCGGCGCGGGTCTCCTCGAGGTGGCTCACGCGGCGCTGCAGCTCGACGCGCTCGTCCCCCAGCAGCGCGCGCTCCAGCGCGAGCGAGACGATCGTCGCGCCGCGGCAGAGGCCGTAGACCGGGACGATCGCGACGAGGCCCAGCGGGATGCCGAGCAGCGCCGACGGCAGCGCGTCGACGTGCGACCCGGGGATCGCGAAGACGTCGACGCCGTCGGGCACCGCCCAGTACCAGAGCGGCAGCGTCAGCAGCCCGAGCGGCAGCGCCCAGAGGCTCGAGGCGACGAACGCCGCCACGGAGACGGGGAACTGCAGCACGAGGTAGGCGAGGTCCTTCCAGCGCCGGGCGTCGCCGGCCATCGCCTGCGCGGCGCCGAGCCAGCCCGCGCCCCGCACCGGGCGGTAGGCCCCGCGGATGGGCTCGGGATCGACGATCAGCGCCCGCCGCCGCTCGATCTCGGCGCACCAGCGCAGGACCTCGCTGGAGAGCATCGCGATCGGGATGCCAACGATGAGCACCAGCAGGCCGATCGAGAGCGAGAAGAGGGTCACCGCGATGCTGAAGAACGCGGTGCCGGTCGCCATCCCGAGGAGGAGGTAGGCGAGATCGCGCCAGGCGCGGTCGGCGTGCGGCCGCAGGCGGCGCCCGGCGGCGGCGAGCCGCTCGTCGATCGTGGGCGGGTCGGGGTCGAGGGCCATGGTCGTCGCGGTGGGCGGGTCGGGCGGGGAGGCCATGCCCCCACGGTGCCGAGCATCGCACGCGCTGTCGCTGCGGCGCCCCTGCGAGTCGGGGTGGGGTTCTCCCCCGGGTCGGCGCGGTCCGCGGCGGCGCCTCGCGTGCGGGCGTGCCGGTGTCGGCGCGGGCGCGCTCCCGGTCGCGGGATAGCGTAGGCGTCGTGAGCGCGACCGACCCGCCCCTGCCCTTCGGCCTCTACCAGTTCGAGGTCTACGCGAAGGGGCTCGGGGCCGAGCGCCCGGAGCTCGCCACGACCTTCGACGCGCTGCAGGAGCAGGCGCGCGCGGAGCTCCCCGAGGCCGCGTACGCGTACGTGGCGGGCGGCGCGGGCGAGGAGCGCACGATGCGCGACAACCGCGCGGCGTTCGACCGCCACCGCCTGCTGCCGCGGCTGCTCGGGGAGGTCGCCCAGCGGGACCTGCGCACCACCGTCTGCGACACGCAGCTCAACGGCCCGGTGATCCTCGGGCCGGTCGGCGTGCTGTCGATCGTGCACCCCGACGGCGAGCTCGCCGTCGCGCGCGCGGCGAACGAGCTCGGCGTCTGCCACGTGCTCTCCAACGCCGCCTCGACGACGATCGAGGACGTGGCGGACGCCTGCCCCGACGCGCCGCGCTGGTTCCAGCTCTACCCGCCGAACGACCCGGAGGTCCGCCGGAGCCTCGTGCGCCGTGCGGAGGCCGCCGGCAACGAGGCGATCGTCGTGACCCTCGACACGCTCACGATGCCGTGGCGCCCGCGCGACATCGCGCAGGCGTACCTGCCGTTCCTCGTCGGCGAGGGGATCGCGAACTACCTCGCCGACCCCGCGTTCCGGGCGAAGCTCGAGCGGACGCCGGAGGAGGACCCGCAGGGGGCCGTCGGCATGTGGGCGCAGACGTTCCCGAACCCCGGCATGACCTGGTCGGACTTCGCGGCGCTGCGCGAGGAGACGTCGCTGCCCCTGATCGCCAAGGGGGTCCTGCACCCCGACGACGCGCGGCGCGCGGTCGACCTCGGCGCCGACGGGGTCGTCGTGTCCAACCACGGCGGACGGCAGGTCGACGGCTCCGTGGCGTCGCTGGATCAGCTCCCCGACGTCGTGGCCGCCGTGCCGGACGAGACGGCGGTCCTGCTGGACAGCGGCGTGCGGACCGGCTCGGACGTCCTGAAGGCGCTCGCGCTCGGGGCTCGGGCGGTGCTCGTCGCGCGGCCGTGGGTCTGGGGTCTCGGCCTGCGCGGCCAGGACGGCGTGCGCGAGGTCGTGCGGTCGCTGCTGGCCGACGTCGACCTGACGCTGGCGATGTGCGGCCGCGCCTCGCTGGAGGACGCCGCGTCCCTGCTGGCACCCGGCCACGACCGCGACTGACCAGCCGACGCGCGGGGCCGCGCACGGTCGTGCGATAGCGTCCGGCCCCCGTAGGTACCAGCGGGTACCGCCGATTTCGAGGAGCACCGATGCAGGCCCAGCAGATCACCGAGCTCACCGGTCCGGACACCGCGCTGACGCTCGCCGACCTGGACGAGCCGACGGCGCCGCTGCAGGGCGGCGAGGGCGTGATCATCGACGTTCGCGCGGCCGGGGTGTCGTTCCCGGAGCTCCTGCAGTCCCGCGGCGAGTACCAGTTCAAGGCGCCCCTCCCGTTCGTGCCCGGCAGCGAGGTCGCGGGCGTCGTGCGGACCGCGCCGGAGGGGTCCGGCTTCGCGCCCGGCGACCGGGTGGCCGCCTTCACGTTCCTGGGAGGGTGGGCCGAGGTCGCCGCGGCGCAGCCGGCGATGACCTTCCCCATCCCGGACTCCTGGTCCTTCGCGCAGGGCGCCGCGCTGATCCTGAACTACCACACGGCCTACTTCTCGCTCGTGACGCGCGGACGCGTGCAGTCCGGCGACTGGGTCCTCGTCCAGGGCGCGGCGGGCGGCGTGGGCACCGCGACGCTGCAGGTCGCCAAGGGCCTCGGCGCGCGGACGGTCGCCGTCGTGTCCAGCGACGCGAAGGCCGAGGTGGCCCGTGCCGCCGGCGCCGACGTCGTGGTCCGCAGCGACGGCCCGTGGAAGGACGAGGTGCTCGACGCCACCGATGGCGGCGTCGACGTCGTCATCGACCCGGTCGGCGGCGATCGCTTCACCGACAGCCTCCGGTCGCTGCGACGCGCCGGGCGCCTCGTCGTC
Organism: Patulibacter brassicae; assembly: GCF_033949425.1. NCBI lineage: Bacteria > Bacillati > Actinomycetota > Thermoleophilia > Solirubrobacterales > Patulibacteraceae > Patulibacter > Patulibacter brassicae. The sequence continues at coordinate 217,331 of NZ_JAXAVX010000002.1, read as the reverse complement.
GTCGGCTTCACCGGCGGGGAGATCCCGACGGTGAAGGTCAACCGCCTGCTGCTGCGCAACACGGAGGTCATCGGCGCCGCATGGGGCGAGTGGTTCTTCGCCGAGCCGTCGATCGGGCCGCGGATCGGCGCCGCCCTGCAGCCGCTGATCGACTCCGGGGCGATCGACCCGCCGGTCGGGGCGACGTTCGGGCTCGCCGACGCCGCCGAGGCGCTGCGGACGCTCGACGAGCGGCGCGCGACCGGCAAGGTCGTCCTCGAGCTCGGCTGACCGCGCAGCGACCGCGGTCGCTGGCGGCGCTAGCGCCGGCGGCCGCGGATGCGGACGCTGCGGCGCCGAACCGCACGCGAGCCGTCGGCCTGACGGACCGCGACCTCGAGGGTCGCCGCCGTCGCGCCGCGCACCGCGCGCACCGCCGCGCGGGTCGTCCCGTTGCGCGGCCGCAGGCGCAGGCTCGTCGCGCCCGCGGCCAGCTGCCGATCCTGCCGCGCGACGGTCACCGTCCGCAGCCGGCCGTTGCGCCGCACGCGCGCCTTCAGCACCGCCGTCACCGCGACGGGGCCCGCCGCGGTCAGGCGCACCCGCAAGCCGTCCTGCAGGAGCGCCGTGCTGGAGATCGCGCTCGCCGCCGTCAGGCCGAGCAGCGCCGGGTCGACCGGCGCGGGGCCGCCGCCGGTCGGCCGCGCGGTCCGGAACGGGCCGGAGATCTCGTAGACCGCGCCGACGCCGCCGGCGCGCTGCGAGCCGAAGTACATCCGCGACCCGTCCGGGGAGAACGCCACGCCGGTGATCTCGCTCTCCAGCTCGCTGGGCAGGAAGTGCTCGCGGCCCGTGAGCTTGCAGAAGCGCGCGACCTCGCCCTCCGGCGTGATGAGGCAGACGTCCATCGCGTCGGGGTCGTTGTCGTAGCTGTCCTCGCAGACGTAGACGTCGCCGGAGCGCGAGACGGTGACGTTGTCGACGCCCTGCAGCGGCGAGCCCGGCGCGTCCGCGCGCCGGTAGAGGATCGAGATCCGCTGCGTCGTCGTGTCCAGCGCGTGGATCGTCTCGTCGCCCGTCGTGGCGACGTAGACCGTGCCGGCGTCGAACCAGATGCCCTCCGCGCGCTCGAACCGCGTCGCGCCGGCGACCTGGTCGCGAGTCGCCCTCCCCCGTGCCGCCGGATCGGGCAGCGGCGTCCAGGACACGCTGCCCTCGCCGCCGGTCCCGGTGACGGTCGCGACCTCCAGCCGGCCCTGGGACAGGTCGGGGTAGTGGTCGGGGACGAACCGGTAGAGGCAGCCGTCACCGCGGTCCTCGGTGAGGTAGACGTGCTCGTGGACCGGATCCACGCAGGCGGCCTCGTGCTTGAAGACGCCCATCGCCGGGCGGACGACCGGCTGCGTGCGCCCGGTCGGGTCGCACTCCCAGACCCGGCCCTCGTCGACCTCCTCGCAGGACAGCCAGGTGCCCCAGGGCGTCGGGCCGCCGGCGCAGTTCGTCGACGTGCCGGTGAGGATCCCGTAGGCGTCGACGATCCGGCCGTCCTTCGCGTAGCGGATGGCGGACGCGCCGCCGATGAGGGGCACCTCGCTGTTGACGACCTGGATCCAGCCGCCGTCGGGCGTCGGGAACGTCGCGCTGCCGTCGGGGAAGAGCGGCAGGACGTAGCTCGTGCCGGGGACCGGCTGCAGGCTGCGCGCGACGACCCGCGAGCGGAAGCCCTTCGGCAGCCGCACGCCGTTGGCGTCGGGCGCCAGCAGCGGGCCGTACGGCCCCGCGCCGGTCTGCGCCGAGGCCGCCGTCGCCGTGGCCGAGCGCCAGAACGCGGACCCGAAGCCCGCCGCGAGCGTCGCGGCGCCCGCGGCGAGGAGCGCCTCGCGCCGACGGAGCGTCGCCGTCATCGGCCCCGGCCTCGGAAGATCCGGGCCGCCCGCGACGCGGTGCTCGGCAGCGCCTTGCGCGCGAGGCGCTCGGTCCGGAAGGGGCCGCGCAGCAGGACGGCACCCGGATCGGTCGACTCGGGGCTGTCCACGCCGAGCCGGATCCAGAGGACGCCCTTGCGGCGCGCCCGGACGGTCGTGGCCACGCGCGGGCCGTCGGCGTCGCTCGCGCAGGCCAGCGCGCGGTCGCCGGTCGGCCGGCCGCGGAACGCCGTGACGGTCGTCGCGCCGCCCGCGACGGCCAGCGCGTAGCGCCCGGCCTTGCGGATCCGCACCGTGCGCCAGACGGCGGCCTGCGAGAGGCAGCGGGGCTGGGCCGGGTCGCCGCCGACGAGCGTCGCGCCGCGCAGCGCGACCGACGAGGGACGCCCGAGGCGGATCGACGGGGCCGCGGCCGGCTCGAGGCCGCGCGGTGCCTCCGCGAGCCGGACGGTGCTCTGCGCGAGGGTCGTGACGACGTCCTCCGGCGCGTCGCCGTCGCGCCACCCGACCTGCACGAGCACGGCTTGGCCGGCGCCCACGACGGCCGTCGCGCCGGCCGCCTCGTCGCCGCGGCTGCCGTCCCCGACGGTCTCGCGCCCGGCGCAGGTCGTCGGCTCCGTCGTCACGTCGCGGCGCCCGGCGGGCTGGACGTAGAGCGCCAGGTCGGGCACCGCCGTGCTCATGCTCGGCGCGGCCTCGACGGTGATCCGGCGAGCCGCGTCGGCGGCCGGGACGATCGCCCAGGCGGTCCGGGCGAAGCTCCGCGGACCGAGGCATCGCGGCGCGGCGTCCGGCCCCGCGCCGTCGAGGCGCAGCACGCGCTGCCGCGCCGCGACGGGGCCGTTCTCGGCGGTGACCGGCTCGAAGCTCAGGGCGCCCGCGGCGTCGTCGCCGGGGACGGCCGCGCCGGCGACCGCCGGCACGGCGAGCGCCGCCAGCGTGGCGGCGGTCGGGATCAGGACGGTCGTCCTCATGGGGCGCTCCGGGTCGTCGTCGTACGGGTGCCGGCGCGGGAGCGCGCGCGGCGGGCGCGGGCCTCGGCCGCCTCCCGGCGGCGCGTCGCGTCGCGCTGGGCCGCCCGGGCCACCGCGTCGCGGCGGCGGGCCAGGGCGCTGCCGGCGGGCGCCGGCGCGTCGGCGGGATCCTCGCCGAGGATCCGCGCGCCGCGGATCCCGCTGCGCGTCGCCTGCTCGAGCCGGTTCTCGCCGGTCCGCTGGACGAACGTCGCGAGCGTCCGCGACGGCGCGCGGTCCTTGCGGATGTCGGACACGCGGTACTCCACGCGCAGCTCCCGCGCGTCGGCCCGGGCGATCGCCCAGCCGTGCAGCGCGCCCTCGAGGAAGGAGATGTGCGGGTTGACCGTGCGGATCACCGGCGCCGCGATCCCGTTGAGGCTCTCCGGGATCCCCGACGAGGTGACGGAGCCGCCGATGTACTCCGTGGCCACCGAGCGTCCCTGGTGGACGAGGTGGTTGGCCATGTAGATGTGGATGTCGCCGGTGAGGAAGGCGACGTCGTCGATCCGCTTGCTGGCGAGGTGCGTGAGGATCTCGGTCCGGTCGGCCGGGTAGCCGTCCCACTGGTCGGGGTTGACCGTGAGGCCTTCCGCGCCGGTCAGCACGACGCCGAGCGGGGCGATCATGTCGGGGTTGCCGACGAGCTTCCAGCGCGACGGGCTCGTCTGCAGCCGCGCCTTGAGCCACTCCATCTGGCGACGCCCGAGGATCGTGGGCGGGCTCACGGGCCGGCCCTCCTCGCTCGTGCGGTACTGGCGCTCGTCGAGCATGAGCAGCTCGGCGGTGCGTCCCAGGCGCAGGCCGCGGTAGACCCGCTGGCGGTCCCCCGCGATCCCCAGCCGCGGCAGCCACTCCGTGTGGACGCGGTAGCCCGCCGCGCGCTGCTGGCGCGATGGCGCGGGGTCGCCGTCGGTGTAGTCGTTCTCGACCTCGTGGTCGTCCCAGGTGTGGACGACGGGGTGCAGCCGATGCAGCTCGCGCAGGCCCGGGTCGCTGCGGTACAGGCGGAGCTTCGCCCGGTAGCTCGCGAGGTCGTTCGACGCGGGATCGACGTAGCCGGGACGGTTCAGGCGCGAGGACTGGTCGTTCTTCGTCTCGTCGTACTCGTACGTGTAGTCGCCGAGGAACGCGTAGAGGTCGAGGTCGTGCGTCAGCGCGTCGTGGTGCGCGTTGAAGAACCCCGTCGGCAGCTTCTGGCAGCTCGAGAACCCGAGCGCGATCGCGGTGGCGCTGTCGGCCGGCGGGGTCGTCTTCGTGCGGCCCACCGGCGAGACGTCGTCGGCGGACTGCCAGGCGTACCAGTAGTGGCGGGCCGGCTCGAGGCCGTCGATCCGGGCCTTCAGCGTGTGGTCGACCGCCGCGGAGGTCGGCACGACCGTCGTGGCGACGACCTGGCGCAGCTCCGCGTCGCGGGCGACGACGAGCCGCGCGGCGCTGCGGGGGCGGTCGGTCCGCAGCCTGCTCCAGAACGTCACCGCGGTCGGGCCCGGCTCGCCGGACGCGACGCCGTCGGCGAACCGGCCGCGCCCGAGCGTGCGCGCCCCGCCGCCCGGCAGGAGGCGGGCGTGCGCCGGGGTCGTCCAGGCGAAGGTCGCGGCGAGCGCGGTCCCCGTCCCCGCGACGACGAGCTCGCGACGGCTGCTGCCCCGCGTCATCGGCCGCTCCGGGCACGGTCGGCGCGCAGGGCGCGCTCGGCGGCGCCGCCGCGGGCGCGGCGCTCGAGGTCGCGGGTCGCGGCGCGATCGATCCGGGCGGCGCGCGCGGCGAGCGGGGTGCCGGGCGCGACCGGCGCACGGGCCGGGTCCTCGCGGAACGCCCGGTCGCTGGCCCGGGTCGCCCCGGCCACCTGGGTCACGCGGTTCTCGCCGCGATCCTGGCGGAAGCGGGCGAGCGTCCGGCTCGGGGCGCCGCTGACGACGGAGTCGCTGGCGCGGAACTCGATCTCCAGCCGCTGGTCCGAGGCGCGCGCGACGGCCCAGCCGTGGTGCAGGCCGTCGAGGAACCTGATGTGCGGGTTGATCCCCCGGACGACCGACGCCGTCGTGCCCTCGAGGACGTCGAGGCCCGGCGAGGTCACCGAGCCGCCCATGTACTCCGTCGCCACCGATCGACCGCCGATCATGAGGTCGTTGGCCATGAACATGTGGACGTCGCCGGTGAGCAGCGCCACGTCGTCGATCCGGCTGGCGACGAGGTGCTGCAGGACCTCGGTCCGCTCGTGGGGGTAGCCGCCCCAGCCGTCGAAGTTGATCGGGTCCACCAGCCCCTCGCCCGTCGGGTTGAGCCCGAGCGGGGCGAAGAGGTCGGGGTTGCCGAGGAGCTTCCAGCTCGCGTCGGTCGTCGCGAGGCGCCCCTTCAGCCACTCCATCTGCCGGCGGCCGAGGATCGAGCGGCCGACGACCGCGACGTCGCGGTACTGGCGCTCGTCCAGCATGAGGAGCTCGACGGTCCGTCCGAGACGCAGCCCGCGAAAGAGCCGGAAGCGGTCGCCCGGCACCGCGATCCGCGGCATCCACTCGAAGGACGCGCGGTAGCCCGCGTTGCGCTGCTGCGCCGACGGCGACGGCTGGCCGTCGGTGTAGTTGTCGGCGACCTCGTGGTCGTCCCAGGTGTGGATCACCGGGTGCAGCCGGTGGAGCTCCCGGAGCGCCGCGTCGGCGCGATAGAGCCGCAGCTTGTCGCGATACGTCCGCAGGTCGACGGAGGCGAAGTCGACCCCGCCCTTGCCGCGCAGGTCGCCGTAGTCGCCGAACGCGTACTCGTACGTGTAGTCGCCGAGCTGGACGTAGAGGTCGAGGTCCTGCGCCGCCGCGTCCGCGTGCGCGTTGAAGAAGCCGTGCGGGTAGCTCTGGCAGGACGAGAAGCCGACGGCGACGGCCTGGCGGCTGTCGGCGGGCGGCGCGGTCTTCGTGCGTCCGACCGGCGAGACGTCGTCGGCGGACTGCCACGCGTACCAGTAGTGGCGGCTCGGCTGCAGGCCGCCGACACGGGCCTTCAGCGTGTGGTCGACCGCCGAGGAGGTCGGCACGAGCGTCGTGGCGACGACGTCGCGCAGGCCCTCGTCGGTCGCCACGACGAGCCGCGCGGCGCTGCGTGGCCGGTCGGTCCGCAGGCGCCCCCAGAAGGTCACCGCGCTCGGCCCCGGCTCCCCGGACGCGACGCCGTCGGCGAAGCGGCCGCGTCCGAGCCCCCGGACCTTGCCGGTGGCCAGCAGCCGGGCGTGGGCAGGGGTGGTGAGCGCACCGGCGGCGCCGAGCGCGAGCAGACCGGCGCCGGTGGCGACGAGCTCGCGCCGGGTGGCACCGGAGCGGGGACGTGATGAGCGATCCATGGAGGGCAGCGGCGCGGGACCTCGCGCCACCGACGGCGGAGTCTCCCCGCCGGCCAAGTTACAGGGGTGAACGTTCCGTTGCCGAGCTTTTGCGCGCCACCGCCGGAACGGCCGCCCGGTGCCCGCCCGCCGGCGGGTCGTAGGCTCCGCGTCGTGAGCGACGGCCCCGCGTCACGCCCCGAGAGCCGGTGGACCGCCGGACCGCTGCGGAGCGCCGCGGTCGTCGGGCTGCTGCTGGTGGCCGTCGTCCTCGTCGTCGGGGGGCTGCGGGCGCGCGACGACGACGACGGCGGTCCGCGGCCCGGCTCGCGCGCCGGCAGCGGGCAGACGCTGCAGCTCGTCGCGCTCGGCGACTCGCTGAGCCGCGGCGTGCAGCCCGGCGAGCGGGGCCAGCGGATCACGGGCGAGGGCTACCCGCGCCAGCTCGCGACGCTCCTGCGCCGCCGCGGCGTGCCGGTCGAGCTCGTGGAGGCCGGGTGCGGCGGCGCCACCGCCGCCAGCGCGCTCGTCGGCGGGCGGTGCGCCCCGGCGGGGCCGGTGCCCTACGCCAACGACGCGCCCGCGACGAGCCAGGTCGCCTGGGCCGTGCGGCACGTCCGCAGCCGGGACGCCGCCCCGACCCTCGTGACCCTCGACCTCGGCAGCAACGACGTCCTGCGCTGCGTCTCGCCGGACGCCGCGCGCGTCCGCGCGTGCCTGCGGGCGACCGGGCCCGGCCTGCGCCGGCGGCTGCGGGAGATCGCCCAGCGGATCGCCGCCGCCGCCGGGCCGGACACGGTGCTCGTGGCCGCCACGGTCTACGACCCGTTCGTTGCGCTGCTGCGCGGCGGGGCGCTCGACACGGCCGGGCTGCGCGCCGCGGTCGCCACCGTCGACCGCTTCGTGATGCGCGAGCTGAACCCCGCGATCCGGCGGACGTTCACCGCTCAGGGCTGGCTCGTCGCGGAGGTCGGACCGGCGATGGGCACCGACGGCACGCGCGGCCCCGCCGACGTGGACCGGGTCGACGCGATCTGCGACCTGACCTGGATGTGCGCGCGCGCCGACGTCCACCTCAACCGGGAGGGGTACCTGCGCGCCGCCCGGGTCTTCGAGCGGACCGCGCGCCGGTCCGTCGAGGCGCTGCGGCTGACGACCCGCTGAGCCGACGCCCGTCCCGCGGCCGGGCTGCCCGCCGCGGCCCGGACGGTCTCCGACGTCGGGCTCAGGCGTCCAGGCGGACGCGCAGCGCATCGGCGGCGCGCCCGGCGAGCGCCCCACCCACGACGACGCCGGGGACGAGCGGCAGCATCGCCCACGCGTCGATGGCCGCGGGCGACAGGACGACGAGCTCCGCCGACGCCGCGGCTCCCAGCAGGGCACCCACGACCGCGCCCGCCGCGAGCGCGAGCGCGAGCGCCGCGGCCGGCGGCAGCAGGAGCGCGAGCACCGCGCGCACCGGATCGGACGCCGTCGCCCGCCACGCGCGCCGCGCGGCGGTGCGCGGACCGACGTCGTCGTGCAGCGCGATCGCCGGCCAGAGGCTCAGCCGGGTCGCCCCGACGACGAGCAGGACGAGGCCGACGACGAGCACGACGGCGTGGAGCTGGAAGCGCACGCCGCCGGCCAGCGACGCGAGCAGCGCGAGCAGGAGGACCGCGGCGCCGAGCGCCCAGAGCTGGACGACGAGCACGACGAACGCCAGCGGCCACGCGCGCCACGCGTCGCGCACCGCGCCGGCCGGCGAGGCGCGCCGGACGTGCGGCCCGCCGGCGACGAGCGCGGCGGCCACCACGGCCGCGACGGCGGTGGCCACGACGAGCGCCAGCAGCAGCAGCGAGCGGATCCCGTCGCCGTCCGGCCGCGCGATGAGCACGTCGCGGCCGTCGCGCGGCCCGCCGACGAGCAGCCCCTGGAGCGCGACGTCGCCCCCCGTCCGCAGGACCCAGTCGGCGGCCAGGACGAGCGGCAGGAGCGGGAGGAGCAGCGCGGCGACCGGCGCGAGCGTCGCCACCGGCGAGCGGCGCAGGTCCGCCAGGCCGCGCCGGAGCGGCAGGAGCAGGCTGAACGTCGTCGCGGGCGCGTCGGAGCGGCCGGCGCGGCCGGCGGTCGGGCTCGTGGCGGGCGGGGCGGACACCGACGGGGACGCTACCGGCGTCCAGGCCTTCCCGGACGACGGCTGGACGTCCGCCCGGGGAGGGGGCGCGCGCCGCCCGGCTCGCGTCCGGAGGCCCACTACCCTTGCGCGAGTGCCGCGCGAGCGTTCAGGCACGGCCTCGCGCCGACGACCGGCCGCCCGCACGGCGGCCGCCCTGGCCGTGCTCTGCGCCCTCGTCGTCGCCGCCTGCGGCGGCGACGACGGCGACGACCCACGGGCCCTGCACCTCGTGTCGCTCGGCGACTCGCTCGCCGTCGGCGTCCAGCCGGGCCTGCTCGGCGGCGGTCGCGAGACGCGTCAGGGATACCCGCGCCAGCTCGCGGACCTCCTCCGCGACGACGGGACCCCCGTCGTCCTGCACGAGCTCGGGTGCGGCGGGGCCACGTCCGCGTCGCTGCTGGCCGGCGGACGCGACTGCGCCCCGGAGCGCGACACGCCCTACGCGAACGAGGACCCCACGACGTCGCAGGCCTCCCACGCGATCGGGCTCCTGTCGCGCCTCGGCGACCGCCGCCGGGCCGTGCTGCTGGACATCGGCGGCAACGACGTCGGCGACTGCCTGCGGGACGGGCGCGTCGACCCGGCGTGCCTGCGCCGCGTGGGCGCCGCGCTGCGCGAGAACCTCGACGAGCTGCTCGGCCGGCTGCGCGACGTCGCCCCGGACGTCCCGATCGGCGTCCTGACGCTCTACGACCCCCTCCTGGGCCTCTGGGACGAGCATCCCGACGCGCGCCCCGCCCTGCGCCGGCTGCACGTGCTCTTCCTCCGCACGATCGATCGGACGATCGTCGACGTCACCCGTCGCCACGGGGCGACCGTCGTGGACCTCGCCGATGCGATGCACCAGTACGCGCCCTTCCGCCCCACCGACCGACGCCGCCCGCAGGCGGTCGCCGCCATCTGCGACCTGACGTGGATGTGCGTGCGCCCGCCGCGGACGCCGGACATCCACCTGCGCCGCGAGGGCTACCGCCTGGCCGCCGAGGTGGCCCGGCGGGCCCTCGGCGGCGCCCTGCGCAGCTCCCTGACCGTGCCCTCCTCCGTCACCGCCGCCGCCGCGCGGCCCGCGCCCCGGCCGTGATCGGGCTCCTCACCCGGATCCTCGACGGCGCCCGGCATCGGGTCGGCCTCCAGCTGTCGCTCTCGGCGCTCGTCTGCTTCCTCGCGCCCGCGATCCTCCTGGCGGCGCTCGGCGAGCTCGAGCAGCGCGTCCTGAGCTGGGTCCTCTACGGCGTCGCGCTCGCCTACCTGCTGACCTGCCTGCTGATGGTCGTGGAGGCGAACCTCGCCGTCCGCCGCCGCGCCCGCGAACGGCCCGCGGCCCCCCGGGACGGCTGGGCGCCGACCGTGACGATGATCGTCGCCGCGTACCTGCCCAACGAGCAGGAGATCATCGAGCAGACCCTGCGCCACCTCTGTCACGAGGCCGGCGTGCCGGCCGAGCGGCTGCAGGTCTTGCTGGCCTACAACACGCCGGAGGACCTGCCGGGGATCGAGGACCGGCTGCGCGCGCTGGCGGCCGCGACGCCGCAGCTCGACGTCCTGCGGGTGCCGGGCAGCACGTCGAAGGCGCAGAACATCATGGGCGCCCTCCCCCACGCTCGGGGCGAGGTCACGGTCATCCTCGACGCCGACCACCACCTCGAGCCCGGCGCGGCCGACCTCGCGGTCCGCTGGCTCGACGCCGGCTACGACGTCGTCCAGGGCCGCTGCGTCATCCGCAACGCCCGGCGCAACCTCCTCACGCGGATCGTCGCCGCCGAGTTCGAGGTCATCTACGGCATCAGCCACGCCGGCCGGTCCCTGCTCACCGACACGGCGATCTTCGGCGGGGCCAACGGCTGGTGGCGCACCGACGTGCTGCGCGCGCTGGGCGTCGACCACCGGATGCTCACCGAGGACATCGACGTCTCGATCCGCGCGCTGCTCTCAGGCCGCCGCCTCGTGCACGAGCGCGACATCGTCTCCACCGAGCTCGCGCCGACGACGTTCGCCGCCTGGTGGAAGCAGCGCACGCGGTGGGCCCAGGGCTGGTTCCAGGTGACGCTGCGCCACACCGCCGACGTCCGCCGGTCCCGGGTGCTCTCCCCCGCCGTGCGGATCTACTGGCTCATCCTCCTCGTGTGGCGGGAGATGTTCCCGATCGTCTCGCTGCAGATCTTCACCGTCCTGGCGGCGCAGGCCCTCATCGGCGTCCCCTTCGGCGGCATCCGCGACCCCTTCCTCATCACCTCGACGGTCGTGACGGTCCTCAGCGGCGTCGGCCTCGCGCTCGCGGGCGCGCGCGTGATGTCCGACACCGCCCGGCGGGACCTCGGGTGGGGCTGGATGCTCGCGTACGCCGTGCTCACGGCCCCCTATACGATCCTGCGCAACGCGGTCGCCCAGGCCGCGATGGTGCGGGAGATCGTCGGCGACCGCCGCTGGATGGTGACCCGCCGCGACCAGGCCGTCCGTCGCGGCCCGTCGCCGGGGGACCGGCCGCCGGGCGGCGGGACCCGCGACGGGCTCCGGGGCACGGCCGCACGCACCGAACCCGTGTCACCCGCGGCCGGCGGCCGCAGCGCGAAGACCACATGAACTCAGGATCCGCACCCCCAGCCCGGCCTCGCCGCGCGCTCCTCGTCGCGCTCGGCGCGAGCCTCGCCCTCGGCGGGCCCCTGGTCGTGGGCCCCGCGTCCGCGGCGACGCGCACCGCGCTCACCGGCCCCGACGACGCGCTCGTCGAGCTCGACGGCGGCTACGACGCCTGGAGCGGGACCGTCCCGATCCCGCCGCGCTGGCGGACGGTCGGCGGGACCCTCCGCCTGCGGTGGCGCGCGTCGCCCCAGCTCGTGGCGCCCTCGGCGCTGCAGGTGCGCATCGGCGGGCGGATCCTCGGCTCGGTCCCGCTGAGCCCCGGCGCCGGGGGCGTGACGGTGCGCCTGCCGCCCCAGCGCGTCCCGCGCGGCGTCTCGAGCGTCCCGCTGACGCTCGTGGCGCGGATGGCCACCCGCGCCGACCGCTGCCCCCCGCCGGACGACCCGAGCGCGTGGCTGCAGCTCGAGCGCAGCTCCGCGCTGACCGTCGACGGCGCGGGCTCGGCCGCGGCGCCCGCGCTGCGGACGCTGCCCGGCGCGCTCCTGACCGGCGTGGGACGGCAGCGCTCGCAGCTGCTGATCCGCTTCGGCTCCCCGGTGACGCCCGCGCTGCTGCGCGCGGCGACGGTCGCGGCCGGCGAGGTCGACGCGTCCGGTGACGCCCGCGGCGTGCGGATCCGCGCCGCGCTGCCCGGGACGGCCGTCCGGCGCCGCCCGGGCGAGGCCGCGATCGAGCTCGTCGCCGCCCCGGGCCCGCTCACGATCCGCACGCGCACCGTCGGGGCGGACCGGTCGCCGGTCGTCCGCCTGCAGGGCCCCGAGGACGAGCTGCTGCGCGCGGCCGGCGCGCTGCGGCGCAGCGTCGCCCGGCGCCTCTCCGGCACGGTCGCCGACGCGTCCCGCCTGCCGGCCGTCACCCCGACCGCGCGACCGACGTTCCCGCGCCGGATCCGCTTGCCCGACGGCAGCGCCACGGGCCTCGACGGCCAGCAGGTGTCGCTGCCCTTCGACATCCCGGTCCACCTCGAGGCGCTCCGCGGCGCCCGCCTCCGGCTCGCCGCGACGTACCAGGCGCCCGCCGGGGGCCAGGCGACCGTCGCGATCAACGGCCGCGCGATCGCCAGCGAGTCGCTGCACGCGTCGGGCCCGAGCCGCCTCTACGTCGAGGAGGAGCTCGCGGGGCGCGGTCCCGCGACCCTGCGCGCCGACCTCCGGGCCGGCGAGAACGTCGTGACGGTCAGCACCCGTCTCACGCGCCCGCGGGCCCTGCGCTGCGCCCCGGCCGACGCCGAGGGCCGGCTGCAGGTCACCGACTTCGGATCGGTCAGCCTGCTCACCCGCGCCCGCCCGGTCAGCGCGACGCTCAGCGTCTTCCCGTTCCCCCTGAACCGGCGCTCGGGCTGGTCCGGGACGACGGTCCAGCTGCCCGAGCGCCCGACCGAGGCCGAGCTCGGCGCCGTGCTCGGCACGCTCGCCGAGGCGCGTCGCGTCACCGGCGAGCTCGTCCTGCCGGCGTTCCGGCTCGGCGGCGACGTGCCGGACGGCAGCGCGCTCGTCCTCGCGCGGCCCGGCCGGGTCCCCGAGGAGCTCGTGAAGGACGTCCCCGGTCCGAAGGACGCCGGCGTCCTGGCCGCGCGCAAGGACGGAGACGCGGTGCGGATCCTCGCGATCGGCGCGAAGGCCCTCGTGCCGCTCGCCAACGGCTACCGGGTCGGGAAGGTCCGCGGCCGCGTGGTCGAGTCGCTGAACGCCGACGACGCGGCGATCCGCGTCGGGGACGCCGAGGCCGTGACCGCCGTCCAGCGCGGCCCCGTGCCGTGGCGCTGGCCGCTGCTCATCATCGGCCTGGCGATCCTCGGCATCGCCGTCGTGGCCCTGCGCGGCGCGCTCGTCCGCTTGCGGCGTCGCACCGACGGCGCGGTCCCGCCGAGCGACGAGCCCGGAGGCGGCGAGGGTGAGCGCCGGAGCGACTGATCCGGCGCGGGCGGCCGCGGCGACGCGGCCGCTCGGGCCCGACGACGCGGCGCCGGTGCTCCCGGACGCCGCCACCGCCAGGAAGGCCGCCGCGGCGAAGAAGGCGGCGGCCGCGAAGCGGCGCAAGGCCGGCCGCCTGCAGGAGCTCGACGCGATCCGCGCGCTGATGTTCCTCGTCGTGACGTTCCACGCCTACCAGGCGTCGGGCGGCGAGACGAGCCAGTACGCGCTGCGGGACTTCTCGACCGCCGGCATGCTCGTCGGCAACATCGACGTGCTGCTGCCGGTGTTCTTCCTGCTCTCCGGCTTCGCGATCTACTACCAGATGGTCGGGGCGCTGCTGCTCGGCCGGTCGCTGCCGCCGAGCGCGGCGTTCCTCGTGGCCCGGGCGCTGCGCCTGCTGCCGGTCTACGTCGTCGTGTTCCTCGTCGTGTGGTTCTGGCGCTACGGCGGCGGCAGCGCGCAGTGGCTCGACGTGCTCTGGGGCCTGACGCTCATGCAGTCCTGGAGCACCGAGCACATCTTCCGCACGATCGATCCGGGCTGGTACCTCAGCGTGGAGTGGCAGTTCGCCGTCTTCACCGCCCTGGCGATCCTCCCGTGGCTGCGGCTCGTCGGCCGCTGGCCGCTGCGCAGCCGGCTCGTCGGGGTGCTCGTGCCCCCGCTGGCCCTCATCGGCCTGACGATCTGGTGGAAGTCCTCGCTCCACGCCCACGGCGTGCCGCGCACGGAGTGGGGCAGCTGGTTCGCCCCGCCGGCGTGGGCCGCGCTCTACGGGCTCGGCATGCTGCTCGGCCTCGCGCTGCTGCTCCGCGAGCCGCTGCGCTGGCGCTGCCCGAAGCCGGTGCCGACCCTCATCTTCGTCATCGCCAGCGCCTGGCTCGTCTGGATCCAGTCGCTGCGCGGCGACTCGTCGTTCGCGACGCTCTGGTACTTCGAGCTCGGCGCGCTCGGCTGCCTCGGCTGGATGGTCGCCATCGTCACCGCGGACCCCGACGGGCGGGTGCGGCGGCTCCTGCGCTCGCCGCTCGTGCAGCTGCTGGCGGCGGCGTCGTTCAGCACGTACCTCGTCCACGCGCCGATCCTGCGCTCGATGGCCGCGCGCGACATCCTCCCGATGGACGTGCCGGAGCTGTGGCCCTACTCGACGGCCGCGATCGTGATCCTGTCCCTCGGCGTCGGCGTCCTGGCGTTCCGCTGGATCGAGCAGCCGCTCGCGTCCCTCGATCGCCTGCTGCAGCCGCGCCTGCGCCACGAGCTGAAGATCGCCCGCGCGACCGCGGCGACGATCGAGCCCGGGTCCCCGCTGCCCGACGTCACCGTCCGGCTGCGCGACGGCTCGCCGTTCCCGCTGCGGACGCTCGGGTCCCGCCGGCCGGCGCTCCTGCTCGTCCACCCCGCCGAGCCGGTCCCCGAGGGCGACCCCGCGCTGCGCGGGCTCGGCCCCGCGCTGCGCGCGATCGACGGCGCGCGGTCGGCGGCGGCGGGTCTCGACGTGGGGCTCGCGACGCTGTCGCCGCGGCTGCCGCCCTCGACCGACGCCGGCGCGCCGCCGCACCCGCCCGGGGTCCCGGTCGACGACGTGGGGCAGATCACGCGGCTCGAGGACCCCGAGGCCCGCGCCGCGCGGGCCCTCGGCGTGCGGACGGTCCGCACGGCGGTCGGCGTCCACCAGCCGGAGATCGTCCTGCTCGCGATCGACGACGCGGGACGGGTGAGCGCCGTGCTGCGCGACGAGGACCCGCACCGCCTCCTGCGCGCCGGGCTCGAGGCGCTGCGCCCGCCCGCGGCGCCCGCCCGCCCGGCGGTCGCCCCCCGCCCCTCCCCGGCCACCTGAGCCGGCCCGGTCCCAGGCGACTCGAGTCACCGAGGACCGGAATCCCGTCCCCAAACGACTCGAGTCACCCAGGACCGGAATCCCGTCCCCAAACGACTCGAGTCACCCAGGACCGGAATCCCCTCCCCAGACGACTCGAGTCACCCAGGACCGGAATCCCCTCCCCAAACGACTCGAGTCACCCAGGACGGGCGGGTGAGGGCACCGGCCGGATGCGGGAGGATGCGGCGGTGCCTGCCGCGGACCCGGAGATCGTCGAGCTCGACACGCCGCGCGGACCGGCGCGCGTCCACGTGCACGCCGTCGCGACGCCCCGGGCCTGGCTCCTGCTCGGCCACGGCGCGGGCGGTGGCGTGCACGCTCCCGACCTGCGGACGTCGGCCGGTGCGGCGCTCGATCGGGGGATCGGCGTCGGGCTGGTCGAGCAGCCCTACCGCGTCGCCGGCCGGCGCTCGCCGCCGCGGCCGCCGGCGCTCGACGAGGCCTGGCTGGCGATCGTCGCCGGCCTCCGGTCGGGCCCGATCGGCGACGCGCCCCTAGTCCTCGGCGGCCGCTCCTCGGGGGCCCGGGTGGCCTGCCGCACCGCGACGGCGACGGGCGCCGTCGGCGTCCTCTGCCTCGCGTTCCCGCTCGAGCCGCCGCGCCGGTCCTCCCCCGCGCCGAGCCGCCTGCCGGAGCTCGAGCAGCCCACGGTGCCGGTGCTCGTCGTCCAGGGCGAACGGGACCCGTACGGCATGCCGCCCGCCGCGCCGGGCCGGACGGTCGTGCCCGTCCGGGGCGACCACGGCCTGAAGCCCGAGCAGGGCCGGATCGGCGAGGTCGTCGGCGGCTGGCTCGACGACCTGCTCGCCTGACGCCGCCTGCCGGCTCAGACCTCGGTCGCGTCCGCCGGGGCGTCCATGACGACGCCCTCGCGCAACGCGCGCAGCGCGGCCTTGCGCTGCTCCTTCGGCGCCCGGTCGAGCATGAGGACCCCGTCGAGGTGGTCGATCTCGTGCTGCAGGCGCCGCGCGTAGGGCCCCTTCGCCTCGATCGTCAGCTCGCGTCCGCTGAGGTCCAGCGCGCGGACGCGCACCGCCACGGGCCGCTCGACGTCGACCCACACGCCCTCGAGCGACAGGCAGCCCTCGCTGGCGACGTCGGTCTCCTCGCTCTGCCACTCGAGGCTCGGGTTGACGAGCGTGATCGCGTCCCCCGCGCCGTCCTCGCCCTCGCGCAGGACGACGTAGCGGCGCATGATCCCGGCCTGCGTCGCGGCGAGGCCGACGCCCAGGGCGGCGTCCATGATCGCGATCAGGCGGCCCGCCTCGGCGACGAGCTCCCCGTCGATGTCGGCGGGGTCGATCGGCTGGGCGACCGTGCGCAGGGCCGGATCGCCCCACTGGCGCACCTGCTGCAGCGCCTGCCGGCGCCGCTCCCAGGTCTCCTCCGAGATCTCGCGCTGCGCCATCGTCAGACGAGGGCCGGGACGGCGTCGACGGCGGTCGGGCGGACGAGGCCCCGCTCGTGCAGGACCTTCGCGAGCTGGATCGTGTTCGTCGCCGCGCCCTTGCGCAGGTTGTCGCCGACGACGAAGAGGTCGAGCGCCTGCGGGTTGCCGGGATCGCGGCGGATCCGCCCGACGAGCACGTCCGGGCGGCCGTCGGCCTCGGTGGCCAGCGGGTAGACCGCCGCGGCCGGATCGTCACGGACCTCGACGCCGGGCGCAGCCGCCAGCAGCTCCCGCGCGCGCTCGGGGGACAGCGGCTCGCGCGTCTCGACGTTGCAGGTCTCGGAGTGCCCGTTGAGGACCGGGACGCGCACGCAGGTCGCCGACACCCGGATCGTCGGGTCGCCGAGGATCTTGCGCGTCTCGTTGATGAGCTTGTGCTCCTCGTCGGTGTGGTCGTCGACGAACGAGCCGGCGTGCGGCAGCGCGTTGAACGCGATCTGGTGCGCGTAGCTGCGCGGGGCGGGCACCGCGGTCCCCTCGAGGACCGCGCGGGTCTCCTCGAGCAGCTCGTCGACGGCCGCCTTGCCGGTGCCGGAGACCGCCTGGTACGTCGAGACGACGAGGCGCTCGATCCCGGCGGCCTGCTGGAGCGGTCGCAGGGCGACCATGAGCTGCATCGTCGAGCAGTTCGGGTTGGCGACGATCCCCTTGTGCTCGTCGAGCGCCTCGGGGTTCACCTCGGCGACGACGAGCGGGACGTCGTCGTGCATCCGCCACGCCGAGCTGTTGTCGACGACGACGGCGCCCGCGGCGACGAACCGCGGCGCCCACTCGCGGCTGGTGGACCCACCGGCGCTGAACACGGCGAGGTCGAAGCCCTGGATCGTCTCCTCGGTCAGCGGCTGGACCTCGAGCCCGCGCAGCGTCGTGCCGGCGGAGCGGGCGGAGGCGAACGGCACGATCTCGCGGATCGGCAGGCCCTCGCCGGCGGGCGGGAAGCCCGCGCGACCCTCGCGGACCGCGGCGAGCGCCTGGCGGTCGTCGCCGTCGCGCTTCACGCCGAGCTCGTCGAGGAGGACGCCACCGACCTGGCCGGTGGCGCCGACGACGGCGATGCGGTACCCGCTGCTGGCGCTCATGCCCCAAGGGTACGACGCCCCGGCGTCCGGCCGCCGCGTCGCGCCTCCGCGCCACGCGCCCGACCCGGGATGCCGCGACGCGACGCGCCGCGCCCCGCGCCATCACCGCCCGGCGCGGGTCGACCCCGGCGTCACCGGGCCGCGAGCTCGGCCGCGCGCGCGGCCACCCGCTCGGTGAGCCCGGCGAGGACCTCCAGCAGGCGCTCGTGCTCGCCGGCCGGGAGCGCCATCGCGTCCCCGATCGCGACGGGCACCGCGGCGGCGCGCGTGCGCAGCGCATCGCCCGCCTCGGTCAGCGCGATGAGGACCGACCGCTCGTCGTCGGGCCGGCGGGTGCGCTCGACGAGGCCCGCCGCCTCGAGCCGCTTCAGCAGCGGCGACAGGGTGCCGTAGTCCAGGCGGAGCGCGGTGCCGAGCTCCCCGACCGGCACCGCCCCGCGCTCCCACAGGACGAGGAGCACGAGGTACTGCGGGTACGTGATCCCGAGCGGCTCCAGCAACGGGCGGTAGAGCTGGGTGACCGCGCGGGACGCGGCGTAGAGCGAGAAGCAGAGCTGGTCGTCGAGGCGCTGCGACGTGGTGGCGGGATCGGGGGCGGCCATGGCGGTCTTCCGCGGACGGTAGCAGTGGGACCCGATCTCATCGCCGACAATTACATTGCGCACAATTTTATTGTGCGATAGCTTCCCTAGGGCACCGCACCTCCCAGACCCCGGAGCACCGACATGACCAGCGCCACCGATCCGACCGTCGTCCTCGAGCCGGCCGCCGCCGCGTTCGCCCGCGACACCGCCACCCCGCCGTTCCTCTTCCAGCTCCCCGTCGCCGAGGGCCGCGAGACCGTCGAGGGCGTTCAGGCCGAGCCGCCGTTCGTGCCCGACGCCGACAGCGAGGACCTCCGCGTCGACAGCGGGCACGGGGAGATCCCGGTCCGCGTCCTGCGGCCCCGCGGCGCGACCGGCCCGCTGCCGGTCGTCCTCTACGTCCACGGTGCCGGCTGGGTCTTCGGCAGCCGCCACACGCACGACCGCCTCGCCCGCGAGCTCGCCGTCGGCACGGGCGCCGCCGTCGTCCTGCCGGACTACGATCGCGCCCCGGACGTCCGCTTCCCGGTGCCGCTCGAGCAGTCCTACGGCGTGGCGCGCTGGATCGTCGCCAACGCCGCCGAGCAGGGCTTCGACGCCTCGCGGCTCGCGGTCGCCGGCGACTCCGTCGGCGGGAACATGACCGCGGCGATCACGCTCCTGGCCAAGCAGCGCGGCGAGCTCGACCTCGCGGCGCAGGTGCTCTTCTACCCGGTCACCGACGCGTCGTTCGACACGCCCTCGTACCACCAGTTCGCGGAGGGCTACTTCCTGCGCCGCGACGGGATGCAGTGGTTCTGGGACCAGTACACGACCGACGAGGCCGAGCGGGCGCAGAGCATCGCCTCGCCGCTGCGCGCGACGGACGAGGAGCTCGCGGGGCTGCCGCCGGCGCTCGTCATCACCGGCGAGGCCGACGTGCTGCGCGACGAGGGCGAGCGGTACGCGGCGCGGCTGCGCGAGGCCGGGGTCGCGGTGACGGCGACCCGCTACGCGGGCATCATCCACGACTTCGTCATGCTCGACGCGCTGCGCGGCACGGCCGCCGCCGAGGCCGCGATCCGCCAGGCGGTCGACTTCCTCTCCGGCGCGCTCGGGACCCGCGAGCGCTGAGGCGCGCGGGCCGGTCGCGGGCCGCCGAGCGCCCCGCGGCGTCGACGCGCCCGAGGTCGCCGGTGTTCCGCGCCGGCCGCTCAGCGGAACTCGCCGAAGGGCTGCTCGGGACGGATCGTGTCCTCCCCGGTCAGCCCGAAGGCGGCGTGCAGCGCGCGCACGGCCTCCGGCACGCGGTCGCCGGCCACGACGCAGCTGATCTTGATCGGCGACGTGGAGATCATCTCGATGTTGATCCCCTCCTCGCCGAGCACGGTGAAGACCTTCGCCGCGACGCCCGGGTGGGTCTTCATCCCGGCGCCGACGATCGAGACCTTGCCCATCTCGCCGTCC
This sequence comes from Patulibacter brassicae, assembly GCF_033949425.1. Classification (NCBI taxonomy): domain Bacteria; kingdom Bacillati; phylum Actinomycetota; class Thermoleophilia; order Solirubrobacterales; family Patulibacteraceae; genus Patulibacter; species Patulibacter brassicae. Next base: position 197,952 of record NZ_JAXAVX010000002.1, on the reverse strand, counting down.
GTGCGGACCTCGGCGATGCCGAGCTCCTGCGCGAGCGGGGCGAGCGCCTCCTCGGCGGCGCGGACGTCGTCGCGGGGGACCGTGAACGACATGTCGGCGCGCGCGGCGTGGGGGTGGGTGGCGGGAACGGACTTCAGCGGCTCGTTCTGGATGATCATGTCGACGTTCACCTCGGCCGTCGCCAGGGCGCTGGCGATCCGGCCGGCGGCACCGGGGGTGTCGGGCACGCCGACGAGGGTGATCCGGGCCTCGACCGTCGAGTGGGTGACGGCGGTGATCAGCGGGTTCTCCACGCTCTTCTCCTGGTGCTCCTGGGCCTCGGTCTCCGACACGACCCACGTGCCGTCGCCTTCCTCGAAGCTCGACCGGCAGTGGATGCGGACGCCGTGGTTGCGCGCGTACTCGACGCTGCGCAGCTGCAGGACGCCGGCACCGGACGCCGACATCTCGAGCATCTCCTCGAACGAGACGACGTCGAGCTTGCGGGCGTGCGGCTCGATCCGCGGGTCGGACGTGAAGACGCCCGGCACGTCGGTGTAGATCTCGCAGACGTCGGCGCCGACCGCGGCCGCCAGCGCGACGGCGGTGGTGTCCGAGCCGCCGCGGCCGAGGGTCGTGACGTCCTTCGCGGTCGAGACCCCCTGGAAGCCCGCGACGAGGACGATCCGGTCCTGGTCCAGCGCCTCGAGGATCCGGTCGGCGCGGACGTCGAGGATCCGCGCCTTCGTGTGCGAGGTGTCGGTGACGATCCCCGCCTGCGACCCGGTCAGCGAGATCGCCTGGTGCCCGAGGTCGTTGATCGCCATCGCCGCCAGCGCGCAGCTCACGCGCTCGCCGGTCGAGAGGAGCATGTCCATCTCGCGCGGCGCCGGCCGCTCGCTGATCTCGAACGCGTCGGCGATCAGGCGGTCGGTCTCCTTGCCGCGAGCGGAGAGGACGACGACGACCCGCTGGCCGGCCTCGCGCTTGCGCACGATCCGCGCGGCGGCCCGCTTGATCCGCTCGGCGTCGGCGACCGACGTGCCGCCGAACTTCATCACCACGGTGCTCGGTCCGCTGCTCATGCGCGCGGCTGATCCTACGGGCTGCGGCGTTCGGCGGCCCTCACGGTCGACGCGCGCGGCCGACCGCGGCGACGCGCGCGCGGCGTTCCGCGCCCCGCCCCCTCCGGAGGAGGCGGGACGGCACGCGATCGGCGACGCCGCGCGCGTCCCCGGTCAGGCCGCGTAGAGCGCCGGCTGCTCGACCTTCGGGGCGGCCTGGGCGATCCGCACCGTCAGCGTGCGCAGGTCCGGCAGGTGCGGCGCGAGCGCGGGCTTGCCGCTCGTCACGAGCCCGACGGCGAGCTCGCGCCGCGGATCGGCCCAGCCGAGGACGTTCGTGAACCCGAGGTGCCCGAACGCCATCTCGGTGTCGGGCCCGTAGAGGCTCAGCTGCTTGGCGCCGAGCATGTAGCCCGACGCGTGCCGCAGCGGCGCCACGAGCGACAGGTCGACCTCGTGGTGGGAGCGCTCGATGATCGCCCGCCGGATCGTCCGGGGCTCGAGGATCCGCACGCCGTCGAGCTCGCCGCCGGCGCGCAGCAGGTCGAAGAACCGCGAGAGCTCGTTCGCGGTCGAGACGACGTTGCCCGCCGGCACGATCGCGCGGAGGAACCGCGGGTCGTTCGAGATCTCGGTCACGGCGTCGAGCGGCAGCCCGAGCGCGCGGTCCAGGACGGTGGAGAGCGGCGGCAGCGGCGGCGGGCCGGTCGGCGAGGCGAGCCCGACGGCGTCGAGGTCCTGCGGCGCGACGCCGTAGTTCGTCCAGCGGAACCCGAGCGGGTCGAGGAGCTCCTCCTGCAGGACCTGGCGGAGGTCCTTGCCCGTGACCCGGTGGACGATCTCGCCGAGGACGAAGCCGCCGGAGACCGCGTGGTAGGCGAGGCGAGACCCCGGCCGCGTGCGGACCATCGCGTCGGCGATCTCGCCGAGGAGGAACGCGCGGTCGCCGATCCGCTCGAGATCGATCGCCTCCTTGCGGATGTTCGGGATGCCCGCCCGGTGCGACAGGACGTGGTCGATCGTGATCCGGTGCTTGCCCCGTCCGGCGAACTCCGGCACGTACTCCGCGACGCGGTCGCCGATGTGCAGGACGCCGCGCTCGTCGAGCAGGTGCACGACCGTCGCCGTGATCGCCTTCGACGCGCTGAAGATGCAGTAGGGGACGTCGGGCGTCGCCGGCATCCGGTCCGCCTCGGGCACGTCGGACCCGGGACCGCCGCCCCGCGCCCAGCCGATCGAGCGATCCAGGACGACCCGGCCCTCGCGCCGCACGCAGAGCCCGATGGCGGGATGGACGCCGTGGCGGTAGAGGCGCTCGACGGCGTCCCAGATCCGCTCGACGCCCTCCGTCGTCATCCCCGCGGACGCGGGGTCCTCCTCGTGCGCGGACCGGTGCACGAGCGGCGCCAGGTCGCGCGGGACGCGGATCCGCCGCAGCGGATCGGGGCCGATCGGCGACCGCGGCAGGCGGAGCGGGAGCAGCGGCGGCGTCGGCAGCACGCGCGCAGCCTACGCCGTGGTAGGTCGGCGCGCGAGCGGGTCGGGTGCGGCGCGCGTCAGATCGTGCGTCGGCCGGCGAAGGCCCGGCCGAGGGTGACCTCGTCGGCGTGCTCGAGATCCGCTCCGACGGGCAGGCCCGACGCCAACCGGGTGACGGTGACGTCGGGGCTGCGCCGGCGCAGCTCGGCGGAGATGTGCAGCGCCGTCGCCTCGCCCGCGGTCGTCGGGTTCGTCGCGACGACGACCTCGCGCACCGGCGGGGTCGCGTCGACGGGCGGCGGCTGGTCCGGGTCGCCGGCGGCGACGCGGCGGTAGAGCTCCTCGAGCCGCAGGTCGCGGGGGCCGACGCCGTCGACCGGCGAGAGCGCGCCTCCGAGCACGTGGTAGCGGCCGCGGTACTCGTGGGTGCGCTCGATCGGCAGGACGTCGGCGGGTCCCTCGACGACGCAGAGCAGGCCGGGATCGCGGCGCGCGTCGCGGCAGACCTCGCACAGCTCGCCCTCCGCGAGGTTGAAGCAGATCGAGCACTCGCCGATCCGCTCCTTCACCTCCACGAGCGCGTGGGCGAGCGCCCGTGCCTCCTCCTCCGACCGCGTGAGGACGTGGTACGTCAGGCGCTGCGCCGTCCGCGGCCCGATGCCGGGCAGGCGGGCGAAGGCCGCGGAGAGGCGCTCGATCGGAGCCGGTTGCACGCAGGGCAGGGTCGCAGACCGCCCGGCGGGGCCGGTCCTCGCGGGACGGCGTCCCGCGCGGACTGCCTACATCCCGGGGAGACCGCCGAGGCCGAGCGCCCCGAGGTCCATGCCACCGGTGACGCCGCCGAGGCGCTTCTCCGCCAGCTCCTGCGCCTGCCGGATGGCCTCGTTGAAGCCGGCCGTCAGGGTGTCCTGCAGCATGTCGGCGTCCTCCGGGTCGATCGCGTCGGGATCGATCGTCACCGCGCGCACCTCGAGGCCGCCGGTGATCTTGATCGTCACCATGCCGCCGCCGGCGGTGACGTCGATCTCCTCGTCCTTCAGCCGCTCCTGCGCGGCAGCCATCTCCTGCTGCATGCGCTGGACCTGCTTCATCATCTGCTGCATGTTCGGCTGACGCACGATCAGGCTCCGTCTCCGTTGGGGGTGGCGGCCGCACCGCCGGGCTCGCCGATCTCCTCGGCGTCGAACTGCTGGACGACCCGCCGCAGGACCTCATCCTCCGGCAGCGGCTCCTCGACGGCCACGGCGACCTCGGCGCGCTCCTCGGCGCGCACCTGCACGGCGATGCCGTGGAGCTCGCGGATCGCGTCCGCGATCCCGCTCCGCACGTCGTCGCGGTTGAGGAGGTTCGCCGCGCTCGTGGCGCCCTGCGGCACGCCGAGCACGAGCTGGCCGTCGCCGAGGCTCACCGTCGAGGCCTTCGCGAGCGCGAACGCCGCGGGCCGCGAGAGGCTCTCGCCGATCTGCGGCAGCAGCTCGTCGATGTCGGACGGCGCGATCGCCGTCGCCACGGCCCCGGCGTGCCCGCCGTGCGTGGCGGCCGGCGCCTGGACGGCCGGGCCGGCGTGACCCTGGACCGCGGCGTGGGTCGCCGGCGGCGGCTGGTGCGCGGGTCCGCCGCCGGGGGTCGTCACCGGTCCGCCGGCCGACGACGCGCCCCAGTCAGCGGAGGGGGCGGCCGACGGCGACGGCGTGCCGCCATCGGGGGACGGCGCGGACGCGGGGGACGCCGGCTGCGACGACGCCCCGTGGCCGCTGGACGGCCCGGCGGTCGGCGACGCGCCCTGCGGCGGGGTGCCCCAGTCGTCCGGCGTCCCGCTCCCGGCGGACGTCGCGCCGCCGCGCGGAGGCGCGCTCGCGGCCTGGGGCGGTCCCTGGGGCGGTCGCCCCGAGGCGTCGGACGACCCCGTCGACGGGGCTCCTCGCTCTCCGCCGACGGCGGCACCCGCGGCCGCGGGCCGCGCGTCCCAGTCGCCCGCCGGGGCAGGACGCGGCGTGGGCGGCGCCGGGTTCGGCGGCGGGGGCCCCGGGATCGGTTCGGGACCGGGCGTGGGCGGCGCCGGGTCGGGCGACGGCGGACCGGGGATCGGCTCGGGACCCGGTGTCGGCGGCGCCGGATCGGGCGAGGGCGGACCCGGGATCGGTCCCGGACCGGGCGTGGGCGGTGCCGGGACGCCGCCCGCGGGCGGGGCCGGCGCGGCGGCGGGCGGCGCGGGCAGCGACCCCGAGGCAGACTGCTCCAGCCGCGCGATCCGGGCGGCCAGCGCCTTCGTCTGCGGGTCGATCTGCGGCAGCGCCGCCCGCACGAGCAGCAGCTCGAGCTGGGTGCGCGGGTCGGCGCCGTCGCGCACCGCCGCGAGCGCCGCTGCGACGAGGTCGAGGATCCGGATGACGGTCGCCCCCGGCAGCCGCTGCGCCTGCTCGATCGTCCGGCGGTCGCGGTCGTCGGTGATCCGCAGCTCCGCGGGCAGGTCGCCGGTCATGCGCACGAGCAGCAGCGCGCGGGCGTGGCTCTCGAGGTCGCGGGTGACCTGCGTCAGGTCGCGGCCCTGTGCGGCGAGCTCGGCCGCGACCTGGATCGCGAGCGCCCCGTCGCCGGCGGCGATCGCGTCGACGGCGCGGAAGAGGAGCTCCGCGTCGGCGACGCCGAGGACCGAGAGGACGTCCTGGTTCGTGATCTGCTCGCCGGCGTACGTGACGAGCTGCTCGAGCGTGCCGAGCGCGTCGCGGAACGAGCCGGTCGCGTGCCGGGCGACGAGCGCGGTCGCCTCGGGGTCGATCGCGATGCCCTCCTGGACCGCCACGCGATCCAGGACCCGCTGCAGCTGGTCGGGCGTCGGCCGGTGGAAGTCGAACCGGTGGCACCGGTCGACGACCGTCGGCAGGACCTTGTTCGCCTCGGTCGTGGCGAGGACGAAGATCGTGCGCGGCGGCGGCTCCTCGAGCGTCTTGAGGAACGCGTTCCAGGCCGCCGACGAGAGCATGTGCGCCTCGTCGAGGATGTAGACCTTGCTGCGCCCGCCGACCGGGGCGAACGCGACGGCGTCGCGCAGCTCGCGGATGTCGTCGACCGAGTTGTTCGAGGCCGCGTCCATCTCGACGACGTCGATCGACGTCGCGTCGGCGATCGAGCGGCAGGCCTCGCACTTCCCGCACGGATGCGTCGTGGGCCCCACGACCCGCTCGGCCGGCGGCAGGTCCGGGTCGCCCTGGCAGTTCAGGCAGGCGGCGAGGATCTTCGCCATCGACGTCTTGCCGGTCCCGCGGCTGCCGACGAAGAGGTAGGCGTGGTGCACCTTGCCCTGGTCGATGGCGTTGCGCAGGGTGCGCACCACGTGCTCCTGGCCGACGACGTCGTCGAAGCTCCGGGGGCGGTGGCGGCGGTAGAGCGAGGGTCCGGACACGCCCCACCGAGTCTAGGGCCTGCCCCGGTGGTGGCGCGGGAGCCCCACGCCCACCGCCCGCGGCCCGTTCCGACGCGCACGCGCGGTGCCCCGGGCGTCGCCTCGTCCCCGGCCCGCCGGGCGCGACGCCCGGCGCATGGCCCGCCGACCTCGAGCGTCACGTGCATCGACGCGCTCCACCAGGCGCCGTGGGACGCATCGCGCCGGCGGGGCGTGCGGTGGGCGACGTGCGCGGCCCGTTGCGACGTCCGCGACGTGCGACGCCGCACCGACGTGCGGCGCACGCGACGTCGGTCGGGCGTTGCCGCAAGCGACGCGCGGCGCAGCGCGGTGCCGAGAGCGTCTCGGTGGCGTGGCGATCCTGCGCCGATCGCGCCGCCCGGGCGTGCCGGCGGCGACCCTGCCCGGGATGGCGCACGACGAGCCCGACCCGCTGCGCGCCCCGCCCGCGCTGCGCGGCGACCACGGACTGGCGTGGCTGGCGGCCCGCCAGGCGGGCGTGGCGTCGACCGCCCAGGCCGCGGCGTGCGGGCTCGGGCGCGGAGCGGTGACGCGCCGCGTCGCGCGCGGGTCGTTGCATCGCGTCGACCGGGGGGTGGTCGCCGTCGGGCACGCCGGACTGGGGTACGAGGGCCGCGCGATGGCCGCCGTCCTGGCCCGGGCCCCGGGCGCCGCGATCGGCCTGCGCAGCGCGTGGCGGATGCTCGGCATCGTCCCGCCGGGGATCGTCGTCCCGGACGTCATCGACGTGGTGGTCGCCGGGCGCAACCCCGGCCGGGGCGGCGGGACCGTCCGCCTGCACCGCACCGCTCGATGGCTTCCCGGCGACGTGCGCCGGATCGGACCGGTGCCGGTCACCAGCCCCGCGCGGACGGTGCTCGACGCCGCCCTCGTCGAGCCGGACGACGTCCTGGAGCGTCTCGTCGCCCAAGCGCTGCGCCGGCGCCTGACCACCGTCGAGCAGCTCCGCGCGCGGGCGCTCGCCGAGCCGGGACGGCGCGGAACGGGGCGCCTGCTCGGCGTGCTGGCCGACGGCCCGGCGTTCGATCGCTCGGTGGCGGAGCGGCTGACGCTCGAGCTCGTCCGCCGCGCCCGGCTCGCCGAGCCCCGGCTGAACCAGCGGATCGGACCGTGGGAGGTCGACCTGCTGTGGCGGCGTGAGCGGGTGGTGGGCGAGTTCGACAGCTACCGCTTCCACCAGGATCGCCACGCGTTCCGGAAGGACCGCCGCAAGCTCGCCGCCCTCCAGCTGGAGGGCTACCGCGTCGTGACCGTGATCTGGGAGGACCTCCACGACCACCGAGAGGCGCTGGCGGCGCTCCTCGCCCGCTTCGTCGCGCCGCGATAGTCGGTCCGTGCCTGACGCGTCGCCTCCCCCGACGGAGGGGGCATGAGCCGCACGCCGCACGAGGGAGGTGCGCCGAGCGACGCGCCCGGGGCACGGCAAGGCAGGCGACGCCCGGCGCACGGGCGTCGGCGGCGTCGCGGCCGGTCAGCCGCCGAGCTCGTCCTGCAGGCGCGCGAACGCCGCGCGCAGGCGCGAGACCTCGGACTCCAGCGAGGCGACGCGCCCGCGCAGCGCCTGCAGCTCGCTCTCGAGCACGGCGTTCCCGGCTGCGCCCGACGAGCCGCCCCCGACGCTGCTCGGCGCGTGCGCGGAGGACGAGCGGATCGGCGAAGGCGACGCCGTACCGCCTCCAGCTCCGCCGCCGGCCACGACTCCGGTGCCGGCCGTGGCGCCGGTGCCGGCCTCGGCTCCGGTGCCGGGCGACGAGCGCGCACCGGCCGTCGGCTCCCGCTCCCGGTCGTCCGGCGCCACCGGACCCGCCTCCGCTCCCCCGGTCCGTGCGGAGCCGGTCGTCGCGCCGGTCGCGGCGGTCCCCGTCGACGCGGCGGTCCCCGGCCCGGCCGCGCCCCCGAGCAGCGAGGCGCCCCCGGCGTCCTCCTCCCCGCCGAGCAGCTGGCGGTAGCGGACCTCCTTCTGGCCCGGGCGGCGCTCGAGCCGCTCGGCGAACCCGCGGTCGATGAGCGCCGCGAGCGTCGCCTCGATCTCGTCGACGCCGCCGAAGCGGTGCAGTCGCTCGGTCCGGGTCCGCAGTTCGCCGGGGGTCTGGGGTCCGCGGAGCAGGAGCACGGTGAGGACCGCCTGGGCCGCTGGGTCGAGGCCGAGCGTGTCGGCGAGCAGGTGGCGGTACTTCGGGGCCCGGCTGCCGGGCCCCGACGCGCTCCGCGTCCAGCGCCGGCGCCCGAGCTCCTCGAGCGCATGGCGGATGACCCGCTCGTCGTAGTCGACGACCGGATCGCGGTTCGTCGACTGGTTGCAGGCGCTGCGCAGCGCGTTGAGCGTCAGCGGATAGGTGTCCGGCGTCGTCCGCTGCTTCTCCATCAGGGCACCGAGAACGCGGATCTGGACGGCATCGGGTCGCACGCGCCGCAGCGTACCCGCGGCAGTGGGCGACGGCGCCCTCCGGTACCGTCGCCCGCCGATGGCACGCGCCCGGTCGATCGGCCTGCACCTCGTGGCCGCCGCAGGGCTGGGCGTCGCGATCTGGCTGCTGCTCGGGCGCACGGCGTTCGTGAACTACGACAGCGCCTGGTCGCTGAACTGGATGCGCGAGCTGCTCGCCGAGAGCCGGCGGCCGGACCTCGAGCGGCTCTTCTCCCCCACCCCGCACCCGCTGAGCGACGCGTTCTCCGGGCTGCTCGTGCCGCTGAGCGACGCCGGGAGCGGCGCGGTCGGCCGGGGCGCCGAGACGGCGCTCGTCGTCTCCGCCCTCTTCTGGCTCGGCGCGCTCGGGGTCGTGACGTTCCGCCTCGGCGCCGCGTGGTTCGGCACCGCGGCCGGCGTCGTGGCGGCGGTCCTCGTGCTCACCCGCGAGCCGGTCCTCTCCTACGGGCTGCGCACGTACCTCGACCTGCCCTACGCGGTCTTCCTGCTCCTCGCGCTGCTGGCCGAGACACGCCGTCCTCGCAACGGGGTCGCGACGCTCGCCTGGATCACGCTCGCGGGGCTGCTGCGCCCGGAGGCCTGGCTCCTCGCCGGCGCCTACGTCACGTACCTCCTCGTCCACGAGGTCCGGACGGCGTCGCCGCCGAGCGCGGAGCCCGGAGGCCGCGACGAGCGCCACGAGGACGGGCGCTACGCGGCGAAGCCCGCCGCCGATCCGGTGCGCGACGCGCTGCTGGCCCCAACGCCCCGCGAGCGCGTCGCGGGGTGGCTCGCACGGCTGGATCGCCGCCGGACCGCGCTGCTGCTCGCGCTCGCCGCGGTCGCGCCGCTCGGCTGGCTCGTCGAGGGCCTCGTGCTCGCCGGCGACCCGCTGCAGGCGCTGACGGGCACGCAGCAGAACGCCGCCGACCTCGACCGCGTGACCGGGCTCGGGTCGGCCGTGACGGTCATGCCGCGACGCCTCGGCGAGATCGTCCGGGAGCCCGTCCTGCTCGCCGCCGCCGGCGGCGCGCTGCTGTCACTCGCGTTCCTGCGCCGCCGCGCGCTGCTCGGCGCGGCCGCCGGCGTCGCCGCGGCGGTCGCGTTCTTCGTCCTCGCCGCCGCGGGGCTGCCGCTGCTGACGCGCTACCTCGTCTTCCCGGGGACGATCCTCATCCTCTTCGCCGCGGCGGGGCTGCTCGGCTGGCGGCGGCTCGAGGCCGACCACCCCTGGCGCCGGCGGTGGCAGGCGTTCGCGACGGTCTGCGTCGTCGCGTTCGTCGCCTTCACGCCGAGCCAGGTCGATCGCGTCGACCGGCTGCAGGACGCGCTCGCGTTGCAGCAGCGGGTGATCGGCGACCTGCGGACGGTGACCGGCGAGGTCCTGCGCCCGGTGCTGGCGCTCGACCGCTGCGCCCCGACGTCCGGGCCCGACGTCGGGACGTCGACGCGGGCCGGCGCCGGGCTGCCCGTCGACGTCGCCCTGCCGAACCATCGCGCGGTCCCGCAGGTGCTGCTGTGGCTCGGCGATCCCGTGCGGACCCCGACGAGCGACGACGACGGGCGCCCGAGCGTCGCCTCGCGCGTCGACGGCCGGGCGGCGACGGTGACGCTCCTGCCGGCCGACGAGCGCGTCGCGCGCGGGTTCATCCTCGACCGCGCCGACCGCGGACGCGGGCTGCCCGCTCCGCCCGCCGGGGCGCGCCTCGCCGGCGTCCTCGGATCCTGGCGCGTGTACGGGCGGGAGCCGCGGTGCACGGCGCTGCTGCGCGAGCGCCTGGCAGCGCTGCGCTGACGCGTCGACCGGCGCGCCGCGAGCCGCGTGGAGCGAGCGTCGACCGCGGAGCGCCCATCCGGACGGCAGGCGCCACAGAGGGGGTCCGGCGTGGAACCCCCGCCGACCGGGCGGACGCCGCAGGGGGAGCCCCGGCGTGGACCGCCAGCCGGCCGGGACGACGCCGCAACGGGGCCGGGCGCGGAACGCCAGCCGTCCCGGGGGCCGCAGGAGCGCCGCACCAGCGCGCAGCGGGACCGCGCAAGAGGGTGCACCCGCGGAGTCAACCCGCCGCCGACGACTCCGGCGCAGACGTCCGGGCGCCCACCGACGATCGCTTAAGGCTGCTTCCTTCCGGACCTGACCTGGTTCACGGGCCGGCGTCGCCCGGGGCCCACGCCATCGACGCCGTCGACGGCGGGTTCACCCCGCGGATGCCGGCCGATCGTACCCGAGGGCCCGCGACCACCGCCGCGCGCCCGTCCCGGGAGACGGGTCAGTGCGGGGTGTCGTCGGTGGACATCATGTGGAAGATGGCCCGCACGACGTAGAGGATGCCCGGCGCGATCGAGATCAGCGCGATCGCGATGAGGATCGGCGAGTCCACGATGACCGCGACCGTGAACAGGACGATGACGACGAGCGCCGCCCCGATGATCTGCATCAGGAACTTGTTGGCGGTCGGGGCGCCCTCGGGATCGAGGTCGACCGGGGCGTCGTAGTCCTGCTGAGAGGGAGTGGCGCTCATGACCCCACCATCTTGGACCATCGAGCCGTCGCCGAGCGTCGCGCCCGGCTACCATGCTCGTCCCGAGGACGTATAGCTCAGTTGGTTAGAGCGCTCGCTTCACACGCGAGAGGTCACTGGTTCGAGTCCAGTTACGTCCACTGCACGCGGAGCCCCCGCAAGCCCCGGCACCCGATGCCGCCGGGGATTCCGGCCCGCCCTTGCCGAGCGACGGCACCGCTGCTACAGCGGAGCCCGCTCCAGCACCGACCGCCGGCGCTGCGCCCATCCCGCGCCCATCGGGCGCGCACGCTGCGCCCATCGTCGAGCTCGCGTTCGACCGCCGCGCCGAGGACGCCGCCCGGGCGCTCGCGGACCGCGTCGGCGGCGCGCCCTTCGAGGCGCTCAGCGACAACGAGCAGGAGGCGTTCCTCGGCGACGCGCGCGCAGCCCTCGAGGCCGCCGGCGTCCGGCAGCTCCTGGACCGCGCGGGCGGCTACCGCTTCCCCCAGCCGTTCACGGTGCCGTACAGCCGGGACGAGCTGTTCTACGTCGCCTACTACGGCACGCGGCCCGGCGGCCGCGAGTTCCTCGGCGGCGCCCACCTGCGCGCCGCAGGCGTCGTCGACGCCAGCGTCGCCGCGCTGCTGCTCGGCATCGAGCCCGACGAGCGCGACCTCATCCGGTCCGTCACCCGCGTCGCCCCGGAGCTCGCCGCCTTCCTCGAGGACGAGCACCTCGAGGTCTTCCTCGAGCCCGACCAGCTCCACTGGCTCGTCGAGCGCGCCGCAGGGGTTCGTCGATGAGCCGCCACCCCGCACGGGAACTGACGCACCAGGCGAGCACGGCGGACGCGTGCCTGTCCCGCGCCGTGAACCTGGTGAAGAAGGCCGAGGGTCAGCGCGACCGTGCGCACCTCGCGCTCGCGCTGATTGAGCGGGAGCTCGCCGCGGGCCGCGTCGTCAACGCCCGGCAGATCGCCCGGCGCGAGCTCGCTCGGCAGGCCCCCGCTCGTGGGACCTACCCGAACACCTCGACGCCCCGGGAGGGCGCATGAGCACCGACGCCTACAAGACCGCGTACCTGCTGCTCCGATGCGAGCCGTGGACGGACCCCAACCTGGCCGGGCTCTCGTCCGACGCGATGGTGATCGCCGCCGCGACGGGGCGCCAGCCGACCTGGACGCCGTCCGACATGGCGGACCTCTCCCGCTGCTACGTCACGCGGATGCTCGCCCCACAGGAGTGGTGGCCGGCGATGGACAGCATCCTCCCGGAGTTCGAGCGGGTCGTCGCGGAGCGGTACCCGGAAGCGCCGGCTCAGGCGCGCGAGCGTGCCCATCAGGTCGTCGCTGGCCTGCGAGAGCGGATCGAGTCGTTCGCCGCCGCGCTGCGGCAGGAGGAGGGACGCCGTGCCGACGCCTGAGCTGTGCGCCTGCGGCCACTACGACCGCGAGCACACCTACAACGCCGACTACGACCTGACCTCGTGCTCGGGCAACACCTGGGCCTACCCGGACGACGCCGAGGGCGACGGCGACGGGGTCGAGGTCCGCTGCCAGTGCTCCGGCTTCGCCCCGCGGCAGGAGGAGAAGGCCGATGGGCGCTGACGACACGGACCGGGCCTACGCCCTCGCGGCGGACGTCCCGCTGTCCCAGGCGCGCCGGACGATGCGCAGCCACTCCGAGCACGACCAGGTCTTCGCTGCCAGCGAGCGGCCGTTCGCCGTGACGATCTGTGCGCACCGCGACGCGCCGACGATGGCGTTCGACGTCGAGTTCGACCGCGGTCCGGTTCGCCAGACGAACGGCAACCTCCGGTTCCACCGCAACGTGACGATCGCCGAGATGGTCGAGCACATCGAGCGGTGCCAGGCCGCGCTCAACGAGGCGCGCTACATGCACGGCGACGACCCCGCACGTGGGGCGAAGGACGGTGGGTCGTGAGGGCCTCGACCGTCACCTGCCACCGCGGCGCGCTGACCGCGGCGCAGCGCCGGCTCCTTGCGCTCGCCGACGAGCGGCTGCTGGCCGTCGTCTGGGCGTCCGCCGAGCACGACGACCCGATCCGCGGCCCGAAGCCGTGGTACGCGCTCACCGGATCGGTGCTGCCGAGGTCGCTCCACACGCTCTGGCTCGCGGGGCTCATCGCCATCGACCGGCGAGCAACGGTGCTTCTCGCCGAGGCTGGCCTGCGGGTCGCCCGCGCGCGCCTGACCCCGGACGGCGGGCGCGCGATGAACGACCCCGCCCATGGATCGAACCAGGGGGCGACGACGTGACGACCGTGACCCGGGACCTGTTGATCCGGGCCGCCAGCCTCGGCCTGACGGTCACCGAAACCACCCCGCCGATGGTCACCGGCAGCGTCAGCGCCGCCGGCCCGATCGTGCTCGACCGGCCGGTGCCGCTGACGCGCCGCCAGGACATCGCGGTGGCGATCGAGGCGTGCGTCTCGGTACTTCGCCGGCCGAGCGAGCCCGCGGTCGAGGAGCCGATGACCCTGTTCGGAGCCGCAGCATGAACACCGACGAGCAGCGGCTCCTCGCCGCCGTTGAGGCCGGCCGGATCGAGGTCGTCTGGACCCGTGACCCCGACGGCCGGGGCGGCTACTTCTGGGCGATCCCCGGCGCGAGCGTCCGGCGGCAGCGGGCGCTCAGCAGCTTGTGGCTCCGGGGTGCCGTGGAGCTCGGGAGGTCGTACTCGTCGGTCCGCAAGCCGATCGTGCTTGCCACCGCGTCCGGGCGGGAGGCCCAGCGATGAGCGGTCGCTACAGCCTCGACTACGTCCGCGAGAAGTACGGCGTCCCGGTGAAGCGCGGCCAGCGCGTCCGCGTGAGCAAGGGCCGCGGCGCAGAGGGCGTCGTCACGTCGGGCGACGCCCAGTACGTCCGCGTGCGCCTCGACGGCGAGAAGCGCTCGGGCCGGTACCACCCGCTCGATCTCGACTACGGCGACGGCGTCGCACCGCAGGACCGCCTGGACGCGCACAACGCCGCGATCGACGCGTGGAACGCGCGCCTCCGGGCCGCTGGTTCCGGGCGCTCCCAGGACACCACCGAGCCGGAGGCCGACCGTGGCTGATCCGTCCCGCCGCGGCGCGCCCGAGCGCGAGCGCGGCCCTGCCGACCTCGACCGCGCGCCCGACCGCGCGAAGCCCGGGCCGCCGCCGGCGCCCGCGCCGCGCCGTCCGGGCGCCGCCCCGACGACCGGGGACACGAAGGAGACGAAGGAGGGCCACGGTGCCCATCGCTGACGTGCCGCGGCCGCGCGGCGTCGACCGCCTGCCGGTCGACCATCGCGGCTACCCCGTCCCGTGGTTCGCCGCGTGGCTCGACGAGGACGACAACGAGGTGCCGCCCGGCCAGGGCAAGCCCGAGTTCCGCGTCGTCGGGTCCGACCGCCTGTACCGGGCGCTCACGCTCGCGCGCTGCTGGATCTGCGGCCTCCCGACCGCCCGCGACGTCGCGTTCGTCGCCGGCCCGATGTGCGCGATCAACCGCACCAGCGCCGAGCCGCCGTCGCACGTCGAATGCGCCGACTACGCGGCCCGCGTCTGCCCGTTCCTCACGCACCCGAAGGCGACACGCCGCGAGGCGAACATGCCCGCCGGCGAGGATCCGCCCGGGATCATGCTGCGCCGCAACCCGGGCGTCGCGCTCGTCTGGATCACGCGCCGCAACGCGTGGCGCCTGCGACGCACCGGCGACGGCGGCGTCCTCTGCGACATCGGCGAGCCGACCGAGACCCGGTGGTACCACGCCGGCCAGCCCGCGACGCGCGCCCAGGTCGACGCGTCGATCGAGGAGGGCCTGCCCGAGCTCGAGAAGCACGTCCGCGGCACCAACGAGCGGCTCGAGCTCGCGCGGCTCATCCACCGCGCCTCGCGCCACCTCCCGAAGGACTCCGCCGCGTGAGCCAGCGCACCCTCACGGTCACGCTCGAGGGCGTCTCGGCCGAGTGCCTCGCGTGCCGCTGGACGGCGACGTCGCGCAACGCGCAGGCGATCGCCGCGAAGCACCACGACGCGACCAGCCACGCCGTCCGGGTCACGAAGCACGAGACGCTCGTCTACGGCGACGCGTCGGCGCCGGCGGCCGGCCAGACCTCCCTGATCGGCGGCGAGGCGTGAGCACGCGCATCCGCAACGCGAAGGGCGAGCTGCTCGAGGAGGGCTGGCAGCGCCAGGTGATCCAGCTCGCCCGCCTCGGCGGCTGGCGGTTCTTCCACGCGCCGTCGAACCGGCCCGGGCGCCGCACCGGCCGCCCGCAGGCGATGGACCCCGAGTGCGTCGGCTTCCCCGACCTGATGCTCGTCCGCGGCAGCGAGACGCTGTTCCGCGAGCTCAAGACCGACAAGGGGCGCCTCGGGCCCGGCCAGCAGGACTGGCTCGACGTCCTCGCCGCAGCGGGTCACGACGCCGCCGTCTGGCGGCCGCGCGATCTAGACGTCGTGCGCGAACGGCTTCTCCGCCCGCGCCCCCGTCGTCCCCGGAGCGAGCCGTGAGCGCTCGCCCCGCCGCCCAGACCGCCGTGCTCCTCGCGCTGCTCGACCTCGAGCGCGCCGCGGAGCACGTCGGCAACCCGAACGTCCACACCGTCGCCGCCGTCCTCGAGCGCGCCCGCCGTCGCCCCGGCGGCGCGCTCGCGGGCTACAGCGACGTCAACCGACTCAGGAAGGAGGGGCTCGTGATCGAGCCTCGTCTCCGCCGGCTCCCGATGCCGGGCCACCTGCAGCTCTCCGAGCGCGGCCGCGTCGAGCTCAGAGGTGGCCGGTGAGCGTCCAGGCGATCTCCTACGTCCTCGACCACAGCGAGGCCCGCGGCAGCGACCGCCTCGTGCTCATCGCGCTCGCGAACCACGCCGGCGCCGAGCACGCCGAGTGCTGGCCGTCGGTGCCGCTGATCGCGTCCGAGGCGCGCGTCAGCGAGCGCACCGCGCAGTACGCGCTCCGAGCGCTCGAGAAGCACGGTCGCATCGAGCGCAAGGGCACCGGGCCGCAGGGCCAGACGCGCTGGCGGGTCGTGCTGGACGCCGCCGCCGACACCGCGCCGCCCGCGGACGACGAGCCCGCCGCCGGTGCAGACCCTGCACCCCAGGAGGAGCCCGCAGACGGTGCAGAAGCTGCACCCGGTGCAGATTCTGCGGGGGCGCAAGATGCGACCGAAGGGGTGCAAACCACTGCACCTGGGGGTGCAGACGTCTGCACCCGAACCGTCAAGAACCGTCAGGAGAACCGTCAGACCGCCGCCACGGACGCGAGCGCGACCGCGCCGGCGCGCGACGCCGACGAGCGCCCGAAGCTCACCGAGCCGCAGCCCGACGATCCCGACGACCTCGAGCAGCTCGTCACCGCCGCCGCCTCGTCGCTCGCGACGCTCTGGCTCAGCGCCGAGATCGAGAACTGGATCGGCGAGATCCGCCACCAGGTCCGCCTGCACCTCGACGCCGCCCGGGCGACCGACTGGACCGCCGTCCCCACGTTCCTCACCGAGCAGCGCGAGAAGGGACGCCTGAAGGCCCGCAAGCCGCCCGCCGCCGTCCGGTACGTCCTACGCCAGGACCAGCCCATCCAGCAGCGGCCCGCGACGCCCGCCCCCACGAACGGCGCCCGCCGCCGCCACGCGGCACCCGCGACCCGCGTCGTCCTCCCGCACCCGACCGAGCCCGCCAGCGCCGCCTGGGCGCAGCTTCGCGACGTGCTCCCGGACATGGCCCCCGAGTGGGAGATCCTCGTCGACCTCACCTCGCCCGTCGACGTCCAGGGCACGACCCTCCAGGTCACCGCCGAGCCCGTCAACGCCCCCTGGATCCGCGACCGGCTCGTGTCGATGCTCGACCGCGCCGCCCGGAAGCACGACCTCGGCACCGTCGCCTGGGTCGACCCGCCGCTCGCCGCGAGGAGCGCCGCATGACCCCCGCCGACCAGCGCACCGCCGCGCTCGCCATCGCGAACGAGCGCCGCGCCCGCGCCGCCGCCGTCCGTCGCCGCGTCCACGACCGCGAGCTCTCCGTAACCGACGTTCTCGAGCACGACGACCTCCTCGACCAGGCCCGCACCCTCCGCGTCGCCACCCTGCTGCGCGCCGCCCCGTACGTCGGCCCGGACCGCGCCCAGCGGATCCTGCGCCGCGCCCGCGTGGACGGCGACCTCCGCCTCGGCGACCTCGAGCACCGCCCCCACGCCCGAGCACGCCTCGCCGACGCCTACGTCGCCCTGCAGCCCCCGAGCAGCCGGAGCGCAGCATGACCGCCGTCGACCCCCGGCTCATCGACGAGCTCGAGCGCCTCGGCCTCCCGCTGCGCGTCGTGCTCGACGTCCACGCCCGCCTCGAGGCCGGCGCAGCCGAGTACGGCGAGGCCAGCTTCGACCGCACCCTCGACGACCTCCTGACCGAGGTCGCCGAGGAGTTCCTCGACGCGATCGGCTGGACCACGATCGCGCTCGCCCGCCTCCGGCCCCTCGCAGCGTCCCCGGACCAGCCTCCGAGCCGCCCCGACGCCGCGGGCCTCGACGCCCTCACCCTGCAAGCCGAACTCGACGAGCTCTGCCGCTCCGCCTCCGGCCTCGCCCGCCGCTGCGAGCGCCTCATCACCCAGGCCGCCGCGATCAAGGACCGCCCGTGAGCCGCGGACAGCGCACCCTCGCCTGCATCGACTGCGGCACCACCTGGGAGTGGCGCGGCCAGGTCCGCCGCGACGTCCGCTGTCCCGCCTGCCGCCTCCTCGCCCAGCGCCGCGCCGAGATCCAGCAGCACCTCGAGCAGCTCGTCACCACCGACCACGGCGCCCGCATCGCCGCCGTCGCCCTCGCCGCCGCCTCCCGCGCCCAGGCCGGCCACCCCGGCCGCCCCGGCTCCGCGACCCTCGCCCACGCCATCCACGCCGTCGCCCGCTCCGGAGCCGTCGACGAAGCCACCCGCCAGGCACGTCTGCTCGACGTCGCCTCCGCCGCCGTCCTCTGGGCGGCCGAGATCGCAGGAGCCCTCGATGGCTGAGACGCAGTCCCTGCAGGCGCTCAACGTCGCCTGGGCCGCCCGAGCCCGCGTCAAGACCGGACGGCAGCGCCTCATCGCCGGAGAGCTCGCGCTCGCCCACATCCTCGCCGACCCGCCCGCCGATGACATCGTCGCGCAGCTCCAACGCGTCGAGCTCGCCCGCGTCCTCGTCTGGCTCCCCCGCGTCGGCGACGCGACCGCCGCCCGCATCCTCGAGGCCGCCCGCGTGCTGCCCACCGCGCGCATCCACGCGCTCACCACCGCCCAGCGCGTCGCGATCGCACGCGCCACAGACGTCTACCGGCCGGAGCGCCCATGACCAACCGCCTGATGATCGAGGCGTACCTCGAGCGCGTCGACCAGGTCGCCGCCACCGTCGGCCTCACGCGCACCCAGATCGCCGAGCAGGCGCCCCTGCCGACCGACCGGCTCATGCGCGTCCTCGACGGCCACGCCTGGCCGTGCCCGCGCGAGCAGCGCGCGATCGCGACCACCCTCGGCGTGCTGCCGCAGCAGCTCATCCCCGACCCCTCCGAGGTCGGCTGATGGAGGCCGTGCTGCATGGAGGGCCGCTCGACGGCCAGTGGTTCCGGACCCTCGATCACCCCGTCCTCCACATCCCCTACATCGTCGAGTCGACGCAGCCGAGGCGTGTCGGCGAGCCGCCCGTCGCGTGGTTCGAGATCGCGACGTACCGGCAGGCCGAGAAGCCGCGACTCGGCCACTCCGTCCGCTTCGTCCACGAGCCGAGCGCCTGATGCTCTGGGCCTGCGCCGACTGCGGCCGCGAGACACGCCACCGGAAGTGGTGCGAGCGCTGCGCCGCCGAGCACAAGCGGCTCGACGCCCGCCCTCGCGCCAGCCGCGACTACCGCGGCACGAAGCGTCACGCCGACCTGCGCCGCCAGGCGTGGGACGACCACGGCGGCGTCTGCGGCCGCTGCGGCCAGCCCATCGACCCCGACGGCCCGTGGGACCTCGGCCACGTCGTCCCGCACGCCGCCGGCGGCCGCCTCGAGCGATCCAACGTCCGACCCGAACACGTCATGTGCAACCGGAGCAACCGATGACCCATCCCGCCAGCGTCCACGTGCTGCAGTTCTTCGAGCACGAGCACCTGCCGCCCCACCTCGCGGCCGTCTCGCGCCCCTTCCACGGCCTCGCGCACGCCCTCGTCGACGAGCACCAGCTCGACGGCCCCGAGCTCACCGTCGCGCTGCGGAAGCTCCTCGAGGCGAAGGACGCCGCCGTCCGCGCCCGGATCCTCCGGTTCGAACGGTGGGCGCACGAGAGCGACGCCGCCGCGGGCCGGGTCACCGACGCCCTGCGCCAGACGGGCGCCGGAGACGGGCCGCGGGGGGGCGAGGGGGGCCTCGGCATCACGGCGACGGCCGATTCCGCAGCTACCCGGGGCCCTGGCGCTGAGAAAAACGCCGCAGAAAATCGCGAGTCCGGCTTCCCGGGGGCCCCCGATGCTGGCTGACCTGCTGCCCTACCTCGTCGGCGGCGCCCTGGCCGCGGCGGGCATCGCGGCCGGCGGCTACCTCGGCGAACGCCACCACCGCCGGCGCCTCGAGCGCGCGGTCGACCGCGTCGGTCCGACGCCCGCGACCGCACCGGGCGACGACGGGTTCGAGGACGACCTCGACGCCGTGTTCGAGACGGCGACCATCGCGACGCCGTTCGCCGACGCCGGCCCCCTCGAGCTGCACCGCTGCGTCGCCTGCGCCCGCGCGGGCTACGCCGCGCCCGAGGTGATCGACGACCAGGGGCGGCACGAGGGCCCCGACGGCTTCCCGTGCGCGGGCCCGATCGAGGTGACGCCGCTCGGCGCAGCTCCGCGGCAGAAGGGAGACAGCGATGCCCGCTGACTGGCGGCAGCACCACGCCGACGAGGCGGAGAAGGCGCTGACCTTCGAGCCGCTGCGGAACGCGATGAAGGAGTTCGCGATGAACATGGGCTTCGCGCTCGACGGCCCGCCGGAGTTCGGGCTCATGAAGGTCGCGAGCATCGCGGCGCAGGCTGCGCGAGCGCACGCCCTCGGCTTCGACCCCGAACTGCTGCGACTGAGCGCAGACGAGGCCGACGAACACCTGCTCGCCATCGCCCGCCTGGCGGCCGAGCGTGGAGTGCCCGTCTGGGTCATCGACCCCGAGCAGCGGCAGAACCAGGGGGCGAACGATGCGGCTGACTGAGGCCCAGCAGCGCACGATCTGGCTCTGGCGCCTGAACTCGCGCGGCACGACGCCCGACGCCTACGCGCTGCACGAGAGCGAGATGATCGACGCGGGGATCACCGAGACCGGCCGGGGCGCGCGGATGATCTCCAACGGCCTGATCCGCCGCGGGCTCGCTGTCGAGCACAGCCACGACGGGGGTCTGCTCCTGCTCCTCACGCCCGCAGGCGTAGACGTCCTGGACCGGCTCGTCGGCTACCGCACTAAGCGGCAGGACGACGTCGTCTGGTGCGCCTGCAAGCCCTTCGGGCCGGTCCACGCCTACGAGCCCGGCGAGTCCTGCTCGCCGAACGACCCGGCGCCGCGCCTGGGCGACGACGTGGAGATCCGGAGCGGTGACTACCACGGGCGGCGCGGCGGCTACGACGGGGTCGAGGACGCCACCGGCGAGCACCGCGTCTACCTCGATAGCGCCGTCGTCGGGGACCCGCCGGTGCTGTGCGATCGAGTCCGGCTCGTCGACCCGGCCGACCGCCGGAGGCGCCCCGCTCGTGGGGCGGAGGGGGGCGCGTGACGACGGCCGCCGCACGGCGCGCGCCGCGGGGCGTGCGGGTCACGCCGGTCGCGTGGCGGCTCGGGGAGCCGGGCCCGGGGCAGCTCGAGGTCGTCGAGCGCGTCCAGGCGGACGGGACGTCGCGGTTCACGGTGCGTCGGCTCGGGTGGGTCTTCGGCCCCGTCTCGCGGGAGTGGGAGCCCGAGCCCATGCCCGCCGACCAGGACGCGTGGTTCCTCGAGCGGAGCCGCTTCAAGGAGTGGACGGACGCGGTCCACGCGGCGATCTCGTCGCGGTGCGCCGAGGCGTGGGCGCGGCGGTCCGACGTCGAGCGGCACGTCGTCGGAGGGCTGCACGAGGGCAACGGGGTGTTCCTCCCGGTCTGCTCGTGCGGCTGGGCCGGCCAGCGAACGGACATCGTCGCGTCCCTCGAAGGGCAGCGGCGCGAGCACCGGCAGGAGGTGCAGCAGCATGGCGGCTGAGAAGCGCGTCCACGGCATCCGGAAGGAGATCGTGCGCCTGGCGGTGCCCGTCACCGAGCTCAGACCGTTCGCGCGCAACGCGCGGCGCGGCCGTGTGCCGGAGATCGTCGCGTCGCTCGAGGCCCATGGCCAGTACCGGCCGGTCGTCGCGCGGAAGAGCACCGGCGAGGTCCTCGCCGGGAACCACACGCTCGCCGCGGTCCTCGAGCTGGGGTGGACGCACGTCGCGGCGACGTGGGTCGACGTCGACGACGACCAGGCCGCCCGGATCGTCCTCGTCGACAACCGGACCAACGACGTCGCCGGCTACGACGACCAGGCGCTCGCGTCGCTGCTCGAGGACCTCGCCGACACCGACCGCGAGCTCGAGGGGACCGGCTTCGACCGCGACGCCCTCGACCGGCTGCTCGACAAGGTCGCCGGCGCGAAGCCGGCGCCCGAGCCCGAGCCGCTGCCGGAGCCGGCGGTCTACGGCGTCGCGGTCGCCGTCGGGACCGAGGAGCAGCGGTCCGAGCTGATCGCCCGTCTCGAGGAGTGGGGCTACGAGCCGCGCCGCGTGAACGGCACGTGGAGCACGCAGGAGAGCTGACCCGGTGCCCGCCGCCTCGAAGTTCGACGACGTCGCGCCGGAGATCCTGCGCAACCTGCAGGCGTGCCTGCCGCCGGACGTGGCGTGCGAGCTCGCGGGCGTCGCGCGGTCGACCTTCTACGACTGGCTGAAGCGCGGCCGCGAGGCGAAGTCGGGGAAGTACCGGCAGTTCGCGCTCGACGTCGAGCAGGCGAAGGCGTCGGCGGAGAGCCGCCTCGTCGCGTCGATCGCGGCGGCCGCGACGAACAGGGAGAAGCCGGACGTGAAGGCGGCCATGTTCCTGCTCGAGCGGATGCACCCCGCGCGGTGGGCGCGCCCGGGCGTCGCCGCCCGCCCCGCTGCCCCGCCGGCGGCGGCGGGCAGCGAGCCCGACGACGACGGGTGGGACCTGGACAACGTCACGCCGCTGCGCGGGGCGGGGTGATCGGTGGCGACCGTTTCGGCCGCGCACCGCCCGGCCGACGGGGGGCCGCTCGAGCCGCTCACCGTCCCGCACTTCGCCGCGTTCTGCTCGCGGCTGACGCTCCCGCCGAAGGCGAAGGCCGAGCGGCGGCGCGGCGAACCGCGAGCGACGCGGCCCGCGCCGCAGCCGCTGCTGATCGAGCCGTTCCAGAAGACGATCGTCACGCCGATGTTCGACGGCGTCGCGGAGACGTTCGTCGTCCTGCCGAAGGGCAACGCGAAGAGCATGCTGAGCGCCGCGCTGGCGCTCTACCACCTGTGCTTCGTCGACGAGGCCGAGGTGTTCGTGCTCGCGGCGTCGATGGGCCAGGCGCGGCGCCTGCTGAACATGGCCGCCGGCATCGTGCGGCGCTCGCCGGTGCTGCGCCGGCACCTCGACCTGAAGCTCGGCTCGTTCGAGATCCGCGCCAAGCGCGACGGCGGCTACCTGAAGGTCCTCTCGTCGGACCCGGACACCGTCGACGGGATCGGGCCGACGCTCTGCATCTGCGACGAGCTGCACCGGTGGCCGACGCTCGAGGCGTACGTCCTGGCGAAGGAGGGCCTCGACAAGCGCGGCGGGCAGATCATCGCGATCTCGACCGCCGGCGAGGACGAGAACAGCGCGTTCGGCCGGATGCGCAAGACCGCGCTCGAGCACCTGCAGGTCCGCGACGGGGCGTTCAAGTACGCGCCGGCGCCGTCGGGCGAGTTCGTGTGGCTCGAGTGGTCCCTCGACCCGGCCGACGACCTCACGGACTTCGAGCTCGTCAAGACCGCGAACCCGCTGAAGCAGATCACCGTCGAGAGCCTGCGGGCCCGCTACGAGTCGCCGGGCACCCGGCTGGCGTGGTGGGCGCGGTTCGTGTGCGGGATCTGGACCCGCGACGACGAGGCCGCGATCTCGGCGATGCTCTGGGCGCCGTGCCAGGTCGACCACTGCCGGATCCCGGACGGCGCGGAGGACGTCGTCATCGGCGTCGACTTCGGGTGGCGGCGCGACACGACCGCGCTCGTCCCTGTCTGGGGGCTGCACGACGACCCGCTCACCGTCCGCGTCGACGAGCGGCTGAAGATCCTGACGCCGCCCGGCGAGGGGAAGTCGCTCTCCACCGACGAGGTGTGGGCCGAGATCCGGACCCTATCGGCGATCTGGCCGAAGGCGACGTTCGTCATCGACCCGAACGCCGAGGGCGAGCACGTCGGCCAGCGGATCGAGAACGAGTTGCGCCACAAGGTCGTGCTCCAGGCGCAGGACCCCTCTCCGATGGCCGACGCCGCGTCGCTCGTGATGGAGCTCGTGCGCGAGCGCCGCATCGACCACCCCGGCCACCTCGAGTACTCCAGCCACGTCCTCGCCGCCTACCTGAAGTCGGTGGGCGCCAGCAAGCAGCGCTTCGTGAAGAAGACCGACACCGCGTCGCCGATCGACGCGCTGATCGCCACCGCCCAGGCCGTCCGCCGGCTGAAGGTCGTCGCCGACGACCCCGGGCCCGTCAGGCCGTTCGTCATCAACCGATAGGAGCCCCATGCTCACCGCCCTCATCGTCCTCGCCGTCCTTCTCGCCGCCGCGATCGCCGCCGGCGTCTGGCTGCTCTGGCCGATCCCGATCCGCAAGCTCGTCGTCGTCTCGATCGCCGACGACCCCGGCGCCATCGAGGGCATCCTCGTGCGCCGCCACGGCCCGTACCTCGCGCTCGATCGCGCCATCTACCTCCAGCCCAGCGGGGTCCGCGACCCGTTCGAGGGCCGCGCCTACGTGCCGCGCGGCCGCGTCCTCGCGATCCACGAGAAGCCGCCCGAGGTCGCGGCGCCCGTCGCGCCGAGCGCCGCGCCCGCCCGTACCGAACGGCCCTGACCACCCCGCCGGCCGGGCGCCCGCCCGCGCGCCGCCGACCCTGCGGCGCATGGCGGTCTTCGCGTCCGGTGGCGGCTACGTCTGGCCCGACGGCTCGGTCCAGAGCCTCTCGCCGCCGTCGCAGCCGCTCGGCGCGCTCGTCAACGGGTCGGTGCAGCTCATCGGCGACCGGCCGCTGAGCTTCTCGCGCCTCTACCGCACGCAGCCGTGGGTCGCGGCCGCCGTCCACCTCCTGCAGCGGCAGGCCGCGCGCCTGCCGCTGCACACGTTCCTGCCATCCGGCGGCGACGCCGCCTACAACCGCAAGCGGACGCGCGACCACCCGCTCGCGATGCTGCTCGCCGCGCCGGCGCTGCGCCGCGCGCCGATCGACTTCAAGAGCGAGCTCATGCTCGGCCTCGCGGTCCAGGGCAACCACCTCGAGCGGATCGTTCGGATCGCCGGCGAGCCCGTCGGGCTCGAGCGGATCGACTGGCGCACCGTCAAGCCGCTGCTCTCCACCGACGGGATGACCGTCGTCGCGTGGGAGATCACGCCGTTCGGCGGCGGCCCGGCCGAGATCCTCGTCCCGGAGGACGTCATCCACTTCCGGTGGCCGTCGCCGGACGGGCCGCTCGGCGTGTCGCCGCTGCAGCAGCTCGGCGTGACGATCCGGTCCGAGGACGCCGCGCAGCGCTACGCCGCCAGCTCGCTGCGCCACGGCGGGATGCGGGGCGTCGCGATCCGCATCGCCCCCGACTTCGCCAAGGACACCGAGATCCGCGAGACCGTCCGGCAGGAGGTCTTCGACCACTCCGGCCCGGACCGCGCACACCGCCCGTTCGTGCTCGGCGGCATCGAGTCCGTCGACACCCTCCCGGTGCAGACCGCCGTCGAGGCGGAGCTCATCAACCAGCGGAAGGTCAACCGCGAGGAGATCGCCGCCGTCTACGGCGTGCCGCCCGTCCTCATCGGCGACCTCACCCACGCGACCTACAGCAACGTCGCCGAGATGCACGGGATGCTCTACGTCACCGTCATCGGCCCGTGGCTGTCGCTGATCGCCGAGCAGCTCCACGCCCAGCTCGTGCGCCCCGAGATGCGGTGGTCGATCGACGGCGTGTGGGCGGAGTGGTCGCTCGACGAGGTGCTGAAGGGCGACACGAAGGCCCGGATGGAGGCGTACCTCATCGGGCTGCGCGCCGGCGCGCTGACGATCAACGACATCCGGCGCAAGGAGAACCTGCCGCCGTTCGATGATCGGCGCGCCGACGAGCCGCTGATCCAGACGAACAACGTCGCGCCGCTGTCCACGATCGGCAACGAGACGGAGGGCCAGCAGTCCTCCCAGGCGAAGGCGCTCGAGGCGATCGCGTCCGGCGCCGCCGGCGTCCCGGCAGCGAAGGCGATCAACGCCCTGGCGAAGGCGCTCGCCGAGCACCCCGAGCTCGCGACCGCGTAGGTCGCGCCCGTACCGAACGGGCACCGGCCCGCCGCCGGCCGGGCGCCCGGGGGTCTGCGTCGCATCGTCGCCGGCGTGCCCCGGGCGCTGACCGACACCGTCGAGACCAAGCACGCCGACGCCGCGATCGAGATCAAGGCCGACGGCGACAAGCCGGGCCGGTTCTCCGCGCTCGCCGCGGTCTTCGGGAACATCGACAGCCACGGCGACGTGATGGTGAAGGGGGCGTTCGAGCGCACCCTGAAGGAGCGCGGCTACCCGAAGCTCGTCTGGTCGCACGACCGGTACGTGCCGCCGATCGGCGTCATCGAGAACGCCGAGGAGACCGACGCCGGGCTCCTCGTCGAGGGCCGGTTCTTCGTCGCCGACGACGAGCCGCACGAGATCGCGCGGCAGGTCTACACCGCCATGAAGGCGGTCGGCGGCGACGGCAAGCCGGGCCTCGCCGACTTCTCGTTCGGCTGCCGCGTGAAGGCCGCCCGCTGGACCGAGGTCGACCCGGACACGCTCGAGCCCGAGCTGCAGTGGACCGGCGGCCAGATCCGCGAGATCACCGACGTGACGCTCTGGGAGGTCGGCCCCTGCCTCGTCGGGGCCAACCAGCAGGCCGGTCTGCTCTCCCTGAAGTCGCTCGCCGACGAGCTCGGCGTCACGCCCGCCGACCTGCGCAAGGCGCTCGGCGACGTCCGCGGCGAGCAGCCCGCCAAGACGGACGCGCCCACCCCCTCTTCCGACCGGAAGCCGGACGCCGACGGCGTCTGGACCGACCGCAAGCACGCGACCCGCGTCGCGCAACTGCTCGCCGCTCGACCCACCACCCACCCCAGCGAGGACTGATGCCGCAGCTGAAGGACGTCGAGGCTCGGATCGCCGAGCTTCGCAAGCAGGAGCCCGTCGCCGCGAAGGCGTACACCGACGCCGCCGCCGCGTTCGAGGCCAGCGACGCCGACCCCACCGACTCGAGCTCGCCGCAGTTCAAGGCGCTCGACGAGGCCGGGAAGGCCGTCGACAAGCTCAAGAGCGACATCGCGTCGGCGACGCAGGTGTTCGCGACCCTGAAGGGCGGCCAGCTCACGCCGGGTTCCGACCCGACGCAGGGCGACCCGCTCGAGAAGCAGCGCGGCGACGACATTCTCGGTCGGCGCGTCCAGGCGCTGAAGAACGCCTCGCTCGGTCTGCGGATCCTCGAGGGCGACACGTACAAGGGGCTGCGCGAGAGTGGTCTCCTGACGGGCGAGGCGCAGTTCGGCGCCAAGGAGCTCGGCAAGGCGTACGACCGCGACGAGGTCAAGGCGCTCATCAGCCTCGGCTCGCAGACGGGCGGCTACGCGAACCTCGTTACGCCCGACCGGCTGCCGCTCGTGGACCTCGTCCCGAACCGGCCCCGGCGGATGATCGACCTGATCTCCAAGGGCACGACGGACTCGAAGTCGATCGAGTACCCCGTCGTCGTCGCGCGCGGCATGGCCGCCGGGTACGTCCCGGACCCGACGACCGCGGCCGCCATCGGCTCCGGCGACCCGGCCGTCACGCCGACGCAGGCCGGCCTGAAGCCCGAGACGTCGCTGACGTTCGACCTGCGCACCGCGACGGTCCGCACGCTCGCGACGTGGATCCCGGTCCACCGGAACATGATGGAGGACGCCCCGTTCCTCCAGTCGATGATCGACGCGTACCTGCGCGACGAGCTCGATCAGCGGATCGAGAGCGACATCGCGACGGGTTCCGGCTCCGGCGAGATCTTCCGCGGCATCCTGAACACGTCCGGGATCGGCTCGCAGGCGATCGGGTCGGACTCGATCATCGACGCCGCCCACAAGGCGATGACGCTGATCCGGCTGCAGTACGAGGAGCCGACGGCGTTCGCGATCCACCCGTCGACGTGGGAGACGATCCGGCTCCTGCGCGACGAGGCGGGCGGCGCGGCCGGCACCGGCGCCTACCTGTTCGGACCGCCGTCGCAGGCCGGCGACGCGACGCTCTGGGGCAAGCCCGTGATCCCGACGACCGCGATCCCCGTCGGGACCGTGCTCGCCGGCGACTTCTCGAAGGCGATGCTCTGGCTGCGCACCGGCATGCGCGTCCTCGCGTCGGACTCGCACGCCGACTACTTCACCCGGAACCTCGTCGCGATCCTCGCCGAGATCCGGGCCGCGTTCGGCGTCATCAAGCCGCTCGCCTTCGCCAAGGCGTCCTGATCTACCACCCCATCGGGCCGCGGCCGCCTCGGCGTCCGCGGCCCGTCACGTCTCGAGGAGCACCCGCAGATGGCACCGATCGTGACCGGCAGCGACGACCGCGAGCTGCCCGTCGCCGACAAGACCGGCGACTACTTCAACCCGACCACCCTCCACCGCGCGCAGATCATCCGCGGCGAGGTCATCCCGCCCGGCTACGAGCCCGCCGCCGACGTCGAGACCGACGGCCTGGGCGTCGACGACGCGCGGCTGCAGGCGGCGATCGCCGCCGAGCAGAAGGCGACCGCGGAGGCGCGCGCGGAGGCCGAGAAGGCCACCGCGGCCGCGAAGGCCGCCGCGGAGGAGAAGGCCGAGCTCGAGAAGAGCAAGGACCAGGAGATCGCGGACCTGCGCAAGCAGCTCGCCGACGCCGAGAAGAAGGCCGCGGCCGCCGCGAAGAAGCCGGCCGGCGGGGCCGCCGCCTCCTGAGCCGTCTCGTGCCGCTCCCGCCCATCCCCGACGACGAGCTCGAGGCGGAACAGCGCCGCCTCGCGTCGGTCGACGACCTCAAGGCGTACCTGCGGGCGGGAGGCGGCACGATCCCCGACGGGAGCTTCGAGCTCTGGCTCGACTCTGCGTCGGACAGGCTCAACGGGCACCGGCAGTTCTACCCCTCCGGGCCGTCGACCCGGACGTTCCGAGTCGGCGGCTCCTACGCCCGCCTGTCCGACCTGCGGCTGACGGAGGAGCACACCGTGGTCGCCGACGGCGTCGAGCTCGGGCCCGGTGACCTGCGGTTCCTCTGGCTCACCCGCCCCGTCGTGCAGCCCGCGCATGCCGTCGTGCTGAACCGCCCCGTCGGGCAGCTCGAGGTCACCGGACACTGGGGCTTCGCGGAGCCGCCGTCCGGCATCGTCGACGCCTGCCTGTTCTGGGCGTCCCGCGCGTTCAACGTCAACCAGGGCCGCGGCTCGGACGTCTTCGTCGACGGCACCACCGGTGAGACGCGCCAGTACTTCGCGCGCACCCCGTCCTACGTCCTCGCCGCGCTGCAGGACTACCGCGTCCCGAGCCTCTGACCGTGGCCGAGATGCGCATCAGCTCGAGCGGGCCGACGTGGCGGCCGGAGGTCACGATCGCCGCGCTGCGCGACGCGACCCCGAAGGTCGAGCCCGCGATCCGCGCGGCCGGCGACCGGCAGGCGCAGCGGATCCGGTCGAAGATCCACAGCCGCTCCGGGGCGCTGGCCGGCGCGGTCCGCGTCACCGTCCGTCGCCGCGCGACCGGCTACGTCATGACCGTCGGCCCGACCGGCGGCAGCGTGACCGCCCGGCACGCCGGCGGCCGCCGCACGACGACGAAGCCGTTCCACGGCAGCTTCGTCGAGCACGGCACCGGCGAGCGCGGCCCGACCGGGCGGCGCATCGCCCCGAGCCGCCGCGGCCTCGTGCCGGTCGCCGGCGGCGCACGCATGCCGTCCGGCCGCGGCCAGGCGCCGCAGCGGCCGTTCGGCCGGGCCCGCGAGGAGTACGACGCCGGCCCGAGCCGCCAGCTCGACGGGCAGGTCCGACGGATCCTCGACCAGGCGCTCCTGACGGCCGTGCGCCGGGGGTACCGATGAGCACCTTCGTCGAGCTCGAGGACGGCCTGTTCGCGCTCGTCCAGGAGATCCGGGACGAGCACCCCCAGCTCCACGGCCCGCCGGCGCGGCTCTGGGGCAAGACGCACGTCTCGCTGCTGCCGGCGATCTGGATCGACCTGCAGCCCGAGAGCGAGGTCAACGACAGCGCCTCGCTCGCCGGCTGCTCCGTCGCCGACGACGTCCGCGTCGCGATCCGCATCGCCGTCGACACCGCCGCCGAGGGCACCGGCCAGGACGCCCACCACCTCGGCGGCTACGTCGACCCCGTCCTCGGGCTCGTCGACCGCGCGATGAACGAGAGCAAGGACCGGTTCGGCGGCGGCGTCTACCTCGCCCGCCGCCTGCGGTTCAGCTTCGAGCTCGCGTCGCTCGGCACCACGCAGGCCCAGACCCTCGTCATCCCGCTGCTCCTGCAGTGGCAGCACGACACCCCGACCGCCTGACCAGGAGGCCCCGATGCCGCCCAGCACCCCCCGCAAGCCCACCGCCGACACCGCGGCGACCGACGCCGCCGCGGCGCCGCCCGACGTCGCGACGTCGCCCGCGCCCGCCGCGCCGCCGACGTCCGCCGACGACGTCGACGCCCGTACCGAACGGGCGCCGGGCGAGGACCCCGCCATCGCTGCGGCGATCGCGTCCTACAAGCGCAACGAGCAGCGCCGCTCGGCGCTGCGCCCCGTGACGACCAACCAGGAGTCCTGACCACATGCCCCGCTGGCTCGGCCTCGCCCTCGACCCGACTCCCGGCGGGTCCACCCTCGACGTTCTCGCCGACCCCGGCCCGATTGACATCCCGGACCCCACGACCTGGATCCCGATCGAGAACGCGCAGCCCAACAAGGGCTTCACCGACTCCGACACGAACAACCTCGGCTACGGCACCCGCGGCGCGTCCGCGCCGCTGCCGTTCCGGGCTCGGCCGACGTTCACGTTCCAGACGGACCTGTTCTCGAAGGCGGCGAAGCTGCTCGTCGCCGCGGGGCTCGGGAAGGTCGGCACGCCGACCGGAACGGCCCCGGCGCCGATCAAGACGCCCGTCTCGCCCGCCGACTCCGGCGGGCAGCTCCCCGGCCTCATCGCGTGGCTCGTCCGCGACGGCCAGACCGACCGGCTCTCGGGGCTCTGGGTCGACTCGTTCACCGTCACCGTCCAGGGCGCCGTCCCGACGCTGCAGGTCACGATGAGCGCGCTCTACCAGGAGACGGTGGAGACGCCCGGGAGCCTGCCGACCGCCAGCTACGTCGGCTACGGCGTCGACCAGAAGTACTCGGGCGTCATGTTCAAGGTGCTGCAGGGCGCCTCGAACGCCGAGGTCGCCGTCGACTGCGTCGCGAACTTCGCGTTCACGTACAACAACAACCTCGAGGACGACGAGGACGTCATCTACTGCCGCGGCGAGAACGTCCTCACCGAGCTCGTCGGCGGCCGCTACCGCCGCCGGCAGTGGCCCGGCCGGCACGCCCTCGGCGAGCAGTCGCTCACCGGCACCATCGGGTTCGGCACCACCCGGCAGGACATCGAGGAGCGACAGCTCTTCGCGACCGCCGAGCGCGTCGTCGCGGAGTTCCACGAGAACCCGCTCGGCACTACGCCCCCGTCGGACCGGCTCCTGCGGATCGTCATCCCGCAGCAGGTCATCACCGGCGGCGACGGCGCCGACGCGTACAGCCGCACCGCGCCGATCAAGTCGTCCTACGAGTGGGGCGGCTTCATCGACCCGACCACGGGCGCCGACGTCGTCGCCGAGTTCGTCGACACGGCCGCGCTGACGATCGCCGCCTGAGCCGATGAGCGTCCGCGCCGCCGCGGCCGCGCAGCGCCCCCGCATGGCGCGGGCGCTGCGCAAGGTCGAAGAGGCCCGCCGCGAGCTGGCGAAGGTCGCCGACGGCGTCCACGCGGAGGTCCTCGCCGAGATCCGCATCACCCATCCCGACCAGGTCGACGAACTCGCCGACCTGCTGCGCGGCGAAGCGGCCCAGCGGCCGCTCGCCGTGCTCGTGACCACCCCACCCACCACACCGGCCGACCACGCCGGAGAGGAGGCACCCCATGCCCCGAAGCATCTTCGACGCTGACGACCGCCAGAAGGAACGCAACGACGTCGGGCTGAAGCTCGACGGCGTCCGCTACCCGCCGGCGCGCCGCACGAACGCCGTGACGCGCGCGCTCCGCGACCTCGACCGTGAAGAGGAGCGCCTCGAGCTGCAGCTCGAGGACGTCCGCCAGCAGGTCACGATCTCGCGGCTGATCGCGAAGAGCGCGCAGGCCGCCCGCGACGGCGAGTGGGAGCGCGTCGACGCGCTGGAGAACGAGCTCGCCGAGGTGCGCGGCAGCCTCGACGAGGAGAAGATCGCCGAGCTCCAGAACGAGATGGAGGCGCTCGGGTTCCGCCGCATCGCCTTGCTCCTCGACAAGGCCGACGACGGCACGGCCATCACCGCCGAGCAGCTCGCGGACCGTCTCGACGTCGAGGACGCCGTCGAGCTCACCGCCTACCTGATGCGCGTCGGCCGCCGCCGCGAAGCCGAGCGGCAGGAGGACCCGACGGACCCTACTGGCGGGGCCTCGCGCTCCTGAAGGTCCACACGGGCATGAGCCGGGCCGAGTACGACACCTACGACGACGCGGAGACCGCCGCGCTGATCGCTGCCGTGCGCGAGGTCCAGGCCGCGGAGCGGGGCTCGGGTGACTGAGTCCCGCACCCTCACGACCCGGCACGTCACGGAGCTCATCACCCGCGGCGAGCAGAAGCTCCTGGCGTCCAGCCGCGCCCAGGCGCGCGCCGACCAGATCCGCGAACGCCAGCAGGTCCGTCTGGCCGCGCGGATGCAGACCGTCGACCGGCTGCAGGAGGAGGTCGCCCGCTCCGCGGACGCGATGGCCAAGGCCGGCCAGACGAGCTCGGCCCGGCACATCGCCGCCGTCGAGCGGCTGCAGCGCGCGCAGGAGCGCCTGCAGCGCGAGGTCGCCGAGTCCGCCAACGCCTTCCAGCGTTCCGGCGCGGCGGCCGCCACCGCCGGCCGCCACATCGACGCGTACGAACGCCAGCAGCGGCAGGCCGCAGCCGCTGGCGACCGGCTCGCCGGCTCGCAGCACCGCGTCGCGACGTCCGCGCGCACCGCCGACGCTGCCCTGACCGGGTCCGCCGCGGCCGCGCGCGCGTCGACCGCGGCGTACGGCACCGCCGCCGCCGGCGCCGGGCGCCTCGCGCGCACCGCGCAGGCCACCGGCGCGGTCCTCGGCGGCGGCGCCGCGTTCGGGCTCGCGAGCCTCGCGAAGAACGCCCTGGACTTCGAGCAGCAGATGGCGACGGTCCGCGCGACGGTCGGCGGGTCCAAGCAGGACTTCAACGACCTGTCGGACCTGGCGATCAAGCTCGGCGCCGACACGAAGTTCTCGGCGTCCGAGAGCGCCGTCGCGATGGACATCCTCGCGAAGGCCGGGTTCAACACCCGGCAGGTCATGGCAGCGTTGCCGGGAACGCTCGCGCTCGCCGCGGCGTCCGGCGCCGACCTCGCGACCGCCACAGACATCCAGGCGTCCTCGATGCGCGCCTTCAACCTCGAGGTCGAGCAGGCTGGCCACGTCGCGGACGTCCTCTCGCTCACCGCCAACAAGAGCGCGGTAGGCGTCACGGACGTCGGCGAAGCCCTGAAGTACGTCGCACCGGTCGCACAGACCGCCGGTCAGAGCTTCGAGGACATCGCCGCGGCGATCGGCATCCTCGGAAACAGCGGAATCAAGGGATCCCAGGCCGGTACCACCCTGAACGCCGCGATCCTCAGACTCATCAAGCCCACGAAGGCAGCCGAGGCGGCGTTGCACAGCCTCGGCACGTCCAGCAAGGAGCTCTACGGCCCGAACGGCCTTCGGCCGCTCCCGGACATCCTCGCCGAGCTCGTCGCCGGCGCGGAGAAGCTCCCGAAGGCCGAGGGACTCCGAGCGCTCACCACGATCTTCGGCCGCGAGCCGCTGCCGGGCCTCACGACCCTCGTCGACAAGGGCGCCCCGGCGCTGCGGAAGTTCTCCGCCGAGCTCGAGAACAGCGACGGCGCCGCGAAGCGCGTCTCCAAGACGATGCAGGAGAACACGAAGGACGCCGCCGAGCAGTTCTTCGGCGCCCTCGAGTCCGGCGCGATCCAGATCCAGCGCCGGTTCTCCCCGACCATCCAGCGGGCGTTCAACGACGCGTCGAAGCAGATCGGCGACTTCGCCGACAACGACGAAGCCGTCGACGAGGTCGCCGACACGATCGGCAACGCCGCCGAGGCCATGCTGCACCTCGGCGAGGCGACGCTCCCCCTGATCCGCGCGGGCGCCGGCGCGCTGAAGCTCTTCGCCGACCTGCCCGACGAGGTCCAGAAGTCGGTCCTGACGTTCGGGCTGCTGACGATCGCCTCCCGGAAGCTCGCCGGCTCCTCCGCGCTCGCGGGCCTCACGGGCGCGTTCAGCCGCACCCGGAAGGAGATGGCGCTCACCCGCGCCGAGGCCGCGGCGACGGCCGCCTCGATGGGCGGCGCGTCCGCGGCGGCCGGCGTCTCCGGCGCGCTCGGCGCGGGCCGCGTCGGACGGGCGACGAAGACCGACGTCGCGGTCGGCCGGACCACCAGCGGTGCGTACATGATGGGCGCGGTCCCGTTCGGCGACCTCTCCGGGACCGCCCGCCAGCAGGCCGTCCTCGCGCGGCGGCAGGCCGCCGCCGCGCAGCGCCTCGCGACCGAGCAGACCCGCCTCTCCCGCGCGCTCGCCGCCAGCCGCGCCACGATCGGCCGCGCCCGCGTGCCCGGCGGCCGCGCGACCGGGCTCGCCGGCGCCGGCGGCGCGCTGATCGGCGGCGCCCTCGGCGGCGGCGACCCGTTCACCGGCGCCGCGTCCGGCGCTGCCGCCGGCGCGATGGCGGGGCCCTGGGGCGCCCTCGCCGGCGCGCTCGGCGGCGCCGCGGCGTCGGCGATCGTCGACGACCTCACGAAGGCCGGCACGAAGCGCGTGGAGCGCGCCGCGCAGCGATACGCCGACGCGATCCGCTCCAGCACGGAGCGCGGGATGGACGCTGGGCTGAAGCGCCGCCCGGCCAGCCGGGTCGCGCAGGCGGTCGAGGCGGCCAACGACGCGTCCGCGAAGGGTGGCCTCGAGGCCGCCCGGGCGAACGTGAACCTCGGCCGGGAGTTCGTCGCCGGCCTGAAGGGGAACCGGTACCAGAGCGCGAGCTCGATCATGGGGCGCTTCAACGCGCAGCTCGGCGGTGCGCGTGGCGTCGGCTCGCAAGAGGAGGCGGCTCGGCAGATGCTCGAGTACGCCCGCGGCCTAGAGAAGGGCGGTCGCGTCGCGCAGGACACCGTCCAGAAGCTCGCGCGGCGGCTGAAGCGCGACTGGGGCATCGTCGTCGAGGGCGCTGACGAGGCCGGCGGCGACGCGGCTCGGGCGATCGACAGGCGCCTCAGCGACCGGAAGGCGATCGGCGGCGCGCAGAAGCTCGCCGACCGTCTCGCCGACACGTTCGCTGATCTCCCGCGCGTCACGGTGCGATCGGTGCCGGGCGCCGTCGCGGTCCTCGGCACGCAGCTCGATCGGCTCGAGAAGGTCGCGAAGGCGAAGAACGTCCCGAAGGGCATGAAGGAGGCCGCCGAGCGGGAGCTCCCGGGCCTGCGGCGCGAGTACGACCGCCAGCTCAGCCGCATGGCGCGCCGGCTCGGCATCTCGAAGGACCAGGCCCGGAGCTGGGCCGACGACGTCACCACGGCAACGCGGCGTTCGAAGCGCGGAGGCGAAGACGTCCGGACGCTCACGAACGCGGTCGACAGCCTGAATCGCCGGATGGCGTCCGGGAAGCAGGTCGCCAAGGAGTTCGGCGACCTGCTCGGCGGGCTGGGGGCCAAGCTCGACCAGAAGACGCTGGACGCGTTCGGTGCCCTGATCGCGACCCCGAACCGGCAGCTCGACCTGTCGAAGCGACGGGGCGGCGCGATTCGTCGCTACCAGGGCGGCGGGCTCGTGCCGGCGTGGATCTCGTCGGGCGAGGAGCTCGAGTTCCCCGATGGCCGCTCGGGCATCGTCCCCGGACCGCGCGTGGCCGCCGACAACGTCTTCGCGATGCTCCCCGAGCGCACGAAGGTCTGGACGGAGGACTCCCAGATCAAGCGGGCGATGGGCATCCCCGTCGACGTCGAGAACCAGGTCCCGCACTTCGCGACCGGGGGCATCGCGACCGCGGTCCGCTCGGCGCGGGGCGTCGGGCTGCGCGGCGAGCGCCTCGTCACGGCCGTCGCCGTCGCCGGCCCGGAGAGCAACTACGTCCTGACGGCCCGGCTGAACAACCCCGGCGTCGAGGACTCCCGCGGCCTCTGGCAGATCAACACGCTCGCGCACCCGAAGTGGGCTGGCCGGAACCTCTACAACCCCGACGTCAACGCGCAGGCGATGCGCGAGATCAGCTCGGGCGGCTCGAACTGGAAGCCGTGGTCGGCCTACTCGTCGGGGCGGTACCGGTCGTTCCTCGGCCGCGCGCGGGCGGCCGTCGGCAGCACCACCGGGTCCACGTCGTCCAACGGCTCCGACGGCACCAGCGACACGACGACGCGCGCGGTGCCCGTGCGCTACAGCCGCTCCCGCAGCCGCGCCGGGCTGCTCGACAACGCGGCGTCGGTCGGCATCGACACCGTCCAGCGGTACGGGTCGCTCTACGCCGCCCGCCGGTACGGGCTCACGCCGCTCACCGCCGCGCTCCGGGACGCCGCCGCCAGCGAGGAGTACTTCCGCGAGATCGAGACGAAGGCGAAGACGGGCTCGTCGACCTCGAGCAGCGCGTCGGGCGGCATCGGCGGGCGCGGCCGGATGAACTGGCCGACCGCGAGCCGGTCGATCACGTCGCGGTTCGGCAGCCGCGCGTCCCCGGGCGGTCGCGGGTCGACGAACCACGACGGCATCGACATCGGCGTCCCGACCGGGACCGCCGTGTTCGCCGCGGCGCGCGGGCAGGTCGCGCAGGCCGGCACGAACGGCGGCTACGGCACCTACGTCGGCCTGGACCACCGCAACGGCTACTACAGCTTCTACGGGCACCTCTCGCGCGCGCTCGTGCGCCGCGGCCAGGTCGTCAACTCGGGGGCGAAGATCGGCCTGTCCGGGAACACCGGGACGAGCACGGGCCCGCACCTGCACTTCGGGATCCACCGCAACGGGACGCGCGTGAACCCGCTGTCGATGCTCGGCAAGAACTTCCGCCGCGGCGGCGCCGCGCGCGCGTTCCGCACCGGCGGCCGCGCGTTCGCCCAGGGCGTCACGTCCGGCTACGGCGCCGGCCTGGGCCGGTACAGCATGGCCGGCGTCGACGACGCGCTCGGCGCGCTGCGTCGCCGCGACGTCACGCTGAAGTCGGCGACCGGCCAGCGGCTCCTGGCGCAGCTCGACGCGTCGCTGAGCGAGGCGTCGAACGGGCGGCTCGAGCAGCTTCGGCGTCAGCTCCTGCGCGAGGTGCGCAAGGGCGGCGACAAGAAGGCCGTGGACCGGATGCGCGGCGCGCTCGACGCGATCACCGCGCAGCTCGCCGGCCGGATCGAGGAGAACATCCTCGGCGTCGCGGAGGGCGCCGCGAAGCGCGAGCGCGCGCAGCAGAAGCGCCGCACGGCCGCCGCGATCGAGGGCGTCGACGACAGCTCGCTCGCCGGGCTGAACCTGAACGCGTCGCTGGCCGCCGAGACGATCGCCACCTCGAAGGACGACCGGGCGAAGCTCGTGCAGGCGCGCGAGCGGGCGAAGGCGCAGGCCGCTCGGGCGAAGACGCAGGCCGACCGCGAGACGTTCCTTGAGCAGGCTCAGCGTGCCCGCGACGCGATCGAGGAGCTCGACGACCGCGTCGACGACGCCAAGGTCACGATGGCGCAGGCCGCCCGCGAGCGGCCGCGCGTCGCCGCGCAGGAGCGCATCGCCACCACCGACCTCGCGATCGCGCGAGCGACGCTGACCGACGACCCCGCCGACGACCGCGCGGCGAACCAGACGCGAGAGAGGATCATCGCCGAGGAGCTCGACAAGGCCAAGGCGCGCGGCGACGAGCAGGCGCAGATCGAACTGATCGGCGAGCTGCGCAGCGTCCGCGACGCGCTGAAGGAGAACACCGACGCCCAGCGCGAGCAGTCCGAGCGCCTCGACGCCCTCCGGGACCTCGAGAAGGAACGCGTCGACCGCCTCGCACGCGTCGAACAGGGCCTGATGAACGAGACGCACTTCCTGGGCCGGCTCGCTGCGTCGCTGGACGTCGAACTCGGCAACCGCGCGGCGACCGGCTTCGCGACCCCCGGCACCGTCTCGACCCCCGGAGGCTGGTGACGATGGCCGTCAACGAGCTGTGGATCCTCGACGCCGAGCGTGCGCTCGTTCTGCCGCGCTCCGGCACGCGGACCGGCGTGACCGTCCAAGCCCAGCAGGTTCCGGCGCCGCCCGGCCGCCGACTGCTCATGGAGACCGACGAGGGATCCGTCGCCGTCACGCGGGCCCGAGACAACTTCGAGGTGACGCTGAGCCTGGTCCTGGCGCCCCAGCACGACGCGCACACCGACGTCTCCTACGACTTCGGGTCGCTGCCGCCAGAGGCCGCCGGAGAGGGCGACCTGCCGGGCTGGGAGGGCACCGTCCGCAACGTCGATCTCAACGGGTCGCAGATCGTGCCGATCGTGTCCGACATCGCCGACGCGATCGCGGAGCTCGACCGTGGAGGCCGTACGCTCACGTGGGCCACCGACTACGGGCAGCGCGCGACGTGCGACGTCGTCGCCGCGGAGATCGCCGAGCCAATCCCGTGGGACGACCTGCAGCTCGTCGCCCAGGTCTCGCGCCTCACGCTGAAGTTCACGTGCCGTCCGTACTGGCGCGGCCAGGAGCGGCTGCTGGCGACCGCCGAGCGGCTCTCTGGTCGCCGCCTCGTCGTGCTCGACGACCTGCAGGTCCCAGGCGACGTCGACGCGCTCGCGCGCATCGAGTTCAGCGGGACCGGCGCCGCGCAGGACGGCCTGCTCTACGGCATCGACCGGCCCGACGCCGCGACGCGCGCCACCGGCGTCCAGATCGCGTGCTCGACCCGAGTCACGCCTGGCGGCGTCGAGGCCCACACCGGCTCCGTCAGCCCGCAGACCGTCAATCGCGCCCCGTCGCCCGGCGGCACCCCGGGCGGCACGTGGGAGACGCTGTTCTCGCTGCGCAGCACCCTCGGCGTCCCGATCGAGGTGTCGGGCCGATTCCGCGTCTTCGTGCGCGTCGCGTGCTTCGCCGGCGAGCAGCTCTCGCTGCGGCTGCGGTGGACCGCCGGCGCGATCGAGGGCGGCCTGACGACGAACCCCGTCTGGCGGTCCTCGCCGGAGACGTGGTGGGAGTTCGCTGACCTGGGCGTCGTGAACATCGACCCCGCCCTCGGCCAGCTCGACGGCGTCGTGGAGCGCCTCGGCCCCTACGGGCAGTGGACGTGGTCGGACATCATCCTCCTCGTCCCCGCGCACCGACAGGCTGTCGCGTGGTCCTCCGGCTCGCCGGTCGACACCGACACCGTCATCGCTGCCGACCGGATGGACGGCACCGGGCCCGTCGCCTACTCGACCGCGCCGACCGGCGGCCAGTGGGATCCGTTCGGTCCCGGGGCGTGGTCCCGAGGCGGTGGCTACGCCTCCCGATCCAGCACCGCGCCGGCGGCCGCGGTCGCGCAGCAGATCCCGTCGGTCGAGTGCCAGGTCACCGCGCTCATGAACTGCCGGCCCGCGCCGGCGTGGAACACGAACGGGCTCATCTACGGCCTGGCGATCGGGAACGGGGTCGGCATCCAGCGGCTCGTTGGAGACGGCGCCTCTTCGGGGTGGGCCGTCGCGCTCGCGCTCGTCTACGCCATCGACGGGCCCAAGATGCGCTGCTACGTCGTGCAAGGCACCAACGTCACGATGGTCGGCCAGGGCAACGTCGGCAGCAACGTGCCGCTGCTCGCCGGCCGTCTCGTCTTCGACGGTCAGACCGCCCGGGCGACGCTCTCCTCGACGGAGATCAGCTTCCAGCACCCGCTCGCGCCGCCGTCCGGCACGAAGCACGCGGCCGTCTTCAGCCAGACGTTCGCGCTGCCCGGAGACGGCGCCGCATGCGAGGTCGCCTTCGACGACTTCGCGGTCTTCGGGAAGGGCGACGCTGACCACGTGCTCTACCCCGCGCGGACCGCGACGATCACCTCCGACGAGTCCACCCGCGTCACCTCGGCCGGCTTCGGCGGAGCGATCGCGAACATGGACGGGGACCGCCCGCTGCTGCCGCCGTCCACCCGTGCGGGCCGTCCCGTGCGTGTCGTCGCCGGCATCTGCCGCGGCGACTGGCGCGCCGGCCGCGACACCTCGCCGACGGACCAGCTCACCGTGGCGGTCCACGCGACCCCCCGGTGGCTGGCGCTCCCGCGCGGCGAGGTGCTGCCCCCGACCGCCGACATGTCCGGGCTGCTGCCCGACGACGACCTGCTGCCGGACGACGACCTGCTGCCCGGCGACGACGAGGAGATCTGAGCGATGGCGACCGACCTGCCGCCCTTCGGCTGGCGCAACAAGGACGACGGGCCGCCCAATACGCCGCTGAACAAGAACAACCTCGAGGAGGCCCGGCGCACGGCGGCGGAGTGGGCGGTCTCGGCAGCCCGCGTCGTCAACGAGGCGCCGGTTCGCCCCGACGCGCTCTACGGCGCCGCCTACGACGGCACCGGCGACCAGGTCACCGCGATCAACGCCGCGCTGCAGCTCGCCGCCACGGCGAACACCGGCGGCGAGGTGCTCCTGCGCCGCGGCGCGTGGCGCCTGGGCGCCGGCACGCTCGCGATCCCCAACGGCGTCGACCTGCGCGGCGAGTCGCTCGGCGGAACCCGCATCCTCGTCCCCGCCGACCGCACGAGCGACGACTACGCCGTGACGATCGCCGGCGGCGACCGCCGCGGCGGGCTGCGCGATCTCACGCTGCAGGGCCCGGGCCCCACCGCCGTCACGCCCGGCAGCGCCGGCGCCGCGATGAACGGCGCCTGGATCGGCGACAACGGCATCGTCGACCGCGTCCGCGTGGAGCGGTTCCGCGCCGGCCTGACGATCGTCGGCAACCACCAGAAGGTGCTGGGCGGCACCGTCTCGACGAACAACCACATCAACCTCTACTGGGGGCCGAACGGCACATCGTTCGGCGACCAGCTCGTCTCGGGCGTCGAGCTCACCGGCGCCGCGCTCGCGTCGATCGCCGTCCACCCCACGAACACCATCGACAGCGCGACGCTGCACGCGACGCACCTCGGCTGGGCGCCGTACGGGCTGCTGCGCCTCGCCGGCACCGGCAAGTCGTTCGTCACGTCGACCACCTTCGACGACGTCCCGATCGAGCAGATCGGCAACGGCTTCATCTACGACGAGGACCGCGCGACCGGCGGCCACGACATCCGCGCGAACGTCTGGACCGGCGCGAGCGGGGGGACGTGGAACTCGTCGCGCCGCGACGCCGCGCGCCCGTGGGACTACGGCATCGACGTCGGCCCGTTCTACGACCTCATCCTCGACATCGGCTACCTCGGGTTCTGGGAGCCCGGCAACCTCGGCTGCATCCGAGCGCAGAGCTGGACCGCTTCCGAGGTCCGCCAGGCCGCCAACGTCATCCCCCGGATCCTCGCGACCAGCAAGCCGCTGATCGCCGCCTCGACGTTCGTGCGCGGCGTCACGTTCCACGCCGAGGCCGGCCGCCGCTACCGCGCCGCGAAGGTCTCCGGCGGCGCCGTGCAGCGCTACGACCTGCTGCACCAGGGTTCCGGCGGCGACAACGTGTGGAAGCCGCCCGCCGCCTCGGGGTTCGTCCCGGTCGGCGTCGCCGCGCACGACGCCGCGAACAACACGTTCGTGCTCGTCGCCGAGGGCGGCGAGCACCCCGTCAAGTACGCCGGCACCGCGCCGGCCGTCGGCACCAGCGTCCGGGCGTCCGCAACCACCCCCGGCGCCGTCGCGCGCGCCGTCGACGAGAGCTCGAGCCCCGCCGTCGGCGTCACGACCGAGAACCCCGACACCACGAACGGCCGCGCGATGGTCCGCTTCACCGGGCTCGGCGCCCCGGGCGGCGGCGCCCCGTCGACCGCGTCGCCGGCCGTCCTCGGCGTCGCGAAGCTCTCCGCCGACGCCGCGGACCCGGCGAACCCCGTCGTCGTCACGCCGCGGACGCTGCAGCAGCTCGCCGTCAGCCGGATCTTCTTCGCCGGCCACAGCGGGATGGAGGGCTACGGCCTGACCCCGAAGGCCGCCCGGTTCGCGTCGAAACTCTCCGCTGCGCTGCACGCCGAGGAGGTCACCGTCGGCAAGACCGGCGCCTGCATCGCGATCGACGACTCCCCCACCCTCGACGGCTCCTGGGTCTTCCAGGGCGGCTGGGCGACCGTCTGGCACTCCCTGCGACCGTGGCGCTACGACGGCGTCAACCGCGCGATGCGCCAGGAGCCGCCATACATTCCGCTCGCCCCGGTCTGCGTCTTCTTCTACGGCGGCAACGACCTCGGCTACGTCTCCTCGAGCATCGCCAACACGAACAAGCTGATCCTCGAGGCCGAGCGCTCGTGCGTCGCCCGGGCGCGCTCCGGCGCGCTGTTCCCGGCCACCGATGCGACGGTCACCTACTCGGGCACCTGGTCGACGGAGTACCAGGTCGGCTACGGCACCGACAACTCCCTGCGCCGCTCGACGTCCGTCGGCGCCGGCGCGTCGATCGCCGTCCCGTCGACGTTCCCGGGCGGCGACATCGACGTCTTCCTCGTCATCCGCGGCCAGAGCGGCGCGTGCGACGTCGCCGTCGACGGCGCCGCGCACGGCACCTGGGACGGCCGGTCGACGGGGCGCGGCATCGGCACGATCCACGGCGCCACGCGCGCCACCGGCAGCGTCTACCGGATCACGGGCCTCGCGCCCGGCGCGCACACGGTCACGCTGACCGTCACCGCGCTGGGCTCCGGCGGCTCCGTCGACTTCGACTCGTGGTCGATCGCCGCCCCGGAGCCGCCGCTCGTGCTGCTCATGGAGCACCCGGTCTTCCCGGGCCTGCCCGCCACCCAGGTCGGCGGGCTCTACAGCCCCGTCACCGCGTCCGACATCGCGGCGATGAACAACGTGCACCGGGCGCTGGCGGCCGAGTACTCCGACGGGTCGGTGCGATCCGTCTCGTTCGACGCGGCGCTCGCGGCCGCCGGCGCCGCCGGCGCGTCGACGACCCCGAAGTCCGCGTTCACGTCCGACGGCAGCCACCCCAACGAGCGCGGGCACGCGATCGTCGCGCAGCGGCTCCTCGAGGAGATCGCCGCCGCGCCGCCACGCACCCTCGGCCTCGCCAATCAGCAGGCCCACGGCCTCGTCTGGCGGCCGATTCGCGCGACCGGCTCCGGCCAGCTCGACCAGGGCGACCCGCTGTTCGCCGCCAACTACGGGCCCGCCGGGTTCGCCGGCACCTCCGGCGGCGCGGCCGCGAAGACCCGCGACGGCATGGTCGTGCTGCGCGGCATCGTCAAGCGCGGGTCGTCCGGCGGCAGCGCCGACGAGCCGATGTTCACGCTCCCGATCGGGATGCGCCCCGCCGCGCAGCTCTCGCCGACCACGAACGTCACGTCCCCGACGGGCGTGCCGGCCGCGGTCTCGGCGCTGCGGATCGACACCGACGGGTCGGTCCGGTGGCGGTCGGGCACGAACACGAACGGGATCGTCCTCGACGGCGTGACGTTCCCCGCCGACGGCTGATGCTCACCGTCGAACGGCACCTGAGGCACCCCAACGGCGACGTCGAGCTCGCGCTGCGCGTCACCGGCCCGCTGCCGGCCGGCGCGCTGGACGCCGCCGGCGGCACCGTAGAGCACCACGGCGACGACCTCGTCGTCTCGTGGCGCTGGACGCACGGGATGGCGCCGATCGACGAACTCGACGCGTGTGCCCGCCACCTGCGGCGCGAACTCGAGCGGTGGGCGGCCCGCTACACCGCCGGCCCCGTCCACGTCACCGATCCCGGGACCGACATCTGATGGCGATCGCCGACCTCATCGGAACCGAGCTCGCCGAGCTCTCCCGCGTCAGCGTTCTGCGCGTCGAGCATCCCGACGGGTTCTCCACCCGCCTCGGCGACCGCGAACCGAACGACAACGTCGCATCGGACCTCACGTGGTCCAACGCCGTCCCCGGCGGCCACCGGGACCTCTCCTGCAGCCTGCTGCGCAACATCCGCCACCAGGGCCGCGAAGGACTCCTGCACCGCGTCGTGCTGCACGGCGCCGGCAGCGAGACGCTCTTCGACGGTCGCCTGCACGCCATGCCCCGCTCCAGCGACGGCGGCGGCCGCCTCACGCCGCAGGCCGCCGGCTGGCAAGCCGCGCTCACCGACGACGAGACGGCGACCGCGATGTTCCGCGACCGCGAACTGGCCCGCTGGGGCCAGATCACCGCCGACCGCCGCGCCTACGCCGCGGACTCCTACAAGGTCAGCGACGGCTCGACCGGGTGGCACTCCTCCGTCGGCCCAACGATCGACATCGCGGCGTCCTCCTACGCCTGGGGCTCCAACGCCGGTCGCCCCTACATCGCGTCGATGTACGACGCCGGGCCGGGCGCCCGCGTCCGTCGCTTCCGCGCGCGCATGGCGCGCCTCTCGTCCCGCAGCCTGCAGGGCTCCCCATGGGTCTTCCAGTGGCTCGCGGCCAACGCTCCCGACTTCCTCACCGACACCGCGTACGGGCTGGACCTCAACACGATCGCCGACGGCTCCGTCGTCCACATCCAGCCAGACGGACCGCCCCGACGGTTCCTCGAGCTCGGCGCGCTCTACCCCACCGCACCCGCCGGCAGCGTCGACGACGGCGAGTACGGGTTCCACCTCCACTCGCCGTGCATCGACACCGACCACGGGATGCCCGAGCACCCCGGCGCAGGCGTCCTGCCCGACGGCCAGGACATGACCGGCCTGCTGGTCTCGGACATGCTCAGCCACACCCTCGGGACCTACCTCCCGAAGAACATCCGTTGGACCACCGGCACCGGCGGCACGATCGAGCCGACCTCCACCCCGATCGCGCACGTCTGGCTCTCGGACCCCACGACCGTCGCCGACATCGTCACACGTCTGGACGCCTTCGAAGGACGCGACTGGGCCGTCTGGGACGACGGCTGGTTCCACTACCCCGAGAACCGCGTCGGTCGGACCTGGGTCGCCTGGACGAACTCCACGTCGCGCGCCGACACGCCGCTCTCCCTCAGCCCCGAGGGCGACACGATCGACGGTCGCTACTACACGGGCATCGTCGTCTCGTTCACCGACTTCGCCGGCCGCCCCGGAACGGTCGGTCCGCTCGACTCCAACGCCGAGATCAAGACCGACCAGCTCCGCGCGACCGACGTCACGAACCCGGCCGTCGCGACCGGCACCCGACGCCTACGGCACCTCCAGCTCTCCGCGCCCGTCAGCCACATCGGCG
The DNA here is from genome assembly GCF_033949425.1 of Patulibacter brassicae. Lineage (NCBI taxonomy): Bacteria > Bacillati > Actinomycetota > Thermoleophilia > Solirubrobacterales > Patulibacteraceae > Patulibacter > Patulibacter brassicae. The sequence continues at coordinate 153,267 of NZ_JAXAVX010000002.1, read as the reverse complement.
CGATCGCGCTCGGGATGGTCGCCCTCGCGCAGTCCAACCAGCTCACCCGCAAGGGCACCGCCGTCAAGCGCGCCGTCATCCGCGACGAGACCGGCAAGCAGCACCCCTACTACGCGATCCGCGCCGGCCACTACCTCCGCATCGCCGACGTCGGAGGTCCACCCCGAAAGATCGTCGAGTGCGTCTACAACGACGCGGAGCGCAGCGTCACGATGTCGCTGGACAACCCGCGCGACCGGCTGACGCTCTTCCTCGAGCGGTACGCCGCGAGCCTCTCCTCCATCGGCATCGGCTAGCGCGGGACGGCGCCCGTACCGAACGACCGCCGCCCCGCGCCCGCGCGCGGCCGCGCGCCGCCCGCCCGGACGATCGCCGCCGATGAGCTCTCGTCCCGCCGTCCACGACCGCCGTCCGTGAGTGCGCGCTCGGCTGCCGTCCAGCTCGACGATCGACCGGGTCGAGTCCCTGCTCCTGCGGTGGATCGCTCCGGGCGTCGGGATCTTCCTCATGACCATCCTCGGGCTGGCGCTCGACAGCCGCAACCCGTTCGCGTGGGCGGCCGCGACGACGCTCGTGACGCTCCGCGTCGCGGTGAAGCTGCGCGACGGCGACGACTCCCCCCCGTCGATCGACCCGCCACCTACGCGCGGGTCTTCTGGATCGGCGCCCTGACCTCGGCGTTCTCCTACGCCCTGACGATCGCGACCGGCCTGTGACCCCCTCCCCCACCGTTCGACGCGCCCGCGGCCAGCTCGTCCTCATCGGCGCGGTCGTCGTCGCGATCGTGCTCGGGATCGCCTCGGTCTTCTACACCCGCGAGACCGATCAGAGCGGCCGCGAGCGCGAGGACGAGACCACCATCGCCCGCGGCTACCAGCGGTGCCTGCAGAACGCGCCCGTCGCGACCGCGGTGAACCTCCTCGTCGACCAGGACCCGAGCGTCGGCAAGCAGCTCCGCGCGCTCGTCCCGGCCACGTCGCTGACCGACGAGGGCCGCCTCCCGGTCCCGAGCTGCCGTGCGACCTACCCCCGCGGCCCCGAGCTCGCGAAGAAGTACCCCGACGTCGCCCCGACCACCACCACGCCCAGGAGCCGCCCGTGAGCCTCTCCCACCGCCGCGCGCTGCTCGGCGCGATCGTCTCGCTCGTCGCCGTCCTCGCCGCGATCGCCCTCGGCGTCGCCACCGACGACGGTGCGCCGCCGCCCGCCACGACCTCGAGCGTCGTCACGCTCCCGCTCGCGCCGTCCGCGATCGCCGACCCCGGCCAGCCCGACGCGGTCACCGTGCCGAGCCAGGCGCTCGAGCAGGCCGCCCGCGCAACCGAGGACCACCGCGGCTCGCGCAGCGAGAACCCGCCGGGCGTCTCCGCGGGCGAGCTCGACGCCGGCCGCGAGCAGCAGGAGGACCTCGTCCAGCGCGACGACCTCCCGAACGTCACGCCGCTCGCCGCGCCGTCGCAGCGCGGCTGCCGCTCGACGTTCGTCCGCAACGCGAGCTCGCGCCGCGGCGTGAAGCCCCGCCTCTTCGTCGTCCACTACACCGTCTCGGCGAACCGGCCGGGCTGGGACGACGTCAACGCGATCGTCGGCCTGTTCAACACGCCGAGCTTCGCCGCGAGCTCGAGCTACGTGATCGACGACGAGGCGCACTGCGCCTACATCGTCCGCGAGAGCGACAAGCCGTGGACGCAGGCCGGGTTCAACCCGGTGAGCATCAGCGTCGAGATGATCGCCACGGGTCGCGAGGGGCGCCTCACGTCGGCGGCCGGCATGCGCCGCCTGGGGCAGGTCATCAGCGACTCCACCCGCCGGTGGGGCATCCCGCTGCAGCGCGGTGCCGTCTCCGGCTGCACCGTCACCCGCGCCGGGATCGTCGACCACCGCCAGCTCGGGAGCTGCGGCGGCGGCCACGTCGACATCAGCCCCTACTCGCTCGCGCCCGTCATCGCGGCGGCGAAGGCCGCGCGCGCCGGCGGCACCCAGCCGTCGGCGCGGTCCGTGCTCACGAAGGCCGAGCGCACGAACGTCGACGAGCTGCAGAAGCGACGCCTCATCGCCCGCCGGAACGGCGGATGGACGAAGATCGCCGCGTTCCACAACCAGCGCGCCGAGGCCGCGAAGGCGTGGCTTCGCGCTCGGCTGAAGACCATCGCGTCGGGCACCACGAACCACCGCCCCGCCCGGCGCGCCTACATCGCCGCCGTCATCGGCTGACGTACGGGCGCCCGGCTACCCCGCCGGGCGCCCGTACGCGCTGATCCTGCCGCGGGCCAGCCCCGCGGCGTCGGCGATCTGCTGATGCGTCGGCGCGACGTCCATCGCGAGCGCGGCGCGGATCCGCGCGTCGCGGCGCTCGCGCACCGCGGCGGCCTGCGCCTCGAGCTCGGCGAGCTCGACGGCATCGGCGTGGATCTCCTCGAGGACCGGGCCGACGATCTTCGGGTCTGGGGTGGGGCGGCGCGCCATGCGTCAAGTATTACAACTTCATGGTTGCATTGCAACGCGCGGTGTGCAATACTGACGTTGTCAGCGAGAGCAAGAGCCAAGGCGCTCCACGACGACGGAACCCCAGGCCGGTACCAGCCTTGTTCCGCTAGTCGAGAAAGGAGGTAAGGCCCACATGGAGCTCGCACTGACCCTCGCTCTCCTCGTCATCCTGGTCGACAGGCTGTCGAGGTAGCGAAACAAGAAGCGCCCCGGGGATGGCCCCCCGGGGCGCTTCGCCGCTTGCGCGGCGGAGACGAGACCTACGGCCTCGCACTGACCGCCACCAGTGTAGCCCCTCGGCCCGCCAGCGCGGCGGCCCGGGCTAGTCGACGGGATCCGTGCAGCGCTTCGACTCGGCCGCCAACTCGAGACGGGCGGCCTCCTTCAGCTCGTCGTTCAGGGTTCCGCGGTCGATCATCTCGAAGCTCACATCTTCCCAACGACCCAACGCGGCCGACACGACCCCCTCGCACCCAGCCTTCGGTGCCCCTTCGAGGAACGGCCGGAGCCGCAGGCCGTATCCGTCAGTGGCAGGGAACTTGTACGAGGTGAGCGTGTCGATGAACGCCCGGCCGACCCGACGGCCGGCGGCCGCGAGCGCCCTCGCGTCACCCGGTCGCTCGTCCGCGATGGTGAGCAGGAGCACTCGGGCGTCAGCGAGAGCACGACGAGCCTCCGGACCGTCGGAGATGCCGCCCTCCCCCGTCTCGATGCGGTCCGTCTCGCGGGCCCGGACCTCCTCCCAGTGGGCGGCGCCCTTCGAAGCTGGCCCACCGGGGGATGTACCACAGCCGCTGAGCGAAGCACCGGCAGCGAGGGCGACGAGCACGGCGTAGGAGCGCATGAGGGGCGAGCCTACCCGCGCCGACCCCCTCCACGCCGGCGAGCCGATACCCCCGGTCGCGACGCATTGCAACCCAGCGTTCACCTAGGCGCGACAGCCCAGCGATCGGCGAGCGTGAGACGCGGGTGCAGGCTGTCGGAGCGTCAACCAGGTGACGGGCGGCGGCGAGGACGCCGCGATGTGGCTTGCGCTGGCCGCGTTCGCGCGGGGCTGGCGCCCGGAGGTCACCGAGGAGTCGTCGCGCCGCGCCCTCGACTCGATCGAGGCTGCGGCCGCTCGGGCGCTGGATCGGCCGGCCCCAGCGCCTCCGCCAGCCGCTCGGCACCGGCGTCTCGGCCCGGCGGACTACCGCCCACGCCGCCGCGTCCGGCGGCGCCCGCTGCGCTGACGGCGATTTCGCGCAGGAGGTCGAGCGCCTCGTCGAGCTTGCGCTCGAGTTCATCGATGCGGGCGCGCGCTTCGGCCGGCGCGAACGCCTCGAGCAGCTCACGGACGTGCTGGTCATCCGCACGCGATTGCCGCCGCCCGCGTCGCGGATCACCGGTTCCGCGGCGAAGCCACTCGGGGTCGACATCGAGAGCGTCGGCCAGGCGCTTCAACGTGCCCGGGCGCGGACGGCTCTTGTGCGCTTCGTAGAGCGCGAGCTGACTCGGGCTGACACGCGCCGCCGCGGCGAGGTCGCGCTGGCTGAGCCCTTCCGCATCGCGGGCGAGTGCGATGCGGTCGCCCAGCGCAAGCGCCCGTGTCGCTCCCTCGTCTGGGGCATCGGACTCGGACGCCATCGGTCGAACGTACGGCGCTGCATCGGCCAGGCATCGGCCTCCGATTGTATTACCCCGATTGCGCACCGTTATCGCATCGGTTACGCTCTGTATGTGCCGAACGCAAGAGCGACGCCGCAGGCGCCGAAGCGCAGCCGCCCGATCGTGGTCCGCCTGACCGAGGACGAGCACGACCGGATCGCCGCCGCGGCGCTGCGGGAGCACAGAACCGTCTCGGGGCAGGTGCGCCACTACGTCGCGCGCGGCCTCGGGAACCACGAAGCCCCCGCGCCGTTGGAGCCGGCCGGGGGCACGACCCACCAGGAGTAGACCCTGATGAGCACCACCACGATCTCAGAACCGCCGGACCCCGTCCCCAGGAGGGACGCCGCCGGCGTCTACCCCTCCCCCGCGAAGCTGATCGTCCCGCGTGCCGTGCCGGTGTACGCCGGCGCGATCGCCGCGGCGGTCGTGTTCGCGGACGCGGCCGAGCTCGACGCCTTCAAGCGCGGGCGGGCCGCGGCCGCCGCGGCCGCGCACGGGGTCGGTCGCCTGCACCGCGAGGCGCTCGCGGCCGCCGGATGGCGCCTCGCGCTCGAGCCGGACGGCGGGACCTACACCGTGGACGCGGTCTGATGCCGTCGGTGTCGCCTGGGGCGTCGCACCTGCTCGTGGTCGTCGCCGTCGTCACCGCGCTCCTGGCCCGCGTGGCCATCCGAGAGCTCGCGCGCGCCGCGGGCCGCACCCGTCTCGCGCGGGGCGCCCGCCGGTGGTGGCTGAACTTGCGGTTCGCCGCGAGGCTCGGTGCTCCCGACGACTCCCTCCCGAGAAGGGGGGCGGTCGTAGACGGCTGCCGGCTGGGCTGGGTCGACGACCCGCCCGGCCGGTGGTCGGTGCTCGAGCTGGATCCCCTGCCCGCTGACCGGTCGGGCAGCGCTGAGCGGGCCGCGGTGGCGGGAGGCCACCGCGGCGCCGCGCCAGCGCTGGCCAGGAGAGCGGCATGACCTGCGTGGCCTGGATCGTCGCGGTCCTCGCCGTGCTGGCCGGGCCCGTCTACGTCTTCGGCTGGCCGGGCCTGGCGCTCGGCGTGCCGTGCGCGGCGTCGCTGGCGGTCGTCGGCCTGTCGCGCGAGACGGTGCGCCGCGACGCGCGGTACCGCGCGCGCCGGTCGCTCGACGTCGAGCGCGAGCTGCAGAAGCTGCTCGTCCGTCACGGACGCGAGGGCCGCTGACGTGGGCGAGGTCATCCCGATCGGCGAGGCGGCGGCGCGCCGCGCGTCCCGGACCGGCGCCCCGGCGTCGACCGGGCCGCTCACGGCCGCCGACGTCGCCGCGGCCGCCGCGGCCGGGAAGCGGCTCTACAGCGCCCGCGAGATCCGCCGCCTCCTCGGCGGCCGCTCCGCGGACTCGCTGCGCCGCGACCGCAAGGCCGGGATGCCCTCCTACCCCATCGGCGTCGGACCGAACGCCGAGCACCGCTACCTGCTGGACCGCTGCCTCGAGTTCTACGCCCGGCGCGGCACCCCGATCGCCCCGCCCCCGGCTGACCACGACGCGGGGGACCACCCCGACACCCACGTCGCATGATCGAGCGCTACACCCTGAAGAACGGCGCCACGCGCTGGCGCGCCCGCGAGTGGGACCCGCTCCGCCGCCGCTACGTCAACGTCTCGTCCGGCCACACGTCCGAGCGTGCCGCGAAGAAGTCGCACCGCGAATGGGTCGCCGCCGGCGGCATGAAGACCCTGCTGCGGGCGCGCTCCCGGATCACGCTCGCCGAGATCCACGAGCGGTGGCTCGAGCTCGCCGAGCTCAGCGACTCCACCCGCGCCGTCTACCGCAACGACACGAAGCGCTTCGTCGAGAAGTACGGCCGGCTCCGGCCCGGCGCCGTCGAGCGCGTCGTCGCGCTCGAGTGGAAGAAGCAGCGGCCCCGCGACGTCGCCGCGCTGTCGGCGATGTGGAGCTGGGCGACCGCGGCCGAGCTGATCCCCGGCGACCACAACCCGTGGGCCGGCCTCGTCCAGAAGCAGGCCGGCCGGGACCTCGAGCCCGGCTGGCTCCTGATGCCCGACGTCGTCCGGCTCCTGGCGCTCCCGCCCGTCGTGCTCGCCGGCACCTACGGCACCGTCTGGACCGCCGTGATCGGCGTCGCCGCGTTCGTCGGCCTGCGCCCCGGTGAGATCGCCGGCCTCCGCTGGGACGATCTGCGCCCCGACGAGGGCCTGATCCACGTCCAGCGCCAGTACAACGGCAAGACCCGCACGTTCACGCTGCCGAAGCACGGCCACAAGCGCTTCGTCGCCTACCCCGCGCAGGCGCGCGCGCTCGTCGACGCGATGCCGCGCATGCACGACGAGCGCGTCTTCAACGGCGTCCGCGGCGGCGTCCTCTCCCCGGGCGTCCGCGATCGCGCGTGGCACCCGATCCGGGCGGCGTTCGGCCGCCCCGACATGGACCTCTACGAGCTTCGTCACTTCTGCGCGACCTGGCTTCGCGAGGAGGGCGCCTCGGCGTCCGACGTCGCCGAGCAGCTCGGCCACCAGGACGGCGGGAAGCTCGTGCTCAAGACGTACGGCCACCCCCGCGCGAACCCGGCGCTGAACCGGATCCGCGCGCTGATGGAGGCCGTGCCCACCAACGACGCCCAGGAGGCGACGGCGTGAGCATCACCAAGGCGGGCCTCGGAGGCCCGAGCAAGCGGATCACGGTCACCCCGACCGAGCAGCCGAACACCCAGCCGGCCGAGCCCGCGCGCGACCCCGCGCCGACGAAGCGCGAGAAGGAGCCGGTGCCCGCGTGAGCCCGATCGACTACCGCGTCGGGGACCGCGTCGAGGGCGAGGTCCTCGGCTTCCGGCAGTGGCGCGTCTCGCCGATGCTTGAGCTGCGGTCGGCGTCCGGCAGCGACGTCTGGACGCCGGGCACGAACACAGCCCGCTGCCGCGAGCTCGCGCGCCATGCCCAGTACCGCGCCGATCTGGACGAGCAGGGTCGCGACCCGAGTGCAGCACGTGCGCTTCTCGCCCTCCTCGTGGAGGAAGGTCCGGCCGAGCACCCGTGCCCCGCGCCGGCCGGCGTCGATTGCGACTGCGGGCTGTACGCGCTCCACGAGCCGGAGTGGTGGTACGGCGAGGGCGGCAGGTGGGGCGGGTTCGTGTCGCTCTCCTCCGACGACCCGGATTACGTCTCCGGGCTCGTCGTCGGCTGGGGTGCCGTCGAGGTCCACCACGAGGGCTGGCGCGCCGAGTACGCGCGGGTCGCAGCGATCGCTGTCCCGTCGACCGTCGCAGCCCGCCGCACCGCCGTCCTGGCGCGCGCGGTCGCCGCCGACTACGGCGTGCCGACCGTGCCGCAGGACGACCTGCAACGGATCGCCGGCGAGTTCGGCAGGCCCGTCCCGGAAGAGCACCGCCCGGAGCGACCGCAGCGCCGTCTCGAGTACGGCATCCTCAACTCGCCCGGTGTCGGGGGCTTCGCCCTCTCGTCGCGCACGGGGTCGCTCTCGCCGATCATGCAGATGCGGCAGGCGATCGACGCCCAGGCCACGGCGGCGATCAAAGCCCGGGCCGCGGTGGCCCTGCTCGGCCGCTCGATCGACGTGGAGAAGCCGGAGGAGCCGACGAAGGCCGCGGGCCCGGAGGTGCCGGCGCCGGTCGCGAAGGCGCGCCGCGCGCGCCCGCGCTACGACCCGCGCCACTTCGTGTCGAAGCGGAAGGGCGGCCACCGGTGACGGACCAGCACGACGCCTCCGAGCTTCGCCGGTGGGCCGACCGAACCGACCTCGTCCGCGACGAGGCGCTCGCCGAGATCGGGTCGATCGCTGCTGAGTGCGCCGCCGCGACCGCCGCCGGCGACGGCACCATCGAGCGTCTGGCGCGCGGCGACGACGCCGTCGAGCGGCTCGCTCGCGCGGCCGGCATGAGCGTCGCCGACGCGACCGAAGCGCTCCACGGGCCCGCCGCTGCGCCCATCCTGCGCCCAACAGCCCCCGGAAACGCCGATCCCAGGGGGGTCCGTGACCAAGTACGTCCATCGCTCGAGCGCCCCGCGACCGCGGGGCGTTCGTCGTTCCGAGGGGTCGATCGACGCGGCCGGCGCGGTCCGCGACGCCACGCTCGGGCGACGAGGATCACCGGGCATGGCCCTCGCAGCTGTCCCGCGCGGGCCGGGGTGAGCACCCGGCGGCCTCGCGCCGGATCGGGCCCGGGCCACGATGCGGCTCGGGGCCGCTCAGCCCCGGGCCATCGCCTCGCGCAGCGCGTCCGCCCCGCGGTCCACGACGGGCGTGCCGTGCGAGGGCAGGAGGTGGCGGAACGGCGCCTCGAGCAGCCGCGCGAGCCCCGCGCGCAGGCCCCGGCGGACCTCGTCGGGGTCGTCGCCGAGCAGGCCCTCGGGCGGGACGTCTAGGCCCTGCTCCTGCTCGATCAGCGCGTCCGCGAGCAGCACCGTGCCGCCGGCGAGGTCGGCCCGCAGCGCGTACTCGTCCGGGCACAGCGCGCCGATCCGCACCGCCCGGACGCCGGGGGCGACCTCGTCGCCGTCGCCGTAGGGCGTGAACTCCAGCTCGCGGCCGATCCGCTCGCGCGCCTCGACCGGGGCGAGGATCCCGATCCCGAGCGCGTCGGCGATCCGCGGCGCGTCCCGGCGGTGCAGCCCGGTCGTCAGGACGATCGCGCGGGGCGGCTCGTCGGCGTCGCGGAAGGCGTCCAGGCCCTCCTCCGGCAGCAGCGGGTCGACGAGGACGCCGGCCGGCACGATCCAGGCCGAGCCGACCTCCTGCCCGATGGTGTCGCGGTGCGCGGTCCAGTGGCGGACGCCGGGAACGATCTCCTGCATGCCGCCCGTCTACCCACGGGGCCGTGGAGGCTCCCGCGGCGAGACGTCCGGCTCAGCGCGCACGGCGATCGACCGCGACCTGCGAGCCCGCCGTGCGCTTGGCGACGTGCTTCAGCTCGGCCGCGACGTCGGCGACGGCCTTCACCGCCCGCGGGTGGTCCGCCGACCAGCGCGCGACGCCGATCGACACCGAGAGGAGGCCGTCGACGACCTCGTTGCCCTGCCGGTCGCGCGTGACGATCGTGCCCCGAGCGGCGTCCTCGGGGTCGTGGAAGCCCGGCACCATCGCGTCGAACCGCGCCACGGCGTCGTGCGCGAGCGGCACGACGACGTCGACCGGCGCCACGACCGCGAAGTCGTCGCCGCCGATGTGGCCGATGACCGTGTCCGTCGCGTCGACGGCGTCGGCGGCCTGGTCGAGCACGGCCGCGAGGCCGCGGATCACCTCGTCGCCGCGGACGTACCCGTAGCGGTCGTTGAAGGGCTTGAAGTGGTCGATGTCGGCGTGGAGGAAGCCGAACGCGACGCCCGCCTCGAGCCGCTGCTCCACCGCGCGCGTGAGCAGGACGTTGCCCGGGAGGCCGGTCAGCGGGCTCACGCCGCCGAGCAGGATCCGGCGGCGCGTGGCGGTGAGGATCCGGGCCTGCAGCTCGTCGACCTCGAACGGCTTGCCGACGTAGTCGTCGGCGCCGGCGGTGAGCAGCGCGAGCACCGTCTCCGGCTGGCGGTCGCCGGTGACCGCGATCACCGGCGTCAGGGCGGTGCGGTGGTCGGCCTGCAGCCGGGCGAGGACCTCGAACCCGTCGATCGGGGTCATGTGGAGGTCCAGGAGGACGACGTCGGGCCGCTGCGCGGCGACGACCGACGACGCCTCGCGGCCGTCGTGCAGGACGTCGCACGCGAAGCCGCGCGCGCCGAGCACCCGCGTGATCATCCGCGCGGCGAGCGGGTCGTCGTCGACGACGAGCACGCGCACGCGCTCCGGCGTGACCGCACCGGTCGCGCGCAGCGAGGGGACCGTCCCCCGCGCGATGCCCGACGACGTGACGGCCGTTCCCGGCATCTCAGGGCCGTCGCTCCGGGGACGCGGCGAGCACGCCGCGGATCCGCGTGAGCAGCCCGGTGGCGTCGAACGGCTTCTCGATCAGCGGGTGGTGCTGGCCGTCCGGCGGCCGCGCGACGAGCTCGTCGCTGTAGCCGCTCATGAGCAGCACCCGCGTCCCGGGGCGGAGCTCGACGACGCGCTCGGCGAGCTCCGTCCCGAGCATGCCGGGCATGATCACGTCGGTGAGCACGAGGTCGAGCGCCTGGTCCGGGTCGCGGACGACCTCGAGCGCCCGCGCGCCGTTCTCGGTCGCCACGACCTGGTAGCCGGCCCGCTCGAGGATCCGGCGGGCGATCTGGCGCCCGCTCGGCTCGTCCTCGACGAGCAGGATCGTCTCGCCGCGCGACCCGGGTCGCGCGTCGTCGGACGGCGGCTGGCTCGTCGCCGCCGCGCCGAGCGCCGGGAGCTCGACGTGCACGGCGGTGCCCGCGCCGAGCTCCGACTCCAGCCGGACCCGCCCCTCGTGGTGCGTGGCGATGCCGTACACGGTCGCGAGCCCGAGCCCCGTCCCCGCGCCCTCGGGCTTCGTCGTGAAGAACGGCTCCATCGCCCTTTCGAGGACCTGGGGCGTCATCCCGGCGCCCGTGTCGGCGACGGACAGCACGACGAGCTCCGCCCCGTGATCGTCGACGGTGCGGTGGGTGGAGATCGTCAGCGTGCCGCCGCCGGGCATCGCGTCGCGCGCGTTGACGGCGAGGTTGAAGAGCACCTGCTCCATCTGCCCGCGGTCGGCGCGCACCGTCGGCACGTCGTCGCCGAGCTCGATCCGCATCGTGATGTGCTCGCCGAGCGCGCGACGCAGCAGCGTCTCCACGCCGTGCACGACGTCGCGCAGGTCGAGGACCTCGGGCGCGGTGACCTCGCGCCGACCGAAGATGAGGAGCTGGCGGGTGAGCGCGGCACCGCGCTGCGCCGCCTCGCGGATCTGCTCGACGTCGTTGGCGAGCTCGGGCCGGTCCTCGAGCTCGTCGCGGACGAAGCCGGCGTAGTTGATGATCACGCCGAGGAGGTTGTTGAAGTCGTGGGCGACGCCGCCGGCGAGCTGCCCGAGGCTCTCGAGCCGCTGGGCCTGCGCCTCGCGCGCCTGGCGGCGCATCTGCTCGCGCTCGCGCTCCGCCGCCAGCCGCTCGGAGATGTCGCGCACCGCGGCCCACGCCAGCATCCCGGCGTCGGTGCGGGTGCTCGACAGCGAGATCTCGGCCGGGAACTCCGTCCCGTCCCGCCGCCGCCCGGAGAGCTGCAGCCCGGCGCCCATGGGGCGCGTCTTCGGATCGTGGAAGTACCCGTGGCGGTGCCCGCTGTGCGTGCCGCGGAAGCGCTCGGGGATGAGCGTCTCGATGGGCACGCCGACCAGTCCGCCCGCCTCGTAGCCGAAGAGCTGCTCGGCCTGGACGTTCGCCAGCAGGATCGTGCCGTTCGGCGTGACCCCCACGACGGCGTCCGGCAGCGCCTCGAGGAACTGCTCGAAGTCGGCGACGCCGACCTGGACGCGCTCGCGGATCTCGTCGGTCGCCTCCTCAGCGTGCCCGACCCGTCCCGGGCCGGGCGGGGCGCCGCCCTCGAAGGGCGCGCCGGTCGCGGTTCCGGCGGCGACGTCCCCGGGGTCCCCGTCCCCCGCCCCACGTCCCTCGGGGAACACCCCGTCGCCGACATCGGCGGAGGACCAGGACGCGGAACCCATGTCGCACTCATCGGTCGCCCTCCCGCGCGGCTTGACCTCCGGACCGGGGTGAATCGCGCCGTGGTCCGCGGCCTCCCCCGGTCGACGGACCCGCGCCATCCGCCGACCGGGGGAGGCGCCGCCGATTCGCGGTGCGCCGGACCGCCCGGCGTCCAACGAACGTCGAACGACGCTGCGCTACGACGTTCGTCCAGGTCGACGCGCGCGCCCGGTGGTCGGCCGGACGCGACGAACGGCGATGCCGGCGCGACGAGCGGCAGCGTCGCGGTTGCCTGGGTCGCCCGCGGGGACGCTCAGGGCGCGACGCGCTGCACGACCTCGAACCCCAGGACGGCGGAGCCGTGCGCGACGGGCTTCTCCCCGCGGTCGGCGGCCGCCTGCGCGTGGCCCCGGGTGAACGACGCGCTGGAGACCCAGGCCTGGAAGGCCTCCTCGCTCTCCCAGCGCGTGTAGACGAAGTACCGCGTCTCACCCGCGACGGGACGCAGCAGCTCGTAGCCCTCGAACCCCGGCTGCTGCTCGACCTCGCCGACGCGGTTGGCGAACCGCTCCTCCAGCTCGGCGGCGCGGTCGGGGGCGACCTCGATCGCGTTGATCTTCACGACGGACACGGTTCCTCCAGGGTTCGGGTGCCCTCATCCTGCCACGCCGGCGGCACCGCGGCACCCGCGGGCCGGCCGGCGCGAACGCACCGCTGGACCGGAGCGCCCAGCGGCGGTCGCGGCGGCGGACCGGAGGGCGCGCCACCGCGACCGGTCGCCATCAGCTGCTGGAGCCGCCCGCGCGCTCGCGCGCGTCGTCGTCCGCGCCCTGCTCGCGCGAGGGCCGCAGCTCGGACTGGCACGCCGCGCTCGCCTTGCGGAAGGTCGCGTCGTCGCGGTCGACGTCGTCGGGGTCGAAGATCGGCCCGTTCCCCGAGAAGTCCGGGTCCGGCAGGTCGTAGCCGTTCTTCCGCACGCAGGTGACGTACGCCCGGACGCGCTTGCGGTCCTCGGCGCTGTCCATGTTCGGCCGCCGGCCGCCCATGCCCCCGCGCCCGTTCATCGATGCGCCGCCGCACTCCTGCAGGGCCTTCTGGAACTTCTCGCGATCGGCGCTGCTCATCCCGCCGCCGGGCGGCGTCGGGCTGGTCCGGGTGCGACCGGCGCCGTCCCCGGGCAGCCCGCCACCGGGCGGCCCGTCGGGCGGTCCGCCGCTCGGACCGCCGGCGCCGTCCGGCGGGCCGTAGCCGCCCGGACCGCCCCCGCCGTCAGCAGGGCCCCCGGAGCCACCGCCGGCGCCGGCGGGACGCTCGGGCAGCTCGACGCCCTTCTCCTTCAGGCACGCCTGGATCTTCGCGCGATCGCGGTTGCCCTCCGCCGTCGTGCCCGAGCCGCCGGAGCTCTCGTCTCCACCACCACAGGCCGTCAGGCCCGCGGTCGCGCCCACGCACAGCACGAGCGCCAGCGCCCGCGTCGCGCGTCCTGGGACCGACGCCCAGACGTCAGTGCTTCCGTCCCGCCTCATGTCTGCTCTCCTCGTTCTGCTTCCGATGTCGCCGACAGCCGTCGGCGGCCTCCCGGCCGGCGCCCGCAGCGACCGGACCGCCGACCGCGTGGCCGGTCGAGGGTCCGCCGCCGCGGCGCGGGTACCGCCGCTCATCCACCGTCGAACAGCTCGTCCACGGCCGATCCGCCGCCGCCCGAGCCCGAGGCCCCTGCGTCCGACCCGCCCGAGCTCGTCGAGCCGCCGGCGCGCGAGGCGCCGCCTCCGGACGCGCCGCCACGACCACCCCCGAACGGCGCCACGGTGGTCAGGCCGGGCGCGGTCGCCTGGACGGCCGTCGCGGACACCGACCCGTCGCTGCGGCTCGTCCCCTGGACGATCACCGTGTCGCCGGGGTGCACGCCGCCGACGCTGGAGTGCGAGAGCCGCTGGACCTCGGCCTGGCTGCCGACCCGCACCTCGACGGTCTCGCCGTCCGAGGTCGTGACGTACAGCCGCGAGCCCTTGACGTTGGCGACCTCACCGACGGTCGTTCCGCTCGCGGCGTCGCCGCCGGTCGCGCCCGACGCCTCGCTTCCCCCGCCGGTCGCCGCGGCGCCGACCGCCGCGCCGCCTCCACCCATCCCGGGCGGGCCGCCCCGGGCCCCCATCCGGGCGCTGAGACCGCCGCCTCCGCCGTCGTCGGCCCCCTTCTGGACCTGCACGCCGACGAGGAAGCCGACGCCGAGCAGCAGGACCGCGATCAGGCCCAGCGGCAGCGGCCGCAGCCAGGCGTCCCGGCGGCTCGGCCGGGCGCGCAGGTCGTCGGCGAGCGAGGCCTCGTCCTCCCACTCGTCGGGCAGGTCGAGCTCGGTCGTCTCGGGATCGTGCAACTGGGAGTCACTCATAACGCAGGGCCTCGATCGGGCGCAGCCGCGCAGCGCGGCCCGCCGGGTAGGTGCCGAAGAACAGGCCGCACAGCGCCGAGGCGCCGAAGGCCAGGAGGACGGAGGAGCCGACGACGTCCGGCTGAACGCCCGCGATCTCGATCCGACTGACGAGCAGCCCGACGATCACGCCGAGCAACCCGCCGATCATCGAGACGAGGACCGCCTCGGTCAGGAACTGGGCGAGGATGTCGCCGCGGCGCGCGCCGACCGCCTTGCGGATGCCGATCTCCCGCGTGCGCTCGGTGACGGAGACGAGCATGATGTTCATCACGCCGATCCCCCCGACGAGCAGCGAGATCGCGGCCACCGCGCCGAGCAGGGTCGTGAAGACCCCGGTCGTCGAGCTCGACGCCTCGAGGATCGATCCCTGGTTGACGACCTGGAACCCGGAGGAGCTGCCGGAGGCCGGGCCGTCGGACGCGCTTCGTCGCCGGCCGCCTCCCCCACCGACGCCGCCCGCCGCGGGCCCGCTCGCCGACGACGCGGACGAGACGGCCGACGACGAGGTGTCGATGTCCTGGCGGCGGTTGAGGATGTCGGTGACCTCCGCCTGCGCCTGGTCGATACCCGTCTCGTCGGTCGCCTGGACCGTGATCTGGCTGATCGTGCCGTAGCCGGCGAGCGCATCCTGCACGGCGGTGTACGGCGCGATGACGATGTCGTCCTGGTTCGTCGACCCGCTGGCGCCCTTCGACGCGGTGATTCCGACGATCCGGAAGGCGATGCCGTTGATCCGCACGCTCGAGCCGACGCTGATCCCGAGGTTCTGGACCACCGTCGGACCGACCACGGCGACCCGCTCGCGGTCGTGCACCTCCTCCTCGCTGATCGAGTCGCCGTCGGCGACCTGGTAGTCGGAGGCCGTCAGGTACGCGGGATCGGTCCCGATCATCTGCGACGGCTGGTAGCTCGTCTCGCCCGACACGAGCGTCGCCGAGGAGACGCGGACGACCGGCGAGGCCGACTTCACGTGCGGAGCGAGCTCGTCGTCGCCGAGCGCCTCGACGTCAGCCTCCGTGAGGGTCAACGAGGAGGACGCGGACGATCCCGGGCCGCCACGCGCGCCGGGCGCGGACACCATCAGCACGTTCGTGCCGAGGGAGCGGATGCTCGCCTGGACCTCCTGCTTGGAGCCGTTGCCGACGGCCACGAGGACGATCACCGACCCGACGCCGATCATCATCCCGAGGATCGTCAGCGCGGACCGGAGCGGGTTCGCGGTGATGCCGGCCGCGGCGGTCCGCGTGATCTCGCGCAGGTTCATGCGACCGCTCCGGGACCGTCGGGGCCCGCCTCGGCGAGGTGCCCGGCGGCAACCTTCTCCACCTCCTCGTTGCGGCGGTCGACGCGGATCTCTCCGTCGGCCAGCTCGATCACCCGCTTGGCGCGGCCCGCGACCTCGTCCTCGTGCGTGATCAGGACGATCGTGCGTCCGGCCTCTCGCAGGTGGTCGAAGATCTGCAGCACCTCCTCAGTGGTGCGCGAGTCGAGGTTGCCGGTCGGCTCGTCGGCGAGCACGAGCGCGGGATCGGTGACGATCGCGCGCGCCACGGCGACGCGCTGCTGCTGACCGCCCGAGAGCTCCGCCGGCGTGTGATCCAACCGGGCCCCCATTCCGACGGCCCGCAACGCGCCGGCGGCACGCCGATGCCGCTCGGTGCGCGAGAGACCGGCATAGGCCAGCGGGAGCGCGACGTTGTCGAGCGCGCTCGTGCGCGGGATCAGGTTGAACGCCTGGAACACGAAGCCGATCCGGCGGTTGCGCAGCAGCGCCAGCGCGTCGTCGTCGAGCGTCGCCACGTCGACCCCGTCGAGCTGGTAGCGGCCCTGGCTCGGCGCGTCGAGGCAGCCGAGGATGTGCATCAGCGTGCTCTTCCCCGATCCTGAGGAGCCGATGATCGCCACGTGCTCGCCGCGCTCGACGCGCAGCGAGACATCCCGCAGGGCGTGGACCTGCAGGTCGGGCGTCGGCGAGTACGTGCGCCAGACCCGACGGATGTCGATCACCGGCCTGCGGCGACGGGAACCACTCGCCGACGGCGGGGCTCCAGTGCGGCCCGAGGGCACGGCGCTGGCCCCGGTCGCCCCGGCGTCGCCCTCGCCGGCGGTCGTCCCTGCGCGGCTCACGGGCGCCCCCCTCCGGACGGCGGACCGCCCATGCCGCCGCCGAAGCCACCGCCGCCGCCGCCGAACCCACCGCCGCCGCCGAAGCCACCGCCACCGCCCATCCCGCCGCTCCGGCCGCCGGTGCTCGAGCTCGAGCTCGAGAGGCTGGGCAGCAGCACCTGGCTCCCCTCCTCGAGGCCGCTGGTGACCTGGGTCCGACTGTCACCGACGACGCCCGTCGAGACCTGGACCTGCTCGTCCTTGCCGCCCGTGCGGACGGTGACGCGCGCGCGCTGCCCGGAGCCCGTGACCGCCTCCGACGGGACGCTGACGCCGCTGGAGGACTGCTCGATGACGACCTCGGCCGAGGCCGTCATCCCGGACCGGATCCCGTCGGCGGTCTGGTTGAGCTTCATCCGGACCGGGTAGGAGACGACGCCGTCGCTGCTGGAGGGCAACGTCCCGACCTCGGTCACGACCGCGGCGATCTGGGCGTCGTCGAGCGCGGTGACGGTGACCGTCGCCGCCTGCCCCTTCTTGAGCTTGCCGATGTCCGACTCGCCGAAGGAGACCTCGAGCTCGAGGTGACTGAGGTTCGTGATCGTCGCGAAGCCGGCCGAGCTGCTCGACGTCGAGGAGCCCGAGCTCGCCCCGCCTCCGGCCGCAGCCCCCCCGCCCGCGGTGCTCGCCGACGACCCGCTCGAATCGCCGGAGCTGCTCGACGACGAGGACGAGGAGCCCGTCACGCTGTCGCCGACCGACCCGTCGAGCGACGCGATCGTGCCGTCGAACGGTGCGCGGAGGATCGTGTCGTTGAGATCCTGACGGGCGTCCTGGAGGTCGAGCTTGGCCTGACGCACGGCGACCTTCGCCGAGGCCACCGACGTCGCGGACGTCGTCCCCGCGCTGGAGCCGGAGGCGCCGCCGCCGGACCCGCCGGGCATGCCGCTCGATCCGCCGGAGCCGCCCGAGATGCCGCCGCTCCCCCTTCCGCCGGATCCGCTTCGCCCCGATCCTGCACCGGCCGAGGAGCTTTCGGCCTGCCCGGACGAGCTGCTGCTCGAGGAGCCCTTGGCGCCCGAGCTCGACGGCCCCTTGGACGACGAGCCACTGGTGCCGGAGGCGGGCTCCTCGTCGGTGGTCGTGGTCGGCGTCGTGGTCGTCGGGGTGGTGGCCGTGGTGCCCGTCGAGGGCGTGGTGGTGGTCGTCGTCGACGGAGTCGCGGTGGTCGCCGTCGAGCTCTGTCGGGTCGAGGCCACCAGCGGCGAGGCCACTGTCGGGGCGGGCGATGCGGCGCTCGTCGACGCGGCGGAGGGCGCATCCGACGCCGTGCTCACCGTGCCCGCGACCTCGGCTTCCGCCGCGGAGGCGCCGGACGACGACCGGCGGCCGAGGCGGCGGTCGGACCGCAGCGAGACCGTCTGCAGCGTGGTCGTCGATCCTCCGTAGGAGACGGTCGTGGCGGCGGTCGAGCTCGCGCTCGCCGTCGTCGTGGTGGCGGTGCTCACGCTCGCCGTGGTGGAGGAGCCGCTCTCCTCGGCCTGGTCGAGCGCCTCCTCGGCCTCCTCGAGGGCCGCCTTCGCCTTGGCGACCGCGATCCGCTGGCTCGTGTCGCCGATCCGGGCGATCGCCTGGCCCTCGACGACCTTCTGCCCCTGACGCACGTAGACCCGCTTGACGGTGCCTGAGGTCCCGAAACTCAGCGTCGTCTGCTGGGCCGGCTCGAGGTTGCCGCTGGCGGAGACCGTGGACTGGACCACCCCCTTGCGGGCGACGGCGATCCGCTGGCCGGCCGTCGTCCCGCCGTCGTCGGCGCCGACGCTGATCGCACCGACGACGAGGACCCCGCCGGTGGCGAGCGCGAGGGCGAGGATCGACGGCGTGACCGACAGCGAACGAGGACGCGGCATGAGCTCCAGGGGTCTGCGACAGGACGGACGGTGGCCGTCCGGGCCGGTCCCGTCCCCCGACGTCGACCCGGCCCGGACGACCGTCCGGCTACGACCCGCGGACGGGGTCGCCGGCGATCCTCGTGCGCGTTCCGGAGAAGTCCCTCAGGTGCTCCTGAGAGAGCCCTGAGAGCCCCCGCCGACCGCCGCGATCGGCTCCGCCGGACCGTCGACCCGCCCCCACGGACGCAGGACCGAAGCGACCGGCAGCCGGTCAGGAGGCGGAGCGCCACTGCAGGGCGCCGAGGACGATGAGCCGCAGCTGGTCCTCGGCCACGCCGCGGATCTCGTCCTCGAGGTCGGGCCGACCCGGCGGGACGTCGAGCAGCTGCTCGACGGCCGAGACGGCGGCGGCGACGATGAGGTCGGCGATCATCTGGAGGTCGGCCGTCGCGCGCTCGCGCAGGACGGGGTAGCGCGCGAGGTCGGTGGCCAGCTGGCTCGAGAAGAGCCGGATCTCCTGGCGGATCGCCGAGCGCAGCGGCGCGGTGCCGCCCGAGCGCTCCCGCGCGATGAAGCGGAAGTGCGCGCGCTGGCCGTGCACGTGCTCGACGAGCGTCGCGACCGCCGCCCGGATCTCGTCGCCGGGCTCGGTGGCGGCGGCCCGGCGGACGCGCAGCATCTCGCGCAGCGCGCGGAACGACTCGTCGACGAGGACGAGGCCGAGGTCCTCCATCGACTCGAAGTGGCGATAGAAGGCCGTCGGGGTGATGCCCGCGGAGCGGGCCACCTCGCGCAGGCTGATCGCGCCGAACGCCTGGTCCTCGAGGCGCTCGAGCGTCGCGTCCAGCAGCGCCTGCCGCGTCCGGGCCTTGCGCTCCTGGCGCGTCAGGGAGGCGCCCGCGACGGGGACGCCCGGCTCCGGGACGAGCGGCGCCCGGTCGTCGGCCGGGCGTGCGGACGCGCGTCGCGCGCGGTCGCCGTCGCCGCCGGAGGACCGGCGGGGCCGATCGCTCGATCGTGGTGTGCGCGATGTCACCGACATGGAGGGTACGGCGCACTTGACGGCCGTGGTCCGACATCCTAGCTTGTGCACAGTTGTTCACCGAACACTTGTGCACCGAAACGTCGCCATGACCTCGACCGCCGCACCCGACCGCCCCGCCACCCAGCCTCGCGCCCCGCGACGCCGCGCCCTGGCCGAGCGCCTCCTCGACACGCCGCTGGCCGACGCGCTGGCCGGCCCGCACACCGTCGACCACTACCTCGAGATCCTCCGCCCGGACTGGGCCGTCAAGCGCGTCCGGGGCGAGATCCTCGACGTTCGCCACCAGAACGAGGACAGCGTCACGCTGACCCTGCGCCCGACCGTGACCTGGCCGGGCTTCCAGGCCGGCCAGCACGTGGAGCTCTCCGTCGACGTCGACGGCGTGCGACACCGCCGCTGCTACTCGCCGTCGGGCTCCGCCGACCATCGGACGCGCACCGTCGAGCTGACGATCCGCGTCCATCCGCAGGGCGTCGTCTCGCGTCACCTGAAGGCGCACGCGCGTCGCGGGATGTTCGTCGGCCTGTCGCTCCCCCGGGGCGAGGAGTTCGTCCTGCCGACCCCCCGCCCGCGCCGCGTGGTCCTCATCAGCGGCGGAAGTGGGATCACACCCGTGCTCTCGATGCTCCGGACGCTGACCGACGAGGGGCACCGGGGCGAGATCGTCTTCCTGCACTACGTCCGCGGGCCGCGCGAGCTCCTGCACGCCGACGACCTGGCCGCGATCGAGGCCGCGCACGACAACGTGACCGTCCTGCGCGTCGCGACCCGCGAGGCGGGCGAGCTGCCCACGGGCTGGCTCTCCGGGCGCTTCGGCCCCGAGCACCTGCGCCGGGCGCTGCCCGAGGACGCTGACGCGGCAGCCTTCGTCTGCGGCCCCGGCGCCCTCGTGGAGTCCGTGCGCGAGGCCTTTCGCGAGGGCGGCCTGACGACGCCGCTGCGCTACGAGCACTTCGCGCCGCCCGAGCTGCCGGAGATGGACCCCGACCAGCTCGGCACCGTGACCTTCGCCGCGAGCGACCAGCAGGTCGAGGGCGACGGCCGGCCCCTGCTCGAGCAGGCCGAGGCGGCCGGCCTGCGCCCGGAGCACGGGTGCCGGATGGGCATCTGCATGTCCTGCAAGTGCCGCCTGCAGCACGGCCAGGTCCGCGACACGCTGACCGGCGAGATCCACGGCACGCCCGGCGCGGAGATCCGGATCTGCGTCGCCGCCGCCGTCGGCGACGTGACCGTCGAGCTCTGACCGCGACCGCCCCGTTCCGGCCCCGTCGCCACCACCTTTCCCGCACGCACGACTCCCCCGGAGGACCGCCATGAGCACCACCGCCGCCCCGAACGACCACGAGCCGCGCTTCGTCCCGGCGCTGGACCCGGACACGCCGCTCTCGCCGAGCGCCCCGGACGGCGAGGCCGACACGACCGCCGGCTCCCACCTGCCCCCGCGCGAGGAGCGTCGCCGCATCGATCCGAGCCGGCGCGTCGCGAACCCGCCGCTGCGGGCCGTCCCCCACCTCAGCCAGGAGGACCTCGACGCCTTCGGCCGCGAGATGGAGGCGATCCGCGACAAGCACGTCCGCGACCTCGGCCAGCAGGACGCCGACTACATCCGCGGGATCATCCGCGCGCAGCGCCGGCTGGAGATCGGCGGCCGCGCCGCCCTCGAGCTCTCCTTCCTCCCGCCGCTCTGGCTCGCCGGGGTCGCCGCGCTGTCCGCGTCGAAGATCCTCGACAACATGGAGATCGGCCACAACGTCATGCACGGCCAGTACGACTGGATGCAGGACGAGGAGCTCAACGGCCGGACCTTCGAGTGGGACACCGCCTGCCCGGCGGACCAGTGGCGCCACAGCCACAACTACATGCACCACACCCACACGAACATCGTGGGCAAGGACCGCGACGTCGGCTACGGCATCCTCCGCATGAGCGAGGACCAGGAGTGGGAGCCGTACTTCCTCGGCAACCCGGTCTACGCGACGCTGCTCGCGCTGCTCTTCGAGTACGGCGTGGCCCTCCACGACCTGGAGACCGAGGACCTCCGCGACGGCTCCTGGGACCTCAAGGCGCGGATCCCGATGCTCCAGGCGATCTGGGGCAAGGTCCGCAGGCAGGCGGCCAAGGACTACCTGCTGTTCCCGGCGCTCGCGGGGCCGTTCTTCCCGCTCGTGCTCGCGGGCAACGCGAGCGCGAACCTCGTGCGCAACCTCTGGACGTTCTCGATCATCTTCTGCGGCCACTTCCCCGACGGCGTCGAGGAGTTCACCGTCGAGGAGACCGCGAACGAGACCCGCGGCGGGTGGTACGTGCGCCAGCTGCTGGGCTCGTCGAACCTCGACGGGGGCCGACTGTTCCACGTCATGTCGGGGAACCTGAGCTTCCAGATCGAGCACCACCTGTTCCCCGACATCCCCGCCTGGCGCTACGCGCAGATGTCCGAGGACGTGCGCGAGGCCTGCGAGCGCTACGGCCTGCAGTACAACAGCGGGCCGCTGCCGACCCAGCTCTGGAGCGTCGCGCGGAAGATCGCCCGGCTCGCGGTCCCCACCGAGGAGGAGGCCGACGCGTACCTCGCCTCGGACCGCGCGAGCGCGATCGGCCGCTTCGTCGTCAGCGCGCTGCGAGCGGCGGGTCGCGGCGCCGGGCAGCTCGCCGCCGCCGTCCGCTGAGCCTCGATCGACGCCGAGCGCCGCCCGACCGGTCGGGCCGACCCCTCCGCCGATCGGTGGAGGGGTCGGCCCGTACGGCGGCGCACGCGACGTCCGGCCACGGCGTCCGCGGACCGCGGTGGTATCCCGCTGGTGAATGAGGGGTTTCACTCATGAACTTTTCGCGCTGCGGGGGTGGTCAAGCCCGAGAGGAGCGGCTACCCTTCCCCTCCACCCATTCGGCGTAGGACATTCGTTGAACTCGGCTTGCTCTCGGACCGTCGATGGGGTTCCGGGGCCGGCCACCGCCATGCGCTCCACCAGCTCCAGCTCTCCTTCGACGCTGGCCGCGGAGGCCGTCGCCGGTCCGCACGGCTTCGCGCGTCAATCAGTGCAGCCAGTGCCCCATGCGCTCGACGTCCGGGAGCGCGAGGCCGCGCCCGCGCCCGCGCCTGCGCACGCGCAGGACCTCGCGGCGCAGGCCGCGATCCGACACCGCCGCAACCGGCGAGGGCGCACGCGCCAGGTCGTCCTCGTCGTCGGCGACGCGCTCGCCGTCGGCCTGCCCGTGGCGGTCTTCGTCGCCGCGCAGTGGCCCTCGGCGCTGCGGCTCCCGCTGATCCCGTTGCTCGTCGCTGCGATCTTCAGCGCGACGATGCACCTCTACGGGCTGTACCCGCGGCACCCGCGGTACATCACGACGTCGACGCTCAACGAGATCCCGAAGACCTTCCACGCGACGCTCCTGGCGGCGATCCTCTCCGGCTTCCTCCTGCGCGCGCTCGGCGCGCCGCACCTCGGCTCGCTGCTCGGGCTGATGATGGCGTCCGGGATCGTGCTGCTGCCGACGATCCGCGTCGCCATCCGCCACGGCCTCACCGGCCTGCTCGGGGCCGAGCGCGTGCTGCTCATCGGCACGGGCTCGGTGACGCCGGCCGCCGTGCGCTCGCTCCTGCTCCGTCGCGACATCGAGGTCGTCGACCACCTGCCCGTCCCCGCGACCTGGCAGGGCGAGGGCGACGCCTGGCAGCTGGACCCCGACGGCGTGCTCGCCCGCACCGTGAGCGACGAGCGCGTGGACCGGATCCTCCTCTCCACGCGGGACCTGCGCGCGACGACGGTCGCCGAGTTCCTCGCGTGGTCGCGGGTCTGGCACGTGAGCCTCACCGTGCTGCCCGAGCACTTCGACGTCGTCGGCGTCGGCGCCACGATCGACCAGGTCGACGGCGCGACCGTCGTGTCGCTCCAGCCGCCGGCGCTCTCGGGGACCGCGCAGGTCATGAAGCGGGCGATGGACATCGCCGGCGCCGGCTTCGGGCTCGTGCTGCTCTCGCCGCTGATGCTCGCCGTCGCGATCGCGGTGCGGCTGGACTCGCCGGGCGGTGCGCTGTTCCGTCAGGAGCGCGTCGGGCGCGGCGGGCGCTCGTTCACGCTCGTGAAGTTCCGCTCGATGGTGACCGACGCCGACGCGCTCACCGAGCAGCTCATGGCGCACAGCCACGACCCGAACTGGCTGCAGATCGAGGACGACCCGCGCGTGACCCGCGTCGGTCGCTTCATCCGCAAGACGAGCCTCGACGAGCTGCCGCAGCTCTGGAACGTCCTCGTCGGCGACATGAGCCTCGTCGGTCCGCGCCCGCTCTCGGTGCGGGACGACGCGCGCGTCCGCGGCTGGGAGCGGGGACGCCTCGGGCTCACGCCCGGCCTCACCGGTCTCTGGCAGGTGCTCGGCCGCAAGACGGTGCCGTTCGAGGAGATGGTGAAGCTCGACCACCTCTACGTCAGCAACTGGTCGCTCTGGGGCGACATCAAGCTCCTCCTGCAGACGCTGCCCGCGGTCATCGCCGCGCGCGGCGCCCGCTGAGCGCCGCCCACCCCGGTCCGCCGGCTCGTCCGCCGGGGTCGAGGAACCCGGCGGCGGCGACTACCCTCCTGGGCATGCCCAGCCCGCTGGAGACCCGCAAGGACCTCGTCCAGGAGGCGGTCGAGTCGGGCGCGTCCCACGTCGGCCGGATCGCCACGATCGTCACCGGGGCCGTCCGGGACGTCGCGCGCGAGATCGGCTCCTTCGCGACCGACCTGTTCGAGCTGCGGGAGGCGCAGCGACGCGCCCTGCGCGACCACGAGCGCGAGGTCGATCTCGACGCGGACGCCGGGCCGGTCGCCGAGGACCCGGTCGGCCACGGCCGCTAGGGCGCGCCGTGTTCCCGAAGGAGGTCCAGGCGGCCGGCGGCGTGATCGTCGCGAACGGCCGGATCGCGGTCGTCCACCGGCCGTACCGCGAGGACTGGTCGCTGCCGAAGGGCAAGCTCGACCCGGGCGAGACGTTCGAGCACGCGGCGGTCCGCGAGATCGAGGAGGAGACCGGGCTCCACGTCGACCTCGGCGACGAGCTGGCCCCCGTGCGGTACGCGGATCACCGGGGCCGGCCGAAGGTCGTCCGCTACTGGCTCATGACCGCGACGGGCGGCGCCTTCGCCGCCAACGACGAGGTCGACGAGCTCCGCTGGCTCGCGCCGGCCGAGGCGATCGCGCTCCTGACCTACGAGAACGACCACGAGGTCGTCCGGGAGGCGGCGCGACGGCTGGAGCTGGCCGCACCCGACGAGCGGCCGTCCAGCGCGTGATCGACCTGCACTGCCACATCCTGCCCGGGATCGACGACGGGCCCGAGGAGCTCGTCGAGAGCCTCGAGATGGCCCGCCGCCACGTGGCGGCCGGGGTCGACACGGTGATCGCCACCCCGCACGTCAGCTGGGACCACCGCAACACCGCGGAGGGCATCGCCGAGGCGACGGCGCGCCTCCAGCGCGCCCTCGACGTCGAGCAGATCCCGCTGCGGGTGCTCGCCGGCGCCGAGGTCGCGCTCACCCGGGCCGTCGAGCTGCCCCACGAGGAGCTCCAGGCGCTGACGCTCGGCGGCGGCCCCTGGCTGCTGCTCGAAGCGCCGATCGCGCTGGACGCGCCCGGGACCGACGCGCTCGTGGAGGTCGTTCGCGACCACGGGGTCGAGGTCCTCCTGGCCCACCCGGAGCGCTGCGCGTCGTTCCACTCCGACCCCGAGCTGCTGGCGCGGCTCGTCGACGCCGGCTGCACCGCTCAGGTGACGGCCGGAGCGCTCGTCGGGTCCTTCGGCCGGACGGTGCAGGCGCTCGCCCGCCGGTTCGTCGAACAGGGGCACGTCCACGTCGTGGCCTCCGACGCCCACGACCCCGAGCGGCGCGCCCCCGGGCTCCTCGAGCCGCTCGTCGCGGGGGGCTACGGCGAGCTCGCCCAGTGGATGACGGCCGACGTCCCGCGGGCCCTGCTCGTCGGCGGCGAGGTCCCCGAGCGCCCGCTGCCGGCGGGCGAGCCCCGTGGCGCCCGGCGCGGCCTGCTGCGCCGCCGCAGGGGATAACGGGCCGAACCTCGACCCGGGGTCGAGGGCGGGGCGTCGATATCCCTCAGGGGGCGGAGGTGCCCTCGCGGCCGTACTGGTCCTGCAGCCGCACGACGTCGTCGAGCTCGGGCGTGGAGACCTCGAAGAAGGCCGAGTCCTCGAGCGCCTCGACCGTGTGGACCTGCCCCGGGGGGTTGCGCCAGGTCGCGCCGGCCTCGATCACGGTCTCCGTCAGCGAGTCGACGTCGGGCCCCTGCCAGAGCCGCATCCGGCCCGAGAGCAGGTAGGAGGTCTCGTCCTTCTCGTGGTGGAACTGCAGCGAGAGCCGGTGCGTCGCGTTGACCTTGATGATCTTGCCCGCGTACCGCTCGGTGTGGGCGAACCAGATCTCCTCGCCCCAGGGCTTGGCGACGCGCCTGGGCAGCCCGGGCGCGGCGCCGAGATCGGGCGAGGACGCGGAGGTCGTCATGCAGCGCATTCTGGCCCGCGGACGCGGCCCCGCCAACGGCGAGGACCGGCTTGCACCCGGGTGGTCCGCGGGTCGTGGGTCAGTGCCCGACGGGGCGCAGCGCGCTGGCGGACGTGCGCTCGGCGCGCGTGCGGAGTCGGCCGTCGCGACGGTCCAGTCGGTGCCCCCAAGAGGTGAAGGCGGCGGCGACGACGACGTTCAGGACGAGCCACGCCGCGACGATGAGGAGCACGAGCGTCATGCGTCCCCGGTCGGTCCCATCCGGCTGCGACCTGATCTCGACCGCCGCGGGTGGACGATCGTACGAGCCGGCGGGGAGGCCGCTCACCCACCGGCCCGCGCGAGCGCCACCTCGTGCTCGCCGTCCCCGACCGTCACCCGCAGCACGCGACCGCCGATCCAGGCGGCGGCCGACGCCAGCGGGGACGTGGCGGTCACCGCCTCGACGGCGCCGGCGGCCGCGGCCGTCCCGTCGACGGTCAGCGTCGGCGACGCGCCCCGCTCGAGCGGGCGGGCGCCGGTGGCGGCGCCGTCCCACAGCTCGACGACGCCGGCGCCGGTCGTGCGCACCCGCAGCGTCCCGCCGCGCCACGCGACCGAGGCGATCGGCGCGCTGCTCGAGCGCACGCGGGCGCGACCGTAGTCCTGGGCGATCTCGGTGCCGCCGCGCAGGCCGCCGCCGGCCGTGAGCACGCCCCAGCCGTAGTCGCGCGAGGGATGCTGCTTCCAGACCCAGACCATCCCGCCCGCGCCCAGGGCGTCGAGCTGGTCGAGCGTCGCCTCGCGGTCGCGCTCCCAGTCGCCGCCGATCGTCCCGGCGGCGCCCGGCAGCTCGGTCGGGGCCAGGGCGGCGCCGTAGCGCTCCGCCTCGTCCCGGGCGCGCGCGAAGCTCGCGGCGATCCGCGCCGGCGTCCCGGAGCCGTTGCGCCCGTTGTAGACGTCGGTGTAGACGTGGGGGCCGTAGACGAGGCCGGGGTCGTCGCTGAAGCGCGCCGCCGACGGGTCGTCGTCGGTGTGGGTGCGCGTCGCGGACCCCTCGAACCAGATCGGCCCGTCGTAGCCGGATGTGCGCAGGCGCTCGATCGCCCGCCGGTAGAAGGGCCACAGCCGCTCGCGGTAGAACGTCGCCACGTCGGAGGGCTGCAGCGACGCGCGGACGGGGTCCACCGGCTCGTTGAAGAGCTCGATCCCGGCGAGGGCCGGCCCGAGGTCCTCCCCCACGTCGGCGAGGGCCACGAGCGCGTCGCCGTAGTGCGCCTGCAGCGTCCGGCCGGTGCCCGGGACCGTCGCGTCGTCGAAGAACGCCCGCGCCGCCGCCCGCGCCGCCGCGCTGCCGTAGTAGTCGTGATCGGTCGAGCCGCCGGCCGTCGAGGCGCCACCCGTCAGCTGCGCCCAGCGGGGCGCGCCGTCGCGCTCGTCGCGCGTCGGGCCGAGCCCCGCGCCGTAGCGGTCCTGGTGGAGGTCGAGCAGGACGTGGATCCCGCGGTCCGCGAACCGCCCCGCCGCACGGCGGACCTCGTCGAGGTACGCCGCGTCGACGGCGCCCGGCTGCGGGACGATGCGCGACCAGGAGACGGCGAGCCGCACGACGGTGAAGCCGAGGGCCCGGGCCTGCTCGGCGTCGCGGTCGGTGACCGGGACCGTCCCGTGCGCGCCGCCGTAGTCGACGAGCGCGTTGACGTTCGCGCCCCGCAGGAACGCCTGTCGTCCGTCCGCGGTGCGCAGCACCGCGCGGTCGCCGTCGCGGGCGACCCCGAGGCGATCGCCGGACGTCAGCGGCGTCGCGGCCGACGGCGGCGGGTCGGGCGGCGCCGGCGGCGTGCTGCCGCCGCCTCCCCCGCCCAGGCCGAGGAGGCCGAGGATCGAGGCGAGCAGTCCCAGGAGCGCACCCATCGAGCACGTGAGCCTACGTCTCCGGCGTTGCGCTTCCGATCGGCGGATCGTCCGATGCTGACAGGCCGCCGGCCTGGACGCCGTCAGTCGCGCGAGCGTGCGCGCTCGCGGCCGCGCGCGGGGTACAGCGCCGGATGCAGCGCCCCGACCACGACGACCGCGGCGACCCCGACGACGATGAGCGCCACCGGGAGCGGCAGCGGCAGCACGAACTCGCGATCCACGTGCGGGGCCAGCAGCGGGAGGAGCGGCAGAAGGAGGCTCGTCACGACGGCCACGACGACCGCACCGGCGTGCACGGCACGTCCCAGCCGCAGGACGAGGCCGTCGATCCCGGACGGGGCGACGCGTCGGGCGGAGTCTTGGGCAGCGGTGTACATCGTTTCTCCCCTCGGGCGGCACTCTATGCGGTCCGGAGGTCGGCGTACACCGGTGTCCGTCGAACGCGCCCGTCGCCCGCGCGGGCCCGCTCGCCCGACCCCTACCCGGCGGGGACGGCCCGCATGCTCCCGGCGCGCTCGACCCCACCGGGCGCCCGGGCCCGGGGTCGGAACGCGTCGGGCCCCGCCCGTCGCGGCACCGGCGCGGCGCTGCTCAGCCCGTGGGCGGAGCGGCCCGCGACCGCGCGGCCCACCGGTCGACGAGCAGCGCGGCGACGAGCAGCCAGCCGAGGCCGAGCAGGTACCCGCCGAGCACGTCGCTCAGCGCGTGGGCGCGGATCGCGATCCGGGAGGGACCCATGAGCAGCAGCACGAGTCCCGCCGCGGCGACGAGGTCCGGCGCGCGCCGGCGCACCCCGAGCAGCACGAGCGCGCCGAGGTACGTCGTCGCCCAGGCGACGTGGCCGCTCGGATAGCTGCCGACGTGGTGGAACGCCGCGTCGATCTGCGGGATCGGGCTCGGGCCGAACGCCGCCTTGAGGACGTCGGCCCAGAGCGTGCCCGCGGTCGCCAGCACGACGAGCGCCGCCGCCCGGACGCCGAGGCGGCGGCGGACCGCCCAGGCCGTCAGGACGAGCAGCGCCGTCGCCGGAACGGGGGTGCCGACCTCCGAGAGGAGCATCGAGACGTGCCACGCCTGGTGCTCGAGGCCGCCGTTCGGTCCGATGCGGCGCGCGAGGAGGAAGAGCTCGCCGGGCAGCGCGCCGATCCAGTGGTGCCAGGCGACCGGCAGCGCGATCGCGGCGAGCAGCGCGATCGCCAGCGCCAGCACGAGGCCGCGGCGTCCCGGCGCGATCAGGGGCGGCTCGGCGCGGGCGGCGGTCGTCGGCGGATCGGGCACGTGCGGAGGGACCCTACGCGCCACCCGCGCCGAGCACGAGCGTCGGGGTGCGCCGTCGCGGGAGCGCCCGCCGCTGCCCGACCGCGCGACGGCCTCCCCGGCCGCGCCATCGCCGGCCGGCGGCGTCGTCGTGGCGGCGGCGCACCCGCGGGCTTCCGCGCGGCGCCTCCGGCCCCTCGCGGCGGCGGCCGGGTCAGCCGGCGCGCTCGGGCGCGTGCATCGCGCGCATCGCGGCGGCGACCTGCGCCCGCGGCAGTGGCTCGTCGCGGCGGGAGACGAGCCACATCGTGGCGAACGCCAGCGGGACGGAGACGACCGCCGGCTGGGAGAGCAGCGACTCCTCCATCGCCTCGCCGCCCGCGAGCGCCGCGACGATCCCGGCGCTCGCCACCGCGCCGCCGGCGAGCATCCCGGCGAGGGCGCCGCGCGGGGTCAGGCCCGTCCACCAGATGCCGAGCAGCAGCAGCGGGCAGAACGTCGACGCCGCCAGCGCGAACGACCACGAGACGAGGATCGTGATGTCGAGCCCTCGCGCCGCGATCGCCAGGAGCGCCGGCACGACGATCGCCGCCAGCGCTGACACCCGGAAGCGGCGCCGGCGCAGCGCGGCCGGATCCTCCGTCGCCGGATCGAGGGTCGGCGTCGACGGACCCCGCGCGAGCGGCGCGGACCGCCGGCCGCCGGCCGCCGCGCCCCGGCGCAGGCGCGGCAGCAGGTCGTAGGCGACGGTCCCGGCGGTGGAGACGAGGAGGCCCGAGGCCGTCGAGACGAAGGCCGCGAACGCGCCGGCGGCGACGACCGCCACGAGCGTGCGCCCCGTCGCGTCGTCGAACACCGCCTCGGGCAGGCGCAGCACGACGAGGTCGGTCTGGCCGGTGACGTAGAGCTCCGGCACGAGCACCCGCCCGAGCAGGCCGTAGACGACCGGGAAGAGGTAGAAGACGCCGAGCAGGCCGAGCACCCGCACCGTCGTGTGGCGCGCGGCCGACCCGGTCGCGTTCGTGTAGAAGCGGACGAGGATGTGGGGCAGCCCCATCGTCCCGAGGAACGTCGCGACGAGCAGCGAGTAGAGGAAGAGCGGGCTGCCGCGCCCCTCGCCGCCGGCGGGCCGCGCCCACTCCTGGCCGGTCTTCGCGGTGATCCCCTCGGCGACGGGCAGCGTCGCGCGCGGCGGCAGCACGAGCGCGCCGGCCGGCAGCCGCGCCGCGTCGCCCGCCGGGACGACGCGGACCGCCCCGACGCGCTCCGGGGGCGCGCCCTCGCGCGCGCGACCCGCGTCCGGGACGGCGCGCGCGAGGGCCGGCGCGTCCCGCAGCTCCTCGTCGGCGACGACGCGCACGCGGACCGTCCGGGGGAAGACGACGGTCGTCGGCTCGGCGAGGCGGATGGTGAGGCCGCGGTCCCCGACCGTGGGCAGCTCGCGACCGAGCAGGGCCGCGCGCTCGGGCAGGCCGCCGAGGTGGACGACCATGAGGCAGGCGGGCAGGCTGATCGCGACGATCTTCACCCAGTACTGGAACGCCTGGACGTACGTCACGGCCCGCATGCCGCCGAGCGCGACGCTGCCGACGACGACCGCCGCCGCGAGCACGATCCCGGCGGTGTAGGGCACGTCGGCGACCTCGCCGAGCACGAGTCCCGCGCCGCGCAGCTGCGGCACGACGTACAGCACCCCGATCGCCAGGACGATGAGCGACGCGACCGTCCGCAGGCCGCGGTCGCCGAGCCGGACCTCCACGAAGTCGGGCAGCGTGTACGCCCCGGAGCGGCGCAGCGGCGCGGCGACGAACAGCAGCAGCGCCAGGTACCCGGCGGTGAACCCGACCGGCAGCCAGAGCGCCGCGAGGCCGGAGCGCATCGTCAGGCCGGCGACGCCGAGGAACGACGCGGCCGAGAGGTACTCGCCCGAGATCGCCGCCGCGTTCCACCACGGGGTGACCGCCCGGCTGGCGACGAAGAGGTCCGACGTCGTGCGCGCCCACCGGACCCCCCAGGCGCCGATGCCCAGGGCGCCGGTGGTGACGGCGACGATCGCGCCGATCGCGAGCATCAGCGGCGGGAGCCCGGCGCGTCCGGCGGACCGGGCTCGGGCTCCTCGTCCTCGGCGACGAGCGCGAGGAACGCCTCGTCCAGAGCGTCGGCGCGACGGACGTAGAGCCAGGCGAGCGCGACGAGCAGCGGGTAGGGGGTCAGCAGCAGGAGCACCGGCCACGGCACGCCGAGCCAGGCGTCGTCGTCCAGCGCGGGCAGCGCGAGCGCGACGAGCGGCAGCGCCGCGAGCAGCCCGCCGCCGGCGAGCGCCGCGACGCCCGCGAGCGACAGGTGCGCCCGGCGCAGGCGATCGAGGAAGAGCTGCGCGTGCGGCGTCGCCTCGTCGAGCTCGCGACGCGCCACGGCGGGCGCGCTGCCCGGCGGTCGGGCTGCCCGGCCGGGACCGCCGCGCCAGGCCGGCGGGCGTCGGGCCCGGCGCCGGCTCACACCCGCAACCTCCGGCGCAGCTCCGCGACCTGCCGACGGGCGACCGGGACCTCGTGCCCGCCCGGGAAGCGGAGGGTCGCCGTGCCGCCGAGCTGCGGGTCCAGCTCGGTGGCCCGCTCGAGGTTCACCACGTACCCGCGGTGCACCCGGACGAAGCCGTGGGCGGCCCACCGCTGCTCGAGGTCCCCGAGGCGCGCGCGCAGCAGGAAGCGCCCCTCCTCCGTGTGGATCCGGACGTAGTCGCCGTTGGCCTCGAGGAAGAGGATCGTGCTGCGGCGGACGAGCCGCGTCCCGCCCCCGCGGAGGTTGTCGACCGGCACGAGGTCGCCGCCGGCGTCGGGCTCGCCCGAGGCCCGTCCGGCGACCGACGGCTCCTCCCCGGCGGGCGCCGCGGGCGGTGGCGCCGCGGTCGGCCGCGTGCGGGCGGCGACCCGCTCCAGGGCCCGCTGGAGCCGGCTCGCCGCGACGGGCTTCAGCAGGTAGTCGACCGCGTCGAGCTCGAACGCCTCGACCGCGGCCTCCTCGTAGGCGGTGACGAAGACGACGGCCGGCGGACGGGCGAAGCGCCGCAGGACCCGCGCGAGCTGCACGCCGTCGAGGCCGGGCATGCGGACGTCGAGGAACAGCGCGTCGAGGCCGTCGGCCTCGGCGGTCACGAGCTCGAGCGCCTCGGCGCCCCCGGCCGCGGTCCGGACGTCGCGCACGAGGGGCGAGGCCCGCAGGAGCCGCTCGAGGTCCTCGCGGGCGGGCGCCTCGTCGTCGACGGCGAGCACGCGGAGGGCCGCGGCGTCGCTCATCGCGCGCCCTCGGCCGCCATCTGCGCCCGGACCTCGGCGCGGAACTTCGGGACGGCCATCGTGACGGTCGTCCCGTGCTGCGGATCGCCGCTCACGCGCAGACCGTATCCGTCGCCGAACGACGCGCGCAGGCGCACGTCGACGTTGCGCAGACCGATCCCGCCGCGGCCCGCGCCGGCGAGCACGGAGCGCGCCGTCTCCGCGTCGAGGCCCGGCCCGTCGTCGAGGATCCGCAGCACGACGTCGCGGTCGGCGTCGACGCCGCTGATCGTCACGGTCCCGGGCCCGCCGTCGGCGCGCTGCTCGACGCCGTGGCGGACGGCGTTCTCCACGAGCGGCTGCAGCGAGAGCACCGGGACGGCGGCCTGCAGCGCCTCGGGGGCGACCTCGACGCGCACGCGCAGCCGGTCGCGGAAGCGGGCCTGCTCGAGCCGCAGGTACTTCTCGACGTAGTGCAGCTCGTCGGCGAGCGTCACGTAGCTGCGCTGCTCCCGGAAGGCGTAGCGCGTGAAGGCCGCGAACTCCGTCAGGAGCTCGCGCGCCTCGTCGGGGTCGGTGTGGATGAGCGACGCGATCGCGGCCATCGCGTTGTAGACGAAGTGCGGCGAGATCTGCGCGCGGAGCGCCTTGAGCTCGGCGGTCGAGGCCCGCTCCTCGCGCTCGGCGAGCACGGAGAGGCCGACCTGGGCGGAGACGAGCGACGCGGTCTCCCCTACGACCCGCGCGTCCTCCGCGCGCACGCGCCCGGGCGGGAAGAGCGCCAGCAGCGTCCCGACGCGCTCGTCCCCGACGCGCAGCGGGGCGAGCACCCCGGCGTGCGTGACGTGCCTGCCGCGGTCGCCGTCGTCGCGCAGGTCCAGCACGCGGACCCGGTCGCCGGCGTCGCCGACCTCGTCCCGCAGGCCGGACGGCAGCGGCTCGCCGGCCGTCAGCGGCGCGTCGCCGTCGACCGCGAGCACGACCTCGGCGTCGAGCAGGGCGACGGCCGGTGCCTGGGCGAGCGCCCGCACGTGGCGGACCGTCCGCTGCGCCGTGCGCGAGGTGAGCCCGCGCCGCAGCTCGGGCAGCATCGCCGCCGTGTGGTGCAGGGCCTCCCGCATGGCCTCGTCGCCGGGCTCGAGCAGGCGGCGGTCGTGGCGCGCCAGGCGCAGCAGCGCGAGCGCCGACACGGTCAGCGCGATCCCCAGCAGCATTCCCAGGACGACCGCCACGACTCCTCGCGGCGATCCTACGCGCCGTCCCCCGCCGCGCGCACCCGTCGGCCTGCGCGCCGGCGTGTGCGCCCGGTCACACGAGCGCCGGATCGGTCGCCGCTCGACGCCTTCGAAGCGCCGTTCGTCGCGGCCGTCGCCCCGACAGGCGCACGCCCCGGACGACGAGCGGCTCCCGGTGCACGGTGACGCCATGACCGACCACCAGCCCGCGGCCGCGTCGCCCCCCGGCGCCGCGCCCCCGCCCGACGCGACGTCCGAGCCGACCTGGCAGCGGGTCGAGCGGACCGCCGCCTTCCAGGAGCTCGTCGCCCGCAAGCGCCGCTGGGTGCGCCCCGCCACCGCGTTCTTCCTCGTCTGGTTCCTCGCGTTCGTCCTCGCCGCCGGCTATGCGCCGGACTGGATGGGCGGCGAGTTCCTCGTCGACGGGCTGACCGTCGGCTACGTCTTCGCGCTGACGCAGTTCGCGATGACCTTCGGCCTCGCGATCGCCTACGTCCGGCGCTCGCGCGACGTCTTCGACCCGCTGCGGGAGCAGGCGCTGCGCGAGGGCGGCGACGGCGGGCTCGGCGTCCCGGCCGGCGGCGGGCCGGTCGGCGACGACGGGGGCGCGGTCTCCCCGACCCGGCCGGAGGCGGTCCGATGAGCCGGCTGGCCACCGCCGACGGCGTCAACTGGGTCGCCGTCGGGATCTTCGCGATCGTCCTGGGCATCACCCTCGGCATCACGTGGTGGGCGAGCAAGCGCACCACCTCCAGCGCGGAGTTCTTCACCGCCGGGCGCGGCATCACCGGCGTCCAGAACGGCTTCGCGATCGCCGGCGACTACATGTCGGCCGCGTCGTTCCTCGGCATCGCCGGGCTGATCTTCCTCTTCGGCTTCGACGGCTTCCTCTACTCCGTCGGCTTCCTCGTCGCGTTCCTCACCGTGCTCTTCCTGCTCGCCGAGCGGATGCGCAACTCGGGCAAGTTCACGATCGCCGACGTCCTCGCCTTCCGGCTGCGCCAGCGCCCCGCGCGCGCCGCCGCCGCGTCGGGCACGCTCACGGTCGCGTCGCTCTACCTCATCGCGCAGATGGTCGGCGCCGGCGTCCTCATCCAGGCGCTGATGGGGATCAGCTTCCAGCTCGCCGTGCTGCTCACCGGCGTCTTCATGCTGAGCTACGTGATCCTCGGCGGGATGCTCGCGACGACCTGGGTCCAGATCGTCAAGGCCGTCCTGCTCATGACCGCGACGACGATCCTCACGATCCTCGTGGTGATCAAGGTCGGCGGCAACCCGCTGAGCCTCTTCACCGACGCGCGGGACAACCACCCCGACCCCGCCAACTACCTCTCGCCCGGGCTGAAGTACACGAACCCGATCGACACGGTGTCGCTCGGCCTCGGGCTCGTGCTCGGCACCGCCGGCCTGCCGCACATCCTCGTGCGCTTCTTCACCGTCCCGACGGCGAAGGCCGCGCGCACCTCGGTGGTCTGGGCGATCGGGCTGATCGGCGCCTTCTACCTCATGACCACGGCGCTGGGCTTCGGCGCGCGCGCCCTGCTCGGCTCCGCGCCGCTGGAGAGCGGGCAGATCGATCCGGCGGGCAACCTCGCGGCGCCGCGGCTGGCGGAGTTCATCGGCGGCGGCGCGGACACCGTCGGGGGCGAGCTGGCCCTCGCGATCGTCGCGGCCGTCGCGTTCGCGACGATCCTCGCGGTCGTCGCCGGGCTCGTGATCTCGGCCTCCGGCGCCGTCGCCCACGACGTCTGGAACGGGATCGTCAAGCGCGGGAAGGCGAGCGACAAGGAGGAGCTGTGGGCGGGTCGCGTCGCGGCGCTGGGCGTCGGCGTCATCGCGATCGCCATCGCCGTGATCGGCGGCGAGGGCCTGAACGTCTCGTTCATGGTCGGCCTCGCGTTCGCGGTCGCCGCGTCGGCGAACTTCCCCGCGCTGCTGCTGGCCCTGACGTGGAAGCGCTTCAACACCGCGGGCGCGGTCACCGGCGTGGCCTTCGGCATCGTCTCGGCGATCTTCCTCATCATCGTCAGCCCGGGCGTGTGGCCGGGGCCGGACGGGTCGACGGGCCTGAACGACTCGGGCTCGCCGATCGGCTGGACGCTCGGCAACCCGGGCATCGTGTCGATCCCGCTCGGCTTCCTCGGCTGCTGGCTCGGCACCGTCCTGTCGAAGGACGAGTCCTCCGGGGAGCGGTTCGAGGAGCTGCAGGTCCGCGCCGAGACCGGTCTCGGCGCCGAGGAGGCGGTGGCGCATTGAGCGCCGCCCCGAGCGGCCGTCCGGTCCGCGTCGCGCGCGGGCCGGAGGCCGGGGCCGACGGGCCGTCCGCCGACGAGCGGATCGCGACGGAGCGTCGCAGCGACGCTCCGTCGACCGACCCGGGCGGATGCCGCGACGACGTTCCGGGAACCGCTCCCGGAGGTCGCCGCGGCGGTCTGCGAGCCGGCCCGGAGCCCGGCGACGGTGACGCGCCCCGGTGGGCGGGGCGCCGGGCCGGCGCCCCGCGGTGTCCGGCCTCAGCTGCCGAAGGCGTACTCGACGGCCTTCTCCGCGTTGCGCAGGAGGATCGAGACCTTCGACACCGTGGCCGAGGAGGCCGTCGTGTCGGTGGCGCTGGAGATCGTCCGGAACGTCGCGTCGAGGATCAGCGCGGCGTCGAGGTTCGCCTTCTTCGCCTGCGCGTCGGCGGGGGCGGGGTTGACGCCCGCGCCGTCGGCGATGGCGGTCTTCACGGCGCCCCAGGTGGTGGCGCCGGCGGGCAGCACCTCGGTGCCGTCACCCTTGCGGATCGCGGAGGTCGTCGTGACCGCGGCGGCGTCGTTCAGCGTGACGTCGCCATCGCCGCTCGGCGTGATGTAGACGGTCGTGTAGTCCCCGCGGTAGTTGCCGGCGCGCCGGGTCGCCTCGTCGCCGCCCGTGCTGTTCTCGAAGAGCCCGCCGCGGTAGTAGATCTCGACGCCGAGCACGGCCTTGCCGGTCTGCGTGTACTTGACCTCCTTGAGCGTCGACAGCGAGGTGCCGCGCGCGATCGGCAGGCGCACGCCGGCGACGCCGGTCTTCGCGTCGATCTTCACGCCCGCGTCGGAGAACGAGATCGTGCTCCCGTCGTCGGTCGTGTCGTACCAGGGGGTGAACCCGAAGAGCTGCGCGGTCTGGGAGGTCACCTTCTTCGGGTCGAAGCTCGCGCCGGCCGGACCGGCTGGGCCCTGGGCGCCGGTCGCGCCGCGCGCGCCCTGAGGACCGGCGGGGCCGGCCGGACCGGTCGCGCCGGCGCCGCCCTTGGCGCGGATGAGGTTCTGCGTCCCCCGGCTCAGGTCGCCGAGGGGGATCGAGCGCGACTTGATGTCGCTGCCGGTGAGCGACCCGTTCTTGATGTCGGCGCCGGTGATCGAGCTGTTCTTGATCTGGCTGCCGGTGATGAGCCGGGCAGCGGTGGCGGCGGAGCCGCTGAGCAGCACCGCCACCACGGCGGCCACCAGCACGACCCGCAGGTTCTTCGTGGACACGATCGGTCCTCCTACCTCTCCAGGGGGGCTGGAACAGGGGCCGCGCCGGTGCCCCCCGGGCTCGCGTGCAAGCGCCGGCGCGCCACCGACCGTACGCCCGCGAGGCGATACCCGTACGGGATCGTTCGCCGATCGGCGACGGCCTCTCGGCGGTCGGCGGCGGCACGCTGGCCACCGCGGCGGACGCGTCACAACGAACGATCGATGCGAGGCCTCCGCGCGTGCGAGTAACCAACCGAACCGCGGCGCGGCATCGTGGCGCGACCCCGGCGCTCCGGTCGGTCCTCTCCCGTGCGGCCGCCCGTGCGACATTCGTCCACGAACGTCCGTTCACCGCGGATCGCGGCCGACGGGCCGCCGTCCGCGTGCCGTCGACCGGGCGCGCCGGCGCGCGCGACCGCGGCCTCCCGCGACCGTCGCGTTGCCCTTGCCGAGCGCCGGCGCGCCACCTTCCCCCGATCGGGGGCGCGTGGCCCCCGGCCGCGCGGATGCACCGCCCGAGCGCCCGATCCCGGGCGCGACCGGGTGTAGGTTCGAGGACGAGCGCGGTGGGTCCGCCGGAGCGGGCCCCGCGTGCGTCCACCCAGTCGGAGAGAGCGACCACGAGATGACGACGAAGAACGCGCGTGAGCTGACCGAGGCCTCCGTCGAGGCCCGCCTGGCCGAGCTGCTGCAGCAGGAGCGCTTCGCCCCCCAGGAGGCCTTCGCGGCGCAGGCCGAGATCACGGACCCGGAGATCCGGGCACGGGCCGCGGCGGACCCCACGGCCTACTGGGCCGAGCAGGCCGGGCGGCTGCGCTGGTCCCGCGCCTGGGACCAGGTCCTCGACAGCAGCGAGGCGCCGTTCTACCGCTGGTTCTCCGGGGGCACGATCAACGTCTCCGACAACTGCCTGGATCGCCACGTCGAGGCCGGGCGCGGCGACAAGGTCGCCTACCACTGGCACGGCGAGGAGGGCGAGACCCGCGACATCACCTACGCCTGGCTGCTGGAGCGGACGGCGCGGTTCGCCGGCGCGCTGCGCGAGCTCGGCGTCGGCAAGGGCGACGTCGTCGGGATCTACCTGCCGATGATCCCCGAGGTCGTGGTGGCGATGCTCGCCTGCACCCGGATCGGCGCCGTCCACAACGTCGTCTTCGGCGGCTTCTCCGCCGGCTCCGTCGCGGAGCGGATGGAGGTCTCGGGCGCGAAGGTCCTCGTCACCGCCGACGGCGCGCGGCGCAAGGGCAGGACCGCCCCGATCAAGCCGTCGGTCGACGAGCACATGGGCCCCGAGGCGGTGCCGTCGCTGCAGCGCGTCGTAGTCGTGCGCAACACGGGCATCGACGTGCCGATGACCGACGGGCGCGACGTGTGGTTCGACGAGGTCCTCGAGGCCGCCGACGCGGTCGACCCGGAGCCGATGGACGCCGAGGCGCCGCTGTTCATCCTCTACTCGTCGGGCTCGACGGCGAAGCCCAAGGGCATCCTCCACACCACCGGCGGCTACCTGACGGGCGCCTCGACGACCCACCGCCAGGTCTTCGACCTGCACGACGACGACGTCTACTTCTGCTCGGCCGACGTCGGCTGGATCACCGGCCACAGCTACATCGTCTACGGGCCGCTCGCCAACGGCGTGACGTCGGTGATGTACGAGGGCGCGCCGGACTACCCGCACAAGGGGATCTGGTGGGAGCTCTGCGAGCGGCGCGGGGTGACGAAGTTCTACACCGCCCCGACCGCGATCCGGGCGTGCATGAAGTGGGGCGTCGAGCACGTCGCACCGCACGACCTCTCCTCGCTGAAGCTCCTCGGATCGGTCGGCGAGCCGATCAACCCGAAGGCGTGGCTCTGGTACTGGCACGTCGTCGGCGGCGAGCGCTGCCCCGTCGTCGACACGTGGTGGCAGACGGAGACCGGCGCGATCGTCATCACGACGCTGCCCGGGCTCGACGCCGCGAAGCCCGGCTCGGCCGGCCTGCCGCTGCCGGGCTACGAGGTGCAGGTCCTCGACGCCGAGCAGGGCGGCGTCGTCGAGGAGGGCGAGGGCCTGCTGGCGATCCCGCGCCCGTGGCCGTCGATGCTGCGCACGCTGTACCAGGACCCCGATCGCTACGTCTCGACGTACTGGGACCGGTTCGGCCCCACGACGTACTTCGTCGGCGACTCCGCCCGCCGCGACGCCGACGGCTACACCTGGGTCATCGGGCGCGTCGACGACGTGATCAACGTCTCCGGCCACCGCCTGTCGACGGCGGAGGTCGAGTCCGCGATCGTCGCCCACCCGGCCGTCGCCGAGTCGGCGGTCGTGGCGAAGGCCGACGACCTGACCGGCCAGGCGATCGTCGCCTACGTGACGCTCCAGGGCGGCACGGACGCGAGCGCCGACGTCGAGGCCGAGATCAACGCGACGATCGCCGACCGGATCGGCAAGCTCGCCCGGCCGAAGCGGATCGTCTTCACCCAGGACCTGCCGAAGACGCGCTCGGGCAAGATCATGCGCCGCCTGCTGCGCGACATCGCCGAGGAGCGCGACCTCGGCGACACGACGACGCTCGCCGACCCGTCGGTCGTCGACCAGCTGCAGCAGCGCTGGCAGCAGGGCTGAGGCACGGGGACGAGCGGGGCCGGGAGCGCGCGGGAGGGGCGACCCACCCAGGTGCGCCCGCCCCCCTCCCGACGACTCGAGTCACCCAGGACCCGAATCCCGTCGCAAACGACTCGAGTCGCTCAGGACCGGGACCCCGTCCCAGACGACTCGAGTCACCGACCACAGGATGCTGGGGAACTGGTCGCCCGCCGGTCAGACCTCGACGAAGCGATCGACGACGGGACGTCCGTCCCACCCCCGGTCACGGGCGATCGCATGAACCTGCTGGCTCAGCCGACCCGGGTCTGCGAGCTGTGCCGCGGTCGCTCGAACGGTCAGCCATCCCATCGCCGCGAGCTCCGCGTCCCGGTCGGCGTCACGAAGCCTCCCCTGCGTGGTGTCGTGCCCGTCGGCGCCATCGCCCTCGAGCGCGAGACGCAGATGGCGGCATCCGAAGTCGACGATCCGCAACCCGCGGTCGGGCGTTCGGAGCTCGAGCTGGGGAACCCACGGACCGACCCGGAGCTCGTGCGCGATGAACCGCGCGAGGTCTCCACCCACCGGACCGTCGCCCAGGAGCGTCACCGCGAGCTCGGGATCGGCGCGTCGCAAGCACCGAGTCCCGGGGTGGGTCGGGGTGGCGCGGAGCGCCGCCCCCATCTCCGCCGGATCGAGCACCTTCCGATACTGCGCCTCGCGGAGGAGCCGGCGCAGGTGGCGCGGCGTGACTTCGGCGGCGACCTCGAGCAACGCCCGGGCAACCGTGAAGGAGGGGACGCCCATGATGGTCGTGTGCTCCGCCGGGTCCATCCGCAGCCGACGGTGCCCGCGAACACCCGGCAGGCGACTTCCCCGTCGGGCACCGACGACGGTGACATCGACCGCGGGTGGTGCGTAGTCGATGACCCCGGCCAGGCGGAGGGTCGTCCAGTGGCTCACGCGGTACCGCGGGTCCAGGAGCAGGACCTCGTCCAACGACGGAACCCGCAACGACGCGGTCGCCTGGGTCCGATCGGCGCCGACCCCGAGCAGTCCCGCGAACGCGAGTCCCGCGTCGCTGGTGCCCGGTTGGAATCCGTACACGGCCCGAAGGACGCGAACGAGCACGCCGGATCGGCACCGGCTGACGATCGTGCTGTCGGCGAGCCCGGCCGCCCGCAGCTGCCACAGGGAGATCACCCCGTGCTGCCGGGCTGCGACCTCCCGGATCAGGACTTCCGTCGGCCGTCCTCGGGTCATCGCTCGAGGATCCCGAGTGGGTCGTTCCGTGGGGCGGACGCGTCGCGTCGATCGTGCACCGCAACGGCGTCGGTACACCGCCACGGGCTCTCCCTCTCGACGACTCGAGTCACCCAGGACCGGAATCCCGCTCCAAACGACTCGAGTCACGTAGAACCCGGAATCCCGTCCCGAACGACTCGAGTCACCCAGGACCGGAATCCCGCTCCAAACGACTCGAGTCACCCAGGACCGGAATCCCGCTCCAAACGACTCGAGTCACCCAGGACCGAGAGCCCGTCCCAGACGACTCGCGTCACCGAGGACCGGGAACCCCGCCCCGGACGACGCGCGTCACCCGGGAACGGGGAGGCGGCGGGTCAGGCCGGGGCGCCGGAG
Source organism: Patulibacter brassicae (assembly GCF_033949425.1). Taxonomy (NCBI): domain Bacteria; kingdom Bacillati; phylum Actinomycetota; class Thermoleophilia; order Solirubrobacterales; family Patulibacteraceae; genus Patulibacter; species Patulibacter brassicae. The sequence goes on along the minus strand of NZ_JAXAVX010000002.1, from coordinate 112,247 downwards.
CGCACGACCTGGCCCACCGCGAGGACGCCGCGGGGGTCGTGCTGGGCGGCGAGGGTCGCCAGGTGCGCGCGGGTCGGCGCGTCGTAGCAGCGGTCGTTCACCGCCGGATCCGGGCTCGGCGCGAAGTTCGGCAGGCGCCCGCCCGTCGACCAGGGCTCGAGCGCGGCGGCGAGCGCCGTCGCGTGGGCCGGGACGGCCTCCGCGACCGGCGGCGCGAGCACCCCGATGGTGCACAGCGAGAACGCGGCGTCGCGCTGGCAGAAGGCGCTCGCATGGCGCGGCGCGCGGGCGAGCGCGCCGCCCAGCAGCCGCAGCTCGACGATCACCTGGGGCGAGCCGGCCGCCGGGCCGGCGGCCGCCAGCAGCGCGTCGACGGCGTCGTCGGGCAGCGCCCGCAGGAGGGCGTGCCCCTCGTGGACCGGCATCGGATCGACCGGATCGGCGTGGATCGCCCCGAGCGCGGACGTCGGCAGCGGGCCGACGGCGTCGATCAGCGGGGTCGCGACGGCGCGGAGCTCCTCCAGCAGCGCCGCCGCCGCGTCGTCCCCCGCCACGCTCGCGAACCGCACCGCGACGGTCGGGCGCCCGGCGAGCGGCTCGGGCACGGCCGGCAGCGGCGGCAGCTGCAGCAGCGCGATCGACGTGTCGGCGTGCTCCGGGAGGGACGGCGCCCAGCGCGCCCAGGTCCGCACGACGGCCTCGGCGTCCGCCCCGTCGAAGTACACGGCGCCGCCGTGGACCTCGCGCAGCGGCAGGAGCTCGAGCTCGACGGCCGTGACGATGCCCAGCGTGCCCTTCCCGCCGCGCAGGCCCCAGAAGAGGTCGCTGTGCTGCTCGGCCGTCGCGCGCAGGATCCGGCCCTCGCCCGTCACGACCTCGATCGCGCGGACGCGGTCCGCCGACAGGCCCTGGCTGCGCACGAGCGGACCGATGCCGCCACCGGTGAGGAACCCGGCGACCCCGACGCCCGGGGCGGACCCGCAGAGCGGGACGAGCCCGTGGGGCGCGGCGGCCTCGATGACCTGCTGCCAGACGCAGCCGGCGCCGACGCGCGCGGTGCGGCCGACGGGATCGACCTGCAGGTCGGTGAGCGCCCCGGTGTGCACGAGCAGCACGTCGTCGGCGTCGAGCGGCAGCGCCCCGTGCCCCGTCCGCTGCACCGCGACGCGCAGGCCGTGCTCGCCGGCGAAGCGCACGGCCTCGGCGACGTCGCGCGGGCAGCGCGCCGCGACGACGGCGGCCGGCCGCACCGGAATCGCGACGTTCCAGGGCTGGGCGGCCGCGTAGCCCGGCTCGTCCGGGAGGGCGAGTCGCCCGTCGAGGCGGACGCGCAGCGCATCGAGCGGGGCGTCGGCGCCGCGCAGCGGCGCGGCGGGCGCCAGCGGCGCGGCGGGCGCCAGCGGGGCGTCGGGGCGGTCGGTGGACGGGTCGGACGGGACGGTCGGCACGGGGCGCTCCTGGCGCTCGGCGGGGGCGGTCGGACCGACCGTCCCCGCGACGGGAATCGGGACGACGGCACCCTCGCCGACCCCGCTTGGCGCGTCCTTGGCGTGCTCTTGGGGCGGCCGGCGCTGCCGGCGACCGCTGCGCGGCGAGCCGGGCGACGACGGGGTCCGGCGCCGACGACCGCGCTCAGGCGCCGAGGGCGGCGAGCGCGCGGTGGGCGCGGGCGACGGACGGCCGCCCGCCGGTCCGCTCCGCGAGCTCCCGGGCGCCGTGCAGCAGCGCGAGCGCGCGATCGCGTCCGCCGGCGAGCGCGTGCAGGCGCCCGAGCGCGAGGTCGACCGGCCCGACGGTCCCGACGTGCCCGATCGCGGCGATCCGGCCGGCGAACGGCTCCAGCAGCGCGATCGCCCGCTGCGCGCGGTCCGCCAGCCCCGCGTCGGCGATGGCGTGCGCGACGAGCACCGCGTGCCCGAGCGTCAGCCAGACCCAGGGACGCGGCGCGTCGAGCCAGCGGTCGACCGCCGCGCCGGCGACGTCCCGCTCGCCGCGCTCGGCGGCGATCGCCGCGATCCAGGCGTCCTGCTCCGGCGCGTCGCCGGGGTCGGCGTCCCGCAGGCCGCCGCGCTCGCGCTGCAGCGCCAGGGCGGACAGGGTCCCGGCGCCGGCGTTGTAGAGCTCGGTCTGCCCGTGGACCCGGCGGGCGATCGCGAACTCGCGGGCGGCGAGGTCGTGCTCGCCGCGCCACGCGGCGAGGTTGCCCTGCATCCACCGCAGCTGGATCCGCACGACCTGCAGGCGCCGCAGGTCCGCCTCGTTGACCGCCTCGGCGACCACGCGCGTCGCGCCGGCGACGTCGCCGAGCTGGAACCGGTCGAGGCTCGACGTCGCCCGGGCGATCGTCGCGTCGAGCCGCGCGCGGTGCGCGGGGTCGTGCAGCAGCGGCGCGTCGCCGAGTCGCGGGCCACCGGCGTCGCCGTGACGGTCGCCCTCCTCGATCAGCGCGTTGGCGATCGCGAGGCTGCGCTCCGCCTGGTGGGTCACGCCGGTGTAGGAGACGAGCCGCGCCAGCCGGGCGTCGGCGAGCACCGCCGGGTCGCCGAGCTCCTCGGCCCGCGCCAGCGCCTCGGCCGTGCGCCGGTCGGGCACCGCGCCGTCGGGGTCGTAGCAGGTGCCGACCGCGGCGGCCGCGAGCACGCGGACGTGCGCCACCGGGTCCTCGCGCACGAGCGGGGCGACCTGCGTCAGCCGGTCCTGCAGCGCCGTGGTGTCCTCGCCGTAGGAGATCCAGGGCCAGGCGCCGGCGGCGCGCAGGACGGCGGACGCGAGCGCGCCCGCGGTCGGCCAGCGTCGCTCGCGAACGGCGTCCAGCAGCGCGGCGTCCACCCGGTCCAGGAGCGTCTGGTAGCGCCCCGCGCGAGCGAGCGCCGCGATCTGGGCGACGCGCAGCTCGTCCTCCTCGGCGACGGAGCGCTCGGCCGCCGGCCGCAGCGCGGACGCCCGCAGGGCCGCGGCCCACCACTCCGCGGCCGTCTCCGCGCTCCACCGCTGCTCGGCGACCGCCGCGGCGGCCCGGCAGGCCCCGAGCGCCTCGGCCGGATCGACGTGGGGCAGCGCCGCGAGCAGGTGGTGCGCGCGGCGGCTGATCGCGTCGCCGTCCGCGTCGCCGGCCAGCGCGCCCGCGATCCGCGCGTGCAACCGGGCGCGGCGCATCGTCGGGATCCCCTCGAGCAGCTGCTGGCGGAGCAGGCCGTGGGCGAAGGCGTACCCGCCGGTGTCCGGGCTCACGACGAGGACGTGCTCGTCGGCGGCCTCGTCCAGGAGGTCCGCCAGCGCGTCGCCGTCCATCCCGGTCGCCGCGGTGAGCGAGTCCATCTCGATCGCGTCACCGGCCACCGCGGCGGCCCGCAGGACGCCGACGACCTCGGGATCCAGGCCCGCCAGGCGTCGACCGAGCACGGCGCGGACGGCGAGCGGCACGTCGCCGCGCGCCCGCTCCGCCGACGGGAGCCGCGCGTACTCGCGGACGAACAGCGGGTTGCCGCCGGTGTGCAGCGCCAGCTCGGTGACCTGCTCGGCGCTCAGCGACTCGCCGGCGATCCGGCGGGCGAGCTCGCCGACCTCCGCGACGGCCAGGGGACCGACGCGCAGCTGGACCCCGCCCTCGCGCGCGACCGCGGCGAGCAGCGCCTGCGCGACGACGGGGTCCTCGTCGTCGCGCAGCGTGAGCGCCACGACGAGGGGCAACCCGCGCAACGCGGCCGCGAGATGCGTCAGGCAGCGCACCGAGGTCTCGTCCGCCCACTGGACGTCGTCGACGACGATCGCGAGCGGGCCGTCGCCGGCGGCGCGCTCGAGCGCGCCGGCCACCCGCTCGTAGAGGACGAAGCGCGCCGCGTCGGTGTCGACGCCCGACGGCGGGACGAGCAGCGCATCCGGGTCCTCGCCGAGCGCCCGCACGACCTGCCGGATCGGCCACCACGCCGGGGCGCCGTCCTCGTCGGAGCACCGACCCCAGGCCTCGCGCCCGCCGGCCGCCCGGGCGCGGGCGGCGATCTCCTCGGCCAGGCGGGTCTTGCCGATCCCCGCCGGGCCCGCGAGGACGACCCAGCGCGTGCGGCCGGCGCGCGCGTCGTCGAGCACCGCCCCGAGCTGCGGCAGCTCCCCGCCGCGCCCGACGAGCTCGTCCTCGACCGCGGCCGCGCCGTCCGACAGGACGGTCGGGGGCGCGTCGGCGGCCGGGACCGTCCCCGGTCGCTCGGCGACGGGCGGCTCGACGTGGAGCGGCTCGGACGGCGCGGCGTCCGGCGCGGCGGCGTCCGGCCGCGGCCAGTGCGCGACCCACGACTCCTCCGCGAGGATCGCCGCCTGCAGCTCGCGCAGCTCGCGGCCCGGCTCGAGCCCGAGCTCGGCGTCGACGCGCCGCGCGTGCTCGCGGTAGCGCTCCAGCGCGTCCCCGGTCCGCCCGGCGGCGTGGAGGGCGACCATCTCCAGCCAGCACCCGCGATCGCGCAGCGGGTGGGCGGCGCGGAGCTCCTGGGCGGCGGCGGTCGCGCGCGCGGCGTGTCCGAGCGCCAGGAGGGCCGCGATCCGCGCATCGCGGGCCTCGGCGCGCAGCTCCTCGAGCGCGGCCGCCTCCCCCGCCACCCACGGCAGCTCGCCGAGCTCCTCCAGCGGCGCGCCGCGCCACTCCGCGAGGACCGCCTCGGCCCGCTCCAGCAGCGTCGGCCACGCCCTGGCCGCCCCGGCCTCGCGCAGCGCCGGCATCGCCGCCTCCACGCGGGCGAGATCCAGTCGCGCGGGGTCGACCGTCAGGACGTAGCCCGGCCCGCGGCGCACGATCGGCGGCGTGGCGCCGGCGGCCTCTCGCAGCGCCCGCCGGAGGTTCGAGACGTAGGCCTGGATGCTCGCGGTCGCGCTCGGCGGCGGCGCGTCGCCCCACAGCGCCTCGGCGAGGCGCTCCGTCGTGACGACCCGGCCGCGCTGCAGCAGCAGCAGCGCGAGCACCGCGCGCTGCTTCGGTGCCCCGAGCGGGATCGGGGCCGGCGTCCCGTCGCTCCAGCGCTCGGCGGCGAGCGCTCCGAGCAGGCGGTAGGCGACCCCGTCGGCGAGCGTCGTCTCGAGGGCGTCCGGCATCCGTGCGGGAACCTAGCTCGCCGCGCGCGGAACGGCGAGGGCACGTCGACGCCGTCGCGCCACGTCCGCCGGCGCCCGGCGACGTGGCAGCATGCCCGCCCATGGCCCTGCCCGCCGCCCTCGCCCCCGTCGCGACGGTCCTCGCCCAGGCCGGCGGCGGGTCGTCCGGCTTCTCGAGCGGCGGCGGAGGCGGGGGCGGCGGGTTCTCCTCGTCCGGAGGCTCGGGGACCGGGGGAGGCTCGCTCGGCGCCGGCGGGGTCGTGCTGATCGTCGGGTTCCTCGTCGTCCTGGGGCTCGTCGCGCTCCTGCAGGCCCGCGCCCGCCGGCAGCGCGCCGCCGCGCGGACCGCGCGCGACGAGCGCACGCGCGCCGCCGCGGCCGAGGCGGCCGCCGACGACGAGGACTTCGACGCCGAGGGGCTGGCTGCGGCGGCCGGCGAGCTGTTCACGGCCGTCCAGCGCGCGTGGGACGACCGCGATCGCGACGCGATGGCGCGCCTGCTCGGGCCCGACCTGCTCGAGGAGTGGCGCCGGCGGCTGGACGACTTCGACCGCAAGCGCTGGCACAGCCGGGTGCGGGTCACCGCGACGCCGGAGGTCCGGCTCGTCGGGCTCGTCAACCGCGCGGCCGACGCGGACGACCGGGTCGTGGCCTTCGTGAGCGCCGACATCGAGTCCTGGGTCGTGCAGCCCGGCGGCCGGAAGCTCTACCGCGACGGCGCCGACTCGCCGGAGATGCGCCTCGAGCAGTACTGGACGCTCGGCAAGCGCGGCGACGACTGGATCCTCCTCTCGATCGAGGAGGAGGCCGAGGGGCGCCATCACCTCGAGAGCGCGCTCGTGGCGACCCCGGAGGCGGACCCGACGCTCGCCGGGCGCACCCGCACCGAGCTGGCGGTCGCCGACGCGGCGGGCGACGCCGGCGAGATCGCGCGGCTCACGACGATCACCGACGACGCGCGGGCCGCGGCGCTGGACCTCTCGCTCGTCGACGACCGCTTCAGCCCGGACGTCCTGACCGTCGCGGTCCAGGAGGTCGTCGCCGCGTGGATCGAGGCGATCGACGGCGCCGACGAGGCGCTCGAGCGGCGCGCCGACACGGGCGCGGTCGCGCACCTGCTCTACGGCGACGACGCCACGCGGCGGGTCCGCACCGTCGTGCGGGGCCTGCGCGTCACGGCGGTCGAGATCGACGGCCTCGACGGCGCCGCGACGCCCCCGACGATGAGCGTCGTCGTCCGCTACGCCGGCGCCTGGTACCGCGAGGACCGCGACACCCAGGCGGTCGTGGCCGGATCGCGCGAGCGGCCGACGGACCGACGGGAGCGCTGGACCCTGGCGCTCGTCGACGACGCCGAGGTGCCCTGGCGCCTCGTCGCCGCCTGACGCCCTCCGCCGCGCCGACGGGCGCGCCTCCCGAAGGGCCGCGACGCAGCGCGCGCCGCCCCGGCGAACGCGTCGCGGGCGCGCCCGACGACCGTCCGGACGTCCAGCGCCGGCCTCGGATGTCCGTCCGCCGTCGCGCGCACGGGGCGTCGCGCGCGGGACGGCGGCCGATCCCCGTGGCGTGCCCTCGACCCGCGCCATCCGACCGTCCCGCCGCGCGGCCGCCGTCGCCCTCGGCCTGACCGCCGCCCTGGGCGTGCCCGCCGTCGCCCACGCCGCCGACCCGCTCGTCTGGTGGGAGGACGGCGAGCAGCAGCTGCTCGGCCGGACCCCCTCGGGCGGGATGCCCAACGGCGTGGCCAGCGAGCCGACGTTCTCGCACGACAGCCGCAACAACCGCTGGATCGCCTTCACGTCGACCGCGACGAACATCGACGGCCCGGTCGCGGCCGGGCGACGCAACGTCTACCTCGTCCAGCGCGGCGGCGCGATCAAGCCGTGGGCGAACCCGTGGCAGTACGGCAGCACGCGGCTGCTGACCGTCGGTCGCGGCGGCGCGCCGGCCGACGGGGACTCCTGGGGCCCCTCGATCTCCGGCTTCACCGGCCCGAAGGACAAGCCGGAGGAGGCGCGGATCGTCGCGTTCGTCTCGACCGCCACGAACCTCGTGCGCGGCGCCGGCGACGGCCGCACGCCACGCGCGTACGTCGCGAGCGTCCGCGGCGGCGGCATGCGGCTCGTCCGGGCGCCCGGCTGGGTGACCGGCGTGGAGGTCAGCGCCGACGCGCAGCGCGTCTTCGTCACCACGACGCGCGGGCTCTACGTCGAGACCGGGCGGCGCGTCCGCAAGATCGCGAGCGGCAGCGGGATGGCGCACCCGGCCACCACGACGCGCGGCTACCAGGTGGCGTACGAGCGTCGCGGCAACCTCTACCTCACGACGGTCGCCAGCCGACGCACCGTCCTGCTCGGCCCGGGCACGGACCCCGACGTCGACGCCGGCGAGCCGAACGGTCCGCGGCGGGGCTTCGTCCGGGCGCTGACCTTCAGCCGCGACGGCGGGGCGTTCCGGATGTCGTTCTCCGGCTCCCGGACGAAGATCGAGCAGTTCGGGGTCACCCAGACGGCGTCGAAGGTCAACAGCGGCGGCTCGACGACCGCCTTCGGCGAGGGCCGCCAGGTCCGGCTGCAGGTGCGCCTGCTCGACGGCGGCGACTACGGCGGCTACGTCCGGCCGCAGGGCGTCTGCCCGCTCGGCCAGGGCGACGTCACGAGCGTCGCCGTGAGCACGCGCTACAACTACACCGCCTTCACCTGCCAGGGCGGCGGGCTGTTCGGCTTCTACGTCGGGCCGTACGAGTAGGCCGCACGGGGCGCGGGCGACGGGACGCCGGCGGCACGCGACGGCGGCGCGCCGGCGCGGCCGCCTCAGCCGTACTTGTGGTGGAGGTCCAGCGCGTTGCCGGCCGGGTCGAGGAAGATCGCCTGGTGGCAGGTGCCGCTGTCGATGACGTCGGTGACGAACGCCACGCCGCGCGCCTCGAGCTCCGCACGGGCCGCGGCGACGTCGGGCACCTGCAGCGCCAGCGGCACCGCGTGCGGGCGGAGCTCCTGGCCGAACGCGCTCGGCTCCATGATCGCGATGGTGAGGTTGCCGGCCTGGTACTCCGCGGCGGGCATGGTGCCCCAGCCCTTCACGAACGGCAGGCCCAGGACCTCGCCGTAGAACCGCTTGGACTCCTCGATGTCCTTCGCCGGGAGCGTCACGAAGTCGACGCCGGTGATCTGCAGGCCGTTGCCCATGGTGCTCCTCGCAGGGGTCGTGGCCGCCCGCGCGGCCCTCGTCGACCAGGACCGCGCGAGGCGCCGGAACTCATCGGTCCCGGGGCGCCGCGGCGCCACCGCCTCCGACCGCGGGGCGCGGTACGGTGCGCCCCCGCGTGCGCTACCCCGTCGACGACCTCACCCCCGCCGAGCGCGAGCGCATCGCGCCGCACGTCACCGACCTCGAGCGGCCGGTGTACGCCCTCGTCAACCTGCCCGAGACGGTCAAGGGCGCGCTCTTCGCCCGCTACAGCCGCTACCCGGGCACGCTGAAGCGCCTCTTCCTCGACGAGTTCGCCGACTCGCTGCCCGCCGGGGCGCCCGCCTTCGACGGCCGCGAGGGCGACCGCGCACGCGAGCTCTACGAGCGGATCTTCCTCGGCTTCGGCGACGACTCCGTCGCGCAGCTCGGCGGCCTGCACGTCGCGGCGGAGTGGAGCTCGAACGTCCTGACGAAGCTCCTCCAGCGCCCGCGGATCGGTGCCTACCTCGAGCAGTCCACGCGCTACATCGCCTTCGATCGGCCGGTGGCGGGGCTCGGCACCGCCGGCGACGGCGCGGCGGCGAGCCACCGCTACTACCGGGACCCGGACCTCGGCCCGGCCTACGCCGCGGCGATGGACGAGCTCTTCGGGATCTACGCCGACCTGCTGCCGCGCGTGACGCGCTGGTGCGCCGAGACGTACCCCGCGCCCGACGGCACCCCGGCCGCGGCGCACGAGCGCGCGCTGAAGGCGAAGGCGCTGGACCTGCTGCGCGGGCTGCTCCCCGCGTCGACGCTCAGCCACGTCGGGATCTACGCCTCCGGCCAGACGTACGAGCAGCTCGTCCTGCACCTGCTCGCGCACCCCCTGCCCGAGGCCCGGCAGTACGGCCGCTGGATCCTCGACGCCGTCCAGGCCGTGACGCCGAGCTTCGTCAGCCGCGTCGAGCGCCCGGACCGCGGCGGCCGCTGGATCGCGTACCTGCGCGAGCGCGAGGCGGCGGCCGACCGCTGGGCCGGCCGGCTGGGCCTCGACCAGGCCTCCGCCGCCGCGCGCGAGGACGGGCCGTCGGTGCGCCTCGTGCACCACGACGGCGACGAGGAGGACCTGCTCGCCGGGCTGCTCTACGAGTCGGTGGCCTGCGACGAGGCGACGGCGCGCGTCGCGATCGCCGCCCTGGACGGCGACGAGCGGGGCGCGCTGCTGGCCGACCTCGTCGGCGCGCGCGAGAACCGGCGCCACCGCCCGGGTCGCGGTCTGGAGCGCCTGCGCTACCGGTTCGAGATCGTCTCGGACTACGGGGCGTTCCGCGACCTGCAGCGCCACCGGATGCTCACCGTCCAGTGGCAGCCGCTGACGCCCGAGCTCGGCGCCGAGGTGCCCGAGGAGGTCACGCTCGCCGGCGGCGGCGACGACTACCGCCGCGCCCTGACGCGCTCCGCCGAGGCGTGGCAGGCGCTCGTCGACGCGGGTCGCCCGCGCGAGGCGAGCTACGCCGTCTGCCTCGGCTACCGGATCCGCTACGTCCTGGACCTCAACGCGCGCGCCGCGATGCAGCTCGTCGAGCTGCGCTCCGGGCGCGAGGGGCACCCCGCCTACCGCGCCGTCGCGCAGGAGATGCACCGCCTCATCGCCGACGTGCACCCGACGGTCGGCGCCGCGATGCGCCACGTCGACCACAGCGTCGAGCCGCGGCTGGAGCGCATCCTCAGCGAGATGCGCGCCGAGCGACGCCTGGGCTGAGCGACACCGCTCCGGGGGCGTCAAGCGCTGCAACGCCCCGCCCGCGACGTGCGCCGCCGGGCGGCGCCTGCCACGCTTCGAGGCCCCGATGTCGCTCCTCGCCCTCCTCTGCGCGATCGCCGCGCTCGTGCTCCTCGTGCCGGTGCGGATCGCGCTCCAGCGGCGCTGGACGGGCTCGAGCGGCGTCGTGCTTGCGGGTGCCGCGCCCGGACCGCCGCGGACGGCGCGTGCTCTGATGGCCGGCGGCACGCTGCTCGTCGGTGCCGGTCCCCTCCTGCACCTCGCCGGCCTCGACGAGCTCGCGTGGGAGCCCGCCGACCCCTTCCTGACCCGCGCGACCGGCTTCCTGCTCGCCGGCGGCGGCATCGGCTGGACCTTCTGGGCCCAGGTGACGATGCGCGACGCGTGGCGGATCGGCCAGGACGACGCCGAGCGGCTGCCGCTGGTCACCGCCGGCCCGTTCGCGACGGTGCGCCACCCGATCTACAGCGGGATGGTGGCGATCGCGCTCGGCATCACGCTCCTGGACGCCACGGGCCCCGGCCTGCTCGGGGCGCTGCTCCTGAGCGCCGGGGCGATCCTCCAGGCGCTCCGCGTCGAGGAGCCGCACCTGCGCGAGGTGCACGGGACGGCGTACTGGGACTGGGCCCGACGCACGGGTCGGTTCCTCCCCCGGATGCGCTGAGCCACACCGCGCCCGACCGGACACGAGCCCACCCGCCCCCGGACCCGACGCACGGGTCGGTTCCTCCCCCGGATGCGCTGCGCGCGAGGTCAGTCCAGCAGGCCGCGACGCATCGCCTCGGCGACGGCGGCCGCGCGCTCGGGGACCCCGAGCTTCGCGTACACGTTCTGCGTGTGGGTCTTCACCGTCGCGGCGCCGATCTGCAGCTCGCGGGCGATCGCCGGCCCGGACTTGCCGTCGGCGATGAGCCGCAGGATCTGGTGCTCGCGCGGCGAGAGCGAGGGCCGGGCCTCGACGGCCACGCGGTCGCGGACCTCGTTGGCGAGGACCTGCTGGACGAGGCTCGCCAGGACCGTGCCGCCGCGGGCGATCTCGCTGACGGCGTCGGCGATCTCGTCGCGCGTCGCGTCCTTCGAGAGGTAGCCGTTGACGCCGAGTCGGACGGCGTCGAAGACCTGATCGCCGGCCGCGTCCCCCGAGAGGATCATGACCTTGCAGTCGAGGCCGTCGTGACGGATCGCCTTGAGGATCTCCAGCCCGGTCATCCGCGGCAGCTGGATGTCGAGCACGACGAGCTGCGGGCGCAGCTCCTGGATCTGCTGCCAGGCCCGGATCCCGTCGGAGGTCCAGCCGACGAGCTCGACCTCCTCGCGCGATCCGAGGATGCGCAGGAGGCTCTCGAGGTAGAGCGGGTGATCCTCGGCCAGGTAGACCGTCGTGCGCGTGTCCGACACGGGCACCAATGTAGCGCCCGACCGGGCGATCGTCCGCGCTCGGGCCGGACGATCGGTGGACGCATCTCCTCCCCCGATCGGCGGAGGGACGCGCGCTCTGGCGTCGCACGCGCGTCGCGATCGTGGTTTGCGGCGCTCGGCCCCATCTGGGCGCCGGGCGCGCGCGCCGGTGCCCGGGGCCCGATGTCGCCCGGGTGAACCCGTCGCGGTGGTCGCAGCCCGGCCGCGCGTCGCGGTGCGCACCGCGACGCGACCGTCCGAGGTCCAGGCGTCGCGGCCGGTGCCCGCGATCGCCGCGGGCCATGCGCGGGAGCCTCGACCGGGCCGGCGGGATCCGCGCCCGCGCCGCGAGCGATCGGCCGCGAGCGCCGCCGCCCTAGAAGATCGTCGGCAGCGAGCGGCCGACGGCCTCGACGGTGTCCATCAGCGGGCCGGGCACGATGCCCAGGACGAGGACGGCGGCACCGGCGATGCCGGCGACGACGGTCGTCGGCCAGACGGCACCGAGCACCGCCGGCGCCGGGGACCGGACGCCCGACACCGCATCGCCGACCGGGTCGGCGCCCGCCAGCGGCGCGACGGCCGTCGAGGGCGTCGGCGCCTCGCGCGGCGCGCCGGACCACACCCGCGCGATGAGGCGCAGGTAGTACGCGAACGAGATCATCGACCCGACGACGAGGACGACGGCGAGCCACGCGTAGTCGCCGTCGACGGCGGACTCGATGATCCGGAGCTTCGCGACGAAGCCGACGGTCGCCGGCACGCCCGCCAGGCCGAGCAGCGACAGCGTGAGGGCGACGGCGTGCACCGGGCGACGCTGCGCGAGACCCTCGAACGCGACGCCGTCGTCCGTGCCCGCCTCGCGCTCGACGGCGGCGACGACCGCGAACGCGGCGGCCGTCATCACGAGGTACGCGAGGACGTAGAAGGTCGTCGCCTCGGCACCGAGCTGGGTCCCGACCACCACGCCGACGAGCATGTAGCCCGCCTGGGCGACCGAGGAGAACGCGAGCAGCCGCTTCGCCGAGGACTGCCCGAGCGCGCCGACGTTGCCGACGATCATCGCGATCGCCGCGAGGGCCGCGAGCACCGGGCCCCAGACGTCGGAGACGCCCGGCAGCGCGACGTCGAAGAGGCGGATCATCGCCACGAGGGTCGCGACCTTCGTCGCGGTCGCCATGAACGTCGTGACGGCCGTCGGGGCGCCCTCGTAGACGTCGGGCGTCCACTGGTGGAACGGGGCGACCGAGGCCTTGAAGCACAGGCCGACGATCGTCATCGCCATGCCGCCGAGCAGCAGGACGTCGTCACGGAGGTCGGCGTCGCCGAGCGCCGTGCGGATCGCGGCGTAGTCGGTCGCGCCGGTGGCGCCGTAGATGAGCGCGAAGCCGTAGAGGAGCGTCGCCGAGCCGACCGACCCGACGATGAGGTACTTCAGCCCGGACTCGAGCGAGCGACGGCGGTGCAGCTCGGTCGCGGCGAGGATGTAGAGGGGGATCGAGAGGAGCTCGAGCCCGACGAACGTCACGACGAGGTTCTGCGCGCCGGCGAAGACGACCATGCCGGCGCCCGAGACGAGCAGCAGGCCGTGGAACTCGCCGTGGGCGGCCTCGCGCGGGGCGGCGGTGCCGACGCCGAGGAGCGTCGCGGCGACGCCCGCAGCCGCGACGCCGAGCGCCGTCAGCAGGTAGAGCGGATCGAGGGCCAGAGCGCCCGAGATGAGCGCGCCGCGCTCGTCCCACTGCCAGACCGCGAGCCCGCCGGCGGCGGCGAACGAGACGATCGTCAGGAACGGCACGACGCCGTGGCGGGCGGTCCGCGAGCGCAGGAGCCCCACGAGGAGCACGACGATCGAGCCGCCGAGCAGGGCCAGCAACGGCGAGAGCCCCGCCCAGTCGATGTCGGGGGCCTCGACGGCGGCGGAGACGAGCGAGGTCATCGGCCGGCACCTCCAGTGGTGGGATCGACGGGCTGGCCGGTGCTCGGGTCGACGGGCACGCCGCCGCTCGGATCGACGGGCTGGCCGGTGCTCGGGTCGACCGGTACCGCCTGACCGCCCGACGGGTCGACGGGCTGCCCCGTCGTCGGATCGATCGCCTGCCCGGTCGACGGGTCGACGGGCACGGCGCCGCTCGGGTCGGCCGGCTGCCCGGTCGTCGGGTCGACGGCCTGGCCGGCGGCACCGGCCGCGCCCTGGGCACCGGCGGCGCCCGTGGCGGCGGCCTCGCGGCCCACCGAGCTCTCCTCGAGCATCGAGCGAGCCTTCTCCGGGTCCGCGGCGGCGGCCGCCCCGAGCACGGACTGCGTGCTGGCGCGGTCGCTCGCGCGCAGCGTCTGCTGCGGGTGCACGGCGAGGGCCACGATGAGGAGGACCGGCACGCCGAGGAGCAGCAGCTCGCTCGGCGACAGGTCGCGGCTGACGACCTTCGGCCCGACCCGGTTGTGGGTCGTGCGGATGAAGAGCCGCAGCGCGTAGACGGCGGCGAGCGCCACGCCGATCGCGGCGACGCACGCCAGCGCGATCGACGCGCCCTCCCAGACCCCGCGGAGGATGAGGAACTCACCGACGAAGTTCGACGTGCCCGGCATCGCCAGCACGGCGTAGGTCACGACGACGAAGAGGATCGCGAAGATCGGCGCGCGGAAGGCCACGCCACCCATGTCGCGGATGTCCTCCGAGCCTCCGGCGCGCGAGGCGAGGATCCCGACGGCGAGGAAGGCCGGCAGCACCACGAGACCGTGGTTCACCGACTGGAGGATCGCGCCGGACGCCCCGTCCGTGCGGAAGCTGAAGACGCCGAGGGTGATGAACCCGAGCTGCGCGATCGACGAGTAGCCGAGCACGAGGCGCGCGTCGACGGTCGTCAGCGCGATCGAGCTCGCGTAGAGGATCGACAGCACCGCGATGATCAGGACGACCCAGCGGAGGTCGGCCGCGCCGCTGGGCAGCAGCGGCAGCGCGACGCGGAGGAAGCCGTAGACGGCGACCTTCGACAGCACGCCGGAGAAGACGGCGAGCACCGGCAGCGGCAGGGTCTTGTAGCCCTCGCGCAGCCAGCCGTGGATCGGGAACGCCGGCATCTTCACGAGGAAGGCCGCGGCGAAGCACGCGAAGATCCAGCCCTGGCTGCCCTCCGGGACGCCGCGCTGCGCGAGGTCGGCGAAGGAGAAGCTGATCGACTGGCCGTCCGGCGTGGCGAGGACGCCGATCGCGACCGCGCCGACGAGCATCAGCAGCGAGCCCACGAGGGTGTAGACGACCATCCGGGTGACCGCGCGGACCTTGTCGCTGCCCGGCGGATCCGTCCCCCAGCCCACGGCGAGGAAGAAGAACGGGATGAGCATCAGGTCGAAGAACGCGACGAACAGGAGCAGGTCCTGCGCCACGAGCGCGCCGATGACTCCGGTGTAGGCGACCCCGAGGTGGAAGTAGTACGTGCCGGGACGGTCGACCTCGGCCACGCCCCCGCCCCCGAGGGCCGACCACGCGAACGTGAACGTGAAGCCGACCGCGGCGAGCAGCAGGAGCCACGCGTTGAGGCCGTCCAGCCCGAGCGCGTAGTGGACGCCGAGCGCGCCGATCCAGGTCTCGTCGGTCGCGTGCTGCAGGCCGGGGGCCGCCGACTCGAAGTCGACGAGGAACCCGATCGCCAGGGCGAGGGTCAGGAGCGAGCCGCCCAGCGCGACCCAGCGGACGAGCGCGCGCGGGACGACGAGCCCGGCGAGGGCGATCGCCAGCGGCAGCCAGAGGAGGATCGAGAGATGCAGCATCAGGAGGCGACCAGGACGACGACGAGGACGACGACGAGGCCGCTGAGCACGACCGCCGCGTAGCTGCGCAGGAAGCCCGACTGCGCCCGCCGCACGAGCGCCGAGGCGCCGCGCGTGGCGCCGGTGGCGCCGCCCATGAGCGCACCGCCGACGACGAGGCGCTCGAAGGCGTCGTGGCTGAGGCGCCCGATGGCCCGGGTCGGCCGCACGATCAGGAGATCGATCAGCTCGTCGAACCACCACTTGTTCACGAAGAGCTTGTGGATCGGCGCGAACCGCTGCTGCCAGCCGGCCGAGATCGCCGTGGCGGGCTCGCCCCGCTCCAGGGGACGGGCCCAGATCAGGTAGGCGACGTAGATGCCGGCGAGGCCGAGGAGCGTCCCGACCGCCATGCCGCCGAGGATCAGGCCGGTCCCGGGGTGCGCCGGGTGGGCGACGTCGGCGAACGTCGGCTCGAGGAAGTGCTCCAGCGGCGTGAGGACCTTCGGGATCCCGAGCAGCCCGCCGAGGACCGCGAGGACCGCCAGGCCGCCCATGGCGATCCGCATCGGCAGCGCGCGCTCGGCGATGTGGTGCTCCGGGCCGGGGAAGCCGACGTCGGTGTCCTCGATCTCGCCGGTGCCCGGGTTGCGGTGCACGTCGGCGTGGTGGAGGTGGCCCTCCTCGAGCTCCTTGGCCTCCGGGACCGGCGGGCCCCAGAACGCGCGGAAGATCATGCGCCAGGTGTAGACGGCGGTCAGGAACGCGCCGACGTAGCCGCCGACGACGAGGATCCAGTGCCAGCCGCCCTCCTCGGCGAGGACCGCGAGGATCTCGTCCTTCGAGAAGAAGCCGGAGAACGGCGGGATGCCGGCGAGGGCCAGGCCGCCGATGACGAACGCCGCGAAGGTGAACGGCATCGCCCTGCGGAAGCCGCCCATCTTGTCCAGCGACTGCTCGCCGGCCATCGCCGCGATGAGCGAGCCGGCGGCCATGAAGAGCAGGGCCTTGAAGAACGCGTGCGTGGCGAGGTGGAACATGCCCGCCACGTACGCCCCGGCCGAGACGCCCATGATCATGTAGCCGATCTGGGACATCGTCGAGTAGGCGATGACGCGCTTGAGGTCGGTCTGCGTGAGGCCGATCGTGCCGGCGACCAGCAGGGTCGCGAGGCCGATGCAGGCCCCGACCGCCATCGCCGTCTCCGACAGCTGGAAGAGCGGGTGCAGGCGCGCGATGAGGTAGACGCCCGCGGTGACCATCGTCGCCGCGTGGATGAGCGAGGAGACCGGCGTCGGGCCCTCCATCGCGTCCGGCAGCCAGGTGTGCAGCGGCAGCTGCGCCGACTTGGCGAACGCCCCGACCATGATCAGCAGCAGCCCGGCGGTGAGCGAGCCCGTCGAGGCGGTGCCGCCCTCGCCGAAGGTCTCCTTCGCGACCGCGAAGGTGTCGAGGAAGTCGACGGTGCCGGTCTTCGAGAGCAGCAGGATCGCGCCGAGCACGAGGCCGATGTCGCCGACGACGTTGATGACGAACGCCTTGATGCCGGCGCTCGTCGCGGTCGTGCGCCGGTACCAGAAGCTCACGAGCATGTAGCTCGCCGCGCCGACGAACGCCCAACCGACGATCAGCAGGACGAAGTTGCCCGCGAGGACGAGCAGGAGCATCGAGAAGACGAAGAAGTTCAGGTACGCGAAGAACCGCGAGTACCCCTCGTCGCCCCGCATGTAGGCCATCGAGTAGAGGTGGATGAGCGTCGAGACGCCCGTCACCACGAGGAGCATCGTCACCGAGAGCGGGTCGACGAGGATCTCCATCCGCACGTCGACGCCGCCGACCTTGGCGTAGTCCCAGAGCGATGACGCGATCTGGCGGTGCTGCTCGTCCTTGCCCTGCAGCCCGATGAGCGCGAGGACGCTGAAGAGGAACGAGCCGCCGATCGTGGCGGTGCCGATGATGCCCGCGACCGGCCCGCGCCAGAGGCGGAAGCCGAGGCCGAGGGCGAGCGCGCCGAAGAGGGGAAGGGCCAGGACGATCCAGCCCGCAGCGGTGGGACTCATCAGCCGTGCAGCTCCCGCAGCTCGTCGACGTCGACGGCGACCTTGTTCCGATAGAGGGCCACGACGATGCCCAGGCCGACCGCGACCTCGGCGGCGGCCACGACGATCACCACGAGCGCGAAGACGTGGCCGTCGAGGTTGCCGTGCATCTTCGCGAAGGCGAGCAGGGCGAGGCTCGAGGCGCCGAGCATCAGCTCGAGGCAGAGGAGCACGAGGAGCGGGTTGCGGCGCGTGATCACGCCGGCCGCGCCGATGGCGAAGACGATCGCGGAGACCGCGAGGTACCAGCCGATGTCCATGTCAGCGATCCTCTCCGCCGTCGCGGGACGCGGTGCCGCCGGAGGCCGTGCCGCCGTCGGGTCGCGTGCCGCTCGGGAGCTTCGTGTTGACCGCGCCCGGGACGGGGTTGATCGCGCCGATGCCCTCGCGCATCGAGCCCGTGCCGGTCGGAGCGAGCAGGTCGAGCGCCGCGATCATGCGCGTCTCGCCCGGCAGGGTGCCGCCGCGGCGACGGGCCAGGACCACCGCGCCGACCGCGGCGACGAGCAGCAGGAACGACGCGAGCTCGAACGGCAGCAGGAACTTCGTGAGCAGCAGCTCGCCGATCTGGCCCGGCGACCCGAAGTCGGCGCCGACCTCGGCCCCGTCGGAGTCGATCGCCGTCAGGCCGGAGCCCAGCAGCGCGATCCCGAAGGTCGCCGCGACGCCGATCGAGATGAGGCCCGCGAGCCAGCGCAGGGGCCGCCCGGGTCCGCCGCCCGCGTCGTCGGCGCCGCCGACGTACGCGTTGACGAAGACGTAGAGCACCATCACCGCGCCGACGTAGACCATCACCTGGATCACGGCGAGGAACGGCGCGTAGAGCAGGAGGAAGAGCAGCGACAGCGACAGCAGGTGGACGACGAGCGACAGCACCGCGTAGAACGGGTTGCGCAGGACGACCACGCCCAGCGCGGTGAGGACCGCGATCGGCCCCGCGAAGAAGAAGAGCGCTTCGTTCATGGGTGGGCGGGCTCCCTACTCCCCCGCGGCCCGCAGCGGCGTGCGCTCCGGCGGCTCCTGGAGGAGCATCTCCTTCGTGAAGATGAGGTCCGAGCGGTTGTAGTCGGCCAGCTCGTAGTCGTGGCCCATCGTGATCGCGTCGAACGGGCACGCCATCTCGCAGTACCCGCAGAAGATGCAGCGGCTGAGGTTGATCTCGTAGACCGCGGCGTAGCGCTCGCCGCCCGAGACGCGGTCCTCCGGATCGTTCTCGGCGGCCACGACGCGGATGCAGTCCGCCGGGCAGGCGGCGGCGCAGAGCGAGCAGCCGACGCACTTCTCCAGGCCGGTGTCCTCGAAGGTGTGCAGCCGGTGACGGCCGCGGAAGCGCGGGTAGACCGGCGTCTTCTCCTCGGGGTACTCGATCGTCGTCGTGCCCTCCACGACGCGACCGAACGACGTCTTGAGGCCACGCAGCGTCTCGCCGAAGACGCGGTAGGCGCCGGCGAGCCCGCCGGGCTCGGGGCCGCGCTGGACCGCGACGACGTCGTCGGGCGCCCAGGAGCGGGCGGGCGGGCGGGAACCAGTCGAGGGCATCGGGGGCTCCTAGTCCGCGAGCGTCACGAGGATGATCGCCGTGACGAGCGCATTGAGGGTGGCCAGGGGCAGCAGGACCTTCCAGCCGAAGGACATCAGCTGGTCGTAGCGGACCTTCGGCAGCGAGGCGCGGATCCAGATGATCAGCGACACGATCAGGCCGGTCTTCGCCAGGACGACGATCGGGTCCACCCAGCCGGGCGGGTCGATGCCGAACGGCAGGTTCCAGCCGCCGAGGAAGAGCGTCGAGAACATCGCGCCGGCGACCACGAGGTGGACGTACTCGCCGACGAAGTAGAGGGCGAACCGGCCGCCGCCGTACTCGGTCATGAAGCCGGCGACGAGCTCGGAGTCGGCCTCGAGCAGGTCGAACGGCGTGCGGTTGATCTCGGCGAGCGTCGCGACGAAGAAGATCAGGCCGCCGACGATCTGCGGGACGATGAACCACATCCCGTTCTGGTGCTCGACGATCTCCGACAGCGAGAGCGAGCCCGCGGTCATGACGATGCCCAGCAGCGCGAGGCCCTGCGAGATCTCGTACGAGATGAGCTGGGCGGCGCCGCGCATCGCGCCGAGGAACGAGTACTTCGAGCCGGACGACCAGCCGCCGAGCAGCACCCCGTAGGAGCCCAGCGAGCTCAGGGCGAAGAAGAGCAGCAGGCCGATGTTCGAGTCCGCGACGTACAGGCCGACGTCGGTGCCGAAGACGTCCTGGGTGCGGCCGAACGGGATCAGCGCGAAGGTCGCCAGCGCCGCGACCGCGGAGATCAGCGGCGCGAGCTTGAAGAGCCAGCCGATCGCCCCGCGCGGCTGGAACTGCTCCTTCGAGATGAGCTTCAGGATGTCGGCCGCCGGCTGCATCGAGCCGAACGGGCCGACGCGGTTGGGCCCTGGCCGGTTCTGGAAGCGACCGAGGAGCTTGCGCTCGTAGAGCAGCGCCAGCGGGACGAGCGAGAACCCGATCCCGAAGATGATCAGCGTCTTGAGGAGCTGGACGTACCAGGGCTCGAAGTAGCCGACGGTGGCGAGCGTCATCAGGACTCCGTCCCGTCGGCCTGGGCGTCGATCCCGGCGGACGTCGTGGCGCCGGCGTCGGTGGCGCCGTCCGTCGCACCGACGGCGACCGGCACGGGCGCGCGGGCGATCCGGACGAGGTCGCCCGAGGCACCCAGGGCGTCGGCGCTGTCCTGCGCGATGCCGCCCTCGAGGAAGACGCTGCCGCGGTTGGCCGTCGAGCGCAGGTGCGCGACCGCCGCGACCTCGCTCGGCGCGACGGCGCCGCCGGGCCCGACGGAGACGACGACCTGGTCGCCGTGGCGGATCCCCCGCTCCTCGGCGTCCGACGGGTGCAGCTCGGCGCGCTGGCGCGGCTGCAGGAACCGCAGCGCGGGCGCGTTGGCGACCTCGGGCGCGGCCCAGATCGAGCGGTAGCGTCCGAGGCGCAGCGCGCCGTCGACCTCGGCGGTCCCGGTCGGGGCCTCGAGGCTGAACGGCCCGCTCTCCCCGTCCGGGAAGGCCGCGGCCGCCTCGCGCTCCTGCCAGCGGACGCCGAAGCCGCCGATCTCGTCGTGCGTGAGGCCCGCGAGGAACGGCACGCGCTCGGCGTACTCGCTCGTGACCATCATCGACGTCAGCGCGCTCGCCCGGCCGCCGGCCATGGCGATGAGCTGCGAGAGGACCTGCCAGGTCGGGCGGACCTCGCCCGGCCGGCCGACCGCCGGACGCAGCCGCTGCACGCGACCGTCGGGGTGCGTCACCGTGCCCTCGCGCTCCGGGCTCGCCTCGGCGGGGAAGACGACGGTGGCGTGCTCGGCGACGCCGGGCGTCAGGAAGCTCGCGTGGGCGATGACGCCGGCGTGCTCGAGCGCGCGGCCCCAGAGCGCGGTGTCGGGGAACTGCTCGAGCGGGTCGACGTGGAGCAGGTGCAGCGTCGTGATCTCGCCCGCGGCGGCGGCCCGGGCGATCTGGGCGGCGCCGCGGCCGATCTCGTCGGGCTCGGCGTAGCCGGGACCGCTGGCGGGCAGGACGCCCATCTCGCGCAGGCCGCGGCCGTTGCCGCCACCGGGGACGTGCAGCAGGCCCGCGCCCTCGCGGTCCTCGAGCAGCCCGAGGCGACCCGAGAGCTTCAGCAGCGCGCGGGCCGCGTTGGCGCCCGCGGCGGGGTCGGCGGTCGGTCCGCCGTCGGTGAGCCGCGGGCCCCAGACGACGACGACGTCCTCGCCCGCCTCGCGCAGCATCCGGCCGAGCGCCTCGACCCGCGCGGGATCCGCGCCGGCGGCCTGCGCCAGCCCGGCGACGTCGCCGACGCCGCCGACGGCGGCGTCCAGCGCGCAGGCGAAGGCCTCGCCGGCGCCGGGCGCGAAGCGCACGGACTGCTCGGCGATCGGGTCGAGGCTCGACGGGCGGCTCGTGGCGATCGCCAGCCGGGCCCCGTGCCGGCGGACGCCCTTGCGGATCCGCAGGTCGAGGATCGGCATCTCGTCGACCGGCTCGACGTCCAGGAGCAGGACGGCGTGGGCCCACTCGACGTCCGGGACCGTGGCCTGCGCGGCCGGGGCGTCGAGCGCCGCCAGCAGCGGGGCCGGGAGGCTCGTGCCGGCGCCGCCGGTCCCGGTCGAGTCGATGTCGGGGCTACCGAGCGTCTCGACGACGAGCTTGCGCAGCAGGAAGCCCTCCTCGTTGGAGGTGCCGCCGCCGGCGAGCGCCGCGACGCCCTCGCGCTTCAGGAGCCGCGCGGCCTCGGTCAGGGCGCGGTCCCAGCCGACGGGACGCAGCTCGCCGCCGTCGCGCAGGAGCGGCTGCGTGATCCGCTCGTCGACCGTCGTGGACTGATAGCTGAAGCGGCCGCGGTCGCAGAGCCAGCCGTCGTCGACGGCGTCGTTGTCCCGCGCGAGGACGCGCTGGACGCGGTCGTCGCGGACCGTGTAGCTCACGTTGCACTGGCCGGGGCAGAGCGTGCAGACCGAGCCGGACTGCTCGATGTCCCACGGGCGCGCGCGGAAGCGGTAGGCCTGGCTCGTCAGCGCGCCGACGGGGCAGAGCTCGATGATGTTGCCGCTGAAGGGCGCGACGTACGGGTGGCCGTCGAAGGTGCCGACGAACGTGTCGGCCCCGCGCTCGTGGAGGATCAGCTGGTAGTCCTCGGAGACCTCCTGGCTGAACCGCACGCAGCGGTAGCAGAGGATGCAGCGCTCGCGGTCGATCGCGATCAACGGCGAGAGGCCGACCGGCTTCTCGAAGTGCCGCTTCGGCTCGACCATCCGGCTCTCGCCGCGACCCCAGCCGTAGGAGATGTCCTGCAGCGGGCACTCGCCGCCCTTGTCGCAGACCGGGCAGTCGAGCGGGTGGTTCAGGAGCAGGAACTCGACGACCGACTCCTGCGCGGCCTTCACGCGGTCGGTCTCGGTGTGGACGACCATCCCGTCGCGGACCGGCGTGGAGCACGCGGTCTGGAGCTTCGGGATGCCCTCGACCTCGACGAGGCACATGCGGCAGGCGCCGACGGGCGCGCCGAGCTTCGGCTCGTAGCAGAAGACGGGGATGTCGACGTCGCCGAGCTTCGCGGCGTCGGCGAGCATCGTGCCCGCGGCGGCGACGACCTCGCGGCCGTCGACGGTGAAGGTGATCTCCTCGATCTCGGGGCGGGGCATGTCAGTCCGCCGCGATCCCGTGGAGGACGTCGCGCCCTGGCCCGTCGGCCGAGAGCTCGGCCAGGAGCGCCGCCTCGCGCGCGGCGCGCGCGGCCTCGATGTGCGTCTCGAACTCGGGGCGGAACTTCTTGACCATCGAGCTCACCGGCATCGCCATCGCGTCGCCGAGGACGCAGAGGCAGTTGCCCATGATCTGGCTGCAGACCGACTCGATGACGTCGAGGT
Organism: Patulibacter brassicae; assembly: GCF_033949425.1. Lineage (NCBI taxonomy): Bacteria > Bacillati > Actinomycetota > Thermoleophilia > Solirubrobacterales > Patulibacteraceae > Patulibacter > Patulibacter brassicae. The sequence continues at coordinate 89,550 of NZ_JAXAVX010000002.1, read as the reverse complement.
CCATTGGCGTCGCGTCGCCGGACTGGATGCGCTTGAGCATCTTCGTCGTCCAGTTCGTGCCCTCGCGGCACGGCGTGCACTTGCCGCAGCTCTCGTGCTTGTAGAAGCTCGCGGTCTTCACCGCGATGTCGACGACCGAGTTCGAGTCGTCGGCGACGATGATCGCGCCGGAGCCGAGCATCGTCCCCGCGCCGGCCATCGACTCGTAGTCGTAGGGCAGGTCGAGGTCGTCCTTCGTGAGCACCGGCGAGGACGAGCCGCCCGGGAACCAGAGGAGGACCTCGCGGTCGTCCTCGATCCCCCCGGCGAGGCCGTAGATGATGTCCCGGCCGGTCATGCCCATCTCGATCTCGTAGTTGCCGGGGCGCTTGACGTTGCCCGACACGGAGATGAGCTTCGTGCCCGAGGACTTCTCGACGCCCATCGCCGCGTAGGCCTCGGCGCCGACCTCGAGGATGTACTTGATCGCCGTGAGCGTCTCGACGTTGTTGATGAGCGTCGGGCCCTGGTACAGGCCCTGGTTCGCCGGGAACGGCGGCTTCAGGCGCGGGTTGCCGCGCCGGCCCTCGAGCGCGTCGAGCAGGCCGGTCTCCTCGCCGCAGATGTAGGCACCGGCGCCCCGGTGGACCCACATGTCCAGCTCGACCCCGCGCCCCAGGACGTTCGGGCCGAGGTACCCGGCGGCCTTCGCCTCCTCGATCGCGCGCTCGAGGATGTCGGCCTGCTGGACGTACTCGCCGCGGATGAAGATGAACGCCTTGTTCGCCCCGACGGCGTAGGCGGCGATGATCATCCCCTCGATGAGGGAGTGCGGGTTCTTCTGGATGAGCTCGCGGTCCTTGAAGGTCCCCGGCTCGGACTCGTCCGCGTTGCAGACGAGGTACTTGTCCATCTTCCCCTGGGGGATGAAGGAGGCCTTGAGGCCGGTCGGGAAGCCGGCGCCGCCGCGGCCGCGCAGGCCGGAGTCCTTCAGCGACGTGACGATCGACTCGCGCGCCATGGCGAGCGCCTGCTCGGCCATCGCGTAGCCGCCGCGGCGCTTGTAGACGTCGATCGAGGCGAGCCCGGGCTCGTCGATGTCCTTGAAGAGGAGCTTGTTGCTCATCGCAGATCACCCACCGGGGGACCGTCGGGAGGGAGCACCGGGCCGATCGTCCCGGCGTCGACGGCGGCCCGCTGGACGTCGTCGGAGTTGGCGGCGACGTCGGCGACGCGACGGCGCACGAGCTGCTTGGCCGGCAGGGGGTCGGCCCCGCGCCGGATGTCGTCGGCGAGCGTCGGGATCTCGGCGTCCTCGACCGGTCCGACGTACGTGCCGTCGACGGAGCACATCGGCGCGATGTCGCAGGCGCCGAGGCACTCGAAGCCGCGGATGTTCACGTCCGGGTCGTCGGCGAGCTCGGTGCGCAGGGCGTCCAGCAGCTCGTCGCCGCCGCGCAGCGAGCACGAGATGTTCGTGCAGACGTAGACCGTCTTGCGCCCGACCGGCCGCGCCTCGAGCATGTCGTAGAAGCCGACGACGGCGGTGAGGTAGGCCGGCGTGAGCCGCATGACGCAGGCGACCTGCTCGATCGCCTCGGGCGAGCACCAGCCGTGCACGCGCTGGGCGGCCGCGAGCGCCGGGATCGCCGCCGAGCGGTGATCCGGGTAGCGCGCCATGAACGCCTCGATCTCCGCCCGCAGGTCCTCCGGGACCGGCGTCGTGGCGGGGTCCGGCACGACGGCCGGGTCCTTCGCCGGGTCGTAGGACTCGCGCCATCCGGGGACGCGGGAGCCGTCGCGGAAGCGGTGGACGTCCTGGTGGAACAGGCGGCCGTCGATCCCGTCGCCGGCCTCGGGGGACCCGGGGACCGGGATGGCGGACGGGACGTGGTCGCCCTCGCGAACCGCCTCGCGGTCCAGCGGGCCCAGCGGGTCTCTGCGGAAGCTCACCGGTCGATCCCTCCCAGGAGCGGATCGAGGCAGGCCAGCGTGGCGATGAGGTCGGCGATGTACTCGCCGCGCGCCATGTCGCCGTAGGCCTGCAGGTTGACGAACGAGGGATCGCGCACGTGCACGCGCGCGGGCTTCGAGGACCCGTCGGAGCGCACGAAGCAGCCGAGCTCGCCGCGGGGGCCCTCGATCGCGTGGTACGCCTCGCCCGGCGGCACGCGGAAGCCCTCCGTCACGAGCTTGAAGTGGTGGATCAGCGCCTCCATCGACGTCGCCAGCTCGTGGCGCGGCGGCAGGGCGACCTTGCGGTCCTCGGTGATCCACGGTCCCTCGGGCAGGCCGTCGATCGCCTGCTCGATGATCCGCACCGACTCGCGCATCTCCGCGGTCCGGACGAGGTAGCGGTCGTAGTTGTCGCCCTCGATCCCGACCGGGATCTGGAACGCGAAGTCGTCGTAGGACGAGTAGGGCATCGCCTTGCGCAGGTCCCACGGGACGCCCGCGGCGCGCAGCAGCGGGCCCGTCACGCCCCACCCCTGGAGCGTCTCGGCGTCGAGCACGCCGGTGTGACGCAGGCGCCGCAGCACGATCTCGTTCTTCTTGAGCATCGCGTCGTACTGGTCGAGGCGCTTGGGCATCTCGACGAGGAACTCGCGGAGCTTCTGCTCCCAGCCGACGGGGATGTCCTCGGCGACGCCGCCGACCTGGAAGTAGCGGGTGTGCATCCGCTGGCCGGAGGAGTACTCGAAGAGGTCGAGGATCGTCTCCCGCTCGCGGAACGCGTACCAGAAGATCGAGATCGCGCCGAGGTCGAGCATCGTCGTCCCGAGCCACACGAGGTGGCTCATGATCCGGTTCAGCTCGAGGTGGATGACGCGCAGGTACTGGGCGCGCTTGGGGACCTCGAGGTCCAGCAGGTCCTCGACGGCCCCGACGTAGGCCATGGCGTTGAAGTAGTACGCCAGGTAGTCCATCCGCTCGACGACGGGGATGGCCTTCCAGTACGCCTTGTCCTCGGCGGTCTTCTCGATGCCGGTGTGGAGGTAGCCGATGACCGGCTTGACGTCCCGGACGACCTCGCCCTCGAGCGTCGTCAGCAGCCGCAGCACCCCGTGCGTGGCGGGGTGGTGCGGCCCCATGTTGATCGTCAGGAGCTCGGCGTCGTCGCGCGTGGCCACGGCGCGCAGCTCGGCGGAGAAGTCGATCGACTCCTCGCCGGCGCGATAGGCGGCGCGAGCGGCCTGGTCGGACTGGTCGGCGGGGCCGTCGGCGACCGTCGTGAGCGGGCCCCCGGGCGTCCCGCCGAGGAGGTCGGCGGCGCTCGCGCCCGCCTCGCGCTCGGTCGTGCTGGTGCCCGCCGGCGCGTCCTGCTCGCGGTGGCTGGGGCCCGAGGGCTCCTGCCCGCCCGGCGCGGACGGGTCGCGGCGCGGCGTCTCGTCGCTCACTTCCACCACCCCGGGTTGCCGGTCTCGTTCTCCGTGAAGAGCACGGGCTCGCCGCCGATCGGGAAGTCGCGGCGCTGCGGGTGCCCGAGGTAGTCCTCGGGAAGGAGGATGCGGCGGAGGTCCGGGTGGCCGTCGAAGACGATGCCGAACATGTCGAACGCCTCGCGCTCCTGGTAGTCGGCGGTCGGCCAGGCCGGCGTCACCGACGGGATCCGCGGCTCGTCGATCGGCACGCGGACCTTCACCGACACGCGGTCCTGGTGGTGCATCGACAGCAGTTCGTAGGCCACGCCGAGGCGCGGCTCCTCGGGCAGGTAGTCGACGCCGTGGAGCGACACGAGCATCGTGTACCCCTCGGCCCGCAGGCGCTCGAGCGTCGGGCCGATCGCGGCCGCCTCGACCTCGATCTCCGCGCGGCAGTGGGTGTGCGTGACGCCGCGGACCACGCTGCGGTCCTCGTGCTCGGCGTCGATGATGTGGGCCAGGCGCTCGAGCGCCTTGGCGTCAGGCACGCGCCTCGTCCTCCCCCGCCTCGGCGGCCGGGGCGGGCTCCTCGCCGCGCGCCTCCCGGGCGGCGGCGATCGCGGCGTCGCGCTCCTCCCGCTCGGCCTGCGCGCGGGCCGCGGCCTGCGCCTCGGCCTCCGCGGCGGCGGCCTCGCGCTCCTGCGCCTCCGCGTCCTGCGGGCGGGCGCCGAGCTCCTCCGTGCCGACCGCGCGGTAGCGGTCGCGCCAGCCCATCGTCGGGTCGTCCTGGATCATCCGGCGCAGCTTGAGGATCCCGTACATCACGGCCTCGGGCCGCGGCGGGCAGCCGGGGACGTGCACGTCGACCGGCAGGAACTTGTCGGCCGGGACGACGGCGTAGTTGTTGAAGACGCCCATCGACGACGAGCAGGCGCCCATCGCGATCGCGTACTTCGGCTCGAGCATCTGGTCGTAGACGCGCCGGACGACCGGCGCCATCTTCATCGACACGCGGCCGGCGAGGATGATGAGGTCGGACTGGCGCGGCGTGCCGCGCATCGCCTCGCCGCCGAAGCGCGAGATGTCCATCCGGGAGCCGACGAGGCTCATCATCTCGATCGAGCAGCAGGCGAGGCCGAAGGTCAGCGGGAAGATCGAGTTGCCCTGCGCCCACTTGACGGCCTTGTCGAGCGTCGTCGTGAGGACGCTCTCCTCGACGTGCTGCTCGAGCTCCTCCCCCTCGAGCTCGCCGCGCAGCAGATCACGGGCCCGCAGCTGGCGGGCCCGGAAGGCGGCGGGGTCGCCGGCGCCGCCGGCGGTCAGGGCACCGGCCGAGCCGGACCCGTGGCGGATCACTTCCATTCGAGGGCCCCCCGGCGCCAGACGTACACGAACGCGATCAGGAGGAGGACGATGAAGACCCCCGTCTCGACCAGCGCGAAGGTCCCGACCGTCCGCAGCTCGACGGCGATCGGGTACAGGAACACGACCTCGATGTCGAACAGCAGGAAGAGCATCGCGATCAGGTAGAAGCTGATCCCGAACCGGAAGCCCTGCTGGACCTCGGAGGGCAGCCCACACTCGTAGGCGTCCTCCGTGTAGGTCGTGGGTCGGCGCTTGAACCGCGGCCCCAGCAGCGTGTTGGCGATCAGGAAGAACGCACCAACGCCGGTGGAGAGGACGAGGAAGACCAGCAGCGGCAAGTACGACCGAAGCACTCCGCCTGTTCTATCACCCCGCACCCGTCGACCCGGGCACGGATGGCGCGTCGAACAGCCGGATTTCCGGCCATTCGTGCGGGTCCTCACGAAGTCGCGCCGCCGCTCGTCACAGCGGCCACGAGGCGCCGTGCGGGGTGCCACGTGCGGGCCTCGACACCGCGTCAATTCCCGACGGGGACGGTGGGTGATCCCACCGCTTATTCGGTCTCCCTAATACCAACTTCGGAGGTCGGCGTTCGCGGACGCGTCCGCACGACACCGCGGCGGCGACGGTCGCGGGCTACAGGCCGCCGCGCTCGGCGACGATCCGCAGCGCGAGGAACGCGATCACGAGCGCCGCGGCCGCCATCACGCCGACCTCGCGGCGAACGATCTCGCGGACGATCGCGCGCTGGGCCGGCTCGTCGAGGCCCCGGACGTCGGCCGCGCCCTCGAGCCCGCGCCGCTCGAGCACCTGCTCGGCGGCGACGATCCGCAGCTGCTCGGCGACGAGCGAGACCGCCAGCGGCAGCAGCGCGTAGAGCCAGAAGAGCCAGTTGTCGGGCTCGCTGTCGGGCGCCAGCCAGACCGCGCCGGCGAGGAGCGTCAGCAGCAGCGCGCCCGCCTGGGTCGCGCGCACGCCGATCCAGTACCGCGGGTCGGCCTCGAGCCGCTGCCAGAGCCAGGCCCCCCAGGCCCCGGTCACGAGCGCCACGGCGGAGACGACGAGGCTGACGACGAGCGCGACGCCGGCCATCTCAGGCGGCCGTCCCGGCGACGCCGAACGCGCCGCGGTGGAAGAGCAGGGGCGCGGCGGCCGGGTCCTCGCCGACGTCGCGGACCTCGCCGATGCCGATCGTGTGGTCGCCGCCCGGCAGCAGCTCGCGGAGCTCGCAGACGATCCAGGCGGCCGCGTCGTCGACGACCGGCACGCCCTCGTGGACGCGATGCAGCACCGCGGCGAGCTTCTCGGGCCCGGGGCGCTTGCTCGCGAAGACCCGGGCGACGTCCTCCTGGTCCTCCCGGAGGATGCTCACGCCGAAGCGGCCCTGGTGCCGGACCGCGGGCAGCGTCCGGCTGCCGTTGTCGAAGCAGACGAGCAGCAGCAGCGGATCGAGCGAGAGCGAGCTGACGGCGTTCGTCGTCAGTCCCGCGGGCCCGTCGGGACCGACCGCGGTGACGACGGCGACCCCCGTCGCGAAGCCCCCGATCGCGCGGCGGTAGGCGTCGGGGTCGACGGGGGACGCGGCCATCGCCGGAACCGTACGGCACGGCCGGCCGACGGGGACCGCGACCGGGACGCCGCGCCGCGCGGCGCACGCGCGTGCGCGCAGGGGAAAGCGGGGCCCCGGCGCCGACCAGTGGTTGCCGCCGTCGAAAGACCAGTCGCGGGCATCGAAGTGCGCGGGGCGAAGGGCCTTCGGGTCGGCGCCGGGGACGATGACCTGTTCGCCCTCGCGCGCGGACCTCCTTCTCGCGGATCGCACGAGATCGCGCGCTCGCCCGCGGACGTCAGCCGTCGCTCGCGCGCTTCTCGCCGACGAGCGGCTCGCACGTCGTCGGCGGCGGGCCCTCGACCCGCAGGTCCGCGACCGCGCCGAGCTCCTCGTCGCCGGGCATCGGGCTGACGATCCGGTAGCGGCCGGGTGCGAGGCAGACGTCCAGCACGTCCTTCGACTCGCCGGGCTGCAGCGGGCGGGGCACCCGCGCGAACCGCGAGCGGCGGTTCCCGCGCTTGTCGTCGTCGCTGACGATCCGCACGCCGTGCAGCAGCCGTCCCGTGTTGCGCGCGGAGATCCGCAGCTGCCCCGCGGGCGCGACGATGTTGCGCGGCTCGATCGAGTACTCCCGGAGCGTGAGCGCCAGCCGGCCGTCCGCGACGCGGTGCTCGGGGCCGGTGTTGCAGCCGGTCTGGACGAGCAGCACCGACGCGACCGCCACGGCGAGGGCGATCAGGACCCAGCGGAGGTCCCGGAGGGGTCCGGGCGCGGGCTCGGCGTCGGGCATCGGCGCGCATGATCGCCGATCGCCGCGATCGCCGTGGCCGACGACCGCGATCGCCCGCCCCCACGGGTCGCGCGCCCGACGCTCCCCGGGCCGACCGGGGTGGCAGCCGCCTTCGCGGGGGTTCTCGTCTAGGATGGCGCGCGTCATGCAGCGTCGCGCCCTCACGACCTTGGCGGCTGTCTCGTCGGCCTTCGTCCTCGCCTCGTGCGGTTCGGAGTCCGTCCAGACCAACCTGGATGCCGGCAAGATCCGTGCCGCGGACAACCCATCGGTGCTCCGGGGCGCCGAGCTCTTCGCCGAGCGCTGCGCCGGGTGCCACACGCTGGCCGTCGCCGGCACGCAGGGCGGGGCCTACCGGATCAAGGACCGCGAGCGGACCGACGGCCCGAACTTCGACCTCCGTCGCGAGACGAAGGGCTCCGTCCTCTACGCGCTGCGCAACGGCGGCTTCTCCGGGGCGATCATGCCCCAGAACATCGCCGTCGGGAAGGACGCGGAGGACATCGCGGACTTCCTCTGCAACAACTCCGGCCTGAAGGCCCAGGAGATCCCGAGCCCGGATCCGACCCCGACCGCCGAGCAGCGGTGCGCGATGGTCGATCCGCCCGCGCCGTCGAACTGACGCCGGCGTCCACCGATCTGCTCCGCGGGCGGCCTGAGGGCCGCCCGCGGTCGTTCCGGCCCCGCGCGCGAGGACCGCGCGGATCGTCCCGACCCGGTCCGACCGGGGACCTCAGCCGCGGCGGGCGATCTCGAAGACGACGAGCGTCGTGGCGCAGGCGACGTTCAGCGACTCGACGCCGCCGGCCATCGGCACGCTGACCCAGCCGTGCGCGTACGCCGCGGCCTCCGACGACGCCCCGTCGTGCTCGCCGCCGACGAGGAACGCCACCCGATCGGGCAGCTCGACGTCCCAGAGCGTGCGCTCGGCGGACGCGTCGAGGCCGAGGATCGCGAAGCCCGCGTCCGTGAGCTCCGACAGCGCCGTCGGCGCGTCCCGCGCGCGCAGCAGCGGCGCGCGCCAGGCGGTGCCGGCCGACGCCTTGACGACCTGCGGACCGAGCGCCGCGGTGCCGCGGTGCGGCACGACGAGCCCGTCGACCCCGGCGCCGGCCGCCGAGCGCACGATGAGGCCGAGGTTGCCCGGCGTCGTGACGCCGTCGACGACGAGCAGCCGCTGCCGGCGCCCGGGATCGCGAGCGAGCTCGTCGAGCCGCTCGGCGAGCGACCGCATCGCCGGGGCGACGACGTCGGCGACGACCCCCTGGTCCTGGCGGCCGTTGCCCGAGATGAGCGAGACCTTGTGCGCCCGCTCGCGACGGACCGGGACGCCGCGCGCCCGCGCGGCCTGCTCGGCCTCCGACGCGACGCGGCCCCCGCTCTCGGCCACGATGACCTCGGCGACCTCGAGCGTGTCGTCGGCGAGCGCCTCGAGCACCGCCCGCCGGCCGTAGACGGTGATGCAGCGGTCACGCCGCCGGCCGGGCTCGATCGTGGAGGGCACGGCGCGGAAGGCTACGCCGCCGCGGGACGACGGGTGGCCCGCCGGACGCCGGCGCGTCGGCCGCGCGTCGCGGCGGCGGGCGTCCGCGCGCGGCCGTCCGGCGGCGCTCGCTAGCCTCCGGCGCGATGCTCGACCTGAAGGCCCTCCGTCGCGATCCCGACGCCGCGCGCACGGCCCTCTCCCGGCGTGGGGGCGACGACGGGGCGATCCTCGACCACGTGCTCGAGCTCGACGAGCGGCGCCGGGCGATCCTGCCGGAGCTCGAGGCGCTGCGCGCCGAGCAGAACGCGGCGAACCAGGGCATCGCCCGCGCGCAGAAGGCGGCGAAGGACGGCAGCGGGTCGCAGGAGGACGCCGACGCCGCGATCGCCACGATGCGCGAGGTGGCCGGGCGCGCGAAGGCGCTCCAGGAGGAGCTCGCGCACGTCGAGACGACGCTGCAGCAGACCCAGGCGCGCCTGCCGAACCTGCCGCACCCGGCGTCCCCGCCGCAGGACGCCGTCCTGAAGACCGTCGGCGAGCCGCGGATCGACGGCCTCGGCCTGCGCGCCGCGCTGCCCGGCACGCCGCCGGCCGCGCCGCAGGACCACCTCGCCCTCGCCGGGGAGCGCGTCGACATGGAGCGCGGCGCGCGGCTCTCGGGCTCGCGCTTCGCGTACCTGCGCGGCGAGCTCGTCTTCCTCGAGCTCGCGCTGGTGCAGTGGACGCTCTCGAAGCTCCGCGATCACGGGCACGAGGCGGTCCTGCCGCCGGTGCTCGTGCGCGAGGAGGCGCTCTACGGGACGGGCTTCCTGCCCGACACGGAGCAGCAGATCTACGCGCTGCCCGACGACGAGCTGTACCTCGCCGGCACGAGCGAGGTCGCCCTGGCGTCGCTGCACGCCGACGAGATCCTCGAGGGCGGGACGCTCCCGCGCCGCTACGCCGGCTTCTCGCCGTGCTTCCGCCGCGAGGCCGGCGCCGCCGGACGCGACACGCGCGGCATCTTCCGCGTGCACCAGTTCGACAAGGTCGAGATGTTCAGCTTCGTCGCGCCGGAGGACGCCGAGGCCGAGCACGACCGGCTGCTGGCGCTCGAGGAGGAGATCCTCACCGAGCTGGGCATCCCGTACCGCGTCGTCGACATCGCCGTCGACGACCTCGGCGCGTCCGCCGCGCGGAAGTTCGACTGCGAGGCGTGGCTACCGTCGCAGGAGCAGTACCGCGAGCTCACCTCGACGTCGAACACCACCGACTACCAGGCGCGCCGGCTCGGTGCGCGGTACCGCCCGGAGGGCGGCAAGCCGGACGCGCTGGCGACGCTCAACGGCACCGCGGTCGCCGTCGGGCGCACGATCATCGCGCTGCTCGAGCACGGCCAGCGCGAGGACGGCAGCGTCGTCCTGCCGCCGTGCCTCGTGCCGTTCGGCGCGCCCGCGGTGCTCGCCCCGGCCGCCGCCTGAGCCGAGCCTCGCCAGGGACGCCCGGCCGGCGTTCCCGGCCGCGTCGGAGGGCGATCGCGGACGCGGCCGTCGCGCCGGGCCGGCGTCGGCGCCGCGTCAGCGCGTCCGCGACGCGAGCTCGCGCGAGGCGAGCAGGTCCGCGGTCAGCGGGATCGCGATGAGGATCGCGGCCGGCACCGCGAAGATCGTCGGGGCGTCGCCCTTCAGCGCCTGGAGCAGGCCGAAGAGCACGAGGTTCGCGCCGACGATGGTGCCCGGGAAGCGCCAGCTCCACAGGCCCTGCTGCGCGCCCCACGCGACGATGCCGGCGAGCACGAGGAAGACCGTGCCGTGCGTCCCGCCGACCGGTCCGACGAACGAGTCGCTGTCGATGACGTCGAGGTAGCCGAGCAGCAGCGGCACGAGGAGGAAGACGTCGATCAGCGCGAGCCCGCCGACGATCTTCAGGAACTTCCGGGTGCGGTCGGGATCGGCGGTCGAGACGTCGAACATGGCGCCGAAGAGTACGGCGCCGCAGCGGCCGAGGCGCCCCGCCCTCGCCCGTCGAACGTGGCGCGTCCGCGCTCGACCAGGGGCGCGCGCCCCGGCGCGCATGTCGCGTCGGCCGCCACCGCGGAGCGCCGCACCGGCCGCGACGCCTGCGGCGGATCTGGGACCGGTTCCCGTTCGAGAGGGAGTCCCGTCCTCGCGATCCATCGGGATCGGCGCCCGATGCGCCACGATCGAGGGGTGAGCGCCACGACGCACCACGGGCACGACCACGACCACGACCACCACCACGGGGTCGGGGCCGACGACGACCGCCGCTGGGTCGCGCTCGCCCTGGGCATCACCGCGACCTTCATGCTCGTCGAGGTCGTCGCGGGCATCGTCTCCGGGTCGCTGGCGCTGCTCTCCGACGCCGCGCACATGCTCACCGACGCCGGGGCGCTGGCCCTCGCGCTCGGGGCCGCGACGCTCGCGCTGCGACCCGCCGGCGGCCGCTACACCTTCGGACTGGCGCGGGCGGAGATCCTCAGCGGGCTGATCAACGCCGTCGCCCTGCTCGCGCTCGGGCTCGTCGTCGCGATCGAGGCGGTGCGCCGGCTCGTCGACCCGCCCGAGATCGAGGCCGGGATCGTCATCGTCGTCGGCGTCGTCGGCGCGCTGGCGAACATCGCCAGCGCCTACGCGCTCTCCCGGGCGCAACGGCGGTCGATGAACGTCGAGGGGGCGCGCCTGCACGTCCTCGCGGACCTCTTCGGATCGGTCGCGGCGATCGTCGCGGGCGTCGCCGTGCTCGCCGGCGACTGGCGGATCGCCGACCCGCTCGCGTCGCTCGTCGTCGCCGGCCTCATGCTGCGCGGCGGGCTGCGGCTGACGACCCGCACCGCCCGGGTGCTGCTCGAGGCCGCCCCGGCCGGGACCGATCCGGACGAGGTCGGCGCGACGATCGCCGCGGTGCCCGGCGTCAGCGGGGTCCACGACCTCCACGTGTGGGAGCTCACGACCGGCTTCCCCGCGCTCAGCGCCCACCTCGTCGTCGCGGTCGACGCCGATCCCGACGCGGTGCGCGGGCGGGTCGGCGCGGTGCTCGCGGAGCGCTACGGGCTCGACCACGCCACGCTCCAGGTCGAGCGGGGCGCGCAGGACGACTGCGTCGGCTGCGACGGGACGCACCACGCGCCCGCGGCGAGCGCGTCCGCGCCCGGACGCTGAGCGCGTCGTCGCCCCCGCGGTCCGGGGGCCCGCCCGGCCGGTCCCGACGGGCCGGCCGTCCGACGGCGGCCGACGGCCGCTGGGCGCGCCGGCGCGCCCGGTCGTCCCCGGCGGTGGACGCGGGACGCCCCGAGGTGGGAGGGTCGGGACGAGGCGTCCCAGGCGCTCCCCCACCCCGACGACCGAGATCCGCATGAGCACCGCGCACGACCCCACCACCCGCACGTACGAGCAGCTCGTCGCCGAGCACGAGTGGCACGTCCCGGAGCGCTACAACATCGCCGCCGACGTCTGCGACAAACACCCGGCCGACAAGCTCGCGATGGTCCACGAGGACCCCGACGGGAACGTGCGCCGGGTCGCGTGGGGCGAGCTGCGGGAGCTCGCCGACCGGTTCGCGAACCTCCTCGTCGCGCACGGCGTCCAGCGCGGCGACCGGGTCGCGTTCCTGCTGCCGCCCACGCCGGAGACCGCGGCCGCCTTCATCGGCACGTGGAAGGCGGGGGCCGTCCTGCTGTCGATGTCGGTGCTCTACGGCACCGAGGGCATCCGCCACCGCGTCGGCGACAGCGACGCCGCGATCGTCGTGACCGACGAGGCCCACCGCGACCAGATCGCCGGGGCGATCGACGGCCTCCCCGGCGCGGAGGACCGCGAGCTGCTCGTGCTGACGCCGGAGCTGCTGGCCGAGCAGCCCGCGACGTTCGAGACCGTCGACACCTCGAGCGAGGATCCGGCGCAGCTCTACTACACCTCCGGCACGACCGGCCTGGCGAAGGGCATCCTCCACGCGCACCGCTACCTGCTCGGGCACGAGGAGTTCGAGTACTGCCACGAGGTCCGCGACGGCGAGCGGTTCCGCTCGATGGGCGAGTGGGCCTGGGCGGCGGGCATCATCCCGCTCATGGGCGCCTGGCGCTACGGCGTCGTGCAGCACGTCGCCCAGCGTCGCGGCGGCTTCGACCCCGAGGCCGAGCTGGCGTTCCTCTCCCGCCACGAGGTGACGAACGTCTTCACGACGCCGACGGCGATGCGATCGATGATGGCCGTCGAGCGCGCCGCGGAGCGCTACCCGATCCCGCTGCGCCGGGCGTGCTCGGCCGGGGAGCCGCTGAACCCCGAGGCGATCCGCTGGTTCCGCGAGCAGTACCGCGTCACGGTGCTCGACTTCTACGGGCTCTCCGAGAGCTATCCCCTGTGCGCGAACTTCCCGTTCATGGAGGTCCGGGAGGGCTCCATGGGCAAGCCGATGCCCGGGTGGGAGGTGGCGATCCTCGACGAGGACGAGCGGCCGGTGCCGCCCGGCGAGCGGGGCGAGATCTGCCTGCGGGCGCACACGAACCCCACCTGGCCGCTGGGCTACTGGAACAACCCGGAGGCGACGGAGGAGACGTTCGGCGGCGCGTGGTTCCACTCCAAGGACGCGGCCCGGGTCGACGAGGACGGCTACGTCTGGTTCGAGGGCCGCGCCGACGACGTGATCCTCACCGCCGGGTACCGCGTCGGCCCGTTCGAGGTCGAGTCGGCCTGCCTCGAGCATCCGGCCGTCGCCGAGGCGGCGGTCGTCGCGAAGCCCGACGAGCGCCGCGGCTGGATCGTGAAGGCGTTCGTCGTGGCCGCGGCCGGCGTCGACGCCACGCCCGAGCTCGGGCAGGAGATCTCGCGGTTCGTCCGCGACAGCCACTCCGCCTACGCCTACCCGCGCGAGGTCGAGTTCGTCGACGAGCTGCCCAAGACGCTCACCGGCAAGATCCGCCGGATCGAGCTGCGCAAGCTCGAGGAGGAGCGCGCCGCCGGCTGAGCGCGCCCGTCGCGGCCGGCGCCCGGGATCGCCACCGTCCGGTAGCGCGAGGCGCCCGGCCGACGATCGCCGGCCGGCCGGCTCAGTAGCCCGCGAACTGGTCGGTGTGGACCCGCCGCGCGCCGCGGGCGCGGAGGGTCGCGGCGACGGCGTCGACCATCGCGGGCGGGCCGGACACGAACGCGCGGCGATCGGCCAGGTCGGGCGCGGCCGCCTCGAGCGTCGCGGCATCGAGCCGCTCGCCGGCGACGTGCCGCCACCCGGCGGGCAGCGCCCCCGGATCGGCCGGCGCCACGACGACGACCCGCAGGCCCGGGACGGCCGGCAGCCGATCGGCGTACGGCACGCCCTCCCCCGCGCTGACCCCGTAGACGAGCACGAGGTCGCGCTCGCCGTCGTCGTCGGCCATCGCCCGCAGCTGGCTGACGAACGGCGTGATGCCGATGCCGCCGGCGACGAGCAGCAGCGGCTGCGCGGCATCCCGCGGCAGGACGAAGTCGCCCGCCACGAGCGAGGCCCGCAACGTCGCGCCCGGCTCCAGGGCGGCGAGCGCGGCCTTGTACGCGCTGCCGTCCCGCGGCGCGTGGCGCACCCCGAAGGCGACCTCGCCGCCGGGCGCGGAGGCGATCGTGAGCATCCGCCGCTGGCCGCGCGCGTCCGACGAGCCGTGCGGCACGACGAGCTCGGCGTACTGCCCCGGCCGGAACCGCACGGGCCGCCCCGGCGCGAAGCGGTGCTCCCAGGTCGTGGGGCCGAGCTGCTCGCTGCCGACGTGCCGCAGGCGCACCGCGCCGAGCTGCCCGAAGCCGAACGCGAGCACGTTGCCGAGCAGCAGCGCGATCTCCGGCGTCATGTACGTGTCGCCGACGTGGAACGTCGGGGACGCGAAGAGGAACGCGACCACGGCGGCGACGAGCACGCGCTGCCACCGGCGCGGCGGGAGCGTCAGCGGCTCGGTGAGCATGAACGCCGCGAGGAAGAGGATCGGGTACGACGTCAGGGCCATCTCCAGCGCGTCGCCGAAGCCCGTGCCGGCCGCGTCGAGGTCGCTGACGACGTTCGCCGTCGCGAGCAGCACGAAGACGCCGACGAGCACGCCCTGCCGCAGGCGCACCACGACGAGCAGCAGCGCGACGACGACGAACCACCGCAGCTCGACCCCGGCCACCCACCACGTCGGGATCGCCCCGAGCTGGAGGATCGTCGCGAGCGCCGCGCCGGCCGCCGCCGGGTTCAGGACGTGGCGCCCGCGGACGGCGAGGACGTACTTCGACGTGCTGGCCACCGCGGCGACGAGCGCGAGGTCCAGCAGCGCGCCGCCGTCGGTCGTCGGGGTGAAGAGGAAGAAGAGCAGCAGGCCGGTGATGAGCGTCGACTCCGGCTGCCACGCGGCGCGCAGCACCCGGCAGAACGCGGCGTTCACCGCGAGCGCGACGCCGAGCGCGACCGCGAGGCTCGCGAGGACGTCGCCCGGCCCGGGCGCGAGCTCCCCGACGATCGAGAGGACGAGGGCGACCGCCACGAGCACCGCGAGGACGAGCAGGACGAACCGGTGCATGCCGATCCGGCCGAGCCGCTGGTCCAGCGGCGCGAGGGCCCGGGTGAGGGCCGGCGGGACGATCGCCGCCTGCATCAGCCGGCCGCCTCCGCCTTGATCGCGTCGATCGCCTGGTTGAAGCCCCCGCTCGTGAGCGACGAGCCGGCGACCTTGTCGACCTGCAGGTCGTCGATCGGCTTGCCGACGACCTCCGCGTCGATGCCGGAGATGAACTTCGCCTGGAAGTTCTTGGAGTTCGGGTGCTTGGCCTTCGACGTCACCGTGAGCTTCGTGACCGTGCCGTCCTTCAGCGTCAGGGCGACGCCGACCGCTTCGGTGCCACCGGGCGACTGGTACGAGCCGTCGGCGGAGTAGTCCCCGTCGCGGTAGGCGCCGTCGGACGAGGCGCCGCTCGCGCCCCCGGTCGTCGTGGCCTCCGACGAGGCGGCCCCCGCGTCGGTCGTGGCGGCCGAGGGCTGGGTGGCCGCGCCGTCGGTCGAGGCGTCGTCGGAGCCGCAGCCGGCGACGGTGACGGCGATCGCGGTGGCGGCGGCCCCGGCGATGAACGGGCGCAAGCGGGTGGACGGCACGTGGGGACTCCTGGCGGGGATCTGCGGGGTGGATGGCTCGCGGCGACGGTCGTTGTCGCTGCAACAGCATCACCCATCACACGGACTCGGCGGTAAGAACGCGATAAGGGCCTCCCCGGACGCCGTCGCGACCGCCCGCGCGAGCCGTCAAGCTGGGCGCGATGACGACGCCCGACGTCCTCGAGCTCGACGCGATCGGCACCCGCTGGCGGATCGACGCCGACCAGCCGCTCGCCCCGCACGCGGACGGGATCGCCGCGCTCATCGACGCCTACGACCGCGCCTGGTCGCGGTTCCGCGACGACTCGCTCGTGGCGAGGATCGCCCGCGAGGGCGGGGCGCATCCGCTGCCCGCGGCCGGCGAGCGGCTGCTCGGGCTCTACGACGCGCTGCACGAGCTCACCGCCGGCGCCGTCACGCCGCTCGTGGGGGCCGCGCTCGAGCACCACGGCTACGACGCCGGCTACGCGCTGACGCCGCGTCCGGGACCCCCGCCGGCGGTGGCGGACTGGCGCACGGCGGTCCGCTGGGACGCCACGACGCTCCACGCGGACGCTCCCGTCCTGCTCGACGTCGGCGCCGCCGGGAAGGGGCAGCTCGTCGATCTCGTCGGCGCGCTCCTCGTCGAGCGCGGCGTGGCGTCGTTCGTCGTCGACGCCGGCGGCGACCTCCTGCGTCGTGCGCCGGCCGAGGCCGGCCCGCTGCGCGTCGCGCTCGAGCACCCCGGCGACCCGTCGCAGGCGATCGGCGTCGTCGAGATCGGGCACGGCGCGCTGGCCGCCTCGGCGGTGAACCGCCGCGCGTGGGCCGATCGGCACCACGTGCTCGACGGCCGCGACGGCCGGCCGACCGGCGAGGTCGTCGCGACGTGGGCGGTCGCCGACGAGGCCCTGCTCGCCGACGGCCTGGCGACCGCCCTGTTCTTCGTCGGCCCGGAGGAGCTCGCGACGCGCTTCCCGTGCGCGGGGGTGCGACTGCTCGCGAGCGGTCGCGCCGAGTGGTCCTCGCGCTGGCCCGGCGAGCTGTTCCTCGCCGGCCGCTGAGGCCGGCCGGCATCCGCCCGGACCGGTCCGGGCGAGGCGCGATCGCCGTGCGCGGGAAGCCCGGAACGACCGATCCCCCGTCGAAGCGGGGGACCGGGCGGGGGGAGAGCGGAGGGGGCGGGATTCGAACCCGCGGATCGGTGCTCCCGACCTCTGGTTTTCAAGACCAGCGCAATCGTCCACTCTGCCACCCCTCCAGCAGAAGACGCATGGTCCGCGGACAAGAGTAGAGCGCCGGAGCGCTCGGGGCCACCCGGATCGGTGAACGGCCGGTGTCGCTTCCCACGACGCGTGCCCGCGCCGCGACGCGCGGGCCGGGGTCAGCCGAAGATCGCGAGGTGCAGCAACCCGGCGCCGAAGCCGAGGACCGCGCCGTGGAGGAAGAGCAGCCACTCGTCCTCCTTCATCGCGGTGCGCAGCATCTCGACGAAGTCGCGCCCCGACATCTCCCGCATCCGGTCGCGGATGAGGATCCGGATCGCCTTGCTCTGACGCTCGTTGAACTCCGGGTCCTGGAGCGGCGTGAGCGTGTACTCGACCGCCTCGACGGCGACCGACTCCCGCACGGCGTCGTACTTCCGCGCGCCCATGAGCATCCGCACCGCGGCGCGCGCCGGCCCCGTGGCGCGGTCGATCGCGGGGCGCATCGCGTCCTCGATCATCCGCCGCGTGCGGTCCGACCGCGGGCCGTGGAGCAGCTCGTGGCCGATGTTCGCGATCGTCACGATGTTCTCGGCGATGATCTTCGAGTAGATGTCGGCGACCTCGTGCTGCCGGCGCAGGAAGAGGCCCTGGATCTTCACCCCGAGGATCCGGCGCGGCTCGATCGGCTCGAAGATCATCCAGATGCCGACGAGGTTCGTCGCCCAGCCGACGAACGTGCCCATGATCGGCAGCACCCACCAGTGGTGCCAGGCCCCGGTGACCCACACGACCGGGAAGCCGAGGAGGAAGGCGAACCAGAAGCCGAAGTTGATCATGAACTTCAGCTCCTTCTCGCCGACGTCCTCGAAGACGCGGTTGGCGAGCTCGGGCTGCTGCTCGAGGTGCCGGATGACCATGAGCTTCACGTCGAGCAGCTGGTCGATGTTCGTCCCGATCTGGTCGGTGACGTTGCCGACGATCTCCGGCAGCTGCTGGCGCACCCGCCCGTGGACCGCCTCCCGGACCGCCGGCGGCAGGTCGTGCCAGAGCTGCGGGTGCTCGCGCTCCATGATCCGCTCGACCATCTCGCGCAGGTCCTCGCGCGTGGCGACGAGGATCTGCTCGGCGATCTTCTCCGGCTCGAGCTGCTGGTAGAAGTCCGCGGCGCTGCCGAGCTTCGCGATCCCCTTGTCGACGGCGATCGAGCCCATCTTCGCCGACCGCGACGGGATGATCCCCTGCCACCCGACGCCGCCGTGCATGACGCCGGGGATCTGCTGGACCTTCCGCGGCGCGAGCTTCACGAGCGTCGCGAGCCCGGGCAGGCGGAACCCCTTGAACTCCAGGGGGTTGAAGAGCATCCAGACGGCCGACCAGTTCGTGACGTAGCCGATCCCGCCCATGAACAGCGGCACCGTGATGAGGTGCAGCAGCTCGATCTCGGCGCCGAGGACGTTCCAGCTCGTCGCGAGCGTCATGCGGCACCCCGGCCGCCGCGCGCGCCCCCGACGGCGCCGAGGCTCGCGCCGTCCGGGGCCTGCAGGGGCAGGCAGACGCGGCAGAAGTCCTCGCCGAACGGCGTCAGCGCGATGCTGCGGCGGACGGTCCGGGGCGCGCGGCCGGCTCGGCGCATCGCCTCACGGACCTCCGGCTGCGCCTCGAGCACCTGGTAGGCGCGGAGGTCCTGGAGCTCGTCGTGGGAGAACCAGACGAGGCCCAGCCGGAAGAGGTTGTTGAGGTACGCCGGCACCCGCTCCCCGTAGCGGACCCCCGCCTCGGCGCCGAGGATCGTGAGGTTGCTCGCGATGAGCTCCGAGCCGATGCCCAGCGGCCGGCCGGTGCGGATGTCGACCGAGGCCTGCGGTCCCTTCGTCGCGAGCAGCCGCAGGAGGCGCGCCTCGTCCGGCGCGAGCTCGTCGAGGATCCGGGCGTACGCGGGGTGGGCGTCCTCCTCGAGCGCGACGTCGGCGGCCCGGTCCAGCAGCCCGGCGCCGCGACGGCGCAGCTGCTCGGCCGGATCGACCGGCTCGGACGTGGACGACGCGGAGGATCCCGGCGCGAAGGCGCGGGTCGTCTGCCCCACGCGGTCGGGGACGAGTCGGCGCAGCCGCTCCTCGACGTCCTCGACGCCGAGCAGCTGGCGAGCGCTGCGCCGGGCCTGGCGACCGGCCTCCTCGGCGAGGCGCTCGGCGATCCCGGCGCCGGGCAGGCGCCGGGCGATGCCCAGGCCGGTGCGGACCGACGTCTCCGCCGTCCACGTCAGCGCGCGGACGTACGCGCCGCCGGCGATCCGGGCGAGGCCGGGGACGACTTCGAGCGCCTGCTCGCGCGTCCCCGCCTCCGCGGGGACGTCATCGACGTCGGCGCCGCGCGGGGCGTCGGCGCGGAGCGGGCGGGAGGAGCGAGGTCGGTCGTCGGTCACGCTGGCGGTGCTGCGGCTGGGACGGCGTCGGGCCCGTGCGCGACGTGCCGCCGCGCCCTTCGCTCCCGCCGGCCGGGCGCGGGCGCCCGGCGCGGCCAATCGTAGGCCACCGCGACCGCCGGTCGCAACACGGGGAGCGCGGAGGCGCTCGCCGCCCACGGGGCGCGCGCACCCGGCCGCGGCGCGGTCCGGTCCGAGCGCGCCGGCACGGCCCGGGGACGTCCGATCCGGGCCGTAGCCTCGGGCGAGCCGATGCGGCTCCTGCACACCGCCGACCTGCACCTCGGCCGGTCCCTGCACCGGCTCCCGCTGCTGGACGCCCAGGCGGCGGTCCTCGACCAGCTCGTGGCCGTCGCGCGCGACGAGCAGGTCGACGCGGTGATCATCGCCGGCGACGTCTTCGACCGCGCCCTCCCGCCGGTCGAGGCGGTCCGCCTGGCGGGCGAGCTCCTGCGGCGGCTCGCCGAGATCGCCCCCGTCCTCG
Organism: Patulibacter brassicae; assembly: GCF_033949425.1. Lineage (NCBI taxonomy): Bacteria > Bacillati > Actinomycetota > Thermoleophilia > Solirubrobacterales > Patulibacteraceae > Patulibacter > Patulibacter brassicae. The sequence goes on along the minus strand of NZ_JAXAVX010000002.1, from coordinate 69,837 downwards.
TGATCAGCGGCAACCACGACTCCGCGGCGCGGCTCGGCTTCGCGGGGGAGCTCATCGCGGCGGGCGGGGTGCACCTGCGCACGGAGCCGGGGCGCTGCGCCGACCCGCTCGTGCTCGAGGACGAGCACGGGCCCGTCGCCCTCTACGGCATCCCGTACCTCGATCCCGACCTGGCGCGCGCGGAGCTCGGCGTGCAGGAGCGGACGCACGACGCCGTCGTCGGCGCCGCGATGGACCGCGTCCGCGCGGATCTCGTCGCGCGCCGCGCGACGACGGCAGCGCCGGTGCGCTCGGTCGTCGCCGCGCACGCGTTCGTCGTGGGCGGCGAGCCGTCGGCGTCGGAGCGCGACATCGCCGTGGGCGGCGTCCAGACCGTGGCCCGCCGGGCGTTCGACGGCGTCGACTACGTCGCGCTCGGGCACCTCCACCGGCCCCACCAGCTCGGCGCGGCACCGGTCGCGGTCCCCGTGCCGGAGCCGGCGGCGGCCGAGATCGACGCGCTCGCCGACCTCGGCGGCCTCTTCGCGCTCGCCGCCGAGGACGTCCGCGGGACGACGGCCACGGCCGCCCCGGCGGCGCCCCGCGCGCGCGAGCCGCTGCTGCGCTACGCCGGCTCCCCGCTGCCCTACTCGTTCCCGGAGGTCGGCGACAAGTCGGTGTCGATCGTCGACCTCGACGCCGACGGCGTGGCGGACCTGCGCACCGTCGTCCTCGAGGCGCCGTTCCGGCTCGTCCGGGCCCGCGGCACGCTGGAGGAGCTGCTGCTGGACCCCCGCCTGGACGAGCACGAGGGCGAGGACAGCTGGCTCGAGCTGACGCTCACCGACCCCGAGCTGCCCGCGCGGCCGATGGAGCGGCTGCGGCGCCGGTTCGCGCGGATCCTCGTGCTCCAGCACGAGCCGGAGGGCGGCGTCGACCGGACGCGGGCCAGCAGCGCGGCCCAGCGCGTCGCCGGGCGCACCGACCTCGAGATCCTCGAGCGGTTCGTCGCCGACGTCCGCGGCCGCGCGGTCGAGGAGGACGAGCGGCCGCTGCTGCAGGACGCCCTCGAGCACGCGCTGCGGACCGCCGACCGCGACCGCGACCGCTGAGGCGCCGGTGCGGCTGCATCGGCTGGAGCTCGAGGCGTTCGGCCCGTTCGCCGGGCACGAGGAGGTCGACTTCGACCGGCTCTCCGACGCGGGGCTGTTCCTCCTCTCCGGACCGACGGGCGCGGGCAAGACGAGCGTCCTGGACGCCGTCTGCTTCGCGCTGTTCGGGCAGGTCCCGGGCGCCCGCGACACCGCCGCTCGCCTGGCCAGCGACCACCGGGACCCGGCGACGACGCCGCGCGTGACGCTCGAGGCGACGATCGCCGGTCGGCGGATCCGCGTCTCCCGCACGCCCCCGCACGCGCGCCCGCGCAAGCGCGGCGAGGGGGACGAGCTCGTCTCGGTGAGCGCGACCGCGACGCTCGAGGTCGACGCCGGCGACGGCTGGACGCCGGTGGCGTCGCGGATCGAGGAGGTCGCCCACGAGCTCGACGCCCTGCTCGGGATGACCGCCTCGCAGTTCCTGCAGGTCGTGATGCTCCCGCAGGGGGCGTTCTCCGGCTTCCTGCGCGCGGACGCGAAGTCCCGGCAGGCGCTGCTCGAGCGGCTGTTCGACGCCGGCCGCTTCTCCCGCGTCGAGGACCGCCTGCGCGACCAGGATCGCACCGCCGCATCGGTCGTGGCGCAGGCGCGGGTCGCCGCGAGCACCGCCCTCGCCGCCGCGGCCGGCCGCTGGGAGTCCCCGCAGTCGCCACCGGAGCTCACCGACGGGGACGACGTCGACGACGTCGCGACGTGGCTCGCGGGCGAGGAGGAGCGCCTGCGTCTCGCGCACGAGCAGGCGGCCGCCGCGCTGGAGTCCGCGCGCGACGTCGCGCGCGAGGCGGCGGCGGCCCGCGACCAGGCGCGCGAGGTCGCCGAGCGCCAGCGCCGGCGCCGCGATGCGCTGGAGCGGCTGCGCGCCGGCGACGAGGACGCCCAGCGCGAGCGCGCCGCGCGGCTCGACGCGCACCGGCGCGCGGTCCCGCTGGCCGGGCACCTGTCGCAGGTCGCGGCCGCGCGGGCCGCCGCGGGCGACGCCGAGCGGACGCTGGCGAAGGCCCGCGCCTGGATCGACGGGCTCGAGGACGACGCGCTGGCCGGGACGGCGCCGGACGGGTGGGGCGCGGGCGCGCGCGAGCGCGCGGAGCAGGCCGCCGCGCTGCGCGACCTCGCCGAGCTGGAGGCCGGGCTGCCCGGGCGCCGAGGCGAGCTCGAGCGGCGTCGGCTCGCGGCGCGGGCCGACGCCGAGCGCGCGGCGGCCGCACGGGCCCGTGGCGACCAGGCGGAGGCGCAGGAGCGGGACCTGCGCGACCGCGTCGAGCGCGGACGTCGTGCCGCGACCACCGCGGCGGAGCTCGCCGCGCAGGCCACCGCGGCCGGCGAGCGGGCCGCCGCCGCCCTCGAGCGCGACCGGCTCGAGCGCGAGGTCCAGGCCTGCGTCGCGCGCGCGCAGGCGGCGGTCGACGCCCACCAGGCGGCGCTGGATGCGGTGCTCGACCTGCGCCGGCGGCGGCTGGAGGGCTACGCGGCCGAGCTCGCGGCGGGGCTGCGCGACGGCGAGGCGTGCCCCGTGTGCGGCGGCGATCACCACCCCGCTCCCGCGCGGCCCGGGGACGGCCACGTCGACGCCGCGCAGGAGGAGCGCGCGGAGGCCGAGGTCGAGCGCCTGCGCGGCCGTCGCGAGGACGCCGAGCGCCTGCTCGGCGAGCGCCGCCAGGAGCTCGCCGCGGCGCAGCAGGCCGCCGGGCTCGGTGCCGCCGAGGCCCTCGCCGCCGAGCGCGACGCGCTGGAGCGCCGGCTCGCGGAGGCGCGCGAGATCGCCGGCGCCGGGGAGGGGGCGGCCACGGCGCTCGCCGAGCTCGAGCGCCGGCGGACCGCCGATCGCGAGACGGAGCAGGAGGCGCTGCGCGCGGCGAGCGCGGCCACGGCTCGTGCCGATGCGCTGGCCGAGGAGCTGGACGCCGTCGCGGCCCGCGTCGCACAGGCCCGGGGCGACGCGCCGAGCGTCGCCGCGCGGATGCGGGCGCTCGAGCACGAGGCGCGGTACCTCGAGAAGGCGGCGGCGGCCCACGAGGGCGCGCAGGCCGCAGCCGCCGCGCTGGACGCCGCCGAGGCACGGCTCGCCGCCGCGCTGGCCGAGCACGGCTTCGACGCGCCCCCGGATCCGCGCACCATCCTCGCTCCGCGCGACGCGGCCGCGCTGGAGCAGGAGGTCGAGCGGGACGCCCGGGAGCGCCGGTCCGCCGAGGCCGCGCTGGCGGCCCCGGAGGTGGCCGCGGTCGCGGAGCTGCCGCCCGTCGACCTCGCCGCGGTCGAGCGACGGACCGCCGAGGCCCGCGACGCCGTCGAGCGCGCCACGGCGGTCGCCGACGCCGCCCGCCGCCGCCACGCCGACGTCACGGAGCGTCTCGCGGGCCTGCGCACGGTGCTCGACGCGCTCGGACCGCTGACCGACGCGGCGCGGCGCGCCCACGCGCTCTCCGAGCTCGCCCGCGGGGGCAGCGGCAACGCGCGGCGCATCCAGCTCTCCGCCTGGGTCCTCGCGGCCCGTCTGGAGCAGGTCGCCGCCGCCGCGACGATCCACCTGCGGCGGATGTCGTCGGGCCGCTACGCGCTCGTGCTGCACGAGGAGGCCGCCAGCGCCCGCGGCAAGGGCACGGCCGGACTCGGCCTCCGGGTCCAGGACGGCTGGACGGGCGAGGAGCGCGACACCGCGACGCTCTCCGGCGGCGAGTCGTTCTTCGCGTCGCTCGCCCTCGCCCTCGGCCTCGCCGAGACGGTCTCCGCCGAGGCGGGTGGCGCCCAGCTGGGGACGCTCTTCATCGACGAGGGCTTCGGCTCGCTCGACGAGCAGACCCTCGACGAGGTGCTCGCCGTCCTCGACGAGCTGCGCGACGGCGGGCGCGCCGTCGGCATCGTCTCCCACGTCCCGGAGCTGAAGCAGCGCGTCCCCGCCCAGCTGCTCGTCGAGAAGGCCCGCGACGGCTCGCACCTGCGCCACGCCGCCGCCGCGCCCCTCTGACCGCTGCTGGGCCCGTCTCCTGGTCACGCCGCCGACGACGCGCGCGAGCTCGAGGTCGCGTTCGTCGCGCTCTGTCACCGAGAGGGGTTCCCCGCCCCGACGATGAACGCGTCGGTCGCCGGGTACGAGGTCGATGCGACCTTCGTCCCGTGGTCGCTCGCGGTCGAGCTCGACGGTCGCGCGTTCCACACCGGCCTCGCGGCGTGGGAGGACGACCATCAGCGACGCGCCGACCTCGTCGTCGCGGGATGGCGGTTCATCGCGCTGACCCACCGGCAGGTGACCGCCGGCGGCGGCCGTCGCGCGGCGGCGCTCCTCGAGCGACTCCTGCCGCGCGCCGCACCGCCGACCGGCCGGTCCGACGGCCGCGATGGTCGAGTCGCCCCCCGCTGACGTGGGAACGGCGACCCGCCCGGTCGGCGTCCGGCGCCGCGTCCGGTTCGCCACCGGTGCGGTGGAGAACCGGACCAGCCGCCCGCACCGAGCGGGGCGGCTGGACGGCGGCGCTACGGTAGATCCATGCTGTTCCGTCAGAAGGCCACCGCGCTCATCGACCCGGCCGAGACGCTTCCCGGCCGGGACCAGCTCATGCCCGTCGTCGACGAGCACCCCGTCCTCGGTCGGTCGATCGTGCCGCCGCTGCCCGAGGGCAGCGCCCACGCGTTCTTCGGGATGGGCTGCTTCTGGGGCGCCGAGCGCGGGTTCTGGCAGACGCCCGGCGTGCTCGTCACCGCCGTCGGCTACCAGGGCGGCGAGACGCCGAACCCGACCTACGCCGAGGTCTGCAGCGGCCAGACGAACCACACCGAGGCGGTCCTCGTCGCATGGGACCCGCAGGCGGTGACGTTCGAGGACCTGCTGCGGGTCTTCTGGGAGGGGCACGACCCGACCCAGGGCATGCGCCAGGGCAACGACGTCGGCACGCAGTACCGGTCGGCGATCTACACGACGACCGAGGAGCAGTTCGTGCAGGCCGAGGCCTCGCGCGTGAACTACGGCAAGGCGCTGGCTGCCGCCGGCCACGGCCGGATCACGACCGAGATCCGTGGCGACGCCGACGGTCCCGGCGCGTTCGGCGGCGCGCTGCTCGGCGGCGCGATCCCGTTCTTCTACGCCGAGCCGGACCACCAGCAGTACCTCCACAAGGTCCCGAACGGCTACTGCGGCCACGGGGAGACCGGCGTCAGCTGCCCGGTCGGCCTCGTCGCCGCCGGCTGAGGCGGCCGGGCCTCCCGGCCGCCGCACCGCGGCGCGACGGACCCCGTGCCCGTTCGCGACCCGCGGCGCACGGCGGAGCCCACCGCACCGCCGCACCACGCCCGTCGCGCGCGGGTCGGTCGCGCGTCCGCACGCTCCGACGCCGCGACCGAACCGACGTCCGCACGCGGCGGCGTCCCGCCGTCCGTCCTCTAGCGCGGGAACGCCCGCAGCGACTACGATCGTGTCGTGGTCAAGGCCGTCTCCGCTCCGAAGCTCCCGGTGCCGGCGCTGAAGCCGACGATGCGCGGGGTCCTGCACCAGTGGGCCGCCGTCGTCGCGCTCGCCGCCGGCGCGTACCTCGTCCTCGCGTCGCCGAACGCCGAAGCCCGGATCGCGTCGGCGATCTACGCCTTCTCGATCGTCGGCCTGTTCACGGTCAGCGCGATCTACCACCGGGTCAACTGGCAGCGCCCGTCGGCCCGCGCGTGGATGCGCCGGCTCGACCACGCGATGATCTTCGTGATGGTCGCGGGCACGACGACGCCGATCGCGGCGATCGTCCTCGAGGGCGGCATGCGCACGACGGTGCTGAGCGTCGCGTGGGGCATGGCGGGCCTCGGCATCACGCTGAAGCTCCTCTGGATCGGCGCGCCGAAGTGGGTCAGCGCGGCGATCTACCTCGCGATGGGCTGGGCGGGCTTCGCGCTCTTCCCGAAGCTCGTCGGCGACCTCGGCCCGTGGCCGGCGGTCGGCCTGCTCGGCGGCGGGGTGCTCTACACCGTCGGCGCGGTCATCTACGCGGGCAAGCGGCCGAACCCGTTCCCGAAGGTCTTCGGCTACCACGAGGTCTTCCATGCCCTCGTCATCGCCGCCGCGATCGCGCACTACCTCGTGGTCGCGCTCGCGGTCGTTCCCAGCGCCTGAGGTCGGCGCCGACGCGTCCCGGAGCCCGCTCCGAACCGCCGCCCCGCCGAGCGCGGCGGTGCGTCCCCGAACGGCCGTCCGGCACGCGGCGGACCCGCGGGATGCTCGTTACACTCGGCGCCCACGGATCGATGGCCGAGTGGCTTAAGGCGCTCGCCTGCTAAGCGAGTTGGGGGTTGATAGCTCCCTCGGGGGTTCGAATCCCCCTCGATCCGCCTCCCGGAACCCCCGTGCCGACGGGGGTTCCGTCGTTCTTGCGCTGCTGCGCGCGACGACGCGCCCGACGCGGCCCGGATCATCGGTGCTCGGTGGCGCTCGCCGCGGAGGATCCGGCGTTCCGGGCTCAGAGGCCCGCGCGGCGGAAGAGCTCGGAGAGCTCGATCCGCAGGGCCGTCGCCAGGCGCAGGAGCGTCGCGACGCTCGGACTGCGCTCGCCCCGCTCGACGCCCCCGATGTAGTTCCGGTGGACGCCGGTCTCGAGGCTCAGCTGCTCCTGGCTGAGACGCCGGTCGAGCCGAACCTGACGCAGCGCGTCGCCCAGTGCGACGAGTGGGGGCTGCGGGTCCGGCACGGCGGCCGACCTTCGCACCCCCTCCGTGTCCTCTCTACAGCCTGAGCGTGTTGCTCGCGCAGTCTGATCGTGTGATCATCTCGGCGTCGTACCGCGCGAACGCGCCACACCAGAGAGGACGAGATGCTTCGCAGAACCGCGACGGCGCCGCTGCGCCCGCGCCCCGAGGGACCCCCGACGGCCCCATCACGCACGACCGCCCGACGCCGAGGAGCCGACCGTGCGTAAGTGGCTGAAGTGGGTGCTGGGCGCGTTCGTCGTGCTCGTCATCATCGGCGCCGTCGCCGGTGGCGGCGACGACGAGCCCTCGTCGTCCGGCGACGCCGACAAGGCGACGACGAGCGAGACTCGCGAGGACGCCTCCGGGAGCGGGAAGGCCGAGGACGGCGACGGGAAGGACAAGGACGACGCCGGCTGCGGCACGAGCGCCACGAGCGACTGCACGCCGCGGGTGGGCCCCGACGGTCAGGTCCGCGTCGACGCGCTGTACTACCGCCTCGTCGGCGTGCGGACCGCCGAGACGCTCGGCGACCAGGAGTACGGCCTCGGCGAGCGCGCCGACGGCGTGTTCGTCATCGCGAAGATCCGGGTCCGCTCCGACAAGGACGAGTCGGCGACGCTCACCGACCGCGTCTTCCAGCTCGAGGTCGACGGCAACACGTACGACCCCGACAGCGAGGGCACGATCGCCGCGGTCGGCGCGCGCGAGGAGCCGTTCTTCCTCAAGGACATCGGCCCGGACGCGACGACGACCGGCACCGTGGTCTACGACGTCCCGCGGTCGGTGCTGCGCAAGAAGCCGGCGCTGCGGTTCAACGAGCTCGGCTTCGGCGACGGGCACGGGTACATCACCCTGCCGTCGCTGGACTGACGCCCGGCCGCGCCCGCCGACGCGCCCGCCGAGGGCCGGCGGGCGCGGAACCGGCGCGACCGACCGCGCGAGGCGGCCGGTCGGGTCGGGACGGGGCTCAACCCGCGACGGCCGCCGCCTGCGGCGCGGCGGCGTCGGACGACGGGGTCGCGGCGTCGGCCGCGGGCGCCGGCGTCGCCGCCGGCTCGGGGGCGGCGGTCGGCCCGGACGCCGACGCCTCGACGGCGGCCTCGGGCGCGGCCGTGGCCGGCTCCGGCGCAGCCGTCTCCGTCGCGGGCTCCGGCGCGGACGTCTCCGCCGCGAGCTCCGGCGTCGCAGCAGGCTCCGGCGCGGACGTCTCCGCCGCGGGCTCCGGCGTCGCAGCAGGCTCGGGCGCGGACGTCTCCGCCGCGGGCTCCGGCGCCGCAGCAGGCTCTGGCGCCGCACCCGACTCCGGCGCAGCCGACTCCGCCGCGGGCTCCGGCGCCGGCGTCTCGGCCGCGGGGTCCGGCGTCGCAGCAGGCTCCGGCGCAGCCGTCTCGGCCGCGGGCTCCGGCGTCGCGGGCGACTCCGCGGTCGCCGCCTCCGGCGCCGCGGTCGCATCCGTGGCGCCGGCAGCATCCTCGGCCCCGGACGGGGCGTCGACCGTCGCCGTCGCGTCGACGGTCGCCGTCGACGCGTCGTCCGCCTCGGCGGTGCCGTCGACCGGTGCCTCGCCCGCGGGAGCGGCCGCGTCGGCCGTCGCGGCGCCGGCCTCGGTCGGCGTCGCCGCCGGGTCCGCGGTCGCCTCGGCCACGGCGTCCGCAGCCGCGACCGCCGCCGCGGCCTGCGCCGGGTCGACGCCGGCCTGCGCCGCCAGCAGCGCCTGCTGCTGGGCCGCGTCGACCGTCGCCGGATCCGCGGCGGAGCGCTCGAGCTGGACGCCGCCGGTGGTGGCCAGCGACGCCTTCTGCAGCGACGCCGACGACGCCGTGGCGGAGGCCTGCGTCGCCGTCGCCGCGGCGCCGCCCTCGGCCGTCGCGGTCCGGGCGCTCGCCTTCGCCGTGCCGGCGGTGCGGTAGTACGGAGCCGGGTCGACGGCGGTCCCGTTCTTGCGGACCTCGAAGTGCAGGTGGGGACCGGTCGTGCGGCCCGTCATGCCGACGTAGCCGACGACGTCGCCCGCCTGGACCTTCGAGCCCTTCGCGACCGCGTTCTTCGACATGTGGGCGTAGCAGGACTCCAGGCCCGCGCCGTGGTCGACGCAGACCATGTTCCCGTAGCCGTCCTGGGACCCGGAGAACGACACCGTGCCGGCCATGTACGACTTGATCGGGGTCCCGATGGCCGCCGCGATGTCCATGCCGGCGTGCTGCCGTCCGCCGCGCGGCCCGAAGTTCGACGAGACCGTCCCGTTGACCGGCTTCACGGTGCTCGACCCGCTCGCGGTCCCGCCCTCGTCGGCGGTGCTCGGCGTGGTCGCCGTGCCGGAGTCGTCGTTCGTCGTCGGCGGCGCGGCCGGGCTGCCCTCCGCGCCACCCACCGCCGCGCTCGCGCCGGCGGAGCCCGAGCCCGAGCCGCTCGACGCCGAGCCGCCCTTGCCCTTCGCGCTCGAGGACGCCGGTGCGGCGTCCGCGCGCTCGGCCGTGCGGACGGGACCGCCGTCGCCGGTGGCCTTCGCGTGCCCGCCGGTCTGGCGCTGCAGGACGACGCTCTGCCCGCCGTCGGCGGTGCGGACCGCCGAGACGACCTTCAGGGCCGTCGCCGGCGCGGCGCTGCTGCGGACGGACGCGCGCTGCGTGCTGAGCAGCGCCGTCCAGGTCTGCGGCCCGACGACGCCGTCCGCGTTGAGCTGGCGCTGCTGCTGGAAGCGCTTCACGGCCGACTCGGTCGTCGCGCCGAAGTGGCCGTCGGCCTGCAGGCCGAGCCGCTGCTGCACGTCGCGGACCTCGTCGCCGGTGGAGCCGACGAGCAGGACCGGGCGGCTGCGCCCGTCGTCGCTCACGGCGGAGGTCAGGCTGCCGATCGTCGTGCGGCCGGCGTCGTCGGTCGCCGAGGTCGTGTCGCCCGACGTCGACGAGGCCGTGGCCGCACCGACCGCCGGGCCGGCCGTCGAGCCGACCATCGCGAGGCTCATCGCCAGCGCGGCCTTGCGGCGACGGCGCTCGCGCACGCGCTGCAGCGGGACGGTGACCCGCCGGTCGCGGGCCCAGGACAGCGAGCGCTGCCAGACGCTCGGGTCCGCGAGGTCACGACGGCCGGGCGCATCCGGCGCGCCGACCGCGTCGAGCGCGGCGGCGAGCTCGTCGGTGGTGAGGTCCAGCGCGGCCGAGCCGGCCGTCGGCTCGGCGACGTCGGTCGCGGTCGCCAGCGCCTCGGCGAGCGCGGGATCGCGCTCGGGCCGCCAGCCGGCGCGCCGGCGGCGCGGGCCCGTCGTCTCCCCCGCGTGCGCACGTGGGGTGCTCGCGGCCTGTCGGTCGCGGCGCTGGCGGGATCGCTCCCGTGAGGTGCGCCAGTGGTCCGCCCGCGCGAGATCGCGCTGCTGCTGCCCGGTCATGCCGAACGTGTCCTCCTGCGTCGGGCCTACGAGGTGAGCTGACGGGCTCGCGCTTCAGGAGTCGCGCTACGCCTTGCGGCGATTCGCCCCGTGCGGCCCCGGAAGGCCGCGAGTGGTTCCCCCGCCCGCGCGTCGAACGCGCGGCTCGGCCGGTTCTCGGTCCGCGGAGGACCGTAGCGCAGCTGCAAGCGGCCTTGCGGCACTTGAGCGAATCTTCACCGCGGCCTAAGGCGACCAGCGCCGGCGCGCCAGGTCCTCGCCGGCTCAGCGACCCCCGTGCAGCCGGATCGCGCGCTGCAGGACGGCGAAGGCCGGCTTCGGCACGAGGTCGTCGCGCAGGACGCCGTACTGGTGCTGGAAGTCGGTGCTGCTGGAGTCCGCGTCCCGCAGGTCGAACCAGCGGAAGTCCGAGACCCCGTAGCGCGTGCGCGCCTGGACCGCCGCGTCCGTGACCGCCTTCATGACCTTCGCCTGCACCGCCTCGCTGCGACCGGGGCCGGTCGGGTAGCCGGCCTCCGACAGGTGGACCGCCACCCGGCGCCCGAGGCCCGCGCGCACCATGTCGCGCCGCAGCTTGCGCAGGGCCCCATGAACGGTCGTGCGCACCGCCCGCGGGCTCGGCGGGCGCTTGACCTGGGTCGGCCACGTGCCCGGGTAGATGTCGAGCCCGACGTAGTCGACGTTGCGGGCGAACCCGCTCCCGCCCGTCCGGGCGAGCTGCGGCCAGAAGTCCGGCGTCCGCGCGTCCCGGGCGACGTTGAAGCCGATCGCCAGGCCGCGGCGACCGAGCGCCGCGCGCTCCTCCGCCGCGGCGTTCACGCCGCGCACGAGGGCGTCGCGCACCCCGGGGAAGTCGCCGTCCGCGGCGTCCGGCGCACCCGGCACGTTCGCCTCGTTCGTGATCTGCACGCCGACGAGCCCGCTGCGGCCGCCGAACTCGCGCACGACCGCGCGGACGAACCGCTCGTACCCGGGCAGGTCGACCGCGGGGTCGCGGGCCGTCGGCTGGTACCGCAGGACGATCTCCGCCTGGCTGCCGGTGGCCGCGGCGTCGGCGAGCACCCGCTCGAGGTGGATGCGGGCGCCCTCGATCGAGCCGGCGTCGTGGTAGGCCGCGTACTCGTGCAGGACGAACGATCGCCGCCCGGCACGCAGGCGGCGGATCATCGCCAGCCGCTGCCCCTCGTCGACCTCCGGCGCGCGAGCGACCCCGTCGACGGCGCCCGCGTCGCCACCCGGGTAGATCCCGAAGCGGATGGTCGCGGCCCGGTGGGGACCGGCCTCAGCCACGGGGCTCGTCCGCGTCGCCACGACGATGGTCGCCGCGACGGCGACGAGCAGCACGAGGAGCTTCCACCGGCTCATGAGCGTGACGTCGGCGGCGAACGCGCGCAGCATGCGGTGTTCGTCGCGAGATCGACGAACGGACCACGAACGGCGGGATCTCTGGCCGAGGGGCACGGGTCGGGGGATGCGGGCCGCCGCTCGCGCGACGCGGCCCGGCACCGGACGGCGGCAGCTCGCGCGCCGTCGCGGTCGGGGGACCTCCCATGCTAGTCAACCGGCCCTCGCCGATCAGCCGCAGCCGAGGCCCCGGGCGCCGTAGCGCCCCGGGGCGGCCGGCACGAACCGGGGCGCGGACCGGCGGAAGAGCGTCGGCGCGCGGTCCCGCGACAGCGAGTACTCGATGCGCCCGTCGGCGACGGCGAGGCCGGTGAGGTCGACCGTCGTCCCGTACTCGGTCGCCGCGGCGAAGTCGCGGTCCTCCGAGCACGCCGCGCCGGCCCGGAGCGGGATCCGCTGGATGCCCTCCGCACCCCGGTCGCCGGTCTGCGTCCATCGCACGTAGGCGTGGGCACCGTCGAGCTCGACCTCGGGGATCCCGAAGACCCGGCGGGAGGTGTTGTCGCGCCGGAGCAGCACGAAGCCGGGGCGGCCGTCGCGCCGGGTGACGTGCAGCTGGGTGACCGAGCCCGACGGCGTCGGGCGGTACTGGACCCAGGCGATCCAGCGGCCGCTGAGGTCGACCGCGCCGCCCTGCACGGCGCCCATGCCGATCCGCTGCCGCGCGCGGCCGTCGCGGACCGCGTAGAGGCCGCTGGCCCCGCAGCGGGCGGCCGGGCCGTGGCGCAGGACGACGACCGTCCGACGCCAGACCGCCCACCCATCAGCGCCGCAGGGACGACCGGGGAGCGACGAGATCGGCACCGCCGACGCGCCGGGGCGCAGCGCTCGGCGCATGAGCCGGGCGCGTCCGTCCGCGCCGCACCGGCGGTAGACGACCGCGACGCCGGCGTCGCCGTCGCGCCCCAGGTCGGGCAGCGGCGGGCAGGTCGACGTCGCCGGGTCCAGCGGCGCGAAGCGGCCGTCGACGACCTCGACGAGCGCGTAGCGTCGGGCGAGCGTCCGGACGACGCCCACGCGGCGCCCGCCGAGCGCGTCGACCTGCTCGATGATCCCCGGCGCGACCGAGCGGTCCGGGGACGGCGACGGCTTCGTCGTCCCCACGCCGCCCGGGACCGCGAAGCGCCGCACCCGCTGCCCGAACCGCGGGGAGCGCACGCCGCGGGCGAACGCCCGGCGGGCGGCCGGGGACGTGGCGACCCGCCAGTCGGACCGCTTGTCGAGGTCGAACCACACGAGCGCGTCGATCTCGGGGTGCCGCCGCAGGCCGTCGAACATCTGCCCGAGCCAGGCGGCCTTGTCCCCGCCGGCCTCCGCCACGCCGATCTCGCTCAGCTCGACCGGCTTGCCGGGGGCGATCTCCCGCAGCTGCCGCAGCGCGGGACCGAAGATCTCCGCGAAGGGCCGCCACTGCTGGAACCGGATCTGCCGTCCGCCGTTGAACCCCGACAGGCCGACGCGGTCGACGTACCGGTCGCCGGGGTACTCGCCGGGCTTCAGGCGCAGGGGCGCGACCGGGCTCCAGACCCATTCGACGTTCGTCGCTCCCGCGTCGTGGAAGAGCTGCCAGACGTGGCGCCAGGCCCGCGCGTACTCGCCCGGCCGATTCCCGTTGGAGACCTCGGTCCACGGGTACCAGTTGCCGTTCATCTCGTGCGCGAACCGCAGCCGCACGGGCCCGCCGTAGCGGGCGAGATCGGTCGCCCAGCGACGGACGTAGGCGTCGAAGCGGCCGTCGATGATCTCGCGCAGGCGGTACTTCGACCGGTCCGGCGGCCGGCGCGAGTCCCACGGCTCCCACGTGATCTCGGGGATGCTCCCCCGCGCGGCGACGGCCCGCAGCTGCGCCACGTCCGGTCGCGCCACGGACTCCCAGTCGGAGAACCACATGACGACGCCGACGTGGTGCTGGACCGTCCGCTCGAAGCGATCGATGCTCGCGAGGTCCGCCGGGCGCCACGGCCGGTAGGAGTCCTGCGCGAGCACCGCGGTCGTCGCGCCGAGCAGGATCTCGGCCCGCGGGTCGGGCACCGCCGCCACCCCGCGCGAGACCGGAGCGCCGGAGGACGCGGGCCCGTCGTCGCGCAGCTGCACGACCAGCAGGACGGCGACCGCGACCAGCAGCAGCGCCAGCGGCGCGAGCCTGCGGACGCGGGCCGCCGTCACGTCATGCCCTCCACCGCGACCGCCGCCAGGTGCGCGGTCGTGACCGCGAGCCCGGCGACGAGCACCACCGTCGCGACGACCACCGGGGCGTGCCCGCGGGTCGCCGCCCGCAGGCCCACGCCACGGCGCGCGTGATCGCGGACCTCCAGCAGCAGCGCGACGAGCAGGACGACGAGCGGCACGAGCGCGTTGAGCAGCACGAGCCCGGCGTAGTGGGGCAGCATCGCCGTGCGACCGGTCAGCTCGACGACCCACAGCACCGCCAGCGGCAGCGCGACGAGCGCCACGAGCGGGCCGTAGACGATCCCGAGCCGGCCGGGCGGCGCGGCCGCGGCCGGGGACGCCGACCGCGTCTTCGGCGTGATCATGTACGAGTGCTGCAGCCGCAGCACGACGCTGAGGACGGCCCAGAGCACCACGGGCCACCGCGCCACCATGAGCACGGCGCCCCGCCAGCTCAGGCCGATGCCCTGCGGCTGGAACCACGACCGCGCGAAGCCCCACATGAGGTGCGCGGTGAGCGCGACCGGCAGGAAGTAGATGAGGTACGTCCCGAGCTGGACGGTCGCGATCCGGTGCTCCGTGGCGAGGGCGACGGTCGGTGCGAGCCAGAGCACGAGCATCGACAGGCCCCAGAGCAGGTACCAGCTCTGCGAGAAGAGGAACTGCAGCGCCTGGCCGGCGGTGTAGCGCGGCAGCAGGCGGGGCGTCCACCGCAGGCAGACGGTGATCATCGAGTGCGCCCACGCGAACTGCTGGCGCAGGTAGGTCGCCAGCGTGTCGGGCCCGTCGCCGGTGGCGATGATCTCCGGGTGGTAGACGCCCCGGTAGCCGTGGGCGGCGAGCACGACCGTGTCGAGGTGATCCTCGGCGCGGGTCGGCTGGAAGCCGCCGATCTCGCGGACGGCCGACGTGCGGTAGGTCGTGTGCGAGCCGATGATGAACGGCGTGCGCGAGTTGCCGTAGAAGCCCATCTGCAGCGGTCCCTGGAGGACGAGCTCGTGCTCGGCGAGGCCGCGCGCGGTCCAGCGCTCGAGGTTGCCGCCGACGCTCGGCGCCTGGACCCACCCGACCTGGGGATCGTCGAACTGCCCGAGCACCGCGTCGAGGTAGGACGGCTCGGGGTGGTGATCGACGTCCATCTGGACGAAGTAGTCGTAGTCCTCGCCGAGCGCGTCGAGGTGATCGAGCCACGCGTTGACGTTGCCAGCCTTCGTCTTGGCCTGCCACGGCGGAGCCGGCTGGTTCCAGCGGGCGACGCCGGCGCGCGTGAAGTACCGCACCCCGTACCGGTCCGCGAGCGCGCGCACCGCGGGCGAGCCACCCTCGTCCAGGACCCACGAGTCGTGCGGATAGCGCACGGCCGCCAGCGCGGCGAGCTGCTCCTCGATCACCTCGAGCGCCTCGACCGCCGGGACGCAGAGCGTCACCATCGCGACGCGCGTGCCAGCGGCGGAGGGCGCGAAGGCCGGCGCCGGCCGGCGCATGCGGGCGATGAACCACCAGAAGACGGACGGCAGGAACAGCGCCGTGTAGGTCAGCGCGACCGTCACGACGATGCCGAGCGGGAGCCAGCCCTCGGCCATCCGCGGGATCCACCACGCCCAGAACGAGACGTTGACGACCGCCCACAGGCCCGTCAGCGCGGCGTACGCGAGCCAGTGCGCCCGGGTCAGGACCGCCTGCGATCCACGCGCGTCGCGTGATCGCGGCAGCGCCCCGAAGCCGCCGCCGTCGACGACGGCGCCGCCGCCGGGATCGAGCGGCTCGTCCTGCTCGACGAGGGAAGAGGCGATCGGTGACCGCTGCGGTGCGTACGCCATGATCGGGTGCCTCACGTGCAACGTCCCCGACCAGCGGTCGGATGCGTGCGCCGCGTCCGTGACGAGCAGTCACGGGGCGGCAGCCGTTCGTACGCGGGGAGACAGCGTACGCCTCTTGGTGCGGTCCGTGGCGCCACCTTCTCGGGACCGCCCGGAGGTGGCCGGGACGGCCCGCGCCCCGCGACGCACGCGTGTCGGGCGATCGCTATATTCCTCCGTCGCTGCGCCCGTAGCTCAGCTGGATAGAGCGTCGGTCTACGGAACCGAAGGTCAGAGGTTCGAATCCTCTCGGGCGCGTCCACGAAACCCTCGCATTTGCGGGGGTTTCTTGCGTTCGCACGGAGCGCGCGCTCCCGGACCCGGCGGGCGGTCCTGCGCCCGCCCCTGCCACGGGAGCCCCGGTCCCGACTCAGCCGAGCCAGGCCGCGAGCTCTCCCACCGCGTCCGGCAGGACGTAGTAGTAGGCCCAGAGCCCCCGGCGCTCGGCGTCGACGATCCCGGCGTCGCGGAGCTTCTTCAGGTGGTGCGACAGCGTCGACTGCGAGACGTCGAACAGCGGCACGAGCTCGTACACGCAGACCTTGCCGGCGTGCTTGCGCAGGACGTCGACGATCTGCAGCCGGATCGGATCGCCGAGCGCCTTGGCGACCTCGGCCATCCGGACGGCCTCGTCGCGGTCGACGTTGGGATAGACGACGGGCTCGCAGCACGGAGCGCCCGCCGCGCGCTTCACCTTCGGCGCGAGCTCCAGATCGACATCCATGGATCTACTTCTATCGATTGAATCGATATGAATCAATGGATAGGGTGCCGCCCGTGACGGCCCCATCGACCGACGCGAGCGACGGCGCGGTGCTCGAGCGGCTCTCGACGCTCGACCGCTACCTGCCCGTGTGGATCCTCATGGCGATGGGGGCCGGCCTCGGCCTCGGCTCCGCGGTCGACGGCCTGGGCGACGCGCTCGACGCGCTCGCGATCGGCACGGTGTCCCTGCCGATCGGGCTGGGCCTGCTGCTCATGATGTACCCGGTCCTGGCGAAGGTCCGCTACGGCGAGATCGCGCGCGATCGGTCGCCCCAGACCCGCCGGATGCTCGGCGCGTCGCTCGTGCTCAACTGGGTGATCGGGCCCGCGCTGATGTTCGCGCTCGCCTGGCTGCTGCTGCCCGACGAGCCGGAGTTCCGCACCGGCCTCATCATCGTCGGTCTCGCCCGCTGCATCGCGATGGTGCTGATCTGGTCGGACCTCTCGTGCGCCGATCGCGAGGCGACGGCGCTGCTCGTCGCGATCAACTCGGTGTTCCAGATCGTCGCCTACAGCGTGCTCGGCTGGTTCTACCTCACCGCGCTCCCCGACCTGCTGGGCCTCGACAGCCAGGGATTCGCCGTCGGCCTCTGGGAGGTCGCCCGCACCGTCCTCATCTTCCTCGGCGTGCCGCTCGTCGCGGGCGCCCTCACCCGCGGCATCGGGGTCCGGCGCCTGGGCGAGCAGGCCTACGAGGCCCGCGTGCTGGCGAGGATCTCGCCGCTCGCGCTCCACGGCCTGCTCTTCACGATCGTCATGCTCTTCGCCCTCCAGGGGGACGCGATCACCCGTGAGCCGCTCGACGTCGCGCGGATCGCCTTGCCGCTGCTCGTCTACTTCGCGGTGATGTTCGCCGCGGGCATCGCGGTCGGCCGGCGGCTGCAGCTCGGCTACCCCCGCACCGCGTCGCTCGCCTTCACCGCCGCCGGCAACAACTTCGAGCTCGCGATCGCCGTCTCGATCGGCGTCTTCGGCGCGACCTCCGGCCAGGCGCTCGCCGGCGTCGTCGGACCCCTGATCGAGGTCCCCGTCCTCGTCGGGCTCGTCTCCGTGGCGCTCTGGCTCCGCCGCCGCTGGTCCACGCCGCTCCCGACCGGCACGACCGCCTGATCCCCGATGGCCAACGTCCTGTTCGTCTGCCTCCAGAACGCCGGTCGCTCGCAGATGAGTGAGGCGCTCTTCGCCCGCGTCGCCGGTCCCGCGCACCACGCCCGCTCCGCCGGCACCGCGCCCGCCGACCGCGTGCACCCGGAGGTCGTCACCGTCATGGACGAGCTCGGGATCGACCTGCGGGACCGCATTCCGTCGCTCCTGACCCGCGAGCTCGCCGAATGGGCCGACGTCGTGGTCACGATGGGGTGCGGCGACGACTGCCCCTACGTCCCCGGCGTGCGGTACGTCGACTGGGATCTCCCGGACCCCCACGGCCGCAGCGTGAGCGACGTCCGAGCGACCCGCGACGAGATCGCCGGGCGAACCGCCGCGCTGGCGCGCTCCCTCTCCGACTGAGACGGCCTCCCGCCGTCCGCGGACGCCACGCGGCACCAGGCCGCGCGCCCCAGGCGCCGCGGCACCCGGAGCGCGTTCGTCGGATCGGGTCCACGGGTAGTCCCGCTGGGCCCGCAGGTCCGGGCGCCCACGAATCCCCTGACGGGGAGGACCAGGAGAGCCCCATGGCTACCACCACCGCCACCACCCCGAGCACTGGCAGCAGCGACCGCGGCCGAGCGGCCGCCCATCGCCAGACGACCGAGACGAAGCACGCCTTCAAGACGACCGAGTTCCTCGGCATGGTCGCCGTGATCGCCGGGATCCTCATCAGCGCCGCCGTCATCAAGGGCGGCGACGACGGCACCGATCAGTTCATCGCCAAGCAGGCCTGGCTCTACGTCGCGATCGTGGCCGGCGCGTACTTCATCTCGCGCGGTCTGGCGAAGTCCGGCTCCCGCGAGCCGTACTACGAGGACGGCTCGAACGCCCACCGCGGCGACGGCCACCGCGGGGTCTGAGGCTGCCGGACGCGGCGGCCGTCCGACGGCCGCCGCCCTGGCGCAGCGCTCGCGCCCGCGCTCCCGAGGCGGCCGGGACCGCCTCGGCCGGACGAGGTCGGTCAGGCGACCGCCACGGCGACCTCGGTCGGCTCGGCCGCCAGCCGCTGCGCCGCGCGCCGCTCGTCCCGTCGGCGCTGGGCCGCCTCGACCGCCTCGCGGGTCAGCGCGAGCTCCTGGGTGAGCATCGCGTCGAGGGCGTGGTCGGCGGGCACCGCCGGCGTCCCCGCCTCGGCGGCGCCGAAGCGGCGGATGAGCACGATCGCCACGCCGCACAGCGCGACGGTCGCGAGGTTCGCCGCGCCGAGGAGCATCGCTCCCAGGCCGGCGAGGTTCACGTACGCCAGGCAGAGGTTCGTGACGGCGCCCATCCCCCACCCGACCGCGGACTGCCCGCCCGCCGAGCGGGTCCGGAGCATGCGGGAGATCTGGGGCAGGTTGGCGCCGAGGCCGAAGGCGATCGCAGCGGTGGAGAGCGCGGTGATGAGGAACATGGCGAAGCAGGGGTTCGAGAGGCGCGGCACCGGGACCCGCCACCCACCGCAGGGCGGGGGCCACGTGCACCGCAGGACATGGAGCGCCCGGCCGTGGCCGTGACGCGGTGGGCGACTCGGTGGCTGTCGCCGGCCTCCTCGGCCGCGGCGGCGCCACCTCCTCGCGTCGATTCACTGTAGCTCCGGTCGCCGGGACCGCAAGGGGTCTCGACGCCCGTCGGCCGTGTGATGCGTCACAAGACGCGCCGGGCTCGCCCGGCCTCGACGCCCGCGGCGAGGACGGCGCACGCCAGCGGCTCGTCGAGCGAGCGCTGCGGCCCGACCCGGCGCGGCGGGTACGGTCGACGTCATGAGCGACCTCTCCGCCCGCGCCACCCGCCTGCTCGAGCTCCACCAGGCCCCCGAGATCCTCGTCCTGGCCAACGTGTGGGACGTCGTCTCGGCCCAGGTCGTGGCCGCCACCGACGGCGTCCGGGCGCTCGCCACGGCGAGCCACTCGATCGCGTCGACCTTCGGCTACGAGGACGGCGAGAACATCCCGCTGGACCTCCACCTGGACATGGTCGGCCGGATCGCCCGGGCCGTCGACGTGCCGGTCACGATGGACCTCGAGGCCGGGTACGGCGATCCGGGCGAGACCGCGCGCCGCGCGATCGAGGCCGGCGCCGTCGGCGCGAACCTCGAGGACCAGCTCAAGCCGCTGGACGAGGCGGTCGCCGCGGTCGAGGCGGTGCTGCGCGCCGGGCGCGACGCTGGCATCGACTTCGTCCTCAACGCCCGCACGGACGCGTTCGTGCGCGGGGCGGAGGACCCGGTGCAGGAGGCGATCCGTCGGGGGCGCGCGTTCCTCGAGGCCGGCGCGCCGGTGGTCTTCGTCCCCGGCGCGATCGAGCGCGACCACGTCGCGGAGATCGCCGAGGCCCTTGGTCCCCGCCGGCTCACCGTCATCTCCGTCCCCGGCGCGTCGCTGCCGGCGTCCGAGCTCGAGGCGCTCGGCGTCGCCCGCGTCTCGACCGGGCCGTTCACCCAGCGCGTCGCGCTCACGGCGCTGCAGGACGCGGCGGCCGCGATCGTCGCGGGCGGCACGCTGCCCGAGGGCACGCGGGCGCTGAACTGAGCCGCGGCGCGCGGGGCCGGCCCGGCCGGCCCCGCGGCCGGGCCTAGGGCCCGACCTCGAGCAGCTGCTCGTACGTGCCGCGGTCGAAGAACGGCAGCGGCGGCGGCTGCTGCGCGCCCTGGGCCGACATGTCGTACATCTCGCGCGGCGCCCGCCAGCGGGCGGGGTCCGGCGTGCCGAAGCGCTTCGTCATCGCCGCGGCGGTCGTGGCCGCCGCCTCGCGGTACCCCGCCGGCGAGAGCGTGCGCAGCGCGTAGGCCTCCTTCGCGGTGATGTCGAAGGCGTGGCTCGTGCCGGGGCGATCCTCGAACGCCTTGGCGCCCTTCGCGAACGGCGCGACGGCGAGGTCGGCCGCGGCGGTCTTGAACGCCTCCCACGTCGCGACGCCCGGGTCGACCGTGCCCTTGGCGTCGGTGGCGACGTAGTCCCCGCTCCAGGCGGTGAGGACGCCGAGGACCTTCGCCGCCTCGCCGGTCGCGCCCCGCGACGCCTTGCGCAGGCGCGCGGAGGCGAGCGGGCGCTGCTGCGCGACGCTGCCGGCGCGGCGGATCGTCGCCTGCAGGTCGGCGAACGTCGGCGACGGCAGCGCCTTCAGCGCCCCGGCGAGCCGCGCGAGGTAGGCGTCGCGATCGAACGGGCCCGTCACGCGCTCGGACGCCGGGCCGTCGCCGGTCGTCCAGCCCTGCGAGGGGACGTTGTTCCAGTTCGAGAGCCAGCCCTGCTTCGGGTTGATGACGTGCGGCATCCGCTCGCGCGGCACGAGGCCCTCCCACTCCGCCTCGCCGGTGCCCGGCAGCGGCAGGCGTTGGTCCCAGCCGGCGGGACGCAGCTGCACGAGGCCGGGGTGCCAGTAGCCGATGTTGCCCTGCGAGTCGGCGGCCATGAGGTTCTCGTTCCACGTCAGGCGCCGTGCGGCGGCGTCGACGTCCTGGATCGTCCGGGCGCGGTTGACGAGGTCGAGGCCCTCGATCGTCTCCAGCTCGCGGCCCCAGATCGCGTAGCGGCGGGCGTAGGCGACGTTCCCGACGACCGACTGGACCGGACCGTGGACCGTGCGGCAGACCCGCTTGCGCGTGGAGCCGATCGACGGCAGCGCGCCGTCGAGGAGCGTCGTGACCGGGTCCTTCCAGCGGATCGTCACGTCGCGGCAGTCCATCGACCGGACCTCGCCGTTGTACCAGTACTTCTCCTTCTCGCCGGGCACGAGCTTCTCCGCGTAGAGGTCGTCCTCGTCGGAGAGCCCGGAGGTGATCCCCCAGGCGACGTTGCCGTTGTGCCCGATGCCGATCACCGGCAGGCCGGGCGCGGTGACGCCGCGGACGTCGAGCCCCGGCGCGTGGACCTCGAGCTCGACGAAGAGCTCCGGCGCCGAGAAGCCCAGCTGCGGGCCGTTGAAGAGGAATGCCCGGTTGCCGGGCGCGCGGACCGCGAGCATCGACGAGCCGCCGACGCGGCCGATCTCGCCGGGGTCGAGCTCGGACTTGCGCGCGGTGGCGCGGGCGAGCGAGGCCGGCGTGCCGGGCAGCGTCGCGGCGAACGCCAGCGACCGGTCGCGCGCCGCGGTCACCTGCTTGGCGCTCAGCGCCCGGCCCTGCGGGAACGTCCCCTCGGACCGCGGGATGGTCGAGACCTGTCGCGGCGGCTGGACCGGCAGCAGCGCGTCGAGCACGGCGGGACGCATCCCCTCGGCCTGCAGGGCGCGGAGGTTGCGCAGCTCCTCGCCGTCGCCCGACGGCACGGTGCGGGCGAGGAAGACGCCGATCCGCAGCGAGTCCATGACGGTCCAGGCCGCGAGCGACGACGTCGTCGCGACGTACTCGGCCGGCACGTCGAGCGGGTTCGTCCGCACGTGCGTGATCCAGGCGTTGATGCCGTCGCGGTAGGCCTCCAGTCGCTGGCGGAAGCGCACCGGCAGCCGGTCGTGCTGGCGCTCGAGCTCGGCGCGCGTGTAGTAGTCGCGGTGCGTGACGAGGTCGGTCTCGACGTCGCCCTTGCCGGTGACGAGCGCCCGCTCGCCCCGCGTCGCGTGGCGGAACGCCTCGAGCTGGAAGAGCCGGTCCTGGGCCACCGCGTACCCCGCCCCCTTCCAGGCGGCGAGGTCGTCGGCGCCGACGACGTTCGGCACGCCGTAGGCGTCGCGCGTGATCGTCACGCCGGGGAACGGCCGCTCGGTCGAGCGCGCCGGCTGGTGGAACCCGAACGGCTTGCGCCGGAACCCGATGAACGGCGACTGCTGGTCGTAGGCGTGCGGCGAGCCCCCGCCGCTCGTCAGGCCGGTCAGCGAGACGTAGCCGCTCTGGCCCGGGGGCAGGATCGACTCGGCGTTCAGGACCCGCGCGCCCGCGGGTGCGGCCCCCGCCAGGGCCGCCGCCGCGACCCCGACGACCACCGCCTGTCGCCATCCGCGCGTGCCTGACCGCTCCCGTGCCCCCCACATGGGGGGCCAGCCTAGCCGGACCGGGACACCGGGGTGCGGCGTGTACCGCGTCCGCGCGGCGCGCGTCTGGGATCGTCCGCGTGCAGCGATGTCCGACGCGCGCGCCACGACCGGGCTGGTCGCCCACGGGCTGCACCTCGCCCGCGCGGGGCGGCCGGTGCTGCGCGACGCCGGGATCGTCCTGCCGCCTGGGCGGGTCACCGCGCTCGTCGCCCCGTCCGGCGCGGGCAAGAGCACCCTGCTGCGCTGCCTCGTGCGCCTCGTCGAGCCGGACGCGGGCGAGATCCGCCTCGACGGCCGGCCGGTGACCGAGCTCGAGGCCACCGCGCTGCGCCGCCGCGTCGGGCTCGTCGCCCAGCACCCGGCGATGCTGCCGGGCACCGTCGCCGACAACGTCCGCCACGGGCTGCCCGACCTCGCCGACGAGGCGGTCGGTGAGGCGCTACGGGCCGCCGGGCTCACCGAGGGGTTCGCCGGGCGCCCGGCGGCCGCGCTCTCCGGCGGCGAGCAGGCGCGGGTCGGCCTCGCCCGCGCCCTCTCCCGGCGTCCGGAGATCCTGCTGCTCGACGAGCCGACGGCGGCCCTCGACGAGGCGGCCGCCGGCCGGATCGGGACGACGCTGCGCACGCTCGCCGCCGACGGGATCGGGATCTGCCTCTCCACGCACGACCTCGCGCTCGCCGACGCGGTGGCCGACACCCGCGCGACCCTGCCGGGGCCGGCGTGAGCCAGCCGCTGCTTCAGGTGGTCGGAGCCGTGGGGCTGGCCTCCCTCGCGATCGTCGTCGCCTGGCGACTCGGGCTCGGCCTGGCTCGCGCGATCGCCGTCGCCGCGGTCCGCGCGATCGTGCAGCTCGCGGCCGTCGGCGCGCTGATCGCGCTCGTCCTGCGGGTGCCGGCGCTCGCGGTCGCGTTCGTCGCGACGATGATCCTCACGGCCGCGCTCACCGCCGGTGGCCGATTGCGGCCCGTGCCGGGCGCGCGGCGCCGCGCGGCGCTCGCCATCGGCCTGCCCGCGGTCGGGGCCACCGGCGCGCTGGTCGCGATCGGCGCGTTCGATGCGACGCCGCGGACGGTCGTCCCGGCGGCGGGGATCCTGCTCGGCGGCGCGATGACCGCCACGACGCTCGCGGGCCGCCGGATGCTCGAGGCGCTGCACGACGACGCGGCGACGATCGAGGCGCGGCTCGCGCTCGGCGACCCGGCGGTCGAGGCGCTGCGCCCGACGGTCCGTCGCGCGGTCGCCACGGCCGTCGTCCCCGCGATCGACCAGACCCGCAGCGTCGGGCTCGTGACGCTGCCCGGGACGTTCGTCGGCCTCGTCCTCGGCGGCGCGGACCCCGCCGACGCCGCGCGACTCCAGGCGGTCGTCCTGCTGGCGCTGCTCGCCGTCGAGCTGCTGGCGGCGCTGCTCGTCGCCGAGCTCCTCGCGCGCGCCGTGGTCGCGCCCGGGGAGCGGATCCGCGACGAGGACGAGCTGCGGCGGCGCGGCCGGTCCCCGTCCCGCGCCTGCCGCGGCGACGGCTGAGCGCCGCGCGCGACCGGCGGGGGCGCCGGCCCCTGGTCGGGCGCCCGCGGCGGTGGCAGACTCGGGGCGTGTCGACGCACGCTCCGGGGGTCCACGCCGCGCTCGCCCGCGAGCTCGACCCCGCGCGCCTGGCCTCCGTCCTCGCCGCCGCCCTCGCCGACGAGGTCTATCCCGACCTCGCGGTCCGCCCGGCGTTCCGGGGGCTCGTCGACGACGCGTGCCGCGCGAAGGCCGAGCTCCTCGTCGACCTGCTCGCCGATCGCGTGTCGCCCGACGACCTCGCCCCGGCGGCGGCCGTCGCCCTGGCGCACGAGCTCGCCGTCGCGGGCGTGCCGGCGGAGACGGTCGCGCGCTCGTACCGGGTCGGCCAGGAGGTCGCGTGGGCGACGCTGCTGGACGCGATCGAGCGGCTCGCCGAGCGCGACGGCGTCCCCGTGGTCGAGAGCGTGCGGGCCACCACCCCGGTGCTCTTCGCGTTCGTCGAGCGGATGATGACCGTGACGATGGCCGCCTACGACGACGCGCTGGACGACGAGCGTCGCTCGCTCGCCCGGCGCCGGCGACGGCTCGTGGACGGCCTGCTCGACGGCACGGTCGCGGCGATCGGTGAGGACGGCGAGCGCTTCCTCGGCTACCGGCTCGACGGCCTGCACCTGGCGATCGCGCTGCCCGGGCCGGCGACCCGGACGGACGAGGGCCTCGTCCGTCGCCTCGGCACGGACCTCGGGACCGGCGGCACGCTCGTCGTCGGCGAGCGGGCGTGGATCCACCTCGCACGGCCGCTGCGACCGAGCGACCGCGCGGCGGTGGGTCGCGCGTTCGCCGAGGCCGGGCGCCGCGGCGGCGTCGGCGACCCCGGGTCCGGCGTCCCGGGCTTCCGCGCGAGCCACGAGCAGGCCGAGCTCGCCCTGCGCGTGCGCCGCGCCCGCGGCCACGAGGACGTCGGGGCGACGTGGGCGCGCGACGTCGGCATCGAGGCGCTCGGGCTGGAGGCGACGACGTCGGCGCGGCGCCTGGCGACGGCCGAGCTCGCGGCGCTCGAGGGCCTGTCGGCGCGCACGCGGCGCACCCTCCTGGCGTGGCTGGAGACCGGCAGCAACGTCGGCGCCGCCGCGCGGCTCGGCGTGCACGAGCAGACGGTGCGCAACCACCTGCGCCTCGTCGAGGACCGCCTGCCCGGTCCGCTGCTCGAGCGCCGCACCGAGCTCCACGTGGCCCTGCGGCTCGCCGCGGTGCTCGAACCGCGGAATCCGCGAACCGGAGGCCCGGGATTCACGCAAGACGCGCTTCGCGGGGCCGCCGGGCGCTCCTAGCATCGGGCGATGACGCCCCCGCCCCGCCCCGTCGCCGAGATCGTCTGGAAGATCCACCGCAAGCTCTACGCCGGCACCCGTGGCCGCGTGGGTCGGCGGTTCCTCGGGATGACGACCCTCCTGCTGACGACGGTGGGACGCAAGAGCGGCGAGCCGCGCTCGACCGCCTTGATGTACCGGGAGGAGGGGCCGGCGCTGGCCGTCGTCGCGTCGAACCTCGGCAGCGACCGGCCGCCGGCGTGGTGGCTGAACCTCCAGGCCACCCCGATCGCGCAGGTCCGGGTCGGACCCGAGCGGCGCCGGGTCCGGGCGCGGCTGGCCTCCCCGGAGGAGCGCGACGAGATGTGGCCGCGGTTCGTCGAGATGTACGCCGATTACGCCGAGTACGAGCGGATGACCGACCGCCCGATCCCGATCGTCCTCCTGGAGCGGGCATGAGGGTCGAGGAGACCGACGTCGTCGTCGTGGGCGGTCGCCTGGCCGGCTCGGCGACGGCGATCACCCTCGCCCGGGGCGGCCATCGCGTCGTCGTGCTCGAGAAGCGGCGGCTCCCCTCCGACACCCTCTCCTCGCACGCGCTCGTCCCGTCGGCCGTCGCGGAGACGGCGCGCCTGGGCGCGCTGGACCGCCTGCTCGCGCTGCGTCCGCCGCGCTCGCCCTGGGTCCACGTCGGGGCCGGCGACGTCCAGGTCCACGAGCACTGGTCGGCGGTCGACGGGATCGGCTACGGCCTCTGCATCCCCCGGATCGACCAGGACGTCGAGCTCGCGCGGACCGCGGAGGCCGCCGGGGCCGACGTGCGGATGGACGCCGAGGTCGTCGACGTGGTCTGGCGCGGCGGGCGCGCGGCCGGCGTGCGGGTCGTGCAGGACGGCGAGGAGCGCGAGATCCGCGCGCGGCTCGTCGTCGGGGCCGACGGGCGGCGCTCGACGGTCGCCGCGCGCGTCGGGGCGTGGCAGCCCTATCGCGCCTCGCGCAACGGACGGGGCGCCGCCTACCGCTACATGACCGACCCGCAGGTCGGGACCCGCTGGCACGAGACGATGTCCCAGTGGCGCTGGGGGACGACGATCGGCTACACGTTCCCGATCCCGGGCGAGCGGATGATCTGCATGCTCATGCCGCCCGCCGAGCGGATCGCCGAGCTGCGGCGCGACCCCGAGGCGGCGTGGAGTCGCCTCGTGGCCGAGGACCCGGCCGGGATCGGCGAGCGGCTGCGCGGCGCCGCGGAGCACACGAAGATCCGCTCGACGGCCGAGACGATCTCGTTCTTCCGGGCCTCGAGCGGCCCCGGCTGGGCGCTCGCCGGCGATGCGGGGCACTTCAAGGACCCGGTGATCGGGTCCGGTCAGCGCGACGCGCTGCGGTTCGGCCGCAGGCTCGGCGAGCTCGTCGGCCCGGTGCTCGACGCCGACGGCGAGGACCACGAGCTCGACGACGCCCTGCGGACCTGGGAGCGGGAGCGCGACCGCACGTGCATGGCCTCCTACCACTGGGGCTCGCGCGAGAGCCGTCCGATCGCGCCGGCCACGCCGCTGCAGCGCGAGATCATCCGGACCTTCGACGGCCACCGCGGCCAGCTCGCCGACAACTTCGGACGCGTCCGCGACCCCGAGCGGATCGTCGGTCCCCGCGTCGTCGCGCTCGGGCTGCTGAACGCCCTGCACCGCTTCCCGGAGCAGCGGGGCGCGATCGTCCGCGAGGCACTGGGCGAGCTGCCGATCGAGGCCGGCATCCGGCTGGACCGCTGGCTCGGCCGGCGTCTGTTCCGCGCGTCGACCACCCGGCCCTCCGAGCGCGGCGACGTGGCGTTCCCGCCCGCCCCGCGGCCTCGCCGCGCGGCGGAGCCCACCGGCGGATCGGGCGAGGCCGCCGGCGCGCCCGCGGCGGAGGCGTCGCCCGCGCCGGCGGCGTGACGCCGGCGCGGATCAGGCGAGGATCGTCCGCCGGAGGAACGCGACCTGGTCGGCCGCGATCCGCGTGGGGAGCTCGCCGTGGAACGGCGCGAAGTGGTCGCCGGGGTAGTCGTGCAGCTCGGCGCGCGGCGCGCGGTCGGCGAGCTTCCCGATCGCCTTCCCGTCGGCGCTGACGTCGTCGGCGCAGCGACCGACCCAGGTCGGCACGCCGATCCGCGACGCCCGGGCGACGGGCCGGAACGCCGCGACCGTCGCGAAGAGCCCGGGCGAGATCTCGTTGCGCCAGCGCGAGTCCGGTCGCACCGTGGCGGCGAAGCCGTCCGCCTCGCCGGGCAGGTTCATCGCGGCGCGCTCCCCCGGCTGGCCGGTGACCGGCACCGTGACGTGGCGCCCCGCCATGTCGGCGAGGGCCCGCGGCAGCAGCCACGCGACCGTCTTCGGCGGGCTGGCGAGCACCCGCGGGACGCCGTCCGAGAACGGGCAGAGCAGCAGCGCGGCGGCGACGTCGATACCGTCGGCGAGGAGCGTCGCGACGTGGCCGCCGCTGAACGAGAACCCCCAGAGGGCGATCCGCGCGGCGTCGACGTCGTCCCGACTCCGGACGTGCGCCACGGCGTTGCGCCAGTCCTCGCGCTGCTCGCCGGCGCGGAAGCGCTGGCGCGGCGCGCCGCCGGAGTCGCCGAGGTAGCGGTGGTCGAAGACGAGGACGTGCGCTCCCGCCGCCTGCAGCGCCTCGGCGTACGAGGCGAGGCCGTCCTCCCGGGTGAGGCTGAACCCGTGGGCCATCACGACGCACGGCGCCGGGGTCGTGGCCCCGGCCGCCGGGTACCACCAGGCGGCGCACTCGACCCCGCCGGACGTGAAGGTCAGGTCCTCGCGCATGGGTGCACCCTAGCCCGGGGGTGGCAGCCCGACCACGGCGCGTCCCGCCGACCGGGGGCTCCGTCGCCTCCCCCCCCCGCCCGGGTCCGCCGGCGCGGGTCCGGGCATCGGAGGGGATCAGCCGCCCGCGAGCGGCGCAGCGGCGATCGCGGTGGCCGTCGCCGACAGCGCCTCGGCCAGCGCGGCGTCGTCGACGGCGAGCGTCCCGTCGAGCCGGCGGCCGATGAGCGCGACGGCGGCGCCGCCGATCGCGGTGGCCCGCACGCGCCGCTCCTCGACGTCGGCGGCGACCTGCGGGAAGAACGTCTCCCACCGCTCGCCGAGGAGGTCGAAGAGGCCGAGGATCGCCTCGCGTCGGCGCTGCTCCAGGCCCTGGAGGCCGATGCCCTCCAGGAGCGCCGCGCGGCCCCGGCGCGGGTCGCCGACGAGCTGCGCCACGAGCGCGGCGGACGAGGCGCGCATGCGCTCGGCCGGGTCGTCGTGCCGGGCCGCGGCGCCGAAGACCGCCGCGCGCAGCTCGTCGCCGAGGTCGTCGAGCAGCGCCTCGTAGAGCGCCTCGCGCGAGCGGAAGCTCTCGTAGAAGTAGCGCTCGGTGAGGCCGGCGACCCGGCAGATCTCGGTCATCGTCGCCTCGGCCCAGCCGCGGGTGCCGATGACCTCCAGCGCCGCCTCCTCGAGCCGGGCGCGGCGCTCCGCCACCCGCTCGGCCGTCGTCCGGCCCTTGTAGGTGCGTTGCCCCGAGGTCCCGTCGACGGCGGCCATCGACCCCATCTTGACAGGGGGTCCTGTCAATTGCGAGGATCGCGGCAAGCATTGACAGGATGCCCTGTCACTTCGCCGAGCCCCTAAGAGTCCTCCGCGCATGACCCGCACCTCGCCGCCCAGCCCGAAGGCCCGCGTCGCCCCGAGCGCGCCGCCGCCCGCGCCCGTCGACCGGCGGCTGCACGTCGACGTCGCCCGGGACCTGCGCGACGAACGCGCCGCGCGCCAGCGGATCCCGTTGCCGGCCGGCTCGCACCGCCCGAGCCTGCGCAACACGTGGCTCACGACGAGCGACCCGCTGCGGCTGCTGCTCGAGCACGAGCGCCGCTTCGGGCCGGTCTTCACCATCCGTCACGGGCACCAGGCCGTCGTCTGGGGGATCGGCGCGGAGGCCAACCACCAGATCCTCGTCCGCGAGGCCGACGCGTTCTCGTGGCGCCACGGGCGCTTCGCCGACCTCTGGCACCTGCTCGGCGACAGCTTCTTCGCGATCGACGGGCCCTACCACCACCAGACGCGGCGGATGCTCCTGCCGGGCTTCCACGCCGATGCCGTCGAGGGCGTCGCGAACGGGATCGTCGCCGAGGCGCGCGCCGGGGCCGACGCGCTCGCCGCGCAGGCCGGATCGCGGATCGACCTCAACGGCTGGATCCGCGAGCTCGCGATGCGGATCGCGCTGCGCGTCCTGGCCGGGATCCGCGGGGACGAGGCCGGCGAGCGGCGGATGGCCCACGAGTTCGAGCGGGCGCTGCGCTACCACGGGCACTCGATCCCGGCCCAGATGCTGCGCGGTCCGCGCACGCCGTTCGCGGACATGCAGGACGCCCGGGCGATCCTGGACCGGATGCTCGGTGCCGAGATCGAGCGTCGTCGCGCCGCCGACGATCCCGGTCCGGGCGTGCTCGGGATGCTCGTCGGCGCGACCGACGAGCACGGCGCGCCGCTGCCGGCGTCGGTCGTCCGCGACCACCTGACGTCGCTGCTCTTCGCCGGGCACGACACGACGACCGCGACGTTCACGTTCCTCGCCTACGAGCTCGGCCGCAACCCGGCGGCGCGCGAGGCGCTGCTGGCCGAGCTCGACGAGCACGTCGACGGCGGCCCGACGGCGGCCCAGCTCGACGGCACCGCGCTGCCCGTGCTCGAGCGCACGCTGAGCGAGACGCTGCGTCGCTACCCGATCGCCTGGCTCGGGCCGCGGCGCACCGTCCGCGACGTCGAGCTCTGCGGGGTGCCGATCCCGGCGGGCGTCGGCGTGCACTACTCCAGCTGGGTCACCCACCACCTCGACGCGCTCTATCCCGACCCGCTCGCCTTCCGGCCCGATCGCTTCCTGCCCGGGGGCGAGGTCGACCGCCTGCCGAAGGGCGCCTACGTCCCGTTCGGCGGTGGCTCGCGGATCTGCCTCGGCAAGCGCTTCGCCCAGTACGAGCTGCGGGCGATCGCCGCGACGGTCCTCCCCCGCCTGCTCCTGGAGCCCGATCCCGCCGACCCGCTGCGGATGAGCTTCACCCCGACGCTCGGCCCGCGGGGCGGAATGCGGTTCATGGTCCGCCCGCGCTGATCGCCGGCCGGCCGGAGCACCCGGCCCGCCGGCGACGACGCGGCGTGGATCGCCCTCAGCGACGCCGGGGCAGGAGCCGCAGCGAGCGGGTCGCGGTCGGGGCGACGAGGCCGTCGGCCGTCGCCCCGACGACGAGCCGGTAGCGCCCGGCGCGGGTGCCGAGGAACGTCCGCGAGAGCGCCACCGACGACGCACCGGCGGGCAGCGAGCGCGAGAGGGTCCGGACGGTCGTCGTCCGCGTGCAGCGCGCCCCACGTCGCCCGGGCTTCGGCGCCACGCACCGCCCGTTCCGGCGCACGCCGGTGCTCCGGCGGACCAGTCGCACGGTGACCCGGGCGGCACGGTTCAGGCGCAGCCGCACCGTGGCGCGCGCACCCACCCGGACCGTGGCCGGGGCGCGCACGGCCGAGAGGCGCGGCGCGACCGGCGGCGTGTCGCCGCCACCGCCACCGCCTCCGGTGCCGCCGCCCGTGCCGCCGCCCCCACCGGGGCCGGTCGCCGCCGCCGTGGTGAACGTCCCGTCGGTGCTCTGCGCCGTCCCGGCGGGCGTCGTGACGACGAGCCGGTAGTGGTAGGTCGTCGCGGGCGAGAGCCCGGAGATCGCCGCCGTCTGCGGCAGCGGATCGTCGCTCCCGGCGGTGATCGCGGCGTCCGGCGTGCTCGCGCCGTAGCTCGTCGTCGTGCCGTACTCGAAGCGCGCCGTCCCGGCGTTGCGGCCGGTGCCCGCGACGCCGGCGAGGGTCGCGCCGGTGCTCGTCACCCCGGTGGCCGCCGCCGTCGTCGCCTGCGGGGCGGGCTGCCACTCGTCGGCGCCGATGTCGGTCCGCGCGCCGAGCGTGCGGAGGGTGGCCCCGCCGAGCGCCGTCAGGCCGTTCGCGGCGTCGTCGAGTCCGGCGTCGATCGTCGGCGAGGTGGCGAGCTGGCGGAGATCGCCCGACGCGGGCGCCACGAGCTGCGGCGGCGTCGCGAGGTTGCTCGCCGCCACCGGCCCGGTCGCGCCGCCGGCGACCACGACCTTCGCCGGATCGTAGGCCGAGCGGGTGGCCGAGACGGAGGCCGGGTCGCCGCTCTTCGCGACGTAGATGTCGTACCCCGCTCCGTGGACGATCGAGTTCACGAGCTGCAGGCTGATCGGGCGGGTGGCGACCGACTGCGCCTCGAGACCGTTCCCGCCGACCGCCCAGATCGTGCTGTTGCGGATCACGGCGTTCGTCGGCCCCCACAGGCCGCTGATCGCCGCCAACGCCGGGGCGTTCACCGCCTCGCTCCAGCAGGTCGAGCTGCGCACGACGTTGCCCCCGACGCCGCCGACGAGGCAGGCGTACCCGCTGCCGCCGATCCGCCGGACGACGACGTCGTCGACGACGATCGGGGCCGGTGAGCCCGCGGTGGCGGCGACGATCGCGAACCCGACCTGACCGGACGGGTTCGACGCCGGCCGCACCGCGTCGACCTCGAGGTGCGAGATGCGCGACCCGGCGGCGCTGCCTCCGATCGAGAACCCGTAGTCGGCGGTCGTGAAGATCCGCGGGCGCGGCTGGCCCGCGACGCCGTGGACGTCGAGGTTCGTCGAGGAGGGCGAGAGCACGTCGGTCAGGGGCGTCGCCTCGCTGCCGTAGTCGCCGGGCGCGACGACGACCTCGTCGCCCGACGAGGCGCTGTTGATGCCCGTCGTCACCGCGCACGGCGCCGCGCTCGAGCACGCTCCGCCGCTGCCCGTGGGCGCCACGTAGCGCGTGGCGGCCTGGGTCGCGGCGGGCAGGACGAGCGGCAGCAGGACCGCTCCGAGGGCGAATGGACGACGCATGCCGCGATCCTGCTCCGCGCGTACGGTGCATGCATGGGTCCTGGCGCAGCCGCGCTCGATCCTGGACGGTCCCGGCGCGCCGACGCTCGCCGTCCTGTCGCGGTCGCGTTGCCACGGCCCGCGCCCCTCCTCCCCTCGCCGGTTCCGGGCGCGCTCAGCAGCGCCGCATGCGCTTCGTGCGCACGCTGCGCAGGCCGCCGGTGCGCTCGACCTCGACGCGGACGCGGGTGAGCCGGCCGCGCGCGAGGCGGCGCGCGGCGAAGCGCACGCGGTAGGGCGCAACGACGTCGGAGCCGACGGCCCGGCCGCCGACCCGCACGAGCATGCCGGTGACGTCGGGGCCGGCCACGCGGACGGTCACCGCACCGGCCCGGCAGGCGCGACGGGCGACGCGCCGCTCGCGGCCGGTGTACGTCACGAACGGCCCCAGCCGGGTCGTCGAGGCCGGCGGACGGGCCGCCGCCTCGCGCTCCGCGCGCCAGGTCGCGGTCTGGGCGGCGACCGCCCGCTGCAGGTCGCCCAGCGCGACGTTCACGTCAACGAGGTGCACGCCCCAGCCCGGCCCGGGGAACGGCTGCAGCGGTCGGGCGCCGTCGATGCCGGACAGCCGCAGCACGCGTGCGCCGCCCTCGCGGACGCACCGGGCCCGGTACCGGTCGGCCGGCCGGACCCACGGCGTGTCGGCACGCGGCGGCAGGCCGCCGTAGGTCACCAGCACGCCGGCCGCGATCCCGCCCGGCGCGAACGCGCGGGACGGCACGTACGAGGTCAGCTCGGTCGGGGCGTTGGCGGCGATCGACGCCGGATTGACGCACGCGACCTCGCGGCCCGTCGGGGGGAGCCGTTCCTCGGTCTGCGGGTCGACCCCCGGCGTGACGCGTCCGAAGCGCGAGGTCGCCGGCGGCGACGCGGCGAACGCCGAGTACGCGATGACGCACCCGGCCTGCGCCTCCCGCGTGCAGAGCGGCACGTCGATGAGGTCGCCGCCGCGGTCGCGTCCCGCGGCGACGGTGACGTTGCCGCCGAGGAGCAGCGCCGACACGAGCCGCGCGCGCAGCGGGGCGCTCGCCGCGCCGTCGAACCGCTCGCGCAGGAGCCGCCGCAGGATGCCGGCGCCCTGCGAGTGCCCGACGAGGACGATGCCCCGCCCGCGGTTGTCGTCGCGCAGGTACTCGTCGAACGCCTGCGCGACGTCGGCGTAGGCGGTCCGCCGCACGGCGGCGTCGCCGTTGGCGGAGACGAGCGCCACGAGCGTCCGCTGCCGGTAGACCGGGGCGAAGACCCGGCACTGCTGCGAGAACCGCTGGGCCTGGAAGCGGGCGATGCTCTCGAGCTCCGGCTCGACGGTGCGCGAGGCGCTCGGGCCGAGCTGGTTGCTCACCGTCGGGTAGACGTAGAAGCAGTCGACCGGCGGCGTCGCGGGCACGGGCTCGGGCACGACGCGGTCCGCCTGGCCGCGGGCCTGGACCGTCGTCGTGAGGTCGCCGCTGCACGGATCGCCGGGCAGGCCCGGACGGCAGAGCCACACCGTCCGACCCTGCGCCGCGCCGGCCCGCTCCGGCCCGGTGAGCGGCGCTCCCGCGCCCGGCCCGAGCGCCGCGCCGCCGAGGGCGGCCGCCCCGACCGCGACCGTTGCCACCAGGGACCCCGTCGAGCGCATCGCGGCACTCTCCCACACGCCGGTGGACGCCCGCGACCGGGCGACCCGGTCTACGCTGGATCGGTGCGGGCCCCGACCTACGACGCCCTGCTGGCGATCTCCGCCCGCAACGCCTGGGACCCGGCGGGGATCGCCCTCGACGCGGACGCCGCGCGCTGGACGGCGCTGCCGGTCGACGACGCCGCGCGGCTGCGCGCCCTCGTCGCGGCCTTCGTCGTGGGCGAGGAGGCCGTCGCCGACCACCTCGCCGCGATCGGGCGCGCCGCGACCGATCCGGGGCTGCGCGCCTGCCTCGCCGCGCAGGAGCGCGAGGAGGAGCGCCACGCGGCCGCCGTGCGTCGCGCCTGGCGCGCGCTGCGCGCCGCCGAGGGCGGTCCCGACGAGAACGCCGCGGCGCACGCGCCGGCGGCGATCGTCGCGCTCTTCCGCGAGCGCCTGCCGGCGACCGTCGCGCGCGCGGCGCACGAGCTCGGCGAGGCGGTCGGGCTCTACCACGGCCTGCTGGAGGGCGTGATCTTCCTCGCCGGGCAGCGCGAGCTGCTGGCGCGCGCCAGGGCCGCCGGGCTGGCGGGACTGCACGAGACGTTCACGCGGATCGAGCGCGACGAGCGCTGGCACGTCGCCCTCGGCGTCCGGGCGCTCGTCGACCACCCGGACGGCCCCGCGGTGGCGGGGCGCCTGGCCGAGGAGGCCGACGCGGTCGCCGACGCGTGGGGCCCCCTCGTGGCGGAGGCGACCCGACGCGAGGTGGCGACGCTCGTCGCCCGCCGTGCGCGCGCCGTCGGCCTGCTGCCGCACCGCGCGCCGGCCTGACGTCGCACGGCGGGCCCCGCCGCGCACGAGCCGACGCCCAGGACGACCGGGGCGTCGCGCGACGCCGCGTCGGCCTACGCTCGGGCGGCGGCCCAGTCGGCGAACGAGCGCCAGCCGACCTCGGGATACCGCTCCCGCACCGCCGCGACGTCGATCCCGTAGCCGGGATCGCGGAGGAAGCGGTACATCGCCGCGAGATCGTGCGAGCGCGCCTCGACCTCCTCCAGCGGGGTCTCCACGTGGACGGCGCCGAGGGCGGCGGCCATCTCCCGGGGCGTCGGCGCGTCGCCGGCGAGCTCGATCCGCGCGCCGAGGTGCTCCTCGCGCCGGGCGAGGATCGCGGCCACCGCGGCGCCGAGGTCGGCGAGCGCGAGCTGATGCAGCGGCACGTCGCCGGGCAGCGGGACCGGCAGCCGACCGTCGCGCGCGCCGCCGGCGACGTTCTCGTAGAAGTAGCTCGGCGCGACGACCGTCCAGTCGAGCTCCGTCGCGCGCAGCTCGTCCTCGATCGCCGCCTTGCTCGCGAAGTGCGGGACGTCCGCGCGTCCGGCCGAGGCCACCGAGGCGAGGAGCAGCCAGCCGAGGCCGGCCTCCCGGGCGGCCGCGAGGATCGCCCGTCCCTGCGCGAGCTCGGCGTCGACGCCGTCGCCGAACGGGGTCGTGACCGCGTAGGCCGCGTCGACCGGCTCGAGCGCCGCCACGAGCGACGGGACGTCCGTGAGATCGCCGACCACGAGCGTCGCGCCCTCGCGCGCGAGGGCCGCGGCGGCGTCGCTCTCGGGCCGGCGCACGAGCGCGGAGACGGCGTGCCCGGCGGCGAGCAGGGCGCGGGCGACGTGGCCGCCCTGGCTGCCGGTCGCGCCGGTCACCAGGACGTGGGGCTTGCTCATGGGGGCCTCGGGATCCAGGGGGACGGGTCGCCCACGATAGCCCCCGCTCAGCCGACGGGCAGCTCCCCGGAGCGCTCGTCGGACCACCGCAGCGCGAGCTCGGTGCGCGAGCGGACGCCGAGCTTGCGGTAGGCGAGGCGGAGGTGGTGCTCGACCGTCCGGGGCGAGAGGAAGAGCTCCGCGGCGACCTCGCGGTTCGTCCGCCCGGCGGCCACGAGCGCGCAGACGTCGCGCTCGCGGGCGGTCATGGGCTCCGCGCCGTCGCCCGGCTCGATCGCGGTGGTCGCGGTCGTGGCCGCGAGCTCCGTCGCGGCGCGCCGCTCCCAGAGCGCGCAGCCCATCGCCTCGAACGCCGCCCGTGCCGCCTCCAGCTGCTCGCGCGCGTCGACCCGGCGACGCTCGCGCCGCAGTCGCTCGCCGACGACGAGCCGCGTGCGCGCCTCCTCGAAGGGCATCGGCTGCGCGGCGTGCGCGGCCAGCGCGCCCGCGAGCAGCGCGTCGACGTCGGCGTCGGGCTCCAGCAGTGCCCGATAGCGCGCCGTGACGGCCCGCGCCCAGGGCCCGCCCGTCCGCTCGGCGCCCTCGGCGAGCTCGGCGAGCAGCTCGGCCGGCTCCACCGTCCGTCCCTGGCGCAGCAGCGCCTCGAGCAGGTCGGGCTGCGTGAAGAGCAGCGCCGGGTTGCGGCCGCCGTGCGCGCGGCTGAGCGCCAGCGCCCGCCGCAGCGCGGGCTCGGCGGCCACGACGTCGCCGCGCGAGAGCTCGAGCATCCCGAGCGCCTGCCAGGCGCAGGCGACCGCGGACACGGAGTCCAGCGGCCCGCCGACCTCGATCGCCCGGGCGGCGGCCGCGCGGCAGGTCGCCTCGTCCCCGCGGTGAGCGGCGACCATCGCCACCGCAGCCGCCGCGAGCACGAGGGTGAAGCCCCCGAGTCCCGCCTCGGCGATGTCGAGCGCCTCCTCGGCGGTCGCCGCGGCCGCGGCGAACGCGCCGCGACGGATGTGCAGGGACGCGAGGATCGTCAGCGGCAGCGCGAGCGTCGAGACCGCGCCGATCGCCCGGTTGGCGTCGACGAGCGGCACGAGCAGCGCCTCGGCGTCGTCGTGGTCGCCGAGCCAGAGCCGCGCGAGGCCCACGAGGGTCACGATCTCGTGGCCCGGCAGCGTCGGGTCCCAGTCGCGCACCGCCGGCTCGACGAGGGCGAGCAGCCGCCGGGCCTCGTCCGTCCGGCCCAGCACGACCTGCATCTCGGCCAGCACGGCCGTCGGGATGACGGCGGCGCCCGCCGGAGCGAGGTCCCGCGCGCGCTCGGCGAGCGCGCCGAGCCGGTCGACCGGCCCCTGGTCCAGCAGGGCGACGCACGCCTGGACGAGCAGCGCCGAGGCGCGAGCGGGATCCTCGGGCTCGATCCGGGCGGCCTCCGCCTCCATGAGCGTCAGCGCCTCGCGCGGGGCGCCGGCCTGCGCCATCGCGACGCCGCGCAGCAGCTGGACGTCCGCGCGCGCCCGCGGGTCCCGAACGCGCGGCAGGAGCTCCTCCAGCAGCGCACGGGCGCGCGCCGGGCGACCGGCGACCGTCAGGTGGACCGCTGCGCCCAGCAGGCGCCGCTCCCCGTCGGCCGGCGCGGGGCTGAGCCGTGCCGCGCGCTCGAGGATCCGCCCCGCGCTGCCCGGAGCGCCACCCGCCAGCGCCTGGCCCGCGAGCCGCTCGAGCTGCCCGGCGAGGACCTCGTCCGGTCCGGGGGCGGCGAGCGCCAGCTGCCACGAGCGCTCCGGCTCCGGCACGTGGTCGGCGATCGCACGGTGCGCGGCGCGGCGCTGCGCCGGCGTGGCCGCGTGGTAGACCGCCGAGCGCACGAACGGGTGGGAGAACGCGACCCCGTCGCCGAGCCGGACGAGGCCCGCGTCCTGGGCCTCCTCGAGCGCGGGCGCCGTCTCGCCGGCCGCCGCTCCGCAGGCGGCCCGCAGCAGGGCATCGCGGGTCGCGGGCGCGAGCTGGGCCAGCCGCGCGCCGTAGGCCCGGCGCAGGCGCTCGCCGACCGGCAGCGGCTCGGGCAGCAGCGCGCGGCCGGCCCGCTGGGCGGCGGTCAGCGACGCGGGCGCCTCGACGAGCGCGAGCGGGTTGCCGCCCAGCGCGTCGACGAGCGCCTCGGCCACGAGCGGCACGACGCCCCCGGCCCGGGCGAGGCCCACGGCGTCCCGGCGGGCGAGCTCGGCGAGCTCCCAGTCCGCCACGCCCGGCCACGGATCCGGTTCCTCGCCCCGCTGCGACCAGACCGCGACGACCCCGATCCCCAGGCGCGGTGCGCGCCGGGCGAGGTAGCCGACGGCCAGCCGCGAGCCGTCGTCGAGCCACTGGAGGTCGTCGACGAGCACGAGCACCGGCGCCGCGGCGGCGAGCGTGGTGCCGAGCACCCGCAGCAGCGCGACGGGATCGCTCGCGTCGAGGGCGGCGGCGTCCGTCCCGAGCGGGTGCAGCAGCTCGTCGAGCGCCGCGTGCGGCAGCTCCGCCTCGTGCTCGACGCCGGTCGCGCGCAGGACCGTGAGGCCGGTCGCCTCGGTCGCCAGGGCGTCGAGCAGCGCGGTCTTGCCGACCCCGGGGGCACCGAGGACCCGCTGCGCGCCGCCGCGCCCCTCGCGCAGCCCGCCGAGCAGCGCGCGCAGGCGGCGCAGCTCGGCTCCGCGGCCGACCAGCGCCCGCCGTGGGGGATCGCCGGCTGACACGCGGACATCGTACTCCCGCCCCGACCGTCCTCCCGCAATCCGGACCGCCGCGCCCGGGCGCCCCGGCCGGACCGGCCCGCGCTCAGTCCTCGCGCGCGCCGATCGCGAACGTCTCGGGATCCCCGCCGACGCGCTCGCCCGTCGAGAGACCCGTGATCCGCGCGACCTCGTCGTCGCTCAGCGCGAAGCCGAAGAGGTCGAGGTTCGCGGCGATCCGCTCCGGCGTCACCGACTTCGGGATCACGACGTTGCCCAGCTGGACGTGCCAGCGCAGGACGACCTGCGCCGGCGTGACGCCGTGCGCGTCGGCGATCGCGCCGAGGGTCGGGTCCTCGAGCACCTCGGCCTGGGCGAGCGGGCTGTAGGCCTCGGTCGCGATCCCGCGGCGGGCGTGCTCGGCGCGCAGCTCCTCCTGCGCGAGCCGCGGGTGGACCTCGATCTGGTTCACGACGGGGACGGCGCCGGTCTCGGCGATCGCGCGCTCGAGGTGCTCCGGCGTGAAGTTCGAGACCCCGACGCTCCGGGTCAGGCCCTGCTCGCGCAGCCCCTGCAGCGCGCCCCAGGTCTCGACGTAGCGGTCCGCGGACGGGACCGGCCAGTGGATGAGGTAGAGGTCGACGTGGTCGAGGCCGAGGCGCTCGAGACTGCGGCGCAGCGCGTCCGGGGCCCGGTCGGCGCCCTGGTCCGCGTTCCAGAGCTTCGTCGTGACGTAGAGGTCGCCACGGGCGATCCCGGACGCCGCGATCGCGCGCCCCACGCCCTCCTCGTTGCCGTAGATCGCGGCGGTGTCGATGTGCCGGTAGCCGGCCTCGAGCGCCGCCGTCACGGCGCGCTCGGTCTCGTCCGCCGGGACCTGGAAGACGCCGAACCCGACCTGGGGGATCGAGGTGCCGTCGTTGAGGGGGATGCTCGGGACCGCCATGCCCCGATCATGCCGCGCCGCGAGCCGCGCCCCGTGGGCACGGGCGATCGGCGCCGTCGGCGCTCCGCCCGCGCGGCGCCGGCGGGTGGACGTTCGGCGTCGGCGATCCGTCGAGCCGGGCGCGCGGGCCGCGAGGGATCGCCGGGGCCCCGCCGTAGACTCCGGTGATGTCGGTCACCGTCGACGAGCCCTTCGCCCCCGAGCCGGTCGAGCCGGGCGCGTCCGCCACCTGGGCCGAGGAGCCCAACCGGGAGCTCGCGCCCGACCCGGTGATCGAGGAGCCGCGGGCGGAGATCGTCCAGGCGCCGCCGCCGACGCCCGCCGTCCTGCCCGAGGAGCGGCGGACCCGCGCCCTGCGCGACCTGACCCGGATCGAGGTGGCCCTGCTGCAGACGCAGCTCGACGCCGGTCACGGCCTGCACCGCGACGACGTCGATCGCCTGCGCTACCTCCTCGGCCTCGCGCGCCTGACGACCTTCGAGCCGGGCGCGGCGCTCACCGGGCGCTGCGGCGTCCGCGCGGACCTCGACGTCGGCGACGAGGTGGCCCCGTTCCGCCGGCGCGTGATCGACGGGCTCGCCGAGGTCCGTGACGCCCTCGGCGACCAGGACGCGACGCTGCGCGCCGCCGGCATGGCCGTCAGCCGGCTCTGGCCGCACGCCGTGGCCGAGCGGCGGCGCCTCATCGACCGCCACTCCGGGGTCTGCTCGCCCGAGGAGCTCGATGCCGAGGCCGGCACGCGCGTGCTCGTGAACGCCGCCGGCGGCGGCGGGGGCGCCGGATTCGTGTACCTCGGCGCCCAGCAGCGGCTCGACGAGCGCGACCTCACCGCGAAGTACGTCATCGGGGCCTCGATCGGCGCGCTCCTCGGCGTCTTCCGCGCGCGCCACCTGCGGGCGGACTGGCCCGCGCTGCTGGACCTCGCCCGGACCGCCGACCGCCGCGACCTGTTCGGCGCCGGCGCGACGCGCCGCCGCTTCGGCATGCCGGGACTGCGACCGCTGCGCCTGCGCTCGTCGTTCGACCGCTTCTTCACCGAGCCCGACGGGCGCTCCACGACGATCGACGACCTGGAGATCGCCTACGAGGCGGTCGTCGCCGGGGTGCGCCGGCGGCCGTTCCAGAAGCTGCCCGCGGCCTACCGCGCCGACGTCACCGAAACGCCGGACGGCGCGCTGCCCCAGGGCCGCACGTCGCCGCTGCGGCTGGCTCCCGCGCTGGCCCAGAGGATGTGGCAGGTCGCGGCGTTCTTCGACGCCCGCGTCGTCGAGCCGGTCGTCCTCGGCGCGGATCCCGACACGCGCCGGGTCCGGGCCCTCGACGCCGCGGGGTTCTCGGCGGCGATCCCCGGCGTCCTGCACTACGACCTGACGCCGGGCGACGACCACCCGGGCGCCGGCGCGCTCGAGCGGCTGATGGCCGAGCGCGACCTCGCGGCGCTCGTCGACGGGGGCGTCGTGGCGAACGTCCCCTCCGAGCTCGCCTGGCGGCGGGTCCAGGCCGGGCGCCTGGGCACCCGCAACGCGATCGTGCTGGCCTTCGACTGCTTCCACCCGCGCTGGGACCCGCGCCACCTCTGGCTGCAGCCCGTGACGCAGGGGATCGGCGTGCAGATGCGCCGTCAGATGCTCTTCACCGACGTCCTCGTGCGGTTCTCCCCCACGCTCTCCCCGATCAACCTCGTCCCCTCGGACCGGGCGCTGGAGCAGTCGCTGGAGTGGGGCCGGGCCTCGATCGACAAGGCGCTGCCCCTGATCGGCGCGCTGCTCGCGCCCCTCGCATACCGCTGGTGAGCGGCCCGGCGGGCCGCCCGCCGGGATCTCCCGCTTGATCCAGAATGCCGATCCGGATACAAGTGATTCGTGTTCGGCGCTCCGTGTCCCCGCCGATGAGCGTCGCGCTCGTCCTCCAGGCCCAGTCCGACGCCCCGCCGGGGCGCCTCGCGACGTGGGCGGCGCGCCGTGGCATCGCACTCGACGTCCAGGACGTCACGGCCGACCGACCGCTGCCCCGTCCCGGGAGTCACGACCTCGCGATCGCGCTCGGCTCGGACGCCTCGCTCGCCGGGCGCCCGTCCGGCTGGGCGCTGCGGCTCGTGGACTGGCTGCGCGACGCGGAGCGGATCGGGATGCCCGTCCTCGGGATCTGCTTCGGCGCCCAGGCGCTGGCGCTCGCGCACGGGGGGTCCGTCCACCGCCTCGCCGAGCCCGAGATCGGGCTCGTCCGGGTCGAAAGCGCCGACGCGCGCCTCGTCCCGACCGGCCCCTGGGTCACGTGGCACGAGGACGTCGTCACGCTGCCCCCGCTGGCCTACGAGCTGGCCCGCAACGAGGTCGGACCGCAGGCGTTCTCCGTCGGGCACGCGCTCGGCGTCCAGTTCCACCCCGAGGCGGACGCGGAGATCCTCGCCGGCTGGGTCGACGCCGACGGCGGCCGGCAGCTCGCGTCGACCCGGATCGACGGCGCGGCGCTGGCGGCTCGCGCCGCCGCGGCGGACCAGGCGCTCGGGCGGGACGCCGACGCGCTCTTCGACCGGTTCGCGGCGTCGAGCGTCGAGCCGCGACCCGTCGCCTGACCCGCGGGTCCCGCTTCCCGCCGCGGGACGACACGAGGCGTCGGGCTGCCGCGATCGCCCGTCCCCACGGGCCGCGCGACGGGGCCTGGCACCATCGGGAGGGTGAGCGACGTCGCCCTCTCCGTCCTCGACCTCGCCCCGGTGGTCCACGGCGCCACGGCGGCCCAGGCGCTCCAGGAGAGCGTGCTCCTGGCGCAGCTGGCCGAGCGCCTCGGCTACACCCGGGTCTGGTACGCCGAGCACCACAACATGCCGGGGATCGCCAGCAGCGCGCCGCCGGTGCTGATCGCCCACATCGCGGCGCGCACCGACCGGATCCGCGTCGGCTCCGGCGGCGT
The DNA here is from genome assembly GCF_033949425.1 of Patulibacter brassicae. Lineage (NCBI taxonomy): Bacteria > Bacillati > Actinomycetota > Thermoleophilia > Solirubrobacterales > Patulibacteraceae > Patulibacter > Patulibacter brassicae. The sequence goes on along the minus strand of NZ_JAXAVX010000002.1, from coordinate 27,679 downwards.
GATGCTGCCGAACCACAGCTCGCTGATCGTCGCCGAGCAGTTCGGGATGCTCGAGACGCTGCACCCCGGCCGGATCGACCTCGGCCTCGGGCGCGCGCCGGGCACGGACGGCCCGACCGCCGCCGCGCTGCGCCGGACGAGCGACCCGTTCGGGCTCGAGGACGACTTCCCCGACCAGCTCACCGAGCTGCGCGGGTTCCTCCAGGGGTCCCTGCCGGACGGCCATCCCTACCGCGGCGTGCGCGCCGTGCCCCAGCCCGCGCACGAGCCGCAGATCTGGCTGCTCGGCTCGAGCGGCTTCAGCGCCCAGCTCGCCGGGCAGCTCGGCCTGCCGTTCTCCTTCGCCCACCACTTCATGGCGGAGAACACCGAGCCGGCGGTGCGGCTCTACCGCTCGAGCTTCCAGGCCTCGGAGACGCTCGCGGCCCCGCGCGTGTCGCTCGGCGTGAACGTCGTCGCCGCCGAGGACGACGCGCGCGCCGAGTACCTCGCCGCTCCCGCGAACCTCCAGTTCCTGCGGCTGCGCCAGGGCCGCCCGGGCCGGCTGCCGACGCCCGAGGAGGCGGCGTCGCATCCCTACAGCGCCGCGGAGCGGGCGTTCCTCGAGCAGCGGCGCGCGTCGCAGATCGTCGGCGGTCCCGACACCGTGCGCCGCGGGATCGAGGAGCTCCTCGCCCGGACGAACGCGAACGAGCTCGTGATCACGACGATGGTCCACGACGGGGAGGACCGGCGCCGCTCCTACGAGCTCGTCGCCGAGGCGATGGACCTCGCGCCGCGCGAGGTCGCCCCGCCCGCCGCGGCCTGAGCCGGCCGACCTGCCCGTGACATCCGTCACGGGCAGGTCACGACGGCTCCCACTGGGCGGCGGGCGCGCCCCGTCCTAGGTTGCGGGCATGTCCTCCCCCATGCTGTCCCGACCGGCGCCGCCGTCCGCGGACCCTCCCGCCGGCGCCGGGGTCGTCTTGCGCGATCTCGCCCGGTCCTTCCCGGGCCCGACCGGGCCGGTCCACGCCGTGCGCGGCGTCGACCTGACGATCGAGCGCGGCCAGACGGTCGCCCTGCTCGGCCCCAACGGCGCCGGCAAGTCGACGACGATCGAGATGCTGCTCGGGCTCACCCGTCCGGAGCGCGGCGCGGTCGAGGTGCTCGGGCGGACGCCGGGCGCGGCCGTCGAGGCCGGCCTCGTCAGCGCGATGCTCCAGACCGGCGGGCTGCTGCACGAGGTCCGCGTCCGCGAGCTCGTCGCGCTGACCGCCGCGCTGTACCCGCGGCCGAGGGACGTCGACGAGGTCCTCGCGCTCGCCGGCCTGGAGCCGATCGCGAGCCGGTGGACGACGAAGCTCTCCGGCGGCCAGGTCCAGCGCGTGCGGTTCGCCCTGGCGCTCGTCGGCGACCCGGAGCTCCTCGTGCTCGACGAGCCGACCGTCGCGATGGACGTCGAGGGACGGCACGCGTTCTGGGAGACGATGCGCGGGTTCGCCGCGCACGGCAAGACCGTCGTCTTCGCCACGCACTACCTCGAGGAGGCCGACGCCTTCGCCGACCGCGTCGTGCTCATGGCGCGCGGCCGGGTCGTCGGCGACGGCAGCCCGAACGAGGTGAAGGCGCTCGTCGGGCGGCGCACGATCCGCGCCTCCCTCGACCACGTCGACCTCGACGCGCTCCGGCGGCTGCCCGGCGTCGAGGTCGCCGACCGCCGTGGACAGGCCGTCGTGCTCTCCTGCAGCGACTCCGACGCCGCGATCCGCGCGCTGCTGCAGGCCCACCCCGACGCCCATGGGGTCGAGATCGCGGCCGCCGGCCTCGAGCAGGCGTTCCTCGAGCTCACCGCCGACCACGACCCGCCCGCCGCGGGCGCCGACCAGGAGGCCGTCCGATGACCACCGTCGCCTACGCCCGCTTCGAGCTGCTGCGGGTCCTGCGCAACCGCCGGTTCGTCTTCTTCGCCCTCGGCTTCCCGCTCGTGATGTACCTGCTCATCGCGGGCAGCAACCAGGGCGAGGACGACCTGAGCGGCAGCGGCCTCTCCGCGCCGCTCTACTTCATGGTCTCGATGGTCGCCTGGGGCACGATGATGGCGATGCTGTCGACCGGCGGGCGGATCGCGAGCGAGCGCGCGATCGGCTGGAACCGACAGCTGCGGATCACCCCGCTGAGCGCGCGGGCCTACCTGCTGACGAAGGTCGCCACGGGCTACGCGATGGCGCTGTTGGCGATGGTCGTGATGTACGTCGCCGGTGCGGCGCTCGGCGTGCACCTGCAGGCCGGCCGGTGGATCGCGATGAGCCTCATGCTCCTGCTCGGGATCGTGCCGTTCGCCGCGCTCGGCATCCTGCTCGGCCATCTCGTCTCGACCGACTCGCTCGGCCCGGTGATGGGCGGTGGCGTGGGCCTGCTGGCGTTCGTCTCGGGGTTCTGGTTCCCGCTCGACGACGGCGTCCTGCGCGACGTCGGCGAGCAGCTGCCCTCGTACTGGCTCGTCCAGGCGGGGCACATCGGGCTCGGCGGGGACGGCTGGCCGGCGCACGGCTGGATCGTCCTCGGCGCCTGGACGATCGTCCTCGGCCTGCTCGCCGCGCGCGCCTACCGGCGCGACACCGGGCGGGTCTGAGCCTGGACGCGAGGGCCGACCGGTCCCGCGCGCGCGTCCCGGGCCGGTCGCTCCGGGACGCGCGCGTCCGAGGACGCGTCGACGGTCGGCCTGGCGACGCAGCGGTCGGCGGCGCGAGGGGGGACCACCGCTGCCCCTGACCGGCGGTCGCCGATCGAGGCTCAGACCTCGGCGCGGAAGACGACGCGACCGGTGGGCACCCGCGATCCGCCGTGCGGCTCGTCGGTGATCATCACCTGGTCGTAGTCGTTCACCGTGCCGGGCAGGTCGACGCTCGCGCGGCCCCGCCCGTCGACCGAGAAGAGCGCCGACGTCGGTCGCGGGGCGCGCTCGCCGCTGACGACCCACACCTGGTACTCGTGGCCGCGCGGCGCGGCCGGCAGGCCGGCGACCTCGACGTGCGCGCGGCCCGCGTGGACGGCGACGTGCCCGCTGCCCCGCGGCGCGATCGTGCGGGTGATCTCGGCCTGCGCGACGGTCGTCCCGCGGGCGTCCTCGCCGACGTCGCCGGCGCCGCCGATGGTCACGCCGGCCACGACGAGGGCGACGAGCACGGCGGCCAGCGCGCCGACCCGCGTCGGCGAGCGCAGCGCGGCGAGGAACGCCGCGCGGCGGCTCCCGGACGGGGGCGCTTCGGCGGTTTCGGCACCGTCCGCCGGGGGTACCGCTCCCGGCATGGCGGTGAGGTCGCCCAGCGCAGCGAGGTCCGCCGGTCGCGGCTGCTGCGGCACGCCGCCGGGGCCGGCCGCGGCGAAGAGGGACGCCTCCTCCCGCACCCGGGCCATGACCGCGCGCTTGACTTCGGGGCTCGGCGGCGGGGCCGCCGGCTCCTCGAGCAGGGCCGCCGTCACCGGCTGGAGCGAGCGCACCTGCTCGCGGCACGCGGCGCAGTCGACGAGGTGCTGCGCGACGAGCGCGCGCTCGGGCTCGGGACAGGCCCCGAGGACGTAGGCGCCGAGCAGCTCGGCCATCTCGGGCTGGCGGCAGCTCACGAGGCACCTCCGGCGGCGGTGACGGCCTTGCGCATGCGGGCGAGGCCGCGGTTCATCCGCGCCTTCACCGTGCCGAGCGGCAGCTCGAGCATGCCGGCGATCTCGCTGTGGGAGTAGCCGGAGTAGAAGGAGAGCTCGATCACGCGGCGCTGGTCGTCGGAGAGTTCTTCGAGCAGGCCGCGGGTCTCCCCGTCGGTCGCTCGCTGGATGGCGGCGTTCTCGGTCTGCTCGCCGGCGGGCGCGGGATGGCGCTCGGCCAGGGCCTCGTCGAACGTCTCCCGCTCCTTCGTGCGGGTGACGCGACGCAGGTGGTCGATGGCGCGGTTGCGCACGACGGTGAGGATCCAGGAACGCACGGTGCCCAGGCGCGGGTCGTAGTGGCCGGCGGAGCGCCAGACGGCGAGGAACGCCTCCTGCGAGACGTCGTCCGCCGCCTGGCGCGTGCCGACGATCCGGTACGCCAGGGCGTAGGCCGACCCCGAGTGCCGGTCGTACAGGAGCTCGAACGCGTCGGCGTCCATCGACGCCACGCGCTGCATGAGCGCGGCGTCCTCGACGCCGCCTCCGGGCTCCTCGATCGGCGGCATGGGGTCGCCCATACCCTACGCCCGGTCGGCGGAAGCGGCCGCGCCGGCGAGGGCGGGCTGCTCCTGCTCGGTGGCGGCGCGCTGCGCCGGACGGGCCGGCGCCTCGTCGGGGACCTCGAGCGACGGCGTCGAGCTCGAGACGGCGTCGCGGAACTGCCGAACACCGCGCCCGAGCGAGCTCGCCGCATCGGGGAGCTTCTTCGGGCCCAGCACGATCAGCGCGATCACCGCGACGACGAGGAGCTCCATCGGGCCGATGTTCGGCATGCGATCAGCCCTTCGCGATCAGGGGCGTGATGGCCTTGACGACGGCGTCCTTCTCGGACGCGACGTCGAAGTCCCGCGGCGCCGGCGGCTTGTCGTTCAGCAGCCGGATGACCGCGGCGTGGCGCGCCTCGACTTGCACGATCGAGCCGGCGGCCCCGAGGACCTCCTTGCTCTTGATCCCGGTCGCCGCGCCGTTGTAGGCGCTGACGCCCGTGTCCTCGAGCGTCATGGCGAGCTTGATGAAGCTCGCCTGGTTCGTGATCGGGAACGTGAACGTCGGCTCCTCGACGGGCGTCCCGCCGAGCTGCTGGATCGTCTTCTTCAGGGCGTCGACGTGCTCGGCCTCCTCGCGACCGAAGACGCGGGCGATGCCCATCGTCTCGTCGTTCAGGGAGAGCTTGCGGCCCTGCTTGTAGAAGTCCGCCTCGAGGTACTCGAGCGTCAGGGCGTAGTTCAGGATCTCGACGTCGCCCATGTCGCTCTGGGCGAGCGCGCGCGAGACGTTCGGGCCGAGCATCGCGGCGCCGGCGGTGGCCGCCGCGGCGAGCGTCGCCTTCAGGAGGAAGGCCTGGCGGGTGTGGCCGACGACCTCGATCGCATCGATCGCGCCGGCGTTCGCGGTGGGGAGCTCGTTGGTGCGCATCACGGGCCTCAGGAGACGATGAAGGGCTTGACGGCCTCGAGGACGGTGGCCTCGTCGGCGGGCTTGGCGAAGGCGCCGTCCGGCGTCGGCTTCTTGCCGAGCAGGTGGTTCAGGGCGCCGGCGTGGCGGGCCTCGACCGAGTGGATCGAGAGCGCAGCGGCGAGGATGTCCGGGTTCATGATCTCGCCGGCCTTCCCGAGGTACGCGGCGGCGCCGAGGTTCTCGACGGTCGCGGCGAGCTCGAGCACCGACTTGCGGTCCTCGAGCGGGAAGGTCGTCTCCGGCGCGGTGACCGGGGTGCCGCCGAGCTTCTTGATCGTGTCGGTCAGCACGTCGACGTGCGCCTGCTCGGACTCGCCGAACTTCTTCACGAGGTCGAGCTCAGCGCCCTTGAAGAGGTCCGCGTCGATCGCCTTCTTGTAGAAGTCGGCCTCGAGGAACTCGAGCGTCAGCGCGTAGTTCAGGATCTTCAGGTCGCCCTCGGCGCTGCCGCCGGAGCTCTTCTCGGTGGTCGAGGCCGTCGTCCCGGCCGCGGCGCCCGACGAGCTGTCGTCGTCGTCGCCACAGGCGGTCAGGAAGAGCGCCGCGCTGCCGGCAGCGCCCACGCCGGCCAGGCGCAGGAAGCCGCGGCGGGAGTCAGGGCGCTCCGTCGCATCGGGGGTGGTCGTCGGGGTGCTCACGGTCGGCGTGTCCTCTCGGCGGTCACCGGGTCGCTCCCGGTGGTTCATGGGGATCAACGCCGAGCTTCCGCGATCGGATGCATGTCATCGCCGCCGATCCGCGGGAGCGCGGCACGGCGGCGCCCCGCCGGGTGGCACGGCGATGCGGTGCGGCGGTGCGGCGGAGCGGCGGAGCGGCGGTGCGGCGGAGCGGCGGTGCGGCGGAGCGGCGGAGCGGCGGAGCGGCGGAGCGGCGGTGCGGCGGAGCAGCGCGGCGGCCGGGCGGGGTCGCGCGGCGGAGCAGCGTGGCGCGCCGCGGCAGCGCGGCGGTGCCAGCAGCGCGGCGGTGCGGCGGTGCGGGCGGCGGTGCGGGGTGACGGTGCGGGGTGACGCGGCCGGAGGGCCGCAGGGCAGGCGGCGGGGGCCGCCGGAGCCGGGACGGGCGGCACGGCCCGGAGAACGGCGGGGCGCGCCGACCAGGATCGTCGCCCGCCGCCGTGCACGGCGGGCGACCGTGCGCGGCGTCAAGGTCGGCCATCCTCGATCGCCGAGAACGACGCACGGCATCTCTCACCTGCAGATCGTCGAGATCGCGGACCGGGACGAGGCGAGAGCGACCGCTCGCACGACGACGGTCGATCGGTGCTGGCCCGTCGGCGACATGGCGCACCGCCACTTCGAGCGGTGGCGGGAGGCGAACGAGCGAGTGGCGAACGCAGTGGCCCGGACGCCGACGCGACCGCGGTCGCTCTCCCGGTCGCCCTCGGTCCCCCGCGCGTACGGACGCGTCGGTGCGGGACTTCGAGGCCGACCGTCGCCGATCAGCGAGACGGCCGCATCGCATCCGGTACCTGACGATCGTCGAGTTCGCAAGACGGAACGGAACGAGATCGACCGGAAACACGACGACGGGTGGCAGGACGTCCGAGATCGGCGGCCCGGTGACGCGCCGCCCGCACGCCGAACGACCCGGAACGCCGCGGGTACCGTCGACGCGCTCGCGGGGAAACGCCCAAGAGGAACGTCGAGGTCGACCGTCGCCGACCAGCGAGAACAACGGATCGCGTCCATGACCTGTCGACCGTCGAGTTCGCAAGACGGACCGGAACGAGATCGACCGCAAGCACGACGGCGTGCCGGGCCGGCGCGGCCGATCGGCCGCCCGCAGCGATACGACGCGCGCTCGCGGGCGACGGCGTGGAACTGTGCGGAACCCGCGACGGGCCCGTGACGATCCGGCCACGGGACGCCCGACGCGCGGCGCGACACCCGACGATGGCGCGATGATCGACGCCCGGATCGCGGCGCTCTCCGCGCGGCAGCGAGGTCTCGTCCACCGGCGACAGCTGCTCGACCTCGGTCTCGGGCGCGGCGCGATCGCCCACCGGATCCGCGTCGGGCGACTGATCCCGGTCCTCCCCCGGGTCTACGCGGTCGGGCGTCCCGCCGACGACCCGTGGGCGCCCGCGCTCGCGGCGCTGCTGTCGCTCGATCGCCCGGCCTGGCTCGCCGGCCGGACCGCCGCGCGGCTCTGGGGGATCCTGGCGGCGCCCGTCGGTGAACGACCGCGCACGGAGATCCTGGTGGTCGGCTCCGCGCCGCGCCCACGCGCCGGGGGTCGCGTGCGCGACCACGGCGCGGCTGCACCGGCAGGACGTGACCCGTCGGCGCGGGCTCGCCGTCACCGGGCTCGCCCGCACGATCGTCGACCTCGCCGCGGTCCTCGACGCGGCGACCCTCGAACGGTGCCTCGCGGAGGCGGTCGCGCTGCACCGCCTACGCCCGGACGCGGTGCGGGCCGCCGCGGCTCGCCGGTCCTCGACGCGTGGCCGCGCGACGCTCCGGGCCGTGCTCGACGCCGCCCACGGTCCGCGCCGCAGCCGCTCCGAGGCCGAGACCGCGTTCCTCGCCCTGGTGCGCCGCGCCGGTCTGCCCGATCCGCGGACCGACGTGCCGCTGCGTGGCTGGACCGTCGACGCGCTGTGGCCGGCCGAGCGCCTCATCGTCGAGGTCGACGGCTAGGCCTTCCACCACGGCCGCCGCGCGTTCGAGCGGGACCGCCGGCGCGACGCCGACCTCCAGGCCGCCGGCTACGTCGTCCTGCGCCTGAGCTGGCGGCAGGTCGTCGACGAGCCGGAAGCCACCGCGGCCCGCCTCGCCGCGTTGCTCGCCCGGCAGGCGACGCAGCCCTGAGGCACCTCCGCGCTCGTCGCCCCGCCTCCGTCCTCCCCGGGGCCGACGGCCCACATGCTGACCGTCGTGCTCGTGGTCACCCCGACGACGAGCACGACGAGCAGCACGTCCTTCGTGCGATCCGTCGGCCTCGGTCGCTGGGTCCCTTCGACCTCGACGTTCGACAGGCGAACCCCGGTCGCGGCCCACGGCGCGTGCGACCGGCTCCGCCGGCTCGCGGCGCGCGCGGCTGGCGGTCGGTTGACGCGCTCGGCGCCGACCCTTCCCAACGACCACACCACCGAGAACCGACCGCGGTCGCCAGCGGTGACGCTCGGCGCCGATCCATCCCAACGACGACACGACCGAGAACCGACCGGGGGCGGCACCGGAGACGCGCTCGGCGTCGACCCGTCGCTGCGGCCGCCCTCCTCAGCGCATCCGTCGGCCGCGGCCGCCATCGGGACCGGGCCGAGAGCTCGGCCCGGTCCCGACCCCTCAGGCCGGGCGGCAGAGGGCGAGGCCGAACAGGTCCTCGCCGTCGGTGAGCAGCCGCTCCAGGCGCAGGCCGGCAGCGGCGAGGTCGTCCTCGAGGCGCCGGCGGGTGAACTTCGAGGAGATCTCCGTGCGCAGCTCCTCGCGGGCGCGGAACGGCACCGCGAGGTCGAGGGCGCCGATCGTGACGACGTGGTCGCGGGTGGCGCGCAGGCGGATGTCGATCCACTCGTGCTCGCGGTCGAAGAACGCGACGTGCTCGTACTCGTCGACCGGGAAGTCGGCGTCGAGCTCGCGATTGACGACGCGCAGGACGTTGCGGTTGAACTGGCTCGTCACCCCGGCCGCGTCGTTGTAGGCGCGCTCGAGGACCGCCGGGTCCTTCACGAGGTCGACGCCGATCAGCAGCCACCCGTCGTCGTCCAGCAGACCGGCGAGCCGGCGCAGGAAGTGGCGCCGCGAGCCGGGCGGGAGGTTGCCGAGGGTCCCGCCGAGGATGGCGAGCAACCGCGGACCCCCCGCGCCCGGGATGAGGCCCAGGTCGCGCTCGAAGTCGCCGACGATCCCGTGGACGGCGATCCCGTAGCGGGCGGCGATCTCGTCCCCCGCCTCCCGGATCGGCGGCTCGCTCACGTCGAACGGCACGTAGCGCCGCAGGCTGCCGGCGGCGTCCAGCGCGTCGAGCAGCACCCGGGTCTTCGTCGCGTAGCCGGCACCGAGCTCGACGAGCTCGGACGCTCCCGTGAGGTCGGCGAGCTCCCCGGAGCGCTCGACGAGGATCTGGCGCTCGGTCCGCGTCGGGTAGTACTCCGGCAGCTCGCAGATCTCGGCGAACAGGCGCGACCCGTGGTCGTCGTAGAGGTGCTTCGGCGGCAGCTCCTTGAACGGCGCGGTGAGGCCGTCCAGCACGTCGTCGGCGAGCGTCCGCGGCGCGTCGTCGCCCAGGGCGTGGACGACGGTCGCCGCCGAGGCCGCGGCCTGACCGGTGCTCATGCGACGTCCTCCGCCGGGCGCACGCCGGCGAAGAGCTGGCGCCGATGCGGGTGGTCCCAGTTGCGGAACGTCGTCGTGGCGACCCGCCGGTGGGTCACGAACGAGCCGCCGCGCAGCGCCCGGTACCCGCGGTCGAAGAAGACCTCGGAGTACTCGCGGTACGGGTGCGCGCGGAACCCGGGGTAGCCGGAGAACGCGGAGTCGGTCCACTCCCAGACCGCGCCCGTCTGCTGCAGCGCCCCGGCGCGGGCGGCGTGCTCCCACTCCGCCTCGGTCGGCAGCCGGAGGCCCAGCCAGCGCACGAGCGCGCACGCCTCGTACCAGCTCAGGTGGCAGGCCGGGGCGCCGTCGGGGAGCTCCGCGGCCGCCGGCGGCCGGGCGTCGCCCGCCGGCAGCGTCCGGATGCCCCACCCGTCCTCGCACCACCACCGGCGGTCGCGCGCGCCGCCGTCGTCGAGGAAGGCTCGCCAGTGGCCCATCGTCAGCGGCCGACGAGCGATCGCGAAGGGGGCCAGCGTCACCTCGTGCGCCGGCCGCTCGTTGTCGTAGGAGAACCCGGGACCGGTGGCGCCGATCGTCGTGCGACCGCCGTCGAGGACGAGCATCTCCGGCTCGTCGGTCGGGTCGTCGCGCACCGGCCCGGCCCACGGCCCGGTCAGCCACGAGGCGAGGCCCCCGATCCGGATCGCCTGGAGCATCGTCTCGTGGTGCTGCAGCTCGTGCTGGAGGACGAGCTCGTGGAGCACCGGATCCGCCCCGCGCTCGGCCACGACGTCGAGCGCCCGCGCGCGGACCTCGTCGAGGTAGCGCCACGCCGCCGGGACGTCGAGGAGCTCGAGGTCCCCGCGGACGGCGCGCGGCGTCTCGAACGCGTCGTAGAGCGCCGCGAGGTCGTCGTGCAGGAGCGGCCGCTCGCCGTGGCGATGCACGAGCCACAGGTCCTCGTACGCGGCGATGTGCGCGAGGTCCCAGACGAGCGGGCTCATCCGCTCGTCGATCTGGCGCTCGAGGTCCACGCGGGAGATCCCGGCGACGAGCGCGCGCGTGCGGGCCCGCGCCCCGGCGAGGGCGGCGACGGGATCGTCGGGGAGCGGCGCGCGGAGCGCGGCGGGCAGCTGGGGCGTCGGGATGGGCGGGAGGACTGCGGGGATCTCGGCCTGGTGCACGGGGTCTCCGTCGGCGGGGCGCTCGGTCAGCGCGCCGTTACCCGATGCCCGGCGCCCGCACGCACCCGATCCGGGCGCCGGGACGGTCGGCGATCGAGGCCCGCCGGCGCGCGTGCGACGACGCGCGCGAGCGGGTTCGCCCGAGGTCCCGCTCACGGCTGCAGCCGCTCCCGCACCCAGCCGTCCGGGCCGCGCCGGTAGCGGACGCGGTCGTGCATCCGGTCCGGCCGGCCCTGCCAGAGCTCGACCTCGTCCGGCACCACGCGGTAGCCGCCCCAGTGGTCCGGGAGCGGGATCGCGTCGTCGTCGGGATAGCGCCGAGCGACCTCCGCCATGGCGTCCTCGAGCGCCGCCCGATCGGGAGCCGGCGCGCTCTGCCGCGACGCCCACGCGCTGCGGCGGGACCCGGCGGGCCGGGTGGCGAAGTACGCCGCGGACTCCTCGCGCGGGACCTGGGCGCACGGACCGACGACCCGGACCTGGCGGTACAGCGGCGCCCAGTGCAGGCAGAGCGCCGCCTGCGGGTTCGCCGCCAGCTCGACGGCCTTGCGCGAGCCGAGGTTCGTGAAGAACGTCAGCCCGCGCGCGTCGAGGTCCTTCAGGAGCACCATGCGGACCGCCGGCCGCCCGCCGGCGTCGGCGGTGGCCAGCGCCATCGCGTTGACCTCTGTGGGTCCGTCGAGCGCCGCGTGCGCCTCGGCGACCCAGCGCGCGAGCTGGACGAGCGGGTCGGGGTCCAGCGTCGCCTCCTCCAGCGGGGTGCCGTCGTACGTGCGCCGCAGGTCGCCGAGTCCCATGGCCCGATCGTCGCACGACCGCGTCTGCGCCCAGCGAGCGGCGGACCGGTCAGTCGTTCGCGCGCACGAGGCGCGCCGCGAGCTCGGGCGTCGGCGCGTAGGCCAGCGCGAGCGTCGTGCCCGTCGCGATCGCCGCCGCGGCCCCGGACCGCCCCTCGCGACCGGGGACCGTCCAGCGCCCCGCCCCGGCCGGACGCGCCCGGCGGTGGCGCACGAGGACCGTCCCGAACGCCTCGGCGGCGCGCCGCGCGGCCTCGGGCGTCGCCATCGCCACCCGTCCCACGAACGCGTCGCGCTCGAGGCACGGTGCGGTGCAGCCACGGCCGTCGTCGGACCGCCGGCGCAGGTACGCGTAGCGCCCGCCGCGCCAGCTCGTCGCGATCGCCGACGCCCCGACCGACTCCTCCTCGGTGAACGCGAGGAGGCTCACGAGGTCCAGGGCGCTGAAGCGGTCCTCGTCCTGCATCGCGGTCCACCCGTCGCCGAGGACCGCGGCCGCGCGGACGCGGACCGAGGTCGGGCGGAAGTCGGCGGCGTAGAGGCGCGGGTCGATGATCTCGACCGCGCTGCGCGGCGGCCGCTCGCCGAACGCGGCCCGCAGCCGCGGGGCGTCGCCGGGCGCGCCGAGCGACGAGGCGAACGCCGACCCGAACGCGTAGGGGAAGCTCAGGCTCAGGAGCATCCCGAAGGGCAGCTCGCGCCGCAGCCGCTCGGCCTGCTCCTCCTCGCCCGGGGCGCTGCGCGGCACCGAGTAGCGCTCGGCGTAGCGGTCGGCGACCGCCTCGGCGCTGCCCTCCAGGAGCGACTGGTACGCCAGCGCGACGTCGTCGACCGGGCCGCGGGCGAGGACCTTCAGGCGGCGGAAGATCCCGAAGTGCTGGTCGTCGATCGCGTGGACGAGCTCGTGGGCGACCGTCGCCTCGGCGGCCGCCGGCAGCTCGCCGTCGCGCCCGACGATGATCATCTCGTTGCGCGCGCCGTCGTAGAGCCCGAGGATGCCCTGCTCGGAGACGGTCTTCTGGAGCCGGTCGAGGTCGGCGCCGGGGGGCAGCAGCCCGAGGAGCTTCAGGAGCGCGAGCGACACCCGCTCCTCGCGCGGGGACTCCTCCGTCCCGTCGCGCTCGCCCTGACGGCGGACGATCGCGTCGATCCGGCTGGCGGGCACGACGCGGAACCGCGGACGCCGCTTCAGGCGCAGGCCGCGCAGCTCCTCGACCCGGCGGATGATCCGGTCCGGCTGGAGGCCGGCGAGGGTCAGCCGGCTCGGCGGCGGAGGCGCCGACGCGGTGGTCGCGCCGCGGGAGGCCCGCTCGTCGCTCGCGTCGGAGACGAGCAGCGTGAGCACGACGGCGGCCGCCGCGAGCAGCAGCGTCAGGGCGACGAGCAGCCGGTGGCGCCGCACGCGCTCAGCCGACCGTCGCGGCGGGGGCCGGCAGCGGGAAGGCGACCCCGGTCAGCTCCTCGGATCGGGCCCAGAGCGCCGCGGCGACGTCGCGGTCGTGGCCGGCCCGGGTCGACGGGACCTCGCTGATCGCGCCCCGCGTCTGCCCGAGCCGCGTCGGGCCGACGAGCGCGCCGCCGGAGACCTCCGGATGGGTCGCCGCGTAGAGCGAGGGCAGCGCGCCGTAGGCGTCGGAGGTCGCCAGCAGCGGGTTGCCGACCTTGCTCATGAGCAGCCCGGTGGCGCGGTCCACGAGCGAGCTGCCGTGCGCCGGGCCGGTCGTCTGCAGGTGCGTGGAGGAGTACCCCGGGTGCGAGGCGACGCTGCGCAGCGGCAGGTCGGCGGCGTCGGCACGGCGCTGGAGCTCCCGGGCGAAGAGGAGGTTCGCGAGCTTCGACTGGCCGTACGCCGGCCACCGGCGGTAGTCGCGGCGCTCCCAGTTCAGGTCGTCGAGGTCGATCGACCCGAACCGGTGCATGAGGCTGGAGACCGTGACCACGCGCGGGCTCGTCGCGGCCCGCAGGCGATCCAGCAGCAGCGCGGTGAGCGCGAAGTGCCCGAGGTGGTTCGTGCCGAGCTGCAGCTCGAACCCGTCGGCGGTGCGCTGCAGCGGCGGCGCCATGACGCCCGCGTTGTTCACGAGCAGGTCCAGCGGCGCACCGTCGGCGTCGAGCTCGGCGGCGAGCGCCCGGACGGACGCCAGCGAGGAGAGGTCCAGCGACCGCAGGTCCAGCCGCGCGTCGGGCACCTCGCGCTGGATCGTCGCGACGGCCGATGCGCCGCGCTCGGGGCTGCGGCACGCCAGGACGACCTCCGCGCCGGCGCGGGCGAGCTCGAGCGCGGTCTGCAGCCCGAGGCCGCTGTTGGCGCCGGTGACGAGCGCCCGGCGACCGTCGAGCCGCGGGATGTGGTTGCGGGTCCAGCCCATGGCCGCGGAGCCTAGCGGCGCCGGTCGCCGCCGGAGGACGCTCAGCGGGTCCGGTGGCGCTGGGTCGCGCGGCGGGCGGGGATCCGGGCGGCGACGAACCGCTCGAGCCGGTCGACGGAGGCCGTCCAGATCTCGAGCTCGGGGTAGTCCTCGTGCGGCGCCGTGGCGCGCGCCTGCGCGGGCGCGTCGCGCAGGGCGAGGACCGGGACCGGCGCCAGGCCACCGAGCCGCTGGTCGCGCATCGCGGCGGCGAGCCGGGCGAGGCGCCTCCGGTCCGCGTCGCGGTCGGCGTCGGCCAGCAGGACGAGGAACGCGAGGCGCTGGCGCCGGGCGATGACGAGGGCGCTGTCGCCGGTGGCGGGCTCGGGCAGCACGATCTCGTCGACGATGTCGGCGAGCGGCTGCAGGGCCCGCTCGAGCTGCCAGCGGCGCTCGCGGACCCGCGGCGAGCGCAGGCGTCGCGCGACCCGGTCGACCGGTCCGGCCCCCGGCGCGGGCGTCGTGCTCGCGGTCGGCGGCGCGGCGGGCTCGTCGACGGTCGGCGGCAGGAGCGTCGCGGTGCCCGACACGGCCTCGTCGCCGTCGACGGCGGTGGCCGGGTCGGCGGTCGCGAGGTCGTCGGCGAGGGCGTCGGCGACCGCCGGCTGCTCGCCGGCCGGCAGCAGCAGCGACGGTGGCGCGTCGGGCACCACGATGCCCGGCGGCAGCGGCGGCAGCGCCGTGAAGCGGTCGCCGGACGGTCCCGCGTGCGCGGCGGCGAGACGGTGCGGACGGGAGGGCGCGCGGGCGATCGCGGCCCGGCGACGGGCCGCGCCGGCGCGCCGGCGGCGGACGCCCTGCGCCACGCGCCACCCGCCCGCGGCGATCGCCAGGACGAGGAGCAGCGGCAGGACGACCCGGATGACCGGCTCGAGCGCCGCGGCGAGCGAGCGGCCGACGACGGGATCGAGGAACGCCCCGACGCGGCTGCCCACGACGGTGCTCGTCCGCGCCAGGACACCGCCGCCGACGCGCCGCATCGTCGCGCAGACGCGGACGCCGTCGTGGCCGGCAACCGCGGCGGTCCCCACGAGCGTGAAGGCCCGGCCGGCGGGCAGCCGCGTCCGCGGCCCGATCGCGCTCAGCCGGTGCCAGTCGATGTCGCGCCGACCCGCGCTGCAGCCGGACCCCGGCTCGACCGTCGAGACGCCGATCCGGACGGGGCCGCCCTCGCTCGGGGTACGGCCGGTGACGCGGATCCGCAGGCGCTCCTCGCTGCCCCCGGTCGTGCGTTCCGCGTGGACGGTCAGCGGCGCGGCGCTCGTGGCGGCTCGGGCGGTGGTCGCCCCGCCGGCGAGCACCGCGCCCAGGAGCGCCAGCACGATCGCCAGCAGCGCGCCTGGCCGGGACGCGCGCGAGATGGTCCGAAGGAGGTCCCTGCCCTGCACACCGGAACGGTCGTCGGCACGACCCGCGCAGCGGAGCACCGGATGCGGTGCGCGGACGGATGATGGACGCGCGGGGGGATGCGCGCGCCGAGCGTCCGTCGCGGACCCCCCGCACCCGTCCGGCACGGCGGTCCGTACGGCGCTCCGCAGGCTGGGGCGGGGTCAGGGACGCGGTGCCTGGCGCCGAAGCAGCACGGGGTCGCAGGACCGCGGCCGCGGACGGCGCTCAGCGGCGCGCGCGGCCGCCGAGCGCGCGCAGCACGAGCAGCAGCAGGATCGCGCCGAGGATCGAGATCGCCCACGTCCCGCCGTCGTAGAACGTGCCGATCTCGCCGACGTCGGCGGCCGCCGCGATCGCGCCGCCGATGATCGCCCCGAGGATGCCCACGGCGGTCGTCGCCAGGCACCCCTGGGCCTGGCTCCCGGGGACCACGATCCGGGCCAGGAGCCCCGAGATGAGACCCAGCACGACCCACGCGACGATGCCCATCAGGTCACCGTATCGCGACCCGCGCTACCCTTCCCGTCCTTGCCTCCGTAGCTCAGCTGGTAGAGCACTTCACTCGTAATGAAGGGGTCAGCGGTTCGAGTCCGCTCGGAGGCTCTTCTCGGACGGCCCGCCATCGGCGGGCCGTCCGCGTTCCGGCACCGCTCACCGGAGCCGGCGGCGCAGCTGGGACGCGCCGGACGTCCCCGGTCGCCCACGTCGAGGTCTCGAGGGAGCGAGCCTCAGCCCCTACCATGACGGCGTGGCCGAGCCCTACCAGGGCCCGATCCGCGACGAGCGCCTCGCGATCGAGCTGCACAACACGCGCTACGCTAGGGACGGGACCGGGGTCGACGCGCTCGACGACCCCGTGCAGGCGCGGGCCTGGCTCGCGGCGGTCTCCCGGCGGGGCGCGCTGTCCGAGCTGCCGGCGGGCGCCGGACCGACGCCCGACGCGCTGCGCGGGCTCCGCGCGGCGATCCGGATGCTCGTCGCCGCGACGGTCGCCGCACGGCCGCTCGACCCGGCCGCCGTCGCCGCGGTGAACGCGGCGTGCGCGGCGGCTCCGGGCGTCCCGCGGCTGCGTCTGACCGACGACGGGCCGGCGGTGCGCGAGACGACGTTCGGGGACGCGACGCGGGCGGCGGTCGTGCTGGCGGTGATCGCCGCCGACGCGATCGACCTGCTGGCCGGCCCGCACCGCACGAAGGTGCGGCTGTGTGGCGCGCCGGGCTGCGTGCTGGCGTTCGTCGCCACGCACCCGCGCCGCACGTGGTGCTCGGACGCCTGCGGCAACCGGGCCCGGCAGGCACGCCACGCCCGCCGCGTCCGCGGCGGCGGCTGACCCGCGGGCGACCATCCTCCACGGGGCCCGCACCCGCGGCCGGGCCGCGACGGGCGCCGCCGTCACGGGTTGAACGGGGAGAGCTCCTCGAGGCGCCAGCGCAGCGGGCTGGCCCGTGGGAACCGGGACACGTGCGCGACCGCGACGTCGACGACGCGCCGGGCACCCGGGAGCGTCGCCGCGCGCTCGCGCGACCAGTCGATGGTCGCGTTCCCGCGAAGCTCGAGCACGTCGCCCGTCGCCCAGTCGACGAACAGCAGCGCCACGCGCGGGTCCACCTCGAGGTTGCCGAGGGTCATGAACATCGAGTTGCCGGCGTAGTCGGGGAAGGCGAGCGTCCCGTCCCGCCCGACCGTCACGAACCCCGGCGCGCCGCCGCGGTGCGACGCGTCCACGTGTCCGTCGCCGTCGGTCGAGGCGATGAAGAACGCGTCGGCGGCCTCGATCAGCGCCCGATCTCCCGCCCCGAGGACCGGGGCGTCCTCCCGGCGGTCGAGCGTCGGGGCGGCGAGCGCCGTCGGCTCGCGCACGGCGATGTACTTCGGGCAGTTCGCGAAGACCTGCTCCGTGGTGACGACGATCCGGTCGCCCTCGCGCGACGCCGTGCCGTTGATCCGCACGCGCCGCCGCGTCGCGGGCTCGATCGCCAGCAGCCCGATCGGGGTCGCGGCGCGCTCGAGCGCCGCGACCAGCGGATCGGCCGACGCCGGGATCCGGTCGATCACGAGCGTTCGCGGACCGGTCACCCGCACGAAGCCCGGCGCGCCGCTCAGGAGCGACGCGTCGGGGTGGCCGCCGGCGTCCGTCGACGCGACGACGACGAAGGCCTGCGCGGCGAGGTACGCCGCTGCCGCGGCGGGGATCTCGTCCTGCACGCTCCGCGCGACGCGCGCGGCGATCTCGGCCTCGCCGGCTCGCCGCTGGACCGCGAGCTCCCCGCGGTGGAACGACGCGGTCATCCCCGTCGGTCCGGCGCCGCCGTCGGCACACCGGCATCGCCCGTCGCGTGGATCCGCAGCCGCGTCATGCCGCGGAACCTAGACGGCGCGCGCTAACGCGTCAATCCATTTCCACCCGTTAGGACCGCGGCGCGCCGTGCGCCGCGGCCCCGTTCGGTCAGCGCCTCGTGCCGCGCACGGCCACGCTGCCGGGCTGCCGGCTCGTCGTGCCGCCGGTCCCGCGCAGGGACACCTGCAGGCGCACCGTGGCGCCGCGGGCCAGGCGCCGGGCGAGCGAGCCCTTCGCCGTCACCCGCAGGGCCCGCGTCCGGCCGGCCTTCACCGTCAGCGTGCGGCGCAGGACGACCGTCCGCCCGTACGTCGCGGTGACGCGCACCCGGCAGGAGCTCGGGGCCCCCGGCGCGCAGCGGATCGGGAACGCGATCCGCCCCGTCCGGGTCGCCCGGATCGTGCGGGTCGTCAGGCGCACCTCGCGCTTGACCGTCGCGGCGGGCTTCGCCGGGGCCGCGGGCGTCGCGGGCACCGGCGGGTTCAGCGCGCCCGGATCGACGTTCGTCGACGGGAGCGGCGCCGGGGCCGCGGTCTCCGGGGCGGGGGCCGGCTCGATGACGATCGGCTGCGGCGTCACGCCGGGCTCGTACTTCAGCGGCGGCAGCTGCGTGGGCTCGACGTGGCCGCGCAGCCGCTGCTCGATCGCGTAGGCGAAGCCGAGGAGCTTCGCGTCGTCCCACGCCCGTCCCTGGATCTGCAGGGAGACCGGGTGGCCGTGGTCGTTCTCCCCGACCGGGACGATGACCTCGGGCGCGCCGGAGTTCGACGCGGGCGCGGTGGCGAAGGCGCCGCCGAGCTGGAGCGAGTCGTTGTCGTGGAAGTCCGACGTGTTGTTCGGGTAGATCACCGCGGCGACGTCGGCGTCGTCCATCCACTGGGCGATCCGGCGCTTGTACTCCAGCCGTCGCTCGCGGTGCGCGGCCAGCTGCTCGGGCGTCATCCGGCCGGTCGCCGTCGTCGGGCTCGAGGAGCGGTTGTAGGGGAGCTTCTTCGGCGAGTCCTGGATCTCGGCCGCCGTCTTGTACGGCGACTCCGGGTGCGCCTCGATCCAGCGGGCCCAGCCCTCGGTGCCCGTCGAGGTCCCCGGCGTGGAGACGTTCGGCGGCGCGCCCGGCGCATCGGAGACGGGCACGAGCGTCGCGCCCATCGCGACGAGCTCCTGGAGTGCCGCGTCGGCGACGTCGAGCGTCCCGGTGGTGCCGTAGGAGGTCGAGGAGAACGTGGCCGGGACGTAGCCGATCCGCTTGCCGCGCAGGCTGTCGGCGTCCAGGAACGTCCGCCAGTCCGCGGGTCGACGCCGGTCGGCGTCGGCGGCGACGGAGACCTCGTCGTCGGGGTCGGTCCCGGTCGTGACGTTCAGCACCGTCGCGAGGTCGCTGACCGAGCGCGCCATCGGGCCGGCGTAGTCCTGCAGGAAGTTCAGCGGCATGACGCCCGAGCCGGAGCTCATGCCGTCCGTGCCGCGCAGCGCCACGAGCGAGCTCGCGCCGGACGGGGCGTTCAGCGAGACGCCGGTCTGGCTGCCCATCGCGAACGCGGCGAAGCTCGCCGCCACCGCCACGCCGGAGCCGCCCGAGGAGCCCTGCGAGGTCTTCGACGGCTGGATCGCGTTCCAGACCTGGCCCCACGGGCTCTCGGAGTGCCGGCCCGAGTTCGCGTACTCGGACATGTTCGCCTTGCCGAGGATGACCGCGCCCGCCTCGCGCATCCGCGCGACCTGGAAGGCGTCCTTCGTCGGGCGGAAGCCCTCGAAGACGAGCGAGCCGTTCGTCGTCGGCATGTCCTTCGTGTCGTAGAGGTCCTTCACGGCGACCGGGATGCCGAGCAGGTCGGTGTCCTTCCCGCGGGCGCGGGCGACGTCGGCGGCCTTCGCCTGGTCCATCGCGTCCTCGGCGACGTGGATGAAGCTGTGCAGCCCCATCTGCCCGGTGTCGTAGGCGGCGATCCGGTCGAGGTACGCGCGGGTGATCTCCTGCGAGGTCGTGCGGCCCGCGCGCATGTCGGCCTGCATCTCGGTGATCGTCTTGCCGACGACGTCGTAGGGCGAGCTCGTCGTGGGGACCTTCGGGACCGGGCCCTTCTCGGGCTGCGGGGGCTGGACCGTCGCGCAGGTGGCCGGCAGCGACGCGTCGATCGCGGCGAGATCCCAGTTCACGAGGGTGCAGCGCATCGCGGTGCTGATGCCCGAGAGGTCCGGCGCGGCGGCCAGCGCGGCGGCGCGCGAGGTCACCGCCTGGATCTGCGCGCCCGCGGTCGCGGCGCTGTCGCGCAGGCCGATGACCGCGAAGTGCGCGAGCGACCGGGTCTGCCCGGGCGCCAGCGTGATCCGGCGCAGGTAGCCGTGGAAGTTCGACTCGTGCCCGGCCGCCGGCAGCGCGTTGGCGAACGGGTTGCGCAGCTGGTTGCCCATCCGCAGCAGCCCGCTCGGGGTGCCGATGACCGTGGCGGAGGTGCCGTTCTGCGTCGGGCCCGAGGTCGGCGTGGCGGCCGCGGCCGTCGGCGTGCCGACCGCGACCCACGAGTCGGCCGCGGTGATCGCGGCGTCGCCGCTCGACGTCGTGAGGACCTTCGCGCTCGTCGCCTGGAAGGTGCTCGAGGTGTCGCTCGCCTGGCCGAGGATGCCGCCGAAGGAGACCTCGATGGTCACCGGAGCGTCCGTGCGGTTCGTGAACGAGTCGACCCAGCGGGCCCAGTTCTCCGCGCCGTTGATCCGCAGGTTGCGGCTCACGTCCACGCCCGCGACGTGCAGCGGCGTCGTCGTGCGGAACTCGTCGATGCCGTCGAAGGTCAGGCCGAACCCGCGGAGGAGCTCGCCGTCGAGCCGGTCGCGCCGCGTGCCCGAGACGTTCATTCGCAGGCCGCCGTAGCCGAGCAGCGAGTTCTGGTTCGTCGAGCGGATCGAACCGGTGTCGACCCCCGGCATCGCGGCGTCGTTCACCGCCCACGACTCGCCGTTGGCGGAGGAGACGTAGTTGATCGCCGAGGCGGACGGCGCGCCGACGAGCGCGGCGGCAGCGGCAGCGAGGCCGACCGACGCCGTGCGGACGGCGCGGGGTCGCCCGCGGGAGGCGGATGAGCGAGGCATGGGACTCCGTCGATTCGGGCGCTGCCGGGCACCGAGCGCGCCGGCGGGCGCGGAGGGTCCTGGCGCCGAGCGGCGCATGTGGCGCCGTCCCGCCAGGGTGCGACCCATGCTGGCAGCGATCCGGACGCGGCCGTCCGCCGGTGTGGCGCGTACGCACCCGTTCGAGTGTGCCGATCGGACGATCGACATCGAACGATCGATCCTCTACTCGCGCGCAACCCGTCGTGCACGACGTCGGGCGCCGGCCCTAGCGTCGCGCCGATGCTGCGCGAGGCCCGGAGCGCCCGATTCGATCGCCGCACGACCCTGCTCGGTCGCCGGTACGGCCTCGTGCACGGCCACGAGCGGGCGACGGTCACGTGGAGCGGCCGGGCGTTCCGGCGGCTCCAGGTCGCGCAGCGCGACCGCCCGGTGGCGCTCCTGCGCGACGACCTGCGGACCTGGTGGGCGTTCGAGGACCGCGTCTGGTGGGAGGACGAGGACCTCGCCGCCGACGACGTGCTGGCGCTCGTGCGCGAGCGGGAGCGGCGCAGCCGGCGACGCCTGGACCGCGCCCGCGCGGCGCTCGCCCAGGGGGACGGTCCCGCGCCCGGGGAGCGCCGGCCGATCCCGCGGGAGGTCCGCCGCGCGGTCTGGGAGCGCGACGGCGGGGCGTGCGTCGCCTGCGGCGCGACGTTCGACCTGCAGTACGACCACGTCATCCCCGTCGCGCTCGGCGGCGCGGACACGGCCGCGAACCTCCAGGTGCTCTGCGCCCCGTGCAACCAGGCGAAGGGCGCCGCGCTCTGAGCGGCGGGCCGGGCGCCGCCACCGCCGAGCGCGCCTCCCGAAGGACGGATCAGTCCGCGGCGGGCGGCGCCGGCGCGCCCTGCGACACGACGAAGTCCTGTCGCCGGATGAGCAGCGCCGCGCCGGCGGCGCCGACGAGCGCCACGATCGCCGTGATGAGGAACAGGGTGTTGAGCCCGCTGACGAACGTCGCGTCGGCGAGGTCCCGCAGCCGCTCCAGCTGCTCGGCCGAGAGGCTCGGGATCGCCTGCAGCGCCCGGTCGGTCTGCCCCGCGGTCACCGCGGCGGCGAGCTGGTCGATCCGCTCCGGGTCGCCCGCCGCTCCCGGCGCGCCGGCCGCCGCGGCCGCGAGCTCGTCGTGCACGTGGTGCTGGAAGACCGCGCCGAGCGCCGCGACGCCGGACGCGATCCCCACCTGGCGGAACGTCGAGTTGATGCCCGACGCCATGCCGCTGCGCCGCGGCTCGACGACCCCGATCGCGGTCGACGCGAGCGGCGGGTTCACGAGCCCCGAGCCGATGCCCGCCACGACGAAGCCGACCACGAGCACCGTCCAGCCCGACGTCGGCTCGACGCCCCGCATGAGCAGCAGCCCGACGCCGACGAGCAGCAGGCCGGCGCCCAGGAGCGCGCGGACCGGGACGATCGCCGACAGGCGCCCCGCGATCGGCCCGACGAGGAGCATGAGCCCGGTGATCGGCAGGAAGCGCAGCCCCGCCTCGAGCGGCCCGTAGTCCAGCACGCCCTGCAGGTAGAGCGTGAGGTACAGGAAGATCGAGAAGAGCGACGCCGACATGCAGAAGGCGACCATCGAGGCGCCGACGAACGTCGGCTTGCGCAGCAGCCGCAGGTCGAACAGCGGATGCTCGCGGCGCAGCTCGACGAGGACGAACAGCACGAGCAGGACGACCGAGCCCGCGAGGCAGCCGACGATCTGGGTCGACCCCCACCCCTCGGCGTTCCCGCGCACGAGCCCGAAGATCCCGAGGAACAGCGCGACGCTGAAGAGCACCGCGCCGATCCAGTCGATCCCCGCAGGGTGCGGGTCGCGCGACTCGCTGACCTTCGTGAGCGTCAGGAACCCGGCGATCGCACCGATCGGCAGGTTCACGAAGAAGATCCACTCCCAGCCGAGGCCGTCGGTCAGCAGCCCGCCCAGCAGCGGCCCGACCGCGACGGCCGCACCGGTCACCGCCCCCATGACGCCGAACGCGATCCCGCGGTCGGGTCCGTGGAAGGCCTGGGCGATGAGCGCCAGCGACGTGGCGAACATCATGCCGCCGCCGATCCCCTGGACCCCGCGCAGGAGGTTCAGCACGAGCGGCGTCCCGGCCAGGCCGCAGCCCAGCGACGCGAGGCAGAAGACGACGAGCCCGCCGACGAACACCCGTCGGCGCCCCACGAGGTCGGCGAGCGATCCGGCGACGAGGAGGCTCGCGGCGAGCATGAGCGAGTAGGCGTTGACGACCCACTCGAGGTCCGAGAACGACGACTCGAGGTCCCGCCCGATGTCCGGCAGGGCGACGTTCACGATCGTGACGTCGATGAGGAGCATGAAGACGCCCATCGCGATCGCGATCAGCGTCCACCAGCGGCGTTCCATGGGGACCTCCGGGACGGGTGCGCGGCGCCGCGCCCGGCGCCGCAGCGCAGCCTACGGCCCGCCGGCGCGGCGCCGGGCGCACTCGGCGCGTCGCCGCTCGGGGCGCCGCGGACCGCTCAGCGCACGACGGTGCGGCGGGTCGCGCTCGACCGGCGACCGGCACTGTCGCGCACGGCGACCGTCGTCACGAGCCGCTTCGCGCGGCGCACGCGCGCGAGCTGGGCAGCGGTCAGGCGCACGGCGACCGTCCGCCGCGCGCCCGGCGGGAGGTCCCGGACGACGGGCAGGCTCCGCAGCCGCGCGCTGCCGGCGCGCAGGCGCCCCTCGACCCAGCAGCTGCCGATCGCGGTCGTCGGGCACCCCACCGTCGCCCGCACCCGCCGGCCGGACACCCGGACCGCCGGGCGGCTCGCGCGCAGCGCGGCGGGCGCGGCCTCGGGACCGAGGGCGACGATCCGCGCCGGCGCGACGCGGATCGCGGCGCGGCTGGAGGTCGGCAGGTCGACGCGGGCGCGCGCGACCGTCCGGTACCGGCCCCCGAGCGCCAGCCCGTCGGCGGGCAGCACGACCGGGCCGACGGTCTGCCGCGTCCCGTCGAGCGGCAGCGACCGCGCGGCGACGGTCGCGACCGGCTTGCCGCTGTCGCGACCGTCGATGCCGACGGGGACGATGTCGAGCGTCGTCGACGCCCGCGCGCCGCCGCGTCCCTCGCCGCGCCGGTCGTAGCTCACCCGGAGGGTCGAGGGCACCCGTCCGGACGCGCCGTCGTAGACGAAGGGCTCCGACCGGACCTCGATCGTCCCTCCGCCGACGCCGAGCACCGGGCCGGAGACGTCCATGCCCACGAGGTCGGACGAGCCCGCGACCGGGTTC
Organism: Patulibacter brassicae; assembly: GCF_033949425.1. Lineage (NCBI taxonomy): Bacteria > Bacillati > Actinomycetota > Thermoleophilia > Solirubrobacterales > Patulibacteraceae > Patulibacter > Patulibacter brassicae. Next base: position 3,807 of record NZ_JAXAVX010000002.1, on the reverse strand, counting down.
GCCGGGCTGCCGGACGAGCACAGCAGGACGCACGCGTCCGGGGCGAAGGTGCCCGTCATGAGCGGCGCCCCGAGGTACAGCGTGTCGCCCGTCGTCGCCCGGACGTCCGCGCGGTCCGCGGCCGCGGGGCTCACGCCGATCCCGAGGACCGCCGCGGTGGTGGCGATCCCGGCGATCGCGCTCGTCGTCCTGTGCTGCACGTTGGCCGTCCCCTCGCTGCTGGCTCTCACGGTCCGGGCGCCAGGCTAACGCGCCGTCCCCCGGACGGCGGCGGCTGCGACGCCGTCCGTCCACCCACGGCCGGCCCGGGCTCCACCGAACGTCGACCGCCTCCCCCGGGCGCACCGTGGGCACGGGCCGCCGACGCGGGGCCGGCCGCTCGGCGTCGCGCGGCCCGCGCCGCCGTCAGGCGCAGGCGGCGCGTCCGGCGCGGGGGCTCGTCGTCGTCGGCACGAGCCGCACCGCGATCGTGCGCGAGCGCGCCTTCGGCGCCGGGAACGAGAGGAGCACGACCTTGCGGGTCTGCGGCGACGTCGGCCCGCCGCGGACGCTCGCGAGGCGCACGCGGGCGCCCGGCGGCAGCCGGCAGAGCGCCGCGCGGTAGCCGCCGACGGCCGAGGAGAGCAGCATGGAGCGCGCGCCGGCCAGCCGCGTCCAGCGCCCGCCGAGCGTCCCGCCCCCGCCGCCCGTGCGGACCAGGCGGGCGCTGCCCGCGCCCCACAGCGGCAGGCGGACCGTCGCCGTGGCGTCCGCGGCGGCGCGGACCGTCCGCGTCACGAGGATCGAGTTGCGGGCGAAGCTCGTCGTCACGGTCGCGCGAGCGCCGTCGGTCGCGACCGTCGCGCGCGCGACGAGGTCGCGCGTGAACGTCCCGCGCAGGTCGACCTTCCCGGCGTGGCGCACCGACAGGCGCGTCGTCCCGCGGCGCGCCGCCACGAGCCCCGGTTGCGTGTCCAGCAGCAGCCGACCGCCGCGCACGACGTCGAGCCCGAACGCGGCGCGGCCGCTGCCGCCGAGGCCCGCCACGGGGTCGCCGTCGCCCGACAGCAGGCGCGCCAGCTCGACGCCGCCGTAGTCGTCGGTCGGGTGGCGGAGCAGGATCGCCGTCGAGTACGCCGGCGAGGAGACCGCCAGGCGGGGGACGTCCGGGTCGTAGGCGAACCACGGCCGCGGCGTGCTCACCGCGCCCGAGCCCGCACGCTCCTGCGCGAGCCGCGCGGCGTGCGCCGCCATCCGGGACGCGGTCAAGACGGGGTCCTGGACCGGCGCGCCGTCGCGTCCGCGCACGCCCCAGAGCTGGCTGGGCAGGCGACCGCCGTTCTGCGCGGCGAGGTGCTCGTAGGTGTCCAGGCCGCGGTCCGCGACGTACGTGGCGAGCTGGCGCTGCCGCGGCACGGCGGCGAGCCGGCCGGCGGTGAGGAGCGTCTCCAGGCCCTGCTGCGCGAAGCCCCAGTACCGCGCGAGGTGCCACCGGCGGGTGCCGAGGCTCGTGTCCCAGTTGAGGTAGCCGGCGTGGGTCCAGTCGCCGAAGAGCGCGCGCTGGGACCACTGGCGCAGGGTCGCCTCCTCGGCGGCGGGCAGCCGCTCCATCCCCTGCTCGACCGCCCAGTCGTAGTGCTGCAGCCCCGAGACGACGAGGCTCTCGTACTCCGGCGAGGAGAGCAGCGCCGCGCCGCGCGCCGCGGACGCGCGCGGGGCGTAGATGAGCCCCATGCCCTCGTTGAGGTACGAGGTACGCCCGGCCTGCAGCGGGCTGCGCGCACCGCGGGCGAAGCGCTGGAGCTGCAGCCGGTAGTCGGCCAGGAACGAGGCGTTGCCGGTGACGCGCGCCGCGAACGCGTCGAGGTCCGCGTGCCAGTTGAACTGCGTCAGCAGCATCGCCGGGTAGCGGAAGAAGCTCGAGGCGGCGACCGCCGAGAGCACCTCGGGGATCCGGCGCCGCAGGTCCTCCGGCAGGCCGACGATGTCGCGGGCCTCCCACGCGGCGACGAGCGCCTCGGCGATCTGCGGGTCGATCGCGACGTGCTGGCCGCCGACGCGCTGCGTCGAGGCGGTCCACCCGGGGACGTGGCCCTGCCCGGGCGGCTGCGGGTACGGCGGCTCGAGGTAGGCCGGGAACGACGTCAGCGCCCGTGCGAGCGCGATCACGCGGTCGTCCCGGCGGCTCGGGCCCCGGTGCCCGGCGCTCGCCGCGAGCGCGTGGGTCATGAGCATGTTCGCGTCGAGCCGGGCGTCGTCGAGGCTCTGCACCGGCAGGTAGACCCCGTGCGCGGCGTCCCACGTCGGCTCGACGTCGGCCTGGCGGCGGTCGACGAACGCCCAGTAGTCGGCGGTCGTCCGGACGGCGGCTGACGCGGACGACGCACCGGCCGCCGCGCCGGTGCCCGCGAGCGCGCCGACCGCGAGACCCGCCGCGAGCCGCCGACGGACCCGGGCGGCGCGGGGTCGCCCCGTCACGCGGCGGCGTCCTCGAGCAGCTCGGTGTCGGCGTCGGCGTAGGGCGGCGCGCAGCAGCAGAGGATCGCCAGCTCCTCGTCGCCGGTGTTCGTGAGCTTGTGGGCGGCACCGGGCGGGATGACGACGCAGTCGCCGACCCGGACGTCGCGCTCCTCGTCCTCGATCCGCATCCGCCCGCGACCGTGGGTGACGTAGTACAGCTCCTCCGTCACGTGGTGGCGGTGGGCGGTGGTGGCGCCGCCGACGGGGATCGTGGCCTCGGCGAGGGACTGGTTCGCCGTCGGCAGCGAGACCGGGCCCGCGAGCTCGCGGATCGTCGAGCCGTCGAGCGTCGTGAACGGCTCGGCGTCGGCGTGGTTGCCCAGGTGCATGCGGGCGAAGCTAGCAGCGGTCGACGAAGTCCCGCGGCGCCTCCTCGGTGCGCGATCATGCGCGTGGGACGATGTCGTGCGCAGGTCGGTCCTGACCTTCCGGCCCCTCGCGCGTCGTCCTCTCGTGGGAGACGACCACGCACCCGATGCCCCCCTCCGTTCCGCTCCGCGCCCGACGGCGACCCTCATCGACCTCCGTGACGTCGATGGCGGCCCGTGTCGATGCGGAGGCCTTCGCGCGGATCTACGCGGAGCACCACGATGCGCTCTCCCGGTACTGCCGCTCGATCGTCCGGGACGAGGAGGACGCGCGGGACGCGCTGCAGAGCGCGATGACGAAGGCCTTCGCGGCGCTCCAGGAGGAGCGGCGGAGCTTCGAGCTGCGGCCATGGCTCTTCCGGATCGTGCACAACGAGGCGCTGAGCCTCGTGCGACGACGGCGGCCGACGACGGACCTCGACGCGGCCTACGACGTGGGGCGGGACGACCTGGAGCGCACGGTCGAGACGCGCGAGCGCCTCGCGCACCTGCGCGGGGACCTCGCCGCGCTGCCGGAGCGCCAGCGCTCGGCGCTGCTGCTGCGCGAGCTCGTCGGCCTGTCCCTGCCGGAGATCGCGCAGGTGCTCGACGTGGGTGAGCGCGGCGTGAAGCAGACGATCTACGAGGCGCGCCGTGCCCTGCTGGAGTGCGACGAGGGCCGCGCGCTGGCGTGCGAGGAGGCGCAGCAGGCGCTCTCGGACGGCGACGGGCGCACGCGCCGCGGTCGCCGGCTGCGCGCGCACGTGCGCTCCTGCGACGCGTGCCGCCGGTTCGAGCAGGCCCTGCTCGCCCGTCCCGCGCAGCTGCAGGCGCTCGCGCCGCCGCTGCCCCTGGCGGCGGCCGGTGGGCTCCTCGCCGCCGTCACCGGGGGCTCCGCGGCCGCCGTCGGCGGCGCGACGGCGGGCGGCAGCGCGGCCATCGCGGGCGGCGGCGCGGCGGT
>NZ_JAXAVX010000029.1:0-587 GCF_033949425.1 Patulibacter brassicae | reverse complement strand
GGCGCCGCGATCCGCGGACCCGCCGCGCCGTCCCGCGTCGCCCGAGCCGGCGCGGCCGGGGCCCCGCGACGGCCGGTCGCCGGAGCCGGGACGCTCGCGAGCGGGGACGAACTGGCCATGGCCGCCGCGGCCGCCGGGGCCGTGCCCGCCGGTCCCGGGCGCGTCCGCCGCCGCGGGATCGGCCGCGGTCGTCACCGCCGTCACCGCGGCGGCGACCGCCGCGGCGGCGCCGGCCAGGGGGCCGCCGCTCGCCGTCGCGCTGCCCAGCTCGAGCGTGCGCCCGGCCACCGCGGTCCCGGGCGCGAGGCCGGCGGCGCGCCTCGCGCGCAGCAGCAGGGTCGGGCGCGCCGGCGCGCCCGGGCCGCCCCGAGGGGCGAGGGCGTCGGCGGGAGCGGCCACGGTGCGGGTGATCGCCGGCGGTCGGTCGGCGCGCGAGGCGTCGTCGTCGACGAGCGCCGTGCCGCCGGCGAGGGCGGCGCCTGCGCCGAGCAGGGCGACGGCCGGTCCCGCGGCGCCGCTCAGCAGGCCCGCGCCGGCCGCCGTGCTCGCGACGGCTGCGCCGCCTCCGGCGAGCGCCGCGCCGCTGC
>NZ_JAXAVX010000028.1:0-1074 GCF_033949425.1 Patulibacter brassicae | reverse complement strand
GCGCTAGCTGAGTTGCCCACGGTCTTCGTGAACATGGAATAGGTGCCGGGCCTGTTCGGGATGCTGGGAGTTGCGAGACGCCCCAGAGCCCGAAAGGCCCGGCAGTGGAAGACGGTAGAGGGAAGCTCGGCCTGCGTGCCAGGTTGGAGTTGGTGCAGCGCATCGAGGCGGGTGAGACGTTCAGATCAGCGGCCGCTGATCTGAACGTCTCACCCGCGACGGTTCATCGGTGGTGGCACCGCTGGAAGGCCGCCAGCGTCGAGGAGCGGGCCTCGCGCTCGTGTCTGCGTTCGCGGCCGCCGGTGCCCAAGACCTGTCCGTGGCGGCTGCCGGTGGAGGTCGAGAAGCGGATCCTCGAGGCGCGTGAGCGAACGAACCTGGGGCCGGCCCGGTTGGCCGGCATCGTCGGCTACAGGCGCTCGACGATCTACAAGGTCCTCGACCGCCACGGACGGGGCCGCAGGCGCCGGACACCGAAGCCGGTGATGCCGACGAGGCGGTACGAGTGGGCGGAGCCCGGGGCGCTGTTGCACCTCGATGTGAAGCACCTGACGCGGTTTGCGAAGCCGGGGCACTGGGCGCACGGCGATCGTTCCGAGGAGCACCGCACCCGCAGGGCCGGCCCGGAGTTCGCGCACTGCGTGATCGATGACCGAACGCGCCTGGCGTACGTGGAGATCCACCCGCATGACCGTGGTGAGACCGCCGCGATCGTGATCCGACGCGCGGCCGCGTGGTTCTCAGAGCAGGGATGCGGACCGACCGAGGCGGTGATGACCGACAACGCGTTGGCCTATCGACGCAGCACCGCGTTCTCCGGCGCGCTGGCCGCCTTGGGCGCCAAGCACATCCTGATTCCGCCCCGCACGCCGCGGTGGAACGGCAAGGTCGAGCGGTTCATCCGGACCCTCGACGAGGAGTGGGCTCACGCCCGGATCTGGCCGTCTTCGACGGCCAGAAACCGGGCCTTGAGATCATGGCTGCGGTACTACAACCGCAGGCGTCCTCACACGGCACTCGGCGACCGGCCACCCATCAGCCGCGTTCACCAAGACCGTGGGCACAACAGCTAGC
>NZ_JAXAVX010000027.1:0-6428 GCF_033949425.1 Patulibacter brassicae | reverse complement strand
GGGCCTTGAGATCATGGCTGCGGTACTACAACCGCAGGCGTCCTCACACGGCACTCGGCGACCGGCCACCCATCAGCCGCGTTCACCAAGACCGTGGGCACAACAGCTAGCCCTGGTCCTTCAGGCGCTGCTTCGCGGCGGCGACCGTCTCCAGCGCCTCCTCGCGCGAGCGGAAGCCCTGCACCTCGACGACCTTGCCCTCGGGCTGCTTGTAGATCTCGAAGAAGTGCGAGATCTCGGTCTTCAGCTGCTGGGAGATGTCGTCGAGGGTCTCGACGCCCTTCCAGTTCGGGTCGGAGACCGGGACGCAGATGACCTTGTCGTCGACCTCGCCCTGGTCGATCATCTTGAACAGGCCGATGACGCGGACCGGGATCCGGACGCCCGGGAACGTCGGATCGGAGACGAGCGTCACGGCGTCCAGCGGATCGCCGTCCTCGCCGAGCGTGTCGGTGATGAACCCGTAGTCGGCGGGGTACACGACCGACGAGTACAGGTAGCGGTCGAACACGATCGCCCCGACCTCGGGGTCGTACTCGTACTTGTTGCGCGATCCCTTGGGGATCTCGACGAACATCAGGAGATCGGACACGCGCGGATCCTACGGCGCGCCGGGGAACGCAGGCGGTCCGGCCGCGCCGCGTCGCGGGACGCTCGCGGGATCGGGGTGCGGGACCAGGGTGCCCCCCGAGGTCGGCGGGCGCGGGGGTCGACAGCCTGCTGCGCATGTCCTCCCGCCCCGCCCGCCCCGCCCGTCGCCGGCGCCCGTCGCGCCGCGTCGCCGTCCCCGTCGTCGCGCTCGCCGCCACCTTCGCGGTCCCGGCGGCGGCCGACGCCCAGGTCTCCCTGACGCGCACGAGCTCGACGCACTTCCAGCTCAGCCACAGCGCCGCGGCGAGCACGACGATGCGCCAGACGAGCCCGACCGAGGTCGAGATCACGTCGAGCGACGACATCACCTTCGTCAGCGGCTCCGTGCTCTGCCCGGACCGGACCGCGCGTCGGATCGTCTGCAACCTCTCCTACCCCGACGAGACCCGCGTGTCGTTCTCCGGCAGCCCGGACGCCGACAGCTTCTTCCTCGGCATGACGGAGGCGATCGACGCGGTCGAGCTGCGCGGCCACGGCGGCGACGACGTGCTCTCGACCGGCATCCTCTTCGGACCGACGTCGCCGAGCGGCGCGACCTTCGACGGCGGCGAGGGCAAGGACGTCCTGCTCGGCGGCCCCGGGGACGACACGTTCGTGCCCTCCGCGGGCGGGGACACGTACAACCCGGGCGGCGGGGGCGACGATCGGATCTCCTTCGCCGGCCGCGCCCAGGCGGTGAGCGTCAGCCTCGACGGCGTCGCCAACGACGGCGCCCCGGGCGAGGACGCGAACGTCATGGCGGGGTTCGACCACGTGACGCTCACGGACTTCGGCGACGCCTTCACCGCGTCGACCGCCAACGCGCACCGAGGCACGAGCCTCACGGTCGTCGGTCGCGGCGGCGCGGACACCATCACGACCCGCGACGGCGACGACACGGTCACGACGACCGGGGCCCAGGGCGATCGGGTCGACACCGGCGAGGGGCACGACACCGTCACGACCGGCGACGGATCGGACCAGATCACCACCGCCGGCGGCAACGACACGGTGTCCGCCGGGGCCGGGAGCGACACGATCGACCTCGGTGCGGGCAACGACACGGCCACGACCACCGGCGGAGGCGGCGACGTCGTGCACGGCGGCGACGGCGACGACGCGATCACGACCGCCGACGGCGCCGACGCGATCACCGGCGGCTGGGGGCACGACACGATCGCGTCCGGCGGTGCGGCGGACGTCGTCGACGCGGGCGAGGACGACGACGTCGTCGACGGCGGCTCGGGCGCCGACGCGATCGACGGCGGACGCGGCGACGACGCGCTGAGCGGCGGCGACGGGGCCGACGTCCTGCGCGCCGGTCCGGGCGACGACTCGCTCGTCGGCGGGCCCGGCGCGGACCTCCTCGACGGCGGGGAGGGCACGGCCGACGTCGCGTCCTACGCCGACAAGACCCAGGGGGTGAGCGTGACGCTCGATGGGAGCGCCAACGACGGCGTCCCGGGCGAGAACGACCAGGTCGTCGGGGTCGAGGATCTCGTCGGCAGCCCGCACGGCGACGTCCTCGTCGGGGACGAGGAGCGCAACGTCATCCACGGCGGCTGGGGCGACGACCACGTCGACGGTCGGGGCGGCATCGACCGGCTGCGCGGCGGCCGCGGCGACGATCACGTCATCGCGCGCGACGGCGACGCGATCGCCGACGACGTCGGCTGCAACGACGGCGACGCGGACCGCGCCACCGTCGACTGGGTCGATCGCGTCGCCGCGGACTGCGAGCTGCTGGACCGCGCGCCCGCGCCCGCCGTGGCGGGCGGCGACGGGAGCGGGGCGGGCGGATCGGGCGGCGGCACGGGCGGTGGGGGAACCGGTGGCGGAGGAACGGGTGGCGGCGGTGCCGGCGGCGGCGGTGGGGCGAAGCCCCGCGCGGTGAAGCTCGCCGACCTCGTGCGGACGCCCGCGACGAAGCGCTGCCGCACGACCCGCTCCCTGCGAATCCGCGTCCCCGGCGCGTCGCAGCTGCGCCGGCTCGAGGTCACCGTTCGCGGCAAGCGGGTCGCGACGCTGAAGAGCGCGAAGGCGCTGCGCGCCGGCACGACCCTGCGCAAGCTGCCCCGGCGGGGCGCCTACCGCGTCCGGCTCGTCGGCACCGTGAAGGCGACCGGCAAGCGGATCGGCCTGACGGTGCGCTACCGCGGCTGCGCCTGATCCCCCGCGACCCGGGCGGCCGCACCGCCGCTCGGGCCCCGCGCGGCGGTCGACGGCGTCCGCCAGCGGCTCGATCCTCGACGGCCGGCCACCGCCGCCCGGGCGGGTTTCACCGAGCGGAGGCCGACCGGCGCGCGCAGCGCGCGATACTGGAGCGGTGAGCACCGAGCAGGCCACCGCCAACGACAGCATCAACGCGATCCGCACGCTCTCGATCGACGCGATCGAGGCGGCGAACTCGGGCCACCCCGGGCTGCCGCTCGCGTTCGCCCCGGTCGCCTACCTGCTCTACGCGGAGCGGATGAAGCACGATCCCGCCGACCCGCTGTGGCCGGACCGGGACCGCTTCGTGCTCTCCGCGGGGCACGGCTCGATGCTGCAGTACGCGGTGCTGCACCTCGCGGGCTACGACCTGAGCCTCGACGACCTCAAGGCGTTCCGCCAGTGGGGATCCAAGACGCCGGGCCACCCCGAGCGCGAGTTCCACGTGCCGGTCGGGGACGACGGCAAGCCGCAGCCCGGTGCCACGCCGCTGCCGCTGACGCCCGGCGTCGAGGTCACGACCGGCCCGCTCGGCCAGGGCATCTCGAACGCCGTCGGCATCGCCGCCGCCGAGCGGTACCTGCGCGAGACGTTCGGCCGCGAGGTCCAGGACCACCGGACGTACGTCATCGCCTCCGACGGCGACCTCATGGAGGGCGTCTCCGCCGAGGCCTCCTCGTTCGCCGGGCACGTCGGGCTCGGTCGCCTGATCGTCCTCTACGACGACAACTCGATCTCGCTCGACGGCCCGACGTCGCTCTCCTTCGACGAGGACGTCGAGGCGCGCTACCAGGCCTACGGCTGGCAGACCCTGCGCGTCGACGACGCCAACGACCTCGACGCGCTGCGCGCCGCGCTCGACGCGGCCGAGGCCGAGGAGTCCCGCCCGACGCTCATCCACGTGCGGTCGATCATCGGCTGGCCGTCGCCGAACAAGCAGGGCACGCACAAGGCCCACGGCTCGCCGCTCGGCGCCGAGGAGGCCCGCCTCACGAAGGAGGCGCTCGGCGTCGACCCCGACGCGACGTTCTCGGTGCCCGCGGGCGTCTACGACCAGTTCCGCGCGGGCAACCGCGGGCCCGCCGAGCGCGCGGCGTGGAAGGAGCGCTTCGCCGCCTGGCGCGAGGCCGACGCCGACCGCGCGCGGGCCTGGGACGCCGCCTGGGCCGGCAAGCCGCTGCCCGGCCTCCAGGACGCGCTGCGCGCCGTCCCGGCGGAGAAGGAGGCCACGCGCGTGTCCGGCAAGCGGGCGATGGCGGCCTTCGCGCCCTTCGTGCCGACCCTCGTCGGCGGCGCCGCGGACCTCGCCTCGTCGACGAACACCGTCCTGCCGGACGCGGGCGACTACACCCGCGACGCCGTCGGCCAGAACGTGCACTTCGGCGTGCGCGAGCACGGCATGGGCGCGATCGTCAACGGCCTCGCGGCCCACGGCGGCATCGTCCGGCCCTACGGCTCGACGTTCCTGCAGTTCGTCGACTACATGCGCGGCGCCGTCCGCCTGTCGGCGCTGCAGAACCTCCCGGTCGCCTGGGTCTACACCCACGACTCCGTCGCGCTGGGCGAGGACGGCCCGACCCACCAGCCCGTCGAGCACCTCGCGTCGCTGCGGGCGATCCCGAACCTCGTCGTGCTGCGCCCCGGGGACAGCGTCGAGACCCAGGCCGCGTGGGCGGCGATCCTCGAGGACGTCGACGGCCCCGCCGTCCTGGCCTTCAGCCGCCAGGGCATCGCGCCGCTGCCGCGCGACGGCGGCGACGACGCCGCGTGGGAGGGCGTGCGCCGCGGCGGCTACGTCGTGAAGGAGCCGGCGGAGGACCCGGCCGTCGTCCTCGTCGGGACGGGCGCCGAGGTCGGCGTCGCGGTCGACGCGGCGGCGCTGCTCGGGGAGCAGGGGATCGCGGCACGGGTCGTCTCGCTGCCCTCGTGGGAGCTCTTCGACGCCCAGGACGACGAGTACCGGGAGTCGGTCCTGCCGGTGGGCCTGCCGTCGGTCTCCGTCGAGGCGGCCGTGACCTTCGGCTGGGAGCGCTACGTCGACGTCGCCGTGGGGATCGACCGCTTCGGCGCCTCGGCTCCGGGGACGGAGCTCCTCGAGCGGTTCGGGATCACCCCGTCCGCCGTGGCCGGACGGGCGCAGGAGCTGCTCGGCGCCTGACGCCGCCCGGTCGGCGGCGTCCGCCGGGCGCCGCCGACGCGTGCCCCAGCGGGGACGACCCGGAGCGGAGGACGCGCGATGGCCGACGGCCGGGCAGCGGTGGCGCGCGCGGCGCGCCGCGTCGCGGCGCTCGTGGGGCGCCGCCGGCGGCCCCTGCTCGTCGTCGTCCTGCTCGTCGCGACCGTCGCCGCCCTGGCGGGGGACGGCGAGCCGCCCGCCGAGCGACCGACCGACCTCGCCGCGCTGCTCGAGGTCGAGCCCTCGCTCGCGCCGCGACCCTCCCGCAGCGCGCTGGCGCCGACGCGCAGCAACGGGCTGGCGTGCGTGGCCGACGGGCCGGTGGAGCGGCGCCGCGGGCGGGCCGACCGTCGGCGCCGCGTCGCCCTGACCTTCGACGACGGCCCCTCGCCGTTCACGATCCGGATCCTCCACGAGCTCGAGCGTCGCAAGGCGCGCGCCACGTTCTTCCAGCTCGGTCGCGAGGTCGCCCGACGACCGTGGGTCTCGCGCGAGCTCGTGCGCCGCGGGCACGCGCTGGGCAACCACAGCTGGTCGCATCCGAGCCTCGCCGCCGGGGACGGTCGCGCTCGGCGGCAGCTCGCCTTCGCGCACGGTGCCCTGCGCGGCGCGGTCGGGCACGCCGGATGCCTCGTCCGCCCGCCCTACGGTGCGGTCGGCCCGCGCTACGAGCGGCTGCTGCGTCACCGCGGCGAGCTCTCGATCCTCTGGGACGTCGATCCCCAGGACTGGAAGCGCCCGGGCGTGCAGGCCATCGTGCGCGACGTCGTCGCCCGTGCGCGCCCCGGCTCGATCGTCCTGCTGCACGACGGCGGCGGCGACCGGACGCAGACGCTGCGGGCGCTGCCGTGGATCATCAAGGGCCTGCGACGTCGCGGCCTGCACCTCGTGACGGTGCCGACCCTCCTCGGCCTCGAGCGTCGCTGACGCCGGGCTCCCGCGCCGCCGGGCGTCCGCTGGCGGCTCGCGCGCTGCGAGCGTGGGTCCGGGCGTGCCGAGACGGCGGTGCCGTCGGCGTCCGGGCGGCCGGCCTGCGGCCCGTCGTCGCCAGGCCTGGTCGGCCCCTTGGGGCCGGCCGTCAGTCGATCGGCTGGAACTCCTGGCCGCCGTCGGTGCTCGGACGGGAGGACCCGGACGAGGGCGGGGCGCCGGAGCCGCGGCCGCCGGTCGATCCCGAGCCGCTCGCGCTCGACGACGTCGGCCGCGCCGGAGCGCCGCTCCCCGACGATCCGGTCGACGGCGTGCTCGTGACCGCGGGCGGCGTGGCGACCGGCGTGGTGGTCGTCGCGGCCGCGCGCTCGCGCGACTCCTCCATCGACCCGTCGACGGGGACGTCCCCCGCGATGTTCACGAGCGCCGAGAACACCTCGACGGACGCGAAGGCGATCGCCTCGAGCAGCTGCTCCTCGGT
>NZ_JAXAVX010000026.1:0-9932 GCF_033949425.1 Patulibacter brassicae | reverse complement strand
GCCGACCGCGCGGCGCGGGTCGCGGCCCGCACGGCGAGCCGCCGCGCCCGCCGCGCGCGGCAGCTCGGCGCGCGGCCCTGCGCGAAGGGCGGACAGCGCCCGCTCGGCGCGTGGACGAGCTTCGCCAACCACGGCACCGTCGTGAAGGGGAACTTCGGCAAGTACAGCGCCGACCACGGCGGCATCGCCGCGATGCAGCTCGAGGCGCGGATCCGCCAGGCGGCCGGCGTGCCGGACGGCCAGCGCCTGATCGCCGTCTACGGCAGCGCCGACCAGGGCGACCAGTCCGCCGGCCTGACGAACAACGGGCCGTCCGGTGCGGACCGGGTCGGGCGGCTCGAGGGCGACGCGATGTACGACGCCTGGAAGGACGCCGGCTCGCGGCTCGACGCGCGCCCGACGCTCGCGCAGCGGTGGATGCGCTTCTGCTTCTGCGGGCGGGCGACGAGCGACGGCGGACGCGTCGCCGAGACGCCCCGGATCGGCGCCCCGTTCCTCACGGGATCCGAGGAGGGTCGCGGTCCCCTGAACGAGATGCTCGGCGTCGTCTTCGAGGGCCTCCGGATCCCCGCCCTGGACCCCGTGCAGGGCGGGAAGGTCCAGGTGCCGGTCGGCAGCTGGTCGACGGCCTGGCCGATGGCGCTGCTGCAGATCGGCGACGGCGGGATCGTGACGATCCCGGGCGAGCCGACGATGGGCATGGGCGAGCTGCTGCGCGCCGCGGTGCTCGAGCAGGCCAAGGGCGCCGGCGTGCGGCGCGCGGTCGTCGCGGGCCTCGTGAACGACTACCTGAACTACGTCACGACGCCGAAGGAGTACGACCAGCAGCAGTACGAGGGCGGCTCGACGGTCTTCGGCCGCCACGAGGGGACGTTCTTCGTCGACCGCGCCGCCGAGCTCGGCCGAGCGCTGAGCGGCATCGGCACGACGCTCGAGCAGCGTCCCTACGACGCCAGCAACGGCGTCCGGCCGGACGGTCCCGCGTACGCCGCGGGCGCCACGAGCGGGAGCATCGTCACCCAGCCGCGGTCGATCCAGCGGCTCGGTCATGCGACGCTCGCGTGGCGCGGCGCACCCCGGGGCGCGGACCTGCCGGTCGATCGCGCGTTCCTCACGGCGGAGCGTCGCGAGGGCGACGGTTGGGTCGCCGTCGACAACGACCTCGGCAGCGCGTTCCTCTGGACCGTCGACGACGCCGGCCGCTACGAGGCGACCTGGGAGCCGCCGGTCAACGCGGCCCTCGGCGAGTACCGGATCGTCGTGACGGCGGCGCGCTACCGCCTCGAGTCGGCGAGCTTCCGGATCGGCGCCAGCGACCGGATCGAGGCCCGTCCCGCGGGCTCCGGACCCGGGCGCGCGGCGGTCGAGGTCGGCTTCCCGCTCCCCCGGATCAACGTCGACCTCACGGCCTGGCCGTCGCTGCTGCAGACCGGGACGGTGACCTTCCAGGTCGGGGGACGCGCCGTCGAGGTCCCGATCGGGCGCAACGGGATCGCCACCGTGGACGCCCCCGCGGGCAGCACGGTGACGATCCCGAAGGGGGCCATCCGCGACGGCAGCGGCAACGTCAACGGCAAGGCCTTCACGGCGAAGGCGGGAGGGTGAGCATGCGCGATCGGGTGGTGGCGGCGACCGCGATGGCGGGGGCGCTCCTGGCCCTGGGGGTCGGCGCGGCGTCGGCGACCGCGGCGGTGGGGGACACGAGCGTCTTCGCGAAGGTCGCGGCCCCGGGGTACCCGGCGCACGCCTACGTGCGGCCGGACGGCCGCGTCTTCGAGGGCACGTACGTCGACCCGGCCGGCGAGGGCGTGCCCTCGAAGGTCTTCGAGTACTCCTCGACCGGCGCGCCGCTGCGCTCCTGGACCGTGCCCGGGCAGGCGCTGCGCGCCGAGCACGGCGTGCAGGTCGCCACGAGCGACGCCCGCGGCCGGCTCGTGCTGCTGGACCGGACGCCCGCACGGGCACTGCTGCTGGACCCCGAGACCGGCGCCTTCACGCCCTATGCGACGTTCCCGGACCTCAAGTCCTGCCCCGCCGGGGACCTGCTCGTCGGCTGCGAGCTGGGCAGCGACGAGGCGCCGATGGCGAACTACGCCACGTGGCTGCCCGACGGGCGGCTGCTCGTGACGGACTACCACCAGGACGTCATCTGGCAGGTGCCGCCCGGCGGGGGCCGCGCGAGCATCTGGTTCCAGTCCGAGGAGCTCGTCTCGGACGGCTTCGGCGGCGCCGGGATCGCGCTCACGGGCGACCGGCGCGCGGTGCTCCTGTCGCAGGCCGGCAACGTGCCGAGCGACCTGCGCGGGAAGCTCGTGAAGATCCCGCTGCTGCCGGACCTCGACCCGGGCCGACCGCAGACGCTGTGGCAGTCCGGCCTCGGCGACTTCCCCGACGGCATCGCCGTCGCGCGGAGCGGCAACGTCTACGTCGCGCTCGTCGGCCTCGCGGCGCAGGTGGCGAAGGTCGCGCCCGACGGGCGCGAGATCACGCGGTTCGGCACGCCGCTGCTGGGCTCCAACGGCTCGGCGATCCCCTTCGACGGCCCCTCGAACGCCCGCTTCCTCGGGACGCGGATCCTCGTGGCCAACCAGAGCCCGATCTTCGGCAACCGCGCCAACCAGGCGATCCTCGCGATCGAGACCGGCGAGGAGGGCGTCCCCGAGCTCATCCCCGCCGGCGCCGGCGACCCGCCTCGGGCCGCGGCGCCCGCACCCGCACCGGCCCCGGCGGCGAGGCCGCGGCTGCGCGCGACGGCCAGCCCGTCCCGGATCGCCGTCGGCCGGCGCACCGCGGTGCGGGTCCGCGTCACGGCGGTGGTCGACGGTCGCCGCCGAGCCGTCCGCGGCGCCCGCGTGCGGCTGCTCGGACGGAGCGCGACCACGTCGTCGTCGGGGCGCGCGACGCTGCGGGTGACCGCCGCGCGGCCGGGCGCGTACCGCCTGCGCGCCACGCGCACGGGGCATCGCGCCGGCACGGCGACGGTCCGCGCGCGCCGCTGATCGGGCCCGTCGCGCTGACCGTCGTCGCGCCGACGCGCGCGGGCCTCAGCGCAAGCGCGCGCCGCGGCGCTCGGCGAGCAGCAGGCGCAGCGCGGCGGGGGAGCGGCCGAGGTCGCGCGCGATCTCGTCGAGGCGGTAGCCGCGCGCGGCGAGCTCGGCGGCGCGGGCGGCGACGCGCAGCCGCGCCGCCCGGCGCTCGGCGGGCGCGGCCGGGCGCTCGGGCGCCAGCAGCAGCCCGTGGCGATGGAGCGTCCGCTCGATGCGGCCGAGCTCGGCGGTCCCGATCCCCGTCCACCCGGCGATCACCGGCCGTGAGCAGCGGCTCAGGGCGCCGAGGGTCGTGACGCCGTGGCGGGCGAGCGTCGCCCGCAGGTCCGGCGCGAAGATCGCCGACAGCGGCAGGCGGTCGGCCTCGGGGTCGGCGGGCAGGAGGACCTCGCAGGGCAGGTCCTCGGGCCGGAGCGTCGCCTCGTGGGCCCGCAGCTCGGCCGGGTCGACGCGCCCGGCCCGCAGCGCGGCGTCCCCGTGGGCGCGGCGCAGCGCGGCGACCGCCGAACGCTGGAGGTCGGCGACGACGGCCGGTGCCGCGGCGACGTCCGCGCGGGGCCGGCCGAGCGCGAGGGTCGTCCAGCGACGGTCGGCCGCGGCGGCGCGCGCCGCGCACCACGCGGTGACCGCGTCGAGGTGCTCGCTGCGGTGAAACGCGACCCAGCGGTCCTCGTCGGGCTCGGCGTGGAACCAGTCGTAGCGCGCCGCGTCGAGCACCTCGCCGTCGGGGGTCGTGCGCGTGGCGCAGGACCGGTGGACCATCACGTGGCGGCGGTCGTCGTGGAGGGCGCTCACGCCGCGACCTCCGGCAGGCGGTCGGGGCGGCGGGCGGCGATCAGGGCGTCGGCGAGCATCATGTAGGGCCGCCGAATATTAGGCACACCTATCGACTTCTCGCATCCCCGTCGCCGGCGAGCCGGCGCGGCGCGGCGATCAGCCGCCGTCGCGCGCGGCGAGCCGCAGCCAGACCTCGGTGCGCGTCGGGAACGCCGGCACGCTGGCGTCGAGCACGTGGAGCGGCACCCGGCCGGCGACCGCGATCGTCGCCGCGTGCAGCTGCTCGGCGACCCCGGCGCCGACGAACGTCGCCCCGAGCAGCACGCCGGCGCTGCGGTCGATGACGAATCGCGTCGTCCCGCCGGCGCCCTTGCCCACGAAGCTCGCCCCGGCCGTGCCGTCGCTCGGCGCGTCGATCGCCTCGGCGTCGAGGCCCGCGTCGAGCGCGGACTGCAGCGTGTGGCCGACCGCGGCGACCTGCGGCTCGGTGAACGTCACCCGCGGGCTGCGCAGCCCGTCGGGCTCCTGGCCCAGGAGCTGCGCGTCCTGGTCCTCGAGCAGCCGCGCGGCGACGACGCGCGCCTGGCGCTTGCCCTGGTGGGTGAGCAGCGCGCGGCCGTTCACGTCGCCGATCGCGTAGAGCCAGTCGCGGCCGCCGACCCGCAGCCCGTCGTCGACGGCGACGAAGCCCCGCGGGTCCGGCTCGACGCCGACGGCGTCGAGCCCCAGCCCGTCGCTGTTCGGCGTCCGGCCGGCGGCGACGAGCAGCTCGTCGGCCCGCAGGGCCTCGCCGCCCTCGAGGGTCACGACGACCTCGCCGTCCTCCCGGGCGGCCGCGGCGACCCGGACGCCGGTGCGCACGTCCACGCCGCGCTCGCGCAGCCCGTCGGTCACCTGCGCGCTGGCGAACGGCTCCTCCTTGAGGAGGATCCGGTCCGCGCCCTCCAGGAGCGTCACCGTCGCGCCGAGGGACGACCAGGCGAGGGCCATCTCCGCGCCGATCGGCCCGCCGCCGAGGACGACCAGGCGTCCCGGGACCTCGTCGGCCGTCGTCGCCTCGCGGTTCGTCCACGGGTCGACGTCCTCGAGGCCGGGGATCGGGGGCAGCGCCGGCCGCGTCCCGGTGGCGAGGGCGACCGCGCGCCGCACCGCGATCCGCTCGACGACGCGGCCCTCGCCGTCGACGACCTCCACGAGCCGCTCGCCGACGATGCGGCCGTGACCGCGCATCAGGCGGACGTCGCGCTCCTCGATCCACGGCAGCTGGACGCTGTCGTCGAGCTCGTGGATCACCTCGTCGCGCCGGTCGAGCACGGCCTGGGGGTCGGGCTCGCCCTGCACGAGCTCGCGCACGCCCGGCACGCGACGGACCTCCTCGAGCAGCTCGTGCGGGCGCAGCAGGGCCTTGGACGGCATGCAGCCGTAGAACGAGCACTCCCCGCCGACGAGCCGCGGCTCGACGAGGACCGTCTCGACGCCGCGCTCGCCGAGCGCGCCCGCCAGCACCTCGCCGGCCGGACCGGCTCCGAGGACGACGACGTCGGCGTGGCTCTCGCGCATGGTGCTCCCCTGTTCCCGATGGTCGGTGCCCGGAATCGCGGCACCGGGGGCATGAAAGCGCATGGAGGCCAGCGCCCCGCCGGGACCCCCGCCCGCGGCGCCGCCGGCGGCCCCACGACGACGAGGGGCCTCCCGTGCGGGAGGCCCCTCGAGGCGGGCCGGCGGGAGGCCGACCGGAACGGCGCGGTGGCTACCGCAGGCCGCGGAACGTCGTCCAGGTCTTGCGCGAGGCGCCGGCGCTGGACTGCAGGCCCGACTGCCAGATCTCGTCGGTCGAGGTGGGGTCGCGCAGCTGGTACCAGAGGAACGTCCGGACCTTGTACCGCTTCGCGATCGTCCAGGCGCGCTTGAGGTACGTCGACGCCTTCGACGTCGAGATCTTGTCGCTGCCCTTCGTCTTGTAGGCGAACTCGGTGAGGTAGATCCGCTTCGCCGCCGAGCTGGAGATCCGCTTCGTGCGGGCCGCGCGGGCGAGGTCGGCCTTCGCGTAGCCGAGGTTCGCCTGCGTCCAGTCGTCGCGGTCCTTGCGCTTCTTGTTCGGATTCGCCTTGAAGTCGTACGTGTGCAGGGACACGCCGTCCGCCTTCACGGTGTACGTCGAGCGCTTCGTGCCGCGCTTCGCGCGCCACTTCGAGTCCAGGCCCAGGACCTCGCGGACGAAGGTGCCGGCGTCCGTCGACTGCCCGTAGGGGTAGTTCCTCGACTTGGCGCGCTCGTACGGGAGCAGCTCGCCGAAGAGGATCTTCGCCTTCGGGTCGACCGCCTTGACCTGCGACCAGGCCGTGTTGTGGATCTTTCGGTAGACGGTGCCGGCGCCCCGGGCCGGGATGTGGCGGAACCAGTTCGGCTCGTTCAGGGGCGCGTAGAACCGGGCGACCGGCATGTCCTTCAGCTCCTGCGCCACCGCGCGGATGTAGGACTTGTAGGCCGAGACCGAGATCTTCGACGCGGCCGTCGGGCCCTTCTTGCGCCGCGGGTTGAACGACGCGTCGCCGGAGACGTTCGGGGCGATCTGGATCGCCGTGATGCCGTGGGCCGGGGCCTGGGCGGCGAACGCCTTGATCGCCTGGAGCTGGCCGGCGTCCGGCACCCGGGACTTGCCGTCCCAGCGGATGTTGAAGCGGGTGAACCCGACCTTCGCCTCCTTCGCGGCGGTGAAGTACGCGGAGGTCAGCTCCGGCCGGTTGACCGTCATCTCCTGGTCCTGCAGGCCCTTGACCGGGGCGGCGGAGGCGGCGGCCGGCAGCAGCGCGGCAGCGGCCAGGGCGGCACCGGCGGTCGTGGTGATCGATCGGCTCCTGCGGGTCATGGGCTCCTCGTCGGTGGGGGATCGGGGGCGTGGACCGGCGCCGGCGCGCGGCCTCGGCTCGAGGCGCCCGCCGGTGCGCAGGTCAGAGGCTGAGACAGCACCGGGGCGGCGAAGTTGCGGTGCGCAGGCTCCGCCGGCCGCCGCCGACCACGGGTCCACAGCGGCGATCGACCCTAGGCGCCGCTCCTAAAGCGCGTCCTAAAGATCGGCATGAGAGATTCGTGAGACGGCCCCCCGCCGCGCCGGCGCGGACGGCCCCGGACCATCCTCCGCGCGCCGCGGTCGTCTAGCCTCGACGCGATGTCAGGTCCGGAGCAGCCGGAGGTCCACCAGTCAGCCGCGAAGGTCGCCGCCGACGCGCTCGGCGTGTTCGTCAGCGCCATGGCGGGGATCGAGCAGGCCACGCCGGACAGCGCCGGCTTCTGGGACCGGATGTGCGAGGCGGTCTGCGGGACCGTCGCCGTCCAGCGGGCCGTCCTGCTGCTCTACGACGAGGGTCGCCGCCGCGTGCGGCCGGTCGGCACGTTCGGGATCGACCGGGACCGGTTCCGCCCCGAGGGCGTCGGGCTCGAGGACGCGCCGCTGTCCCGCGTGGCGCTCGAGCAGGACCGCGTCGTCGACACGCTCGACGCCGACGTGGCGGGCGAGGACGGCCGGCGCGACGTCGCCCCCGACCTGAAGAACCTGCCCGAGGGCGCGCTGGCGTACGTCCCGATCATCGCCGGCGGCTTCTGGTACGGCGTCCTCATCGCCGAGCACCGCGACGACGCGCCGCTCGCCGAGGCCGACCGCGACGCGCTCTGGATCGCCGGCAAGGTCGTCGCGTTCGCGGCCGTCGCGCGCCGGGCGACCCGCGCGCAGGAGCACGCTCGGCAGCTGTCGGCCCGCCTGCTCCTCGCCCGGCAGGTCCACGAGCAGGTCATCCAGCGGCTCTTCGGCGTCGGGCTCGTCCTCGCCTCGGGCGACCCGCTGGCCGGCGAGGGCCTGGAGCGCGCGCGGCAGGAGGTCGAGGCCGCGCAGGTCGAGCTGCGCGATCTCCTGCACGGACCGGACCTGCAGCACTCGCCTCCGACGGCGCTGCGGCTCGGCGAGGAGATCGACCGCCTGCGCCGCGCGCTGTCGGACCAGATCGAGCTGCGCTCGACCGTCGAGCCCGGGGTCGAGGTGCCGCTCGAGCACGAGTCGCTCGCGCAGTCCGTGCTCGGCGAGGCGGTGCGCAACGCGATGAAGCACGGCTCGCCCTCGGTGCTCGACGTCCGCCTGGCGCGCAAGGGCGACGACGCGATCGCGCTGACCGTCGACAGCGACGGCGCGCGCGCGACCGAGGGCCACGGCAGCGGCCTGGGCCTGAAGCTCGCGGCCGTGGAGGCGCTGCAGGCCGGTGGTCTACTGGAGTTCGGGGCACGTGGCGAGGACGGCTGGCGGGTCCGCCTGCTGCTCCCGAGCCACGAGGAGCAGGACGAGGATCGGGGAGCACGATGAGCACGCGCGAGGTGGGACGCACCGTCGTCCTGTTGGTCGACGACCACGAGGTGGTCCACTGGGGGCTGCGGTCGCTGCTCTCGAACCAGTCGTGGGTGGCGCGCTGCGTCAGCGCCCGCAACGGCGAGGAGGCGATCGAGCTCGCGAAGCGGTACTCACCGCACGTCGCGCTCGTCGATCTCTTCCTCGGCACGGAGTCCGGGGCCGAGCTCTGCGAGCGCCTGCGCGAGGTCGAGCCGCGCACCCGGGTCCTGCTGCTGTCGGGCGCGGGGCGGATCTCCGCGACGGCCGCGAAGGCCGCCGGCGCCTCGGGGTTCGTCCCGAAGGACTGGCCGGCCGCCGACGTCTGCCGCGCCGTGCTCGCGGTCGCCGCGGGTCGGACGGTCTTCGACGGCGCGGCGCCCGCGACGCCCGCGGGCCTGAGCCCGCGCGAGCGCGAGATCCTCGAGCTCATCGCGACGGGCGCGACGAACCCCGAGATCGCCAAGACGCTGCACCTCTCGCCGCACACGGTGAAGGAGCACACGAGCTCGCTCTACCGCAAGCTCGAGGTCCGCAACCGGGCCGAGGCGGTCCGCGCGGCCGACCGGCTCGGCTTGACCTGAGCCTCGGCCCGCGGGTCGCGGCGCCGCCGACGACCGGTGACGGTGCCCGCGCCCCGGGATCCGACGGTCACCGGCCGTCGCCACCGGTGGTGCGGGAGCGGGTGGGGATCCGCGTCGCTCGTCGTCGGCGCCGGGGCTCGGCCGATCATCGGTGGTTCCAGGCTCAGGTCGCCCCGCCGGGCGGGAGGCCCCGACCGGGCACCGGGGGCGCAGGACGCCGGTCGACGACGGCGTCCGGGGCGGCGACCGCCAGCGCGCCGGCGTGGGACGGACCGGCCGCGAGGTCGTGGAGGCACCACCGCTCCGGCTCCAGCTCGTGCGGGGCCGCGCGGATCCGGGGACCCGAGGGGCCGACGTCGACGAGGCGCGGCTCGACGGTCAGGCCGCAGCCGACGCCCTTGAGGAACGCCTCCTTGCGGGTCCAGATCGCGAGGAACGTCGGGAGCCGGTCCGCGTCCGCGGCGCCGTCGACCGTCGTGGCCTCGCCCGGGGCCAGGACCGACGGCAGCACGCGCCGGCACCGCCGGTCGCCGTCGTCCGCGACGCGCTCCACGTCGACGCCGACGCGGACCCCGCGGGCGACGGCGACGGCGGCCAGCCCGTCGGTGTGGCTGACGTTGCAGTGCCACCCCGACAGCGGCCCCGCCGGCGCGAGCTTGCCGTGCGGGTCGACGCCGAGGCGGACCGTCGCGAGCGGGACGCCGGCGACCTCCGCGAGCGTCCGTCGGAGGAGGGCGCGGGCGGCGACGAACGGCGCGGCCACGACGTCGCGCAGGCCGTCGGCGTGCCGCCGCTCCGCCGCCGTCAGGGCCGCCGCTTCGCGCGGGTCCGGCGCGGCCCCGACCGCCACCAGGGCGACGACGACGCGGGGTTGGGGGGCCTCGCCTGGCACCGAGCGGACGCTAGATGATCGTTTCCGCGCGCCGTGCCCCGTGCCCCGTGCCCCGTGCTCCGAGCCCCGAGCCCCGGCAGGGCGCAGGCCGGCGTCGCACGCCCGTCCGCGGTCTCCCCTGCCCGCGGCCGGGGAGCGGGGCCGGGCGCACGCACCCGTCCGGCGGTCCGGCCGGTGCGTGCGGGAGGCCCCGCATCTCGGGGCCGGATGCGCGCACCCGTTCGCGGCGCGCCGGCCGCGTGCGCGGGCCCCCCGGGGGG
>NZ_JAXAVX010000025.1:0-11173 GCF_033949425.1 Patulibacter brassicae | reverse complement strand
GCCCCGACCCGAGCATCGCCGGGACGACCGCCCCAGCCACCGGCATCGCCACGGCTCGGGCCACCCGGAGAGGGCCGGGCCCCGACCCGAGCATCGCCGGGACGACCGCCCCAGCCACCGGCATCGCCACGGCTCGGGCCACCCGGAGAGGGCCGGGCCCCGACCCGAGCATCGCCGGGACGACCGCCCGGTCGCGGCGACGACGGGCTCAGGACGGGATGCCGCTGTCGCCGATCGTCGGCGCGTCCGGCGGCGGGATCTGGCGGGGCGCCGGCGTGAAGCGCGGGTCCGGCACGAGGCGCAGGCGGTGCAGGAGGAGACGCACGCCCGTCCACATGGTCTTCATCGCGTAGACGGACGCCGGGCGGAGCTTGATCGACGAGGCGTCGTCGAAGTACCGCGTGCGACACGGCACCTCCGCGATCCGGAAGCCGAGGTGCGAGGCCTGGTAGAGCACCTCGCTGTCGAAGCTGAAGCCGATCGCGTTGCGCAGCCACGGCACCTGCAGCAGGAGCTCGCGGCTGTAGGCCCGGTAGCCGGTGTGGCACTCCGCCAGGTGGGTGCCCATCATCCGGTTCTGGAGCGCCGTCAGGCCCTGGTTGGCGTACCACTTGATCCGTGGCATGCCCCCGTCCAGCGCGCTCTGCGCCGTGGGCAGGAACCGCGAGCCGAGGACCATGTCGGCCTCGCCGTCGACGATCGGGCGGACCATCGACGGGATGAGGTCCGGCGCGTACTGCCCGTCGGGGTGCAGCATCACGACGATGTCCGCGCCGCGCTGCAGCGCGTGGAGGTAGCAGGTCTTCTGGTTCGCGCCGTAGCCGGCGTTGTGCGGGTGCCAGACCGTCTCGACGTTCAGTCGCTTCGCGACGTCGAGCGTCTCGTCCGTCGAGGAGTCGTCGACGAGGATGAGCTCGTCGATCCACTCCCGCGGGATCGCGCCGACGGTCGCCTCGAGCGTCTTCGCCGCGTTGTGCGCGGGCATGACGACGATCGTCTTGTGGTTCGGGGCCGCCTGGCTCATCGCTGCTCCGTCGCCGGTCGGGGTCCGGTCGTCCCGGCCGCGTCGCGCCGACGCCGGGCCTCGAGGTAGATGCTCGCGCCGCGCCCGTCGGCCGCCTCGGCGACGGCGGCGAGCGCCGCGAGCGGGAGGGTCGCGCCGGCGGCGGCGACCGTCCACGCGCGCGTCCCGGCGTCGATCGGTGCCGACCGCGCATCGGGACGGCGGATCGCGTCGTACAGGTCGGCCGTGCCCGGGATCCGCCCCGCCAGGCCGTGCAGCGCGCAGAAGACGCTCTGCCCGGCGCGCAGGTGCCCGACGGTCTCGATCGCGAAGCCGTCCTCCCGCAGGCCGCGGACGAGCGCCTCGGGGTGCAGGTGCACGAGGTGGCGCGGCTGGTCCCACGCGAGCCAGCGATCGCCGAACGACCGCGCCTGACGGCTCTCGGCGTTCGGGCAGGCGATGAGCAGCAGGCCGTCGTCGGCGAGCAGCCGCGCGGCGTGGCGGACGGTGTCGCGCGGATCGGCGAGGTGCTCGATGACGTGCCAGAGGACGATCGCGGCGGCGCCGCCGTCCGGGCGCTCGAGGTCCGCGAGCGCCGCGTCCATGAGGTCGGGGCGCGACGAGCCGCCGCGCTCGAGCCCGAGGACCGGGCGTCCACGGCGCGCGAGCGCGTCGAGCAGGTGCCCGTCGCCGGCACCGACGTCGATCACGAGACCGGGCGGCGCGACGCGGTCGATCCGGTGGGCGATCGAGCCGCGGGTGATCCGCAGGATCGCGTCGCCCGGACCGCTGAATCGCCCGCCCTCCGGCCGGTACCAGCCGGCGTAGGCCGCGTCGAGCTCGGCGGCGTCGGGCCACGGCCAGGTGAGCTGGACCCCGCAGCCCGAGCACCGGACCCGGCGCCCGCCCGACGGCGTGGCGGTGGCGGTCGACGTCGCGCACCACGGGCAGCGCGCGGGCCCCGCCGGCGGGGCGCTCGTCGGCTCCCCCGTCGTGGTCGCGCTCGGCACGCGGGGATCGTAGTCGCAGCGCCCCCGCCTCCGCCGCGCCCGTCCCCCGGCGCGACGCGCGCGGCCGGCCCGCCGGCGGCCCCGCTGTGCCACCCTGTCCGACCCCGTGGAGCCCGCCGCGCCCCCACCCCGCGACCCCTCCCCGGACGGGCGCGAGCCCCTCCTGCACGCCCCGTTGCAGGGGGTTCCCGCGCCGTCCGACGAGCCACCTACGGTGGACCCCATGGCCTCGACGCTGTCCGTCCCGACGCGTGCCGGCGACCGCCTCGTCGCCGGCCACCATCCGCTCGGCACGTCGACCGGCCACCTGACCGAGCTCCGCGGCCACTGGGACCTCCTCGTCACCCGCGCGCTCGGCGTCTCGTCGATCGTCGTCGAGCTCGCCGCGCTGTCGGAGCCCGAGTTCCTCACGCTCTGCGACTGGCTGTCGGAGAGCGGGCGCGAGCTGCCGTTCCGCTACCTCTCGGTGCACGCGCCGTCGAAGCATCGGCAGCTGCCCGAGGCGGAGCTCGTCGAGCGGATCGCGGCGCTGCCGCGCACCGTCGACGCCGTCGTCGTGCACCCGGAGACGATCGAGCGCGTCGAGCGCTACGAGGCCCTGGGCTGGCGCCTCGTGCTCGAGAACATGGACGCGCGCAAGCCCGACGCCCGCACCGCAGCCGAGCTCGAGCCGTACTTCGACGCACTGCCCGAGGCCGGCTTCGTGCTCGACGTCGCCCACGTCGCGTCGATCGACCCGACGATGGCCGAGGCGGATCGGCTGCTCGACGCGTTCGGCGAGCGGCTGCGCCACGTGCACGTGAGCTCGGTCGACCCGGACTGCCACCACGTGCCGCTGACCGCGCAGGACGAGGAGCGCTTCGCGCCCGTCCTCGGCCGCTGCCGCGACGTGCCGTGGGTCCTCGAGGCCCCGCTGCCCCCGCGCTGAGGCCGGGCGGCCCGGCGCTGTCGGGCTCGCCGCGGTCCGCCACCGGGCCGCTCACCCGAGGAGCTGCGCGGTGGCGGCGCCGACGACGCCGCTCTCGGGCAGGCCGTTCGTGGACTGGAAGCGGCGCACGGCCGCAGCGGTCGCCGGGTTCCAGCGGCCGGTGGCCGCGCCGGGCGCGAGCAGGCCGAGCGCGACGAGGCGCGCCTGGGCGGCGGTCGCCGACAGCGCGGGGACCGCGTCGGCGGTCGCTGCGACGCCGGGCAGGAGGGCCACGGCGAGCAGGCCGGGAGCGACGGAGCGGCGACGCGAGCGGCGGAGGCCGGGCGACGCGAGCGGGTGGGCGAAGGTGCTCATGGTGCAGGCGATGCTCGAAGGCGTTCCGGACGGCGTGCAATCGAACGTGCGTTCTGCCCCGGAGGGCCCGTCGCCACGGGCGTTCGCGCGATCTCCCTGCATCCGCCGGGGTCGCGCGCGAGCGGCCGAGAGCGGGCCGGCCGACGGTGCCGACGGCGGTCGCGCCGGCCGGCGGCGTCCCCTCCGCCGCCTTCCCGCGCGGCGATCTCGGCGTCCGTGGCAGGGAAACGCCGTCGGGGGACGTACCCACCCGCGTGGACGACAGCCCCCACGGCGCCCTCGAGCGGCTCGCGACCCACGGTCGACGCGGCTTCCCGCATCTCCTCGCCGCGCGCGCCCGGACCAGCCGGGACCTCGACGAGATGCAGCGTCGCCTCCGCGACGTGCCGCTCGACGCGGGCGCCTCGGTCGTGCTCATGGGGTCGTGGGGCCGCCGCGAGCGCACCGCCGGCAGCGACGACGACTTCCTCATCCTGCTCGACGGGGCGGAGCGGGACGGCGCGCGGCCCGCGGTGACCGACGTCGGCGGGGTGCTCGGCGTCGGGGAGGCGAAGCCCGGGACCCAGGACGTCTTCGGCGTGCAGGTGTTCGTCGACGAGCTCGTGGGCCGGATCGGGCTCGAGCACGACTCCAACGCGAACCTCACCCGACGGATGCTGCTGCTGCTCGAGTCGCTGCCCGTCGTCGGGGCGACGGCCTACCGCGACGCCTTCTCGCGGGTCGTCGACGGCTACGTCGCGGGACAGGCGAAGGACTACCGGCCGCCGCGCTTCCTCCTGAACGACCTCATCCGCTACTGGCGGACGATCTGCGTCGACTTCGCCGGCAAGGAGCGCGAGAGCGAGCGCAAGTGGGGCCTGCGCAACGCGAAGCTCCGGCTGAACCGCAAGCTCCTCTTCGCGGGCGGGCTGATCCCCGTGCTGCGCTGCCACCAGCACCGGCGCGACGCCCAGCGGACGTTCCTCCTCGACGAGCTCGCCGCCCCGCCGACCGACCGGCTCGCGGCCGCCTTCCTCGCCTACGGGGCGGTCGACACGGGGCTGCGCGCCCTGGGCGCCTACGACCGGTGGATCGGGCTGCTGGGCGACCCCGAGATCCGTCAGCACCTCGAGGCGCTGACGCGGACGGCCGCCGCCGACGACCCGACCTTCGACGAGGTCCGTCGCCTGGCGCGCGAGTTCGAGCGCGGGCTCGTGGCCCTGCTCTTCGAGACCGACCTCGGGCCGCTGGCCCGCGAGTTCGTCGTCTTCTGACGTCCGCGGGTCGCCGGGGGGGGGGGGGGCACGGGCCGCGCCGCTGCCCGTCCTCCGGAGGGCCGCCCGGCAGCCGGTCGGCGTGCTCGGCCGCGGCTTCATCACAACGCGCGCAAGAACGCCCGCGATCTTCTCGCCCTGCGCCGCAGAACCGCGCGCCTCCTGCGCATACCGTGGTCGCATGAAGCTCTCTCGCGCCACGCGGGCGATGAACATCGTCGTCGTCGTGCTCCCGTTCGTCGGGGTCCTCACCGCGATCGCCCTGCTCTGGGGGTCGCACGTCACGACCTTCGACCTGGCGATGCTCGTCGGCACGTACCTCATCGGCGCCTTCGGGGTGACGATCGGCTTCCACCGCCTCCTGACGCACGGCGCCGTCCAGGCCAAGCCGTGGGTCCGCTACGGCTTCGTCATCGCCGGCTCGACGGCGATCGAGGGCCCGGCGCTCATCTGGGCCGCCAACCACCGCAAGCACCACAGCCACACCGACCAGGAGGGCGATCCGCACTCCCCGCACGTCGGCGGCGGCGAGGGCCTCCGCGGTCTCCTCCACGCCCACATGGGCTGGCTCTGGTCCTCGAGCGTCGAGCACGGCACGCCCCGCAAGCACTGCCCGGACCTCGTCCGCGACCGCGGCCTCGTGCGGATCTCGAAGGCGTTCCCCTACATCGCGCTCGCGAGCCTCGGCCTGCCGTTCGTCGCCGGCTGGCTCTACCACGGGACCCTCGGCGGCGGCCTGCAGACCTTCGTCTGGGCCGGCCTCGTGCGGATCTTCTTCCTCCACCACGTGACGTGGAGCATCAACTCGATCTGCCACTTCTCGGGCTACACGCGCTTCGACGTCGACGACCACTCGCGCAACAACCCGTTCCTCGCGATCCTCTCGCTCGGCGAGTCGTGGCACCACAACCACCACGCGTTCCCGCGCTCGGCGAGCCACGGCATGCGCTGGTACGAGGTCGACCTCTCGGCGCTCGTCATCCGGGCGTTCGTCGCGGTCGGGCTCATGAGCAAGCCGGTCTTCATCAGCCGCGAGCGCCAGGCGGAGAAGCTCGCCGGCGCCGGTGGGACCTCGGGCGCGCTGGCGTCCGAGACCGCCGCCTGATCGTCCCCCGAGCCGCCGCGTCGGGCGCGCGGCTCGCGGCCTCGCGACGGGACGCCGCCTCGCCGTCCCGTCGCGCCGCCGCTCCCCTGGCGCGCAGCCGCCATCCCGGTCCGCGCGGCTGACCGCCGGATCCTCGTCCATCGCCGGCGGGCGTCCGACCCGCCGCGAGTATGCTCAGCGCCGGTGTTCCAGCCCGTCGAGACTCGCCGCACGTTCGAGGGGGCCGTCGAGCAGATCACCGAGCGGATCGCCCAGGGCGAGCTGCGCGAGGGCGACCGCCTTCCCTCCGAGCGGGACCTCGCCGCGCTGATGCAGATCAGCCGCCCGACCCTCCGGGAGGCGATCCGGGTCCTCGCCGACGCCGGCGTCGTGGCCGTCGCCCCGGGCCCGGGCGGCGGGATGCGCGTCGTGAGCGAGTTCGTCCCGCGCGACCTCATCCAGCGCGGGTCGCGCATGCGCCTCTCGGAGATCCCCGGGGTCCTGGAGGCGCGCCGCCTCGTCGAGCCGCGCGTCGCCCAGCTCGCGGCCGCCCGCGCGTCGGAGGAGGACCTCGCCCGGCTGGAGGACCTCCTCGCCCAGCAGCGCGCGCTCGTGGCCCGCGGGCGGTTCAGCAGCGAGGAGGACCGCTTCCTCCAGCTCGACACGCGGTTCCACCTCGCGATCGCCCGGGCGTCGGGCAACACGACCGTCTCGTCGCTCATGCGCACGATCCTCGGGCGCCTCGAGATCGCGCGCGACATGGCGCTCCACGTGCCGCTCGTCCCCGACTGGACGCTCGACGTGCACCAGCGCACCGTCGAGGCGATCGCCGCCGGCGACCTCGAGGCGGTCGACCGGGTCATGGACGAGCACCTCGCCCAGCTCGAGCGGACGTGGGAGCGCGAGACGGGCCGGACGCTCCTGCGGCGGACGCCCGAGTTCCTGCTGCCGCTGCGGCGCGACGGCGATCCCGTCTGAGGATCCCCCGTCCGGTCGCCGACCGCGGTAGGCGACCCCCCGAGCATCGGAGGCCCGAAGGTCGGCGCGCGGACGGGCGGTCGGCCGACGGGCGAGGGCCCGACGGACGGAGCCCCGCCGGTCGCCCCCCGCCCGTCGGGCTGACCCCGCGTCAGGCGCGTCCCGGCGACGGCGCGCGCGGTTCGATCGCTCGATGCACCGGGCCGACTCCCCCACGCCCGGCCGCGACGGCCCGACCGTCCGTCGCGCTGGGTTGCCACGACGCGCCAAGTGTGGTCAGATCTCTTGACCATGAGGGAGATGCTGGCGCCGGGGAGCGATCTCGCTCCCGCGATCGGCGCGTTCCGGCTGGAGGACCGCTACGCGATGGCGAGCGGGCGCGCCCACACGACCGGTCTCGGCGCCCTCGTGCGCGGCGTCGTCGACGCCCTGCGCGACGACCGCGCGGCCGGCCGGCGGAGCGCGGGATTCGTCTCCGGGTACCAGGGCTCGCCCCTCGGCGCGGTCGACCAGGAGGTCCGCCGCGCCGCCGGGCTCGCGCAGGACGTCGAGCTGCGCTTCCGCGCCGGCGTCAACGAGGAGCTCGGCGCCACCGCGGTCTGGGGCACCCAGCTGCTCGCCGGACGACCCGGTGCGCGGGTCGACGGCGTGCTCGGCGTCTGGTTCGGCAAGGCTCCCGGCCTGGACCGCGCGGCCGACGCCATCCGCCACGGCAACCTCATCGGCACCGACCCGGCCGGCGGCGTCGTGGCGCTCGTCGGCGACGACCCCGCCGCGAAGTCCTCGACGCTGCCGTCGGCGTCGGAGCCGACGCTCGCCGCGCTGCAGGTGCCCGTCCTCTACCCCGGGGACGTCCAGGAGGCCGTCGACCTCGTGCGCCACGCGGCCGCGCTCTCGCGCCTCTGCGGCCTGTGGGCGGCGGTGAAGGTCGTCACCGCCGTGGCCGACGCCCACGGCACCGTGCGCCTCGCGCCGGAGCGCGTCCGCCCGGTGCGGCCCGAGCGCGCCTGGCCCGCCGACGCTCCCTACCGCCACCGGCCGAGCGCGCGGATCCTCCCGCCGACGAACCTCGAGCTCGAGCGCTCCCTCGTGGAGGTCCGCCTCCCGCTCGCCGTGGACTACCTGCGCGCGAACGGGCTGAACGTCGTGCACGGGTGCGCGGACGAGCGGGCCGAGATCGGGATCGTCGCCGCCGGGCGCACGTGGCACGAGCTCGTCCAGGCGCTGCACGACGTCGGGCTCGACGAGCCCCGCCTGGCCGCCGCCGGTGTCCGGCTGCTGCAGGTCCGGGCGCCGTGGCCCGCCGACGTCGAGGGCCTGCGGGCCTTCGCGGGCGGTCTCGACGAGGTGCTCGTCGTCGAGGAGAAGAGCCCGTTCCTCGAGCCCCAGCTGCGGGACGCGCTGTACGGCCGCCCCGGGGCGCCGCGCCGGATCGTCGGCGCCCGCGACCACGACGGCACCCCGCTCGTGCCGGCCTCCGGCGAGCTCGACGCCGACGCGATCCTGCGCGTGGTCGGACCGCGCCTGCGTCCGCTGCTGGCCGAGGACGAGCGGCGCCGGCTCGACGCTCGGCTGGACCGCCTCGCACCGGCCGCCCCGCGCACCCGTCCGGTGACGCTGCCGCTGGCGCCCCCCGGGGACGCTCCCGCCCGGACGCCGTTCTTCTGCTCGGGCTGCCCGCACAACACCTCGCTGCGCACGCCGGACGGCGTCGTCGTCGGCGCCGGGATCGGGTGCCACACGATGGCGCTGCTCGATCAGACCGGGAAGGGCGAGGTGCTCGGCGCGACGCAGATGGGCGGCGAGGGGGCGCAGTTCGTCGGCCTCGACCCGTTCGTCGAGCACGAGGGCGCGTGGGTGCAGAACCTCGGCGACGGGACCTTCGCGCACTCCGGGTCGCTCGCGGTGCGCTTCGCGGTGGCCAGCGGCGTGCGCACGACCTTCCGGCTGCTGCACAACGGGGCGGTCGCGATGACCGGCGGCCAGCGGGTCGAGGGCGGGATCGGGGTCCCCGAGCTCACCCGGCTGCTCGAGGCCGAGGGCGTCGTCCGCACGATCATCACGAGCGAGCGGCCGGAGGCCTACCGCGGCGCCGCGCTCGCCGCGAACGCCGAGGTCCGGGACCGCGACGCCGTCGGCGAGGCCCTCGCCGAGCTCCGCGCGATCGACGGCGTGACCGTGCTCCTCCACGACCAGGGCTGCGCGGCGGAGAAGCGCCGTGCCCGCCGCCGCGGCACGCTGCCGACCCCCGCGGCCCGCGTGACGATCAACGAGCGGGTCTGCGAGGGCTGCGGCGACTGCGGCGCGAAGAGCGGCTGCCTCTCGGTCGAGCCCGTCGAGACCGAGCTCGGCCGCAAGACGCGGATCCACCAGTCGTCCTGCAACGTCGACGGCTCCTGCCTCGCCGGCGAGTGCCCGAGCTTCCTCACCGTCGTCCCGGCCGAGCGACGGCGCGGCCTCGTGGGCCGGCGCGCGCGCCGCCGCGCCGCGGCGACCGCCGACGCCCCGCCCCCGAGTGCGCCGGTCCGCCCTGAGCCGCCGGACGACCTGCCCGCTCCGCCGTGGCGGGGCGGCACGGACGGCCGCGAGGTGACCGTCCGGCTCTGCGGCGTCGGCGGAACGGGCGTCGTGACCGTGAGCCACCTGCTCGGGGTCGCCGCGCTGCTCGAGGGCCGGGAGGCACGCGGGCTGGACCAGACCGGCCTCTCGCAGAAGGGCGGCAACGTCATCAGCGACGTGCGGATCGGCGACGCGTCGATCTCGGGCGGCGCGCGGGCCTCGCGCGGCACCCTCGACGCGCTCCTCGCGCTCGACCTCCTGTCGGCGACCGTCCCGGCGCAGCTCGCCGGCGCCGACGCGGAGCGCACGCGGGCGGTCGTCTCGACGAGCCGCACCCCGACCGGCCGCCAGGTGATCGATGCCGGGGCCGCGGTCCACCGCAGCGGGCCGCTGCTGGAGCGGGTGCTCGGGCGCACGCGGGCGGCGGACGCGGTGGCGCTGGACGCCGTCAAGATCGCGGAGGCGCTCGTCGGCGACCACCTCGCCGCGAACGTCGTCGTGCTCGGCGCCGCCGTCCAGTCCGGCGCCGTGCCGCTGCGGCCGGCGTCCCTGGAGCGGGCCATCGAGCTCGGCGGCGTGGCGGTCGCCGCGAACGTCGCCGCCCTGCGCTGGGGCCGTGCCGCGGTGGCCGCGCCGGAGCGGCTGGCGGCGGCGCTCGCGTCCGTCGAGCGACGCGATCGAGGCATGGACCTCGCCGAGCCCGCCGCGCCCCTCGCCCTGACCCGCGTCGTCCCGGCCGGGACCGCCGGCGACCGCGACCGGGACGCGGAGCGCCTCGCCGCGCTGGCACCCGCGCTGCGCGCGGCCGTCGACGCCGTCGCGCCCGCGGACGAGCCGGCGGCCGCGACGCTGCGCCACGTCCTCGCCGTGCGGGTCGGCGAGCTCGTCGCCTACCAGGACCGACGCCTCGCCCGGCGCTACCTCGACGAGATCGCAGCGGTCGCCGCGCGCGAGGAGGACCGCGTTCCGGGGTCGCGCGTGGCCACGACGGCCCTGGCACGCGGGCTCTTCCACCTGCTCGCCGCCAAGGACGAGTACGAGATCGCGCGCCTGCACCTCGATCCGGCCGAGCGGGAGCGGGTGCGCCGGACGTTCGGCCCCGGCGCGCAGGTCCGGATCCAGCTGGACCCGCCGCAGCTGCGGCGGTGGCGACGCGGGCGGGGCAAGCTCGGCGTCGGCGGCTGGGCGACGCCGGGGCTGCACGCGCTGCGGGCCGGCCGGCGACTCCGCGGCACGCCGCTGGACCCGTTCGGCCGCAGTCCGGTCCGGCGGACCGACCGGGCGCTGCCGGCCGAGTACCTCGCGCTCGCGGGGCGCGCGCTCGACCGGCTGCGACCGGAGACGGTCGACGAGGTGACCGCGCTGCTGGCCCTCGCCGAGACCGTCCGCGGCTACGAGCAGGTTCGCCTGGACGCCGTCGCCCGCTTCCGGGCCGCGGCCGCCGCGGCCCTCGAGCGGCTGGAGCGCCCGGGTGCCGCGAGCGACGCGCGGGGCGAGAACGTGCCGATCTCGTGACGACTTCGTGACGCCGGCGCGGTTCGGCGGGCTCGCCGACCGACGGCGAACGTATGTTCTCCTCCCCGCTGGAGCCCGCGATGCCCGCACGACCCCCGACCCATTCCCCCGCTGACGACGACCGGCGCTGGCAGCAGGCCGCGCTGGGCGTCCTGCTCGACGCCTACCCCGCGGCGCTGCACGTCGACGAGCTCGCCCGGGAGCTCGACGTCACCGCGAGCGCCGACCCCCTCGATCGCGCGGTCCGCGACCTCGCCGGGGCGGGCCTCCTGCACCGCCACGGACCGTTCGTCCTGCCGACCCGCGCCGCCGTCCACGCCGCGGCGCTGCTCGGCTGATCGCGCGTCGCCGGCCAGGCTCAGGGGACCGGAGGCCGGCCCTCAACCCGTGATGCCGACCATGGCGGCAGGGTGGGCGGGGCCAGGCTCAGGGGAACGGGGACTGGGCCTCAACCCGTGATGCCGACCATGGCGGCAGGGTGGGCGGGGC
>NZ_JAXAVX010000024.1:0-14944 GCF_033949425.1 Patulibacter brassicae | reverse complement strand
CGAAGGCCCGGCGCGCGCCCGCGCCCGCCACACCTCGCCGCGCGCCGGCCGCGCCTCGCCGCCGTCCGGCTCCGGCGCCCGGCGGCCCGGCGATGCCGCTCGGGGGTCGCCTGCTGCGCGCGGCCCTGCGCCTGGCGACGCTGCCCCTGCGGCTCGTCGTCCTCGTCCTGTCGCGCCTCACCGGCGGTCGCCCGTGGCTGGCGCTCATCCTGCTGCTCGGCTGCGGCGTCATCGCGCTGCACGCCAAGACGCTGCAGATCAATCGCGCGGTCGCCGAGCGCGAGGCGCGCGTGGCGCGGCTGGAGCGCTCGACCTCGTCGCTGCGCAGCGAGGTCCAGCGGCTCGGCTCGACCGAGCGGGTCACCCGGGCCGGCACCCAGGCGGGGATGATCACGCCCGACCCCGACGGGATCGGCTACGTCGACGCGCGACGGCTCGATCCCGCGCGCGCGGCCGCCGCGATCGCCGCGCCCTCCGGGGACTGGAAGCCCACGCCCGGGCTCTCGGCGCAGAACGGCGACGACGTCTCCGGCGTCAGCACCGGCGCCGACACCACCGCGCCCTCGTCGATCGCCTCCCCGGGGTCGACCGCCACCGGTGGCGCCCCGACCGGCGCGACCGGGGCCGCGGGCACGGCCGGCGCGGCGGGTGCGACCGGCGCAACGGGCGCCGCCGGCGCGTCCGGCACGGGCGCCGGCGGCTAGTCCCCGTCCGGCCCGGCCGCGCCGTCGTCCGGCGGCGGGCCGTCCTGCACGTCGCGTTGCAGGAGTCGGGTCGCGCGCGGCGAACGCGTCGGCATGTACGCCGATCGCCGCCTGCGCGTGCTGCTGTCCATCGCCGTCCTGCTGCTGGGGCTCGCCGGCCTGCGCTCGGTCTGGTTCGCGTTCGCGAAGGCCGACAGCCTGACGTCGGTCGCCCGGGGGCAGCAGGACCTCGAGCGCGTGGTGCTTGCCCCGCGCGGCGACATCCTGGACCGCAACGGCGACGCGCTGGCCGTCGCCGAGCCCGCCGACGACGTGGCGATCAGCCCGAAGGTCGTCTCCGAGCAGCTGACGATGAAGCCGCCGCAGCGGCCCCAGCAGCTCGCCGACCTCATCTCCTCCGAGCTCGGGATCCCCGAGGACGAGGTGCTGAAGAAGCTCACCGCCGACGCCGGCTTCGTCTACCTCGCGCGCAACGTGCCCGACCGCCAGGTCCAGGCCCTGCGCGACAAGGCGCAGAAGCACGGGGTGAGCCTCGCGGCGCTGAGCTTCGAGCCCCGCAACCGCCGCAGCTACCCCAACGGGCCGATGGCCGGGCAGTTGCTGGGGGCCTACGGCACCGACGACCGCGCGCTCTCCGGCCTCGAGCTCGCCTACGACCAGTCCCTCAAGGGCGTCTACGGCAAGGAGCTCGAGACCCGCGCCGGGTCCGGCAGCGCGCTGAAGACCGTCGTCGAGCAGGAGATGACGCCGGGCAAGGACGTCCAGCTGACGCTCGACACGCGGATCCAGGCGAAGGCCGAGGACGTCCTGCGCCAGGTCGGCGAGACGTACCGGCCCAAGCGCGCGACGGCGATCGTCATGCGCCCCGACGGGCAGCTGCTGACGATGGCCAACTGGCCGCGCGTGGACCCGAACCATCCCGGCGACGTGCCGCCCGAGCTGGCGAAGTACGTCGGCAACAGCGCGACGAACTTCACCTACGAGCCGGGCTCGACGTTCAAGGCGCTCGCGGTCGCCAGCGCGCTCGAGGACCGGATCGTCACGCCCACCTCGCAGTTCTCCGTGCCGTACCAGATCCAGGTCGCCGACCGGCTGATCGCGGACGCCCACGAGCACGGCACCGAGACGATGACCCCGGGCCAGATCCTCGCCCAGTCGTCGAACGTCGGCACGATCAAGATCGGGCAGGAGCTCGGCGCCAAGCGCTTCGACGGCTGGATGCGCCAGTTCGGCTTCGGCAAGCCGACGGGCCTGGGCTGGCCCGGCGAGGAGCAGGGCCTGCTCCCGGCGCTGGCGAAGTACTCCGGCTCGACGATGGGCAACCTGCCGATCGGCCAGGGGCAGCTCGTCACCCCGCTGCAGATCGCGAACCTCTACGCGACGATCGCCAACGGCGGGATGCTGCGCGCCCCGACGATGGTCGAGAAGATCGGCGGCCGCCGCGTCGCCCGCAGCGCGGGTCGGCGCGTGATCCGCCCCGACGTCGCCGCGCAGGTCCGCAGCATGCTCAAGGGCGTCTTCGAGCCGGGCGGCACCGCCTCGGCCGTGAAGGTCCCCGGCTACGTCCTGGCCGGCAAGACGGGCACGTCGAACGTCTTCGACACGAAGCTCGGCGAGTACGCGGAGAACCGCAACGTCGCGTCCGTGGCCGGCTTCGCGCCCGCCGACGACCCGAAGCTCGTGATCGTCGTCGTCGTCGACGAGCCCGCGGGCGGCGGCTACGGCGCCACCGTCGCCGGCCCGGCGTTCGGCGAGATCGCCCGGTTCGCCCTGCAGTACCTGCGTGTCCCTCCGAAGTGAGCGCCGCTCGGCGCGCCCGGGCCCGTCGGCGACGACGGGCGCCGGTCGCCGACCCCACGGCTCCACGCGCCCTCCCGGGATAGGTCCTAGGCTGCCCGGCAGATGACGCTCGGGGAGCTCTTCGACGGGGTCGGGCCGCTGGCGGCCGGCGTGCCGGTGACGGCGCTGGCCTACGACCACCGGCGGGTGGCGCCGGGCACGGCGTTCTTCTGCGTCCGCGGCCTCACGCGCGACGGGCACGACTTCGCGCCCGACGCGGTCGCCGCCGGGGCGTCCGCGCTGATCGTCGACCACGAGCTCGACCTCGGCGTCCCGCAGGTCGTCGTCCCCGACGTCCGCGCGGCGATGGCGCCCGCCGCCGCCCGGCTGGCCGGCGACCCGACCGCGCGCCTGGTCACCGTCGGGATCACCGGCACGAACGGCAAGACGACGACCGCGTTCCTCGTCCGCGAGCTGCTGGAGGCCGCGGGCCGACCCACCGGCCTCCTCGGCACGGTCACGCAGGTCGTCGGGGGCGAGGTCCGCGACGCCGGCCGCACGACGCCCGAGGCGATCGACCTGCAGCCGACCTTCGCCGCGATGCTCGCCGGGGGCGACGAGGCGTGCGTCATGGAGGTCTCCTCGCACGCGCTCGCCCTCGGGCGTGCGGACGCGATCCACTGGTCCGCGGCGATCTTCACGAACCTCACGCAGGACCACCTCGACTTCCACGACGGCATGGAGGACTACTTCGAGGCGAAGGCGCGGCTGTTCGCCGCCGCCGGCGACGCGCCGAAGGTCGTCGATCTGGACGATCCGTACGGCCGCCGCCTGGCCCTGCGCCACCGGGACGCGATCACCGTCTCGATCGACGCGGAGGACGCGATGCTGCGGGCGACGGACGTCGTGAGCGACCTGCGTGGCAGCCGGTTCGTCGTCGGCGGACGCGAGCTGCGCACGCCGCTGACCGGCCGCTTCAACGTCCGCAACGCCCTGCAGGCCTACGCGGTGGCGGTCGCGCTCGGCGTCGCCCCGAGCGACGCGGCGGCGGCGCTGGCCGGTGCCGGGCGGGTGCCCGGCCGCCTGGAGCCCGTCGATGCCGGCCAGCCCTTCGCGGTGCTCGTCGACTACGCCCACACGCCGGACGCGCTGGAGACCGTGCTGCGCGCGGCGCGCGAGGCGGCCGGGGAGGATCACCGCGTCCTCTGCGCGTTCGGCTGCGGCGGGGATCGCGACCGCGGGAAGCGCCCGCTGATGGGAGCGATCGCCGCACGGGACGCCGACCTGGCGGTCGTGACCTCCGACAACCCCCGCAGCGAGGATCCCGAGGCGATCCTCGACGCGATCCAGGAGGGCATCGCGCCCGACGCGGTGCGCGGCGCGGTCGAGCGGATCGCCGACCGGCGCGCCGCCATCGCGCGGGTCGTCGGCGCCGCGGGCCCCGGCGACGTGGTGCTGATCGCCGGCAAGGGCCACGAGCAGGGGCAGGTCGTCGGCGACCGCACGCTGCCCTTCGACGACGTGGCCGAGGCGCGCCGCGCGCTGCACGCCCTCGGGCACGACGGCGAGGCCGCGCGTGCATGAGCGTCGGCGCGCCGTCGGGACGGCGACGATCGCGCGGCTGCTGCACGCCGCGCCGCCCGCCGACGCGGGGTCCGGGCCGCCCGCGCGGCGCCGCCTGCACCTGGCCGGGGACGTCGTCGTCGTCGTGGACTGCTACAACGCCACCCCGATGACGGTCACCGCCGCGCTGGACGACCTGGCCTCGTCCGCGAGCGGACGGCGCGTCGCCGTGCTCGGGGACCTCGACGGGCTCGGGCCCGACGCGCGCCGCCTGCACGCCGAGATCGGCGCCCACGCCCGCCAGGCGGGCGTCGAGCAGCTCGTCGTCGTCGGCGACCTCAGCCGCCACGCCGGCACCGGCTTCGCGGCCGGCGTCGAGTGGGCGCCCGACGCCGACCGGGCGGCGGCCCTGCTGCCGTCGCTCGTGCAGCCCGGGGACACGGTGCTGCTCGCCGGCCCCGCCGCGCTCGAGCGCGTCGCGGACGCCCTCCAGGCCGCGGGCCCCGCGGGCACCGGTCCGACCCACCCGCGGGAGGCCTGAGCGTGGGCGAGATCCTCATCGGCGGCACCGCCGCCATGCTCATGTGCGTCTTCCTGGCGCCGCGCTTCATCGAGTGGCTGCGCGAGAAGTCCTTCGGGCAGTACATCCGCGAGGAGGGCCCCGAGGGCCACAAGACGAAGGCCGGCACGCCCACGATGGGCGGCCTCATCATCTTCGTCTCGGTCTCGGTGCCGTTCCTCATCCTCTGCGACTACGACTGGCGCGCCGTCGGCGTGTTCGTCACCGGGATCGGGCTCGCGGCGGTCGGCTTCGTCGACGACTGGACGAAGGTCGTCCGCAAGCGCTCGCTGGGGCTCAGCGGCAAGGCGAAGCTCGCGGCGATGGTCGGCGTGTCCCTGCTGCTCTGGTACATCGCCACGCAGCAGGCGCAGCTCGATCCGACCGTCCGGATCCGCAGCCTGGACCTCACGATCGACCTCGGGCCGCTCTACCCGATCTGGATCTACCTCGTCGTCGCCTTCATCTCCAACGCGGTGAACCTCACCGACGGGCTCGACGGCCTGGCGGCCGGCGTCGCGGCGATCGTCCTGACCGCCTACATCGGGATCACCTACCGGGCCACCGGCGCCAGCGACCTGGCGCTGCTGGCCGCGTGCGCGACGGGCGGCTGCGTGGGGTTCCTCTGGTACAACGCGCACCCCGCCACGGTCTTCATGGGCGACACCGGGTCGCTGGGGCTCGGCGGCCTCGTCGCCGGCCTGGCGATCATGACGAAGACCGAGGAGCTGCTGCTCATCATCGGCGGCATCTTCGTCGTCGAGGCCGTCTCGGTGATCATCCAGGTCTTCTCGTTCAAGACCTTCCGCAAGCGCGTCTTCCTCATGGCCCCGCTGCACCACCACTTCGAGATGAAGGCGTGGTCGGAGACGAAGATCATCCTGCGGTTCTGGATCATCGCGATCGCCTGCTCGGCGATCGGCTTCACGCTCTACCAGCAGTCGATCAAGTAGCGCCCGCGCGGCGCCCGCCCTCGGCCGGGGTCGGCGGCGGGCTCGCGAGCAGGCCCCGCACCGCGGCGCCGACGAGCGCCGCGCCGTCGACGACGCGCGGGCGACGCGGGACGAGCAGCGCGACCGGCAGGTCGACGACGCACGCGGCGACGACCTCGAGCGCCGCGCGGTCCGCGCGCTGCCACAACGCCCCGGCGAGGCGACGCAGCTCGTCGTCCAGGCCGCGCTGCAGGCCGAGGAGCTCCTCGGCCAGCGCGGGGGAGAGCGCGTCGCCGACGAGCTCGTCGCGGCGGTGACGGACGAGCAGCCGCGCCCGGGTGGGGCGGGCCTCGCGCAGGCGGGCGAGCGTCGTGGCGGCGGCGACCGTGGCCGCGACCGCCGCGGCGTGATCGGGGCGGGCGTCGTCGAGCGCGCCGTCCACGCCCCGGCGCAGCTCGCCGAGGTAGTCGCCGGCGGCACGCGCCCAGAGCCGTCCCAGCAGCTCGTTGCGCGAGCCGAAGGCGTGGTACAGCGAGCCGCTCGAGGCGCCCGTCGCCTCGGCCAGCGAGCGGATGCTCAGCGCGGAGGACGGCCCGTCGGCGAGCAGGCCCTCCGCGGCGTCGAGGATCGCGTCGAGGTCGTGGACCCGGGGGCGCGGCACGCGGCCCAGCCTACTCGATCAGTCGTTCTAGAACGGACGCGCTGTTATTCTCAGGGCCATGACCGTCCATGCCGCCACCGTCACGCCTCCCGGGCTCCGTCGCGAGGGCGACGTGCTCGTGCTCGACCTCGGGTCGGGCGAGAACCGCGTGAACCCCGACCTGCTCGCCACGATCGGCGCCGCGCTCGACGAGGTCGAGGCGACCGAGGCCCCGCGGGCGCTCGTCACGACCGCCACCGGCAAGTTCTGGTCCAACGGCCTGGACCTCGAGTGGCTCGGCGCCCACCACGAGCAGGTCCAGGAGGTCGTCGACGCGTACCACCGGCTGCTGGCGCGCGTGCTCGGCCTCGGCGCGCCGACGGTCGCCGCGGTGCAGGGCCACGCCTTCGCCGCCGGCGCCATGCTCGCCAGCGCCCACGACGCGGTCGTCATGCGCGAGGACCGCGGGTTCTGGTGCGTGCCGGAGGCCGACCTCGGGATGCCGTTCACCGCCGGCATGACCGCGCTGCTCGCCGCGCGGCTGCCGACGCGCACCGCGCACGAGGCGATGACGACCGCGCGCCGCTACGGGGGCCCGGACGCCGTCGTGGCCGGCATCGCCGACGAGGCCGTCGCCGAGGCGGACGTCCTGCCCCGCGCGATCGCCCGCGCCGCCGCGCTGGCGGGCAAGCAGCCGCAGACGCTCGCCGCGATCAAGCGCCGCCTCCACGCGGACGCGATCGCGACGCTCCAGGCACCGCAGGTCCTCGGGGCCTGACGCCCCGCGGCGTCGCGCCATCCGGCGAGGCCGGGGGAGGGTTCACATATCCCGCGGCGAACGGTGGGCCTGATGCCGTCGCTGCGCCGTGCCCCCGAGCTGAAGCGCGAGTACGACCGCCTCCTGGGCGTGGTGCTCGTCCTCGTCGTCCTCGGGGCGATCTGGGTCTACAGCGCCTCGAGCTCCGAGCAGGTGCTCCAGGACGGCGGCGACGGCTCGGGCTACCTCATCCGGTACGCGATCTTCGGCGCGATCGGGTTCGCGGCGCTCGCGATCTCCTCGCGCGTGGGGGTCGCGGTACTGCGCCGGCTGACGCTCCCGCTGCTGGCGATCTCGTTCGTGCTCTGCCTCGCGGTCGTCGTCCCCGGGATCGGCCGGCAGGCCAACGGCGCCTACCGCTGGCTCGGGACGACCTCGATCGGGTTCCAGCCCTCGGAGATCGCGAAGTTCGCCCTCGTCGCGTTCCTCGCCCTGACGCTCTCGCAGCGCCGCCGGCCGATGGTCGAGTTCCGGGACGCGCTGCCGTACCTCGCGATCCTCGGCGCGTTCCTCGTCGTCGTCGCGGGCCTGCAGCGCGACCTCGGCACCGCGATCGTCATCGGCGGCGCCTGCCTCTGCGTCCTCGTCGCCTACGGGATGCCGCTGCGGTTCTTCGGCCCGATGGCGGGGATCGCCGGGTCCGGCCTGCTCGTGATGGTCCTCATGCACCCGTACCGCATGGAGCGCCTGACGAACTTCCTCTCGCCGTGGTCGGACGCCGCCGGCACCGGCTACCAGGCGACCCAGGGGCAGATCGCGATCGGCTCCGGCGGGTTCCTGGGCAACGGCCTGGGCAACTCCGTCCAGAAGGCCGAGTGGCTGCCGGAGGCCCACACCGACTTCATCCTCGCCGTCGTCGGCGAGGAGCTCGGCGTCATCGGCGTCCTGATGCTCCTCGTCCTCTACGGCGCCCTGGCCTACCTCGGGCTGCGGATCGCCGACAAGACGCGCGGCAGCTACCAGAAGCTCCTCGCGACGGGGATCACCGCGATCATCGTCGTGCAGGCCCTGCTGAACGTCTGGGTCGTGCTCGGGATCTTCCCGCTGACCGGCGTCCCGCTGCCGTTC
Source organism: Patulibacter brassicae (assembly GCF_033949425.1). NCBI lineage: Bacteria > Bacillati > Actinomycetota > Thermoleophilia > Solirubrobacterales > Patulibacteraceae > Patulibacter > Patulibacter brassicae. The sequence goes on along the minus strand of NZ_JAXAVX010000024.1, from coordinate 6,882 downwards.
ATCTCCTACGGCGGCGCGAACCTCGTCGTGCTGCTCTTCGGCATCGGGATCCTGCTGAACATCGCGCACGGCACGCCGTACCTGGAGTCCGTGCCCGACCCGGCGCCCGAGCCGCCGCGTGGCCGCGGTCGTCGTCGGGCCCCGCGCCGCGCGCCGGCGCGCCGCGCCCCGCGGGTGCGGCCGGTGCCGGCCGGCGGCGGGGGCGCGGCGCTGGCCTCGGCGCGGGAGGCCGCGCGGGGCATGGCGGCCGGCGAGCGCCGGCCCGATTCGTCACGATCCGCCGGTGACCGGCAGGCGGATCGTGATCGCGGCGGGTGGGACGGCGGGGCACGTGGTGCCCGCGCTGGCCGTGGCCGACGCGCTGCGAGCTGACGGCCACGACGTCTCGTTCGTCGGCGGCGACCGCGAGGAGGTCCGCCTCGTCCCCGAGGCGGGCTACGCGCTCCAGCAGCTCGATGTCCGCGGCCTGGACCGCCGCAACCCGCTGAAGGCCGCGAAGGCCGGCGTGAAGGCCGTCGCGGCCTACCGCCGCGCGAAGCGGATCCTGCGCGCGGACCGGCCCGACGTCGTCATGGGCGGCGGGGGCTACGTCGCCGGCGTCGTCGGCGCCGCCGCCACGCGGCTCGGCATCCCGGTCGTGCTGACGGAGGCCGACAGCCACCTCGGCGTGTCCAACCGCCTGCTGTGGAAGCGCGCCGCGCGGGTCTGCCTCGGCTTCCCGATCGACGGCCGTGACGGCGAGCCGTTCCGCGTCACCGGCCGGCCGGTCCCGCCGCCCTGGCACGACCGCGCCGCGGCGCGCGCCGCGTACGCGATCCCGGACGGGGCGCGCGTGGTCCTCGTCTTCGGTGGGTCGCTGGGCGCGCGCTCGGTGAACGAGGCCGCGGTGAAGGGGCTGACGGACCTCGAGGACGAGGTGGGCTCCGCGGTGGTCGTCCTGCACGCGTGCGGGCGTCGCGACCATCCGGCGCTGGCGAAGCGGTTCCCGGACCGGCGCGCCGCGACGCCGCCCCCGGTCGATCCGGCGGGGCACGGTGCCGCCGGTGCGCCGCCCGGCCACGACACGGCGGCGGATGCCCCGGAGGCCCATGCCGCACCGCCGCTGGACCCCGGCGCGTACCGCCTCTATCCGTACATCTCGCCGCTGAGCCGCGCGCTGGCGGCCAGCGACCTCGTCGTGGCGCGCTCCGGCGGCTCGATCGCCGAGGTGACCGCGCACGGCCGCCCGGCCGTGCTCGTGCCCTATCCGCACGCCGCGGCCGACCACCAGACCGCGAACGCGCGCTGGATGGAGCGCGCCGGCGCCGCGGTCGTCATCGCCGACGCCGCGCTGACCGCCGACGGACTGCGGGCGACGGTCGTCGAGCTGCTCGCCGATCCGGGCCGCCTGGCGGCGATGGCCGAGGCCTCCGCGGGCCTGGCCCGCCCCGACGCCGCGCGCACGATCGCCGACGAGGTCGTCGCCGCCGTCCGGTAGCCCGGCGCGGCCCGGCTCCGGCCTCGCCCCGGTCAGCCCCCGCCGTCACCAGGCGCCGGGCCACGCCGCTCCGCCGCGCCGGGACGCGCACCGCCGTCGTCGCCCGTGGCGGCGGCGGCCAGCGCCCACCAGCGCGCCGGGCGCACCGCGGCGGCCGGCCGGTCGCCGTCGATGCCCAGCTCGCGCAGGAGGCGCGGGCCACGGCGCCGGCCGAGCCCCGCGGCGACCACCCGCCCGGCCGTCGCCGGACGCGCGTGCGCGATCTCGAGCAGGCCGCGCAAGACCGCGTCGCCCTCCGCTCCCAGCGGGCGCCGGGGGCGGATCGACAGTCGCGCGGCGTCGACCCGCGGGGGCGGACCGAACGCGGTTCGAGGGACGACCTCGACGATCCGCAGGCGATGGCGCGCCGCCCACCAGGCGGCGCGGGCGTCCCGTGGCCGGCCGCAGACCCGGCGGGCGAAGCCGTGCTGGACGACGAGGTCGGCCCCCGCGGCCGGTGGGCCGGTGTCCAGGAGCGCCCCCAGCACGGCCGTCGACGTGGCGAACGGGACGCTCGCCACCACGCGGGCGCCGCGCGGCACGCGCACGTCGCGCAGGTCGCGCTCGAGGACCCGCACGCGCGGCCGGTCCGCGAAGCGCCGACGCAGGATCTCGGCGAAGCGCGGGTCCCGCTCGACGGCGAGGACCCGGGCGCCGGTGCGGGCCAGCGCGGCGGTGATGGTGCCGGGACCGGCACCGAGATCGAGGACGAGATCGTCCGGGGTGAGCGCGGCGGCGGCGACGAGGCGGCGCAGCACCGCGCGATCGTGCAGCAGGTGCACGCCCGAGGGGTTCGGGCGGCGACCCGCGCGAGAGCGGGACACGGTGGTCTCCTGGCGCTGGGAGCGACGGGCGCTCGCGGCGGGAGGGTCCGACCGCGTGCGGGCGACGGGCGGGCAGCGGGGCCCGCGGACCGGCGTGCACGTCGCGGCCGCCGGGGGCGGTCGCGCTCGCTCGCGCGTCGCCGAGCGGCGCCGCGCGGGAGACGGCCGCCGCGGAGGCGGCGGCCGGGCGCCGGTCAGGCGCTGCGCAGGCGGATGGAGGCCAACACGGCGTCGACCGTAGACCACGGCGCATCGGACGACCGGGACCCGGCCGGTCGACGGCGGGTTCGAGTCCGGCCCGGCGTCGCGTAGCCTGCCCGTCCGTGACCGACGCGCCCGCCCCGAACGCCAGCGCCCGCCCGTGGGAGGGCCGGCGGCTGCACGTGCTCGGGATCGCCGGCGCGGGGATGAGCGCCCTGGCGGTCCTCGCCCGGGGCCTCGGCGCCGAGGTCACCGGGTCCGACCGCGCGGAGAGCCGCTACCTCGACGGGGTGCGCGAGGCCGGGATCGCCGTGACGATCGGCCACGACGCCGGCAACGTCCCGGCGGGCGACGACGTCGAGGTCGTGCGCTCGACGGCGATCCCGGAGGACAACCCCGAGCGCGTCGAGGCGCGCCGTCGCGGGCTGCCGGACGTCTCCCGCCACGCCCTGCTGGGCGACGTCTGCGCCGCGCACCGGGTGATCGCCGTCGCCGGCGCCCACGGCAAGACGACGACGTCGGCCATGGTCGTCCACGCGCTGCAGGGCGCGGGCGAGGATCCGAGCTACCTCGTCGGCGGCATCCTGCGCTCCACGGGGCGCAACGTCCACGTCGGGCGCTCGCCGTGGCTCGTCGTGGAGGCCGACGAGTCCGACCGCAGCTTCCTCGAGACCCGGCCCGAGATCGCCGTCGTGACGAACGTCGAGCTCGACCACCACGGGACCTACGGCTCCCTCGGCGAGCTCGAGGACGCGTTCCGGACGTTCCTCGCCGGCGCCCGCGAGCGGGTCGTCTGGGCCGATCCGAGCCTCGACCGGCTGCTGCCCGCGGCCGGTGGGCCCGCGCGCGACGGCGCGCCCGGCGGCGTTCCGCAGGGTGGCGCCACGCACCGCTACGACGTCGCGACGCTCGAGGCGCGCGACGGCGCGAGTCGGTTCGTCGTCGACGGCCACGAGGTGGCGCTGCGCCAGCCCGGCCTGCACAACGCGCGCAACGCCGCAGGGGCCCTGACCGCCGCCGCGCTCACGGGGGCCGACGTCGCCGCCGCGGCATCGGCGATGGCGCGGTTCCCGGGGACCGGCCGGCGCTTCGAGCAGATCGGCGTCGTCGAGGGCGCCACGATCGTCGACGACTACGCGCACCACCCGACCGAGGTCGCCGCGACGATCGCGGCCGCCCGCACGCTCGCGCCGCGGCGCGTGGTCGCGGTCTTCCAGCCGCACCTCTACTCCCGCACGCGGTACCTCGGCGACGCGTTCGGCGCGGCGCTCGCGACCGCCGACGTCGTGGCGGTCCTCGACGTGTACCCGGCGCGCGAGCGCGCCGAGGACTTCCCGGGGACCGACGGCCTGACGGTCGCGCGCGCGGCCGCCGACCACGGCGGCGGGCGCACCGTCCTGTGGCTGCCGACGATCGCCGACGCGCTCGCGCGCCTGCCGAGCGTCCTGCGCGACGGCGACCTCTGCCTCTGCATGGGCGCCGGCGACGTGGACGCGGTCGCGCGCGGGCTCGTGGGCGTGCCGGCCGCCGGCTGAGGGCAGCCGTGCGCGACGCGGGCCAGCGGCCCGCCGCCGGCTCGGGCAGGGTCCGCAGGACCGCGCCCGATCGCCGAGCGGGGGAGGGACCGGCCGACGGGCGGCGAACGACGGGCCGATGCCGCTGCACGCCATCACCGCCCGACTGCAGGAGGCCGGCGCCGCGCTGCCCGGCCGCTCCGGCGGCCGGCGCGCGCTCGGTGGCGGGCCCGGGCGGATCGGCGGTCGCACCGGCGGCCGGGTCACCGTCCGGACGGCGTGGCGCCGCCCGCCGCTGAACCGCCGCACGCTCCTGCTCGCCGGGCTCGTCATCGCGGGCCTCGTCGCGTCGCTCTACCTGCTCCTCCGGCTGACCGGGCTCAGCGCCGTGCAGCAGGTCTCGGTCGTCGGCCTCGAGGGCCCGAACGCCCCGCAGCTGCGCGAGGCGATCAAGCGCGCCGCCACCGGGCAGAGCACGCTGGCGCTCGACGACGGCGCCATCCGCCGCGCCGTGGGCCGCGACGCGAGCATCGTGCGCCTCGACGTGTCGGCCCGGTTCCCGCACGGCGTGCAGGTCGTCGTCGACCAGCGGCTCGCGGTCGGCGCGGTCACCGACGACGGCCGCCGGATCGCCGTCGCCGCCGACGGCCGGCTGCTGCCGCAGTGGCCCGCGGGCCGGCTGCCCCTGATCCAGGGCGGCCGCGCGGCCGGGGCCTCGATCACGGCCTCCCAGCGGGTGCCGGTGGCGATCCTCGCCGCCGCCCCCGACGCGCTGCGCGCGAAGGTCCAGCGGATCGAGCGGCGCACGGTCGTGCGGCTCGCCGGCGGCCCGACCCTGCTCTTCCGCGACGGGACGCGCCTGCGGGCCAAGTGGGCGGCGGCGGTCGCCGTGCTGAGCGACCCCGCGGTCGCCGGCGCGACCTGGATCGACCTGCGCCGCCCCGAGCAGCCGCTCGCCGGCCGCGGCGCCGCCCCGAGCCTGCCCGCCGCGGGCGAGCCCGCCCGCGACCTGCGAGACGCCGGTGGCGTGAGCGACGCGGCAGCCGAGCGGGCCCCGGCGGTCGCTCCCGACGAGGTGCCGCGCGCGGCGACCGCGCGCGGCGCGACCGGGAGCACGGACGCCTCGTCCGCGACCGCCACGACCGAGGGCGCCGCGCCGCCCGCCGGAACCCCCGGCGCGGGTGCTGCGTCGACGCCGTCGACCGCGGGCGCCTCGACCCCCGACGCCGCCAGCGGCCCGCCCACGGGCGCCACCGGCGCCCCCTCGTCCGGGGCGTCGGACACGACGTCGTCGGGCGCTTCGGGCGCCGCCGCGGCCACGAGTTCCGGAGGCGCGAGCCCCGCCGCCACCCCGTGAGGAACGCCGACCCCGATCCTCAGGTCAAGCTAGAGGGTCGGATGGTTGAGCCTGTCGTCGACGTCGAGGAGCGGGCGTGCAACTCTCGTTGCGTGCCTACACTTCTGGTTGACAGTTCGTCCGAGATCGCCCTACCTTCGGCGATCCCGGGCGATGGCAGGTCGGACGATCCCGCGTTCCCTCCCCTTCACCACGCACCCCGAGGAACGGAAGACAGAAACCCATGGACGCCACTGGCAGCTACCTCGCCGTGATCAAGGTCGTCGGCGTCGGCGGCGGCGGCACCAACGCCGTGAACCGGATGATCGATGCCGGGCTCCGCGGGGTGGAGTTCGTCGCCTGCAACACCGACGCCCAGGCGCTGCAGATGTGCGACGCCGACATCAAGATCAACATCGGCACCGAGGTGACCCGTGGTCTCGGCGCCGGCGCGAACCCCGAGGTCGGCCACGCGGCCGCGTCGGAGTCGCGCGACGAGATCCGCGAGGCGCTGAAGGGCGCGGACATGGTCTTCGTCACGGCGGGCGAGGGCGGCGGCACCGGCACCGGTGCGGCCCCCGTCATCGCCGAGATCGCCAAGAGCGAGATCGGCGCCCTCACCGTCGGCGTGGTCACCCGCCCGTTCTCCTTCGAGGGCAGCACCCGCATGCGGCAGGCCCAGGAGGGCATCAACCGCCTGCGCGAGGTCGTCGACACGCTCGTCGTGATCCCGAACGACAAGCTCCTCGGCCTCGTCGAGAAGCGGACGTCGATCCTCGACGCGTTCAAGTCGGCGGACAACATCCTGCGCCAGGGCGTCCAGGGCATCACCGACCTGATCACGATCCCCGGCCTCATCAACCTCGACTTCGCCGACGTGCGGACGGTCATGCACGACGCCGGCACCGCCCTGATGGGCATCGGCCAGTCGTCGGGCGAGACGCGCGCGGGGGACGCCGCCAAGGCCGCGATCTCGAGCCCGCTGCTCGAGGACTCCGTCGAGGGCGCCACCGGCATCCTCCTGAACATCACGGGCGGCCGCGAGCTCGGCCTGTTCGAGGTCAACGAGGCCGCCGAGATCGTCCAGGCGGCCGCCGACGGCGACGCGAACATCATCTTCGGCGCGGTCATCGACGAGGACATGGGCGACGAGGTCAGCGTGACCGTCATCGCGACGGGCTTCGACAAGAGCCGCGCGGCGCGCCCAGCCTCGTCGTCGTCGAGCGCCTCGTCGCGCTCGCGCGGCAGCGAGCGGGAGCGCCCCGAGCGCGACCGGCCCGAGCGCGGTCGTCGCGGCACGAGCGAGCGGGTGCCGCGCGTCGAGCGCCAGCGCTCCTCGCTGGAGATCGGCGACGACGACATCGACATCCCCGCGTTCCTGCGCTAGCTGAGTTGCCCACGGTCTTCGTGAACATGGAATAGGTGCCGGGCCTGTTCGGGATGCTGGGAGTTGCGAGACGCCCCAGAGCCCGAAAGGCCCGGCAGTGGAAG
>NZ_JAXAVX010000023.1:0-30539 GCF_033949425.1 Patulibacter brassicae | reverse complement strand
GGTCCGCCGCGCCGGCCGACGACGACCCGCGACCCCGGGCCCGCCGCGACCGCGGCGCGCACCGGCCGCCCGACGCGCCGGTGCCGACGGGCGCGGCCGCGCGGCGCGTCGACGAGGCGGCCTTCGCCGCGGCCCTGGCGGACCTCGACGCGCTCGTCGGCCTGGACGACGTGAAGCGGCAGGTCCACCGGACCGCGCAGCTCCTGCGGATGCGCGCGCTGCGCGAGGCCGCCGGCCTGCGCGCCGCCGACACGTCGCTGCACCTCGTCTTCTGCGGCGGTCCCGGGACGGGGAAGACGACGGTGGCCCGGCTCTACGGGCGGCTCTACCACGCGCTCGGCCTGTTCGGCAGCGACCGCCTCGTCGAGGTCGACCGCTCGGGGCTCGTGTCCGGCTACGTCGGGCAGACCGCGACCCGCGTGAACGAGGTCGTCGACGCGGCGCTGGACGGCGTCCTCTTCGTCGACGAGGCCTACGCCCTGGCCGGCCGCAGTCCCGGCGACTTCGGCCCGGAGGCGATCGCGACCCTCCTGAAGCGGATGGAGGACGACCGCGACCGCCTCGCGGTGATCTGCGCCGGCTACACGCGCGAGATGGAGGAGTTCCTCGCGTCGAACTCCGGCCTCGCGAGCCGGTTCGGGGAGACGGTCGTCTTCCCCGACTACGAGCCGGCGGACCTCGTCGAGATCCTCCAGCGGTTCGGCGCGGCGCACGACTACGTGCTCGACGGCGCGGCGCTGAGCCGGGCGCGCGAGGTCCTGTCCGGCTGGCACGCCGCCCGCGACGCGTCCTTCGCCAACGCCCGGACCGTGCGCAACCTCTTCGACGACGTCATCGCCGCGCAGGCCGACCGGCTGCTCACCGCCGCCGCGGGCGAGGACGGCGCGGCGCGCCACGTCGATCCCGAGGAGATGCGGCGGATCCGCCGCGCCGACGTCGACGCCGCCGTCGGCACCTGAGCCCGATCCTGTCCGTGCCCCCGACTCGAGGAGCCCCATGACCGCCGCCGTCCCCCGCGCCCCGACCCTCCCGCTCGCCAACGGCGCGGCGATCCCGCAGCTCGGCCTCGGCACCTGGCCGCTGGACGACGCCGGTGCCGAGGAGGCGGTCGCCACCGCCCTGCGGTCGGGCTACCGGCTCGTCGACACGGCGTTCAACTACGGCAACGAGGTCGGCGTCGGCCGCGGGGTCGCGGCGTCGGGGATCCCGCGCGAGGAGGTCTTCGTCACGACGAAGCTCAACCGCGAGGACCACGGGTACGACGAGGTCCAGCGGGCGTTCGAGCGCTCCGCCGGCAAGCTCGGCCTCGACGTCATCGACCTGCTGCTCATCCACTGGCCCAACCCGGACCAGGACCGCTACGTCGACGCGTACCGCGGGCTCGTGCGGCTGCTGGAGGACGGGCGCGTGCGCGCGATCGGCCTGTCGAACTTCAAGCCCGCCCACGTCGAGCGGGTGCTCGACGCCACCGGCGTCGTCCCGGACGTCGACCAGATCGAGCTGGACCCGAGCCGCGGCCGCGCGGAGGAGCGCGCGTACCTCGCCGGGAAGGGCATCGTGACCGAGGCCTGGAGTCCGCTCGGCGGGCGCCGGCAGGACGTCCTGGAGCACCCCGCGGTCGTCGCCGCAGCGCAGCGGCTCGGGCGCACGCCGGGGCAGGTCGTCCTGCGCTGGCACATGCAGCTCGGCCACGTCGCGATCCCGAAGTCCGCCGATCCCGAGCGCCAGCGGCAGAACCTCGACGTCTTCTCGTTCGCGCTCGAGGACGACGAGCTGGCGGCGATCAGCGCGATCGACGACGGCACCGCGCGGATCACCGACTCCGACGACTTCGGCCACTAGGCGGACGGCCGGCGACGGACGGCTCCCTACGGCTCCGGCGCCGCATCGGGCGCCACCGCGTGCTCGCGCAGGACGTCGAGCGCGACGATCGCGAGCGCCCGCTCGTCGCAGGCCTCCAGGACGACGGGCGGGGCCATGCCGTCCACGTAGGCCTGCTGCCAGCGCGACGCGCAGAGGCACCAGCGGTCGCCGGGACGCAGGCCGCGGAAGCCGCCCCGCGGCGTGGAGAGATCGTTGCCCTGCGAGGCGGTGTAGCGCAGGAACCGCTCGGTCACGACGGCGCACACGACGTGCTGACCCAGGTCGGCCGGGTGGAACGCGCAGCAGCCGGTTCGCGTCCACCCGGTCAGCGGATCGGTGCCGCAGACCACCAGCTCGCCGCCGAGGACGTTGCGTCCGCTCATGCGGGCCTTCTACCGGATCGGCGGCGCCCCGTCGCGCGGGCGACGTGGTCGGGTCGGGAGCGCCTACCCGAGGCCGAGCGCGGACGACAGCGCGCGCCACTGGGCCTCGGGCACGCCCTCGACCCCGACCGCCTGGACCGCGACGTGATCGGCACCGGCCGCCCGGAAGTCGCCGACGACCGCGGCGATCCGGGCCGCGTCGCCCTGGGGCACGACCCGGTCCAGGAGCGCGGCGGACCCCGCGCCGGCGACGTCCTCCTCCGAGAGCCCGAGGCGACGGAGGTTGCTGACGTAGTTGTCCAGGCCGAGGTAGAAGCGCGCGAAGCCCTCGGCCGCGGCGCGCGCACGGTCGGGGTCCTCCTCGATCGCGACGGACAGCTCCGCGGCGACGAGCTTGTCCGGGCCGACGGCGGCGCGCGCGGCCACGACGTGCTCGCGCGGGACGAAGTACGGGTGCGCCCCGCCCGCGCGCTCGGCGCTCAGCGCGAGCATCCGCGGTCCCAGCGCGGCGAGGACGCGCCGGTCGACGGGGATCGGCCGCTCGGCGGCGTCGATGCGGTCGAGGAACCCGCGCATCGTCGCGATCGGCTTCTCGTAGCGGTCGGTGGCCTCGCGGTGGCCGATCCCGATGCCGACGACGACGCGGTCGCCGTGGTCGTCGGTGATCGCGGCGTACTCGCCGGCGAGCTCGACCGGGTCGGCGTCCCAGACGTTGACGATCCCCGTCGCCACGACGAGCCGCTCGGTCGCCTCGAGCGCCGGCCGGACGACCGGCAGCCGCGGCGATCCGCCGAGCCAGAGCGCACCGAAGCCCGCCGACTCGGCGACGCGCGCCGCCTGCGCCACCGCCTCGTCGTCGAGGCCCCGGGCACCGAGGAAGACGCCGAACGCTCCGAGCCGCATCGGGCGAGGGTCGCAGATCGCCGGTGCCGCCCCGCGCCGACGCGGCGACGCGGAGCCCCGGCACGGGCGGTCAGACGACCTGCGGAGTGCGGCGGCCCGTGCGGATCCGACGCTCCTCCTCGGCGGCCACGGAGCGGAAGACGGCGGTGTTGCGGCCGGTGGCCAGGCGCGTCGGCGTGACCCGCCGGGCGTGGCGGGCCGCGGCGCAGACGGCGCCGTGCAGGGCGCGCTGCGCCGGGTGGTAGGGCAGGCCGTAGAGCTCCCGGACGCGCTCGGGCAGGCTGCCGAGGATGACGAGGTCCTGGACCGACATCGCCGGGCGGCGCAGCGGCGGCACCGGGATGGAGAAGGCGGAGAAGCGCCCGACGTGGTGGGCCTCGTCGGTGAGGTGCGCGTCGGCGCCCGCGACCTCGGCGTCGAAGTACGCGCGGAACGCGGGGTAGCTCACCGGCAACGCCCCCTCCGGCGTGCCGAAGAGGACGGCGAAGCGCCGGTAGTCCTGCCAGAGCGCCTCCCGCTCCTCGTGCGCGAGCCGGCGGACGAGGAGGTCGTGGAGGACCTCCGCGGAGTCCATCATCACCGCGACGGTCCAGCGCATGAGCGGGCCGTCGAGCGCCGAGTACGCGGTCCCGGCGGGCGTCGCTCCCCCGTCCTCGGGCAGCGTCCCGACGACGCGCTCGTGCATCCGGCGCACGTAGCGCAGGACCGCGTCGGCCTCGGCCCGCGTGCCGAAGAAGACCTGCTCGAACGCGAGCCCCGTGCGCACGAGCCGCTTGAACGGCTCGCGCTTGTTCGCCGTGTGCTCGGACGTGCCGACGTAGTTCAGCGGCTTGATCGCCCCGATGCACAGCGCCCGCTGCCCGTACAGCAGCCCCACCGCGTGCTCGGCCTGCACCCGCCGGAGCATCGAGCCGGGCGGGAAGTACCCCTCGTCGCGGACGGTCCGGACGGGTGCTGGGCGGTGGGCGGTCGTCGGCATGCGCGCTCCAGTGGGACGTGACGCGGACCACTGTACCGCATCCGGAACGACGCGTTTCCGGAAGGGCGGTCGCGCGCCGCCGACGCCTCCGCTTCCGCTTCCGCTTCCGCGCCGCCTACTCCAGCGAGGCCATCACGTGCTTGACGACCGTGTAGTCCTCCAGCGCGTAGGAGGAGAGGTCCTTGCCCCAGCCGGAGTCCTTGAAGCCACCGTGCGGCATCTCGGACGCGAGCGGGATGTGGGTGTTGATCCAGACCGTGCCGAAGCGCAGGGCGTTGGAGACGCGCAGCGCGCGGCCGACGTCACGGGTCCAGACCGAGGAGGCCAGGCCGTACGGGGTGCCGTTGGCCCAGGCGATCGCCTCGGCCTCGTCGGTGAACCGCTGGACGGTGATCGCGGGGCCGAAGACCTCGGTCTGGATCAGCTCGTCGTCCTGCCGGAGGTTCGCGATGACGGTCGGCTCGACGTAGTAGCCGGGCCGGTCGGCCTGCTTGCCGCCGGTGACGATCTCGGCGTGCGACGGGGCGCGGTCGAAGAACCCGGTCACGCGCTCGAGCTGGTTGGGGTTGTTCACCGGGCCGAGCGTCGTCTCGGGGTCGGTCGTGTCCCCGATCACGAGGCCCTTCGCCTGCTCGGCGAGGCCGGCCACGACGTCGTCGTAGACCTTCGGCGAGGCGAGGACGCGGGTCGCCGCGGTGCAGTCCTGGCCGGCGTTGAAGTACCCGGCGCCGGCGATGCCCTCCAGCGCGGTCTCCAGGTCGACGTCGTCGAAGACGATGACCGGCGCCTTGCCGCCGAGCTCCAGGTGCGTGCGCTTGAGCCGCTTGCCGGCGTGTTCGGCGATCCAGCGACCGGTCGCCACCGAGCCCGTCAGCGACACGAGGGCGATGCCGGGGTGCTCGACGATCGCCTTGCCCGGGTCGTTGCCGCCCACGACGACGTTCAGGACGCCCGGGGGCAGCAGGTCGGCGGCGAGCTCGGCGAGCTTCACGGTCGAGGCCGGCGTCGACGGCGCGGGCTTCAGCACCGTCGTGCAACCCGCGGCGAGCGCCGGGCCGATCTTCCAGCCCGCCATGAGCAGCGGGTAGTTCCACGGCGCGATCTGGCCGACGACGCCGACCGGCTCGCGGCGGATGATCGAGGTCAGGCCCTCGAGGTACTCGCCGGCGGCCTTGCCCTCCGGCGTGCGCGCCGCGGCGGCGAAGAAGCGGAGGTTGTCCGCCACGACGCCGATCTCCTCGTCGATCACCGCCTGCAGCGGCTTGCCGGCGTCGCGCGACTCGATCGCGGCGAGCTCGTCGGCGTGCTCCTCGATCCGGTCGGCGAGCTTCAGCAGCGCGAGCGAGCGCTCCGCCGGGGTCGTCGTCGACCAGCCGTCGAAGGCCCTCGTGGCGGCCTGCACCGCACGGTCGACGTCCTCGGCGCCGGACGCGGCGGCGACGGCGTACTCCGCGCCGGTCGAGGGATCGACGACGGGGTTCGTCGCGCCGCCGGCCGCGTCGACGAGCTCGCCGTCGATGAAGTTGCGCAGGGTCTCGCTCATGCTCGGATGCTCCGCTCGGGGATCGCGGGGGCGCGGTCGTGGGGCGCCCCCGTCGCTGCCCGGCAGACTCTCGCGCGCCGGTGGGGCGCGGCAACCGTCCGATCGGCCAAAGGACCCGGGCCGGATTGAGGCGCTCGGGCGATCGACTCCGGGGACCGCCCGGCGGATCGAGGCGCAGGCCGACGGTCCGGACCGCCAGGACGGCGCGCGTCGTCGGTGACGCCGAGCGGCCGCGGGCCGTACCGAGGTCAGACGAAGGGCCGGCCGGCGTGCAGCCGGCGGCGGACGTCCCACTCGCCGACCGTCACCGGCGCGAGGAGCAGGGGCCGGGGCACCAGGGCGTCGACCGCCCGCAGCAGCCGGCGCGCGAGGCGGAAGCGCCGCTGGAGCGCCGGCGTCCAGGGGATCCCGAGCGCCTCCCGGAACGGGCCGGGCAGGTGACCGATCGCGAGCGCCTCCAGCGGCGGGCCCACGACGCGGCGCAGCGGCGCGGGCAGGAAGTCGGTCCGCGCGAACCCCTGGAGGAACGTGCGCGTGACCTCGTCGAGCCGGATCTCGGCGACCGCGGCGTCCCAGTAGCGCTCGAACGCCGCGCGATCGGCCGGCCACCGGTCGACCGGCATCTGCAGCGTCGTGCCCAGCCGCGCGGCGTGGCGGTAGAAGGCGTCGTGGTAGGGCGCGTACTCCGCCGCGCGGTAGAGCCGCAGGTAGTCGTCGAAGCCCCGATAGAGGCACGCCGCGACCCACAGCTGCAGGTCGGCGTCGAAGGCGTTGTAGGCGACCGGGTCGCCCGGGCGGCTGCGAACCTGGCGGTGCTGGCGGTTGATCTCGTCGCGGACGGCGCGCTGCTCGGCCTCGGTGCCCAGGAGCGCGATCGCCAGGAACCCGCCGGTCGTGCGGGCGCGCTTGAACGGGTGCCGGTCCAGCCGACCGCTCTCGACGCGGCTCTCGGCGACGCCACGGCCGACCGGCAGCCGCGAGAGCTGCATGATCACGTTGGCCCCGGCGAACTCGCCGACCCCGAGCAGCGCGTCGCGCAGCAGGCGCGTGAACCTCGGATCCTCGAGCAGGTGCTCGTCGGTCGGGACGGTGCGGCCGTCGAGCGGGACGGCGGAGGCGGTCGACATCGTGGCGCGATCGATCATCGAGGGATGGTGATACAGATCATGCCAAATTGTCTCGCGCGAGTCGAGGGGCGCCGCTGCGGCGAACGACGGCCCGGCGATCCTGGCCCGGCGGACCCCCGGGAGCGCGGCTCCCGCGGACTACGCTGGGGACGTGGCGACCGTCGGCGGCCCGCGAGCGGGGCTCCCTCCGCAGCAGCACCTCCCCCCGGAGCTGCTGGAGTCGCTGCTGGCCTCCTCCGCCGACGCGTTCTACGTCGTGGATCCCGCGGGCCGGGTGCAGTTCGCCAACCCGGCGGCGGTCGCGGTCCTCGGCTACGACGACGAGGCCGAGCTGCTCGGCCGCCCGAGCCACGCCACGATTCACCACAAACGCCCCGACGGGACGCCGTTCCCCGACGCCGACTGCCCGCTGCTGCGACCGCGCACGACGGGCGAGGTCGTGCGCGTGGACCTCGACTGGTTCGTGCGTCGCGACGGCTCGATGGTGCCGATCGCCTACTCCTCGTCACCCCTGGAGACCGACCACGGACGCGGCGCGGTCGTCGTCTTCCGCGAGGTCGACCCGCACGCCGACGAGGACGACCCGCAGCGCCACGGCTGGGCGCTCGAGCTGCACGAGTCGCGCACGCGCATCGTCGCCGCCGCCGACGCGGCGCGCCGCCGGATCAGCCGCGACCTCCACGACGGCGCCCAGCAGCGGCTCGTCGGGGTCCTCGTGACCCTGCGCGCCGCGGCCGGGCGGGTCGGGGATGCCGGGGGCGAGGCCGCGTCCCTGCTGAAGCGCGCGACCGAGGAGGTCCAGGCCGCGATCGGCGACCTCCGCGACCTCGTCGCGGGGGTGCACCCGGCGATCCTCACCGACCGCGGCCTGCGCGCGGCGATCGACTCGCTCGCGTCCCGCTCCCCCGTCCCGGTGGAGGCCGACGTCCCGCGCCGGCGCTGGCCGGCCGAGGTCGAGGCGACGGTCTACTTCCTCGTCGCCGAGGCCCTGACGAACGTCGCCAAGCACGCGCCGGAGGCGACGCTGGCGACCGTCCGCGTCAGCGCCTCGCGCCAGCGGCTGCTCGTCGAGGTGACCGACGACGGCCCCGGCGGGGCGACGACCGCCGCCGGTGGCAGCGGCCTGCGGGGCCTGCGCGACCGCCTGGCGCTGCTCGGCGGCACGCTCGAGATCGGCGAGGCGCCCGGCGGCGGCACGCGCCTGCGCGCCGACCTGCCCGCGGACCCGTCCGCCGGACCGCTCCCGACCCTCCCGGCCGGCTGACCCCGTCCTGGGCGACTCGAGTCACCGAGGACCGGAATCCCGCTCCAGACGACTCGAGTCACCCAGGACCAGAATCCGCGCTCCAGACGACTCGAGTCACCGAGGACCGGAATCCTCGCTCCAGACGACTCGAGTCGCCCAGGACGGGACGGATCCCGCGGTGGGGCGACCGGCGCCGCCCGGAGTCAGGACGCGCGGAGGTGCGCGAGGACCGCGAGGACCCGGCGGTGCTCGGTGTGCTCGTGGCCGAGGCGGAGCTTGCTGAAGATGCCGGTGACGTGCTTCTCGACCGCGGCGGGGGTGACGCCGAGCGCCTCCGCGATGCCGAGGTTCGACTTGCCCTCGGCCATGAGCGCCAGGACGTCGCGCTCGCGCGGGGTCAGGTCGTCCAGGCGGCTCTCGCGCCGCTTGCGGCCGAGCATCCGGCCGACGACCTCGGGGTCGAGCGCCGAGCCGCCGGCGGCGACGCGGCGGATCGCCTCGCCGAGCGTCTCGACGTCGGCGACGCGGTCCTTCAGGAGGTAGCCGACGCCGCGCGCGTCCTCGCCGATGAGGTCCAGCGCGTAGTCCTCGTCGAGGTACTGGGAGAGGATCAGCACGCCGACGCCGGGGAGCTCGCGGCGGATCCGCTCGGCGGCGCGCAGGCCGTCGTCGGTGAAGTCCGGCGGCATCTGGACGTCGGCCACGACGACGTCCGGGCGCAGCTCGAAGGCGAGCTGGACGAGCGCCACCGCGTCGGCGGCCTGCCCGACGACCTCCAGGCCGAGGTCGCGCAGGATCCGCACGAGCCCCTCGCGGATGAGCGCCTGGTCCTCGGCGACGACGACGCGGATCGAGGAGGGGGGCGCGGCCACGCGACCACCGTAGACGGCCGGGGGCGCGGCCGGGGGCGACCCTCCGGAGAACCCGACGTCCGGCGTCCGGCGGACCCCGCGGCGGACGGTCGAGTTCCACCGCCGGTCCGAGGACCACCGGGCGGTCTTGGCCCGCGGGCCACGGTCGCGACGGCCCGCTCGGCGCAGGATGACCGCAGGCCCGGCGGCGTCGCCGACCGGGTCCGCCGGCCCCGCCGGCCGCCGCCACCCGCGGCGCACCCGCCGGCCGCCCGGCCGCGGACCACCGCCCAGCGACAGGAGCCCCGATGGCCGTCACCCCGACCCTCACCGACGAGGCGCTGAAGAGCCTCCAGGAGATCCCCCACCCGACCACCGACGTCGGCGCGTCGATCTACGGCGCGACGAAGGTCTTCCCCGACTACCAGGCGGAGAAGGGCGAGAGCTACCTCGGCCTCGTGCACGGCATCGCGCACGAGTCCTCCGTCTCGCTCGTCGCGGTGCTGCAGGCGATCCGCGCCCAGCGCAAGGGCTTCGAGACGGCCCTCTACTTCTTCGGGATCGGCTCGCTGAACTGCCTGCACACGCGGGGGTTCCCGACGATCGGCGCCGAGATCTTCCCCGGCATGCGCAACGAGAACAACCAGCTCGCGCGCTTCATCGAGGAGGGCGGCACGGTCTACGCCTGCCGCCTGGGCCTGGCGCTGCACGGCGCCCGCGAGGAGGACCTCATGGAGGGCGTCGTGCCCTGCCATCCGCTCGACCTGCAGGACGCGATGATCGAGTACTCGCGCAAGGGCGCGATCATCAACACGACCTGGATGTTCTGATCATGGGTCCGGCCGGTCTCGACCTGCTGACCGGCCCGCCGCGCTCCCCCTCGGCGCGCGGCGGGTCCCGCCCGTCGGGCGCGCGGACCCCGGCGTCGTCCCCGGTCGGCGGGGCCGCGCGCCCCGCCGCCGCGCCGCCCGTCGCGCGCCGCGGGCCGGGCGCTCCCGCCGACGGCGCCCGTCCCGGCCCGACGGCGCGCGACGCCGGCGACGACGTCACCACGCCGCTCGACGAGCTGCTGCGCGCCGAGCTCGCCGTGCACGGCCTCCGGGCCGCGCCGCCCCTCCAGCGCCGCGGCGGTGCCGGGCCGAGCAACGACGGGCACTGGCTCCTGCGCCAGCGCTCCGCCGGCGACCAGCGCTCCGGCGGCTGCGGAGGCGGCGCTCGCACGACGCTGCCGATGGCGGAGGACTCGCCGTTCGCCCTCGACGAGGAGGGCCGCCTGACGAAGGACGGCGTCGTCGTCGAGGACGTCGCGCTGGAGCCGATCGACCGCCCCGCGTTCTACGACCTCGTGACCGCCGACGGCGTCCGCTACGAGGAGCTCGCCCGGCTGCACGGCGACAGCGTCCTGGCGACGACCGTCGTGCAGACCTGCATCCGCTACCGCGACGAGGACACCCGCTGCCGCTTCTGCACGATCGAGGAGTCGCTGCGCGCCGGCAGCACCGCGCAGGTGAAGCGCCCGGCCGACCTCGCGGAGGTCGCGCGCGCCGCCGTCGCGCTGGACGGCGTGACCCAGATGGTCATGACGACCGGCACGAGCACCGGTCGCGACCGGGGCGCCAAGCACCTCGTCCGCTGCGTCGAGGCGGTCCTCGCGGCGGTGCCCGGCCTGCCGATCCAGGTCCAGATCGAGCCGCCGCTCGACCTCGAGTGGATCGACCGCCTGCACGCCGCGGGCGCCGCCGCGGTCGGCATCCACGTCGAGTCGATGGACGAGGAGGTCCGGCGTCGCTGGACGCCCGGCAAGGCCGAGGTGCCGATCGCCCGCTACGAGGAGGCCTGGCGCCGCGCGGTGGCGGTCTTCGGTCCCAACCGGGTCTCGACGTACCTGCTCGTCGGGCTCGGCGAGGACCCCGACCACCTCGTCGCGCAGGCCGAGCGCCTGATCGCGATGGGGGTCTACCCGTTCGTCGTCCCGTACCGGCCGATGGCCGGCTCGCTCGCCTTCGCCGACGGCGTGCCCGCCCCGAGCGCCGGCGAGCTGGCGCTCGTCACCGGTCGCGTCGGCCGCGCGCTGCGCCACGCCGGGATGCGCGGCGCCGAGCAGGTCGCCGGGTGCGCGGCCTGCGGCGCCTGCTCCGCGATCCAGGACGAGGCCGCCTGATGCACGGGCACCCCGGCACCGACCGGCATCCCGGAGCGGCCGGTCGCCGCGCCCCGGCGTCGCGCGGCACGGCGACCGCGCTGCGCGCGTCCGACGGCGCCGGCGCCCCCGCGGTGGCGCGACCGGCCCGTCCCGGCGACGTCGACATCCTCTCGCTGCTCGGCGCCCCGCCCCGGCCCACGCCGGCGCCGCCGGCCTTCCTCGTCGTCGCCGCGACCGCCGACGAGCCGGCCGGGCGCCGTCGGCGCGCCGCCTACGCCCGCCTGCGCCGGGACGAGTTCGCGGGCCGCCAGGGCCTCTTCGCCGGCAGCGACCGCGACGCCCGGGACGACGACCCCGCGACGATCGTGCTCGTCGCCGTCGCGACCGACGCGGACGAGGAGTCCGTCCTGGGCGGCGTGCGCCTGCATCCCGAGGGCGGCGACCCCGGCCTCGGCTGGTGGCGCGGGAGCCGCCTCGTCGTCGACGAGGCCGCCGGCCGGCTGCGGGGGAGCGTCGGGGCCGCGCTCGTGCGCGCCGCCTGCGCACGGGCGCTCGACGCCGGCGCCCTGCGCTTCGACGCGCACGTCCAGGCGCGCCACGTCGCGTTCTTCGGCCGGCTCGGCTGGCAGCGGATCCGGCCGATCACGGTCGCCGGCGGTCCGCACGAGCTGCTGCGCTGGCCGATCGACCGGATCGCCCAGCTCGCCGCCGCGACGAAGCAGCCGCTCGGCGGGTTGCTCGGCGCGATGCTGCCGTCCGACCGCTGGCGCGGCGACGACGGCTACCCGCTCGACGCCGTGCGCGCCGCGGGCGGCGGTTCCACGGGCGTCGTCGCGTGCCTCGACGCGATCGTGCCGTCGATGGTGCAGCAGGACCCGGAGTGGGCCGGCTGGTGCGGGATGCTCGTCACCGCCCACGACCTGGCGGCGATGGGCGCCCGTCCGCTGGCGGCGCTCGACGCGCTCGGCGCCCGGGACGCCGCGCACGCCGCGCGCGTCCTCGCCGGGCTGCGCGCCGGGGCCGCGGCGCTCGACCTGCCGCTCGTCGGCGGCCACACCCAGCTCGGGGTGCCGGCCGCGCTGAGCGTCACCGGCACCGGCGTCGCCGCGCGCCCGATCGCCGCGTCCGGCGGTCGCGCCGGGGACGCGCTCACCGTCACCGCCGACCTGGTGGGTGGCTGGCGCCCCGGCTACCACGGGCGGCAGTGGGACTCCTCCACCCACCGCTCGCGCGAGGAGCTGCGCGCGATGCTCGACGCGATCGCCGTCGCCGGTCCCCGGGCCGCGAAGGACGTGAGCATGGCCGGCATCGTCGGCACGACCGGCATGCTCGCCGAGGCGTCGGGCACCGGCGCGACGCTCGACGTCGCCGCGGTCCCCCGCCCCGCCGGAGCGTCCGGCGGCGACTGGCTGACGTGCTTCCCGGGCTTCGCGGTCGTCACCGCCGACGCCGCCGACGCGGCGCCCCTGCCGGCCGGACCGGCCACCGGCGCCGCCTGCGGCCGCCTCGACGCCGCGCCCGGCGTGCGGCTGCGCTGGCCCGACGGCGACGTCACCGACGCCCTGACCGGCGGCGTGACCGGCCTCGACCACGCGACCGACCGATGAGCGCCCCGACCGCCGTCCCGTCCCGTTCCTGCGACCCGTCCTCCCACCGATGCCCGAGCTGACCATCGCGGCCGCCGCCGCCCCCTTCACCCGCGACCTCGACGCCGACCTGGCGACGATCGGCCGCCTCATCGCCGACGCCCGCGCGCGGGGCGTGGGGCTGCTCGTCCTGCCCGAGGCGGCGCTCGGCGGCTACGTCGAGTCGCTGCACGGCGACGTCGACGACCCGCCGCCGGCGCTCGACGCGGACGGCCCCGAGCTGCGCGCCGTCGCCGAGCTGGCCGGCGAGATGGTCGTCGCGGTCGGCTTCTGCGAGCGCGGCGCGCCCGACGCCGGCACGGGCGTCCCGGGCGCCCCGGCGGCCACCGCGCACGGCGGCGTCCGGCACAACGTCGCGGCGCTCGTGAGCGGCGGCGAGGTGCTCGGCGTGCACCGCAAGCTCCACATGCCCCTCGACGAGGGCCGCTTCACGACCCCCGGCCGCGAGCTGCGCGCGTTCGACACGCCGGTCGGCCGGATCGGGATGCTCATCTGCTACGACAAGGCCTTTCCCGAGGCCGCGCGGACGCTCGCGCTCGACGGCGCCGACGTCCTCTGCTTCCTCTCCGCCTGGCCGTGCAGCGCGACGAACGCCGCAGAGCGGCTGGAGGACGACCGGCAGTGGCGCCGCGCCGAGCTCTGGGACCGCGCTCGCGCGGCGGAGAACTCGATGGTCGTCGCGTCGGCGAACCAGACCGGGAGCTTCGGCGCCCTGCGCTTCCTCGGCGGCTCGCGGATCACGAATCCCAACGGCGACGTCGTCGCGGCCACCGGCCCGGAGGGCGGTCTGGCGGTCGCCTCGTTCGACCTGCCGGCGACGCTCGCCCGCGCCCGCCGCGCGCTGAGCCCGGTGCGCGACCTGCGGCCCGACGCCTACGCCGTCCCGCACCCGATTCCCCACGACGCGCCGGCCCCGGCCGCCGCCTAGCGCGCAGGAGCACGACGATGCCCGAGGTCCACTTCTCCATCACCTGGCCCGACGGCACGGTCCAGCGCGCCGGCTCGCCGTCCACGGCGATCGAGCGCTTCCTCGCGCCCGGGGCGACGTACCCCGTCGCCGAGCTCCGGCGCCGGGTGCGCGACGGCCTGACCGCGGCGAGCGAGCGCGTGCGGATGCGCTTCGGCACGGCGTGCACCGCCGCGGCCGCCGAGCTCGACGCGCTCGAGGCCGCCGCCGCGCCGTTTCGCGACGACGCGCCGGCGACCGTCGGCCCGCTGCGCCGCGGCGTCTCCTCGCTGGCCAGCACCGCCCCCGTGCCACGGCTCTCGGGGCACCGGTCGGTGGTCGTCGTCGGCGGCGGTCAGGCCGGCCTCGCCGTCAGCTGGCACCTGACGCAGCGCGGGATCGACCACGTCGTGCTCGAGCGCCACCGGGTCGCCCACAGCTGGCGGGAGGAGCGGTGGGAGCGCTTCTGCCTCGTCACGCCGAACTGGCAGTGCCAACTGCCCGGTCACCCGTACGCCGGCGACGACCCGGACGGCTTCATGGTCCGGGACCAGATCGTCGACTACGTCGCCTCGTACGCGGCGTCCTTCGACGCCCCCGTCGTCGAGGGCGTCGCGGTGACGGCGGTGGAGGCGATCGCGCCCGAGGGCGACGGTCCGTGCTGGGATCCGGCCGAGGCGGGCGTCCGCGGGTTCCGCGTGGCCACGAGCGCCGGGACCCTCACCGCCGACGCCGTCGTGCTGGCGGTCGGCGGCTACCACCGGCCGAAGCTCCCGCGGCTCGCCGAGCGCCTGCCGGCCGGCATCACGCAGCTGCACTCCTCGACGTACCGCAGCGCCGACCCGCTGCCCGACGGCGGCGTGCTCGTGGTCGGCTCCGGCCAGTCGGGCGCCCAGATCGCCGAGGACCTGCACCTCGCGGGGCGCCCCGTCCACCTGGCGGTCGGGAGCGCGCCGCGCGTGGCGCGCTTCTACCGCGGGCGCGACGTCGTCGCCTGGCTCCACGACATGGGCCACTACGACATGGCGATCGAGGACCACCCCGAGGGTCCGGCGGCCCGGCACGAGGCGAACCACTACGTCACCGGCCGCGACGGCGGCCGCGACATCGACCTCCGCCGGTTCGCAACGGAGGGCATGACGCTCCACGGGCGCCTGACAACGGTCGACGGGTCGCGGGTCGCGACCGCCGGCGACCTCGCGCGCAACCTCGACGCCGCCGACGCCACGGACGACCGGATCAAGGACGGCATCGACCGCTGGATCGCCGCGCACGGGATCGACGCCCCGACCGAGGATCGCTACGTCCCGGTCTGGCGGCCGCCCCACGACGGCGGCGGGGTGCTCGACCTCGACGCGGCCGGGATCCGCACGGTGATCTGGGCGACCGGGTTCCGGCGCGACTTCTCGTGGGTCGCGCTGCCGGCCTTCGACGGCTCCGGCGACCCCGTCCACCGCCGTGGGGTCACGGCGGTCCCCGGGCTCTACGCCGTCGGCCTGCCGTGGCTGCACACCTGGGGATCGGGGCGGTTCGCGGGCATCGCCCGCGACGCCGAGCACGTCGTCGGGCACCTCGCCGCGCAGCGCGCGACCGCTCCCGCGACCCCGGCCGCGCGCGCCGCCTGACCCGGGTCCGGGCCGCGGCGCGTCCTCGCGTCGGGGGAGACCGGCCCGGCGCCGGACCGGCCGCGCGCAGCGACCGGCCGGGGCGAGCCACCGTCCCGGCGGACGAGCCGCGCCCCGTGGGCGCGGGAGGTCCGTCCGACTCGTGCTCAGCGCCGCCGGACGACCGGCAGCGAGACCCGCTTCGAGGTCGTCGTCGACGTCGGGACGTCGTTGCGCTCGACGCGCACGTCGACCCGCAGCCGCCGCGCGAGGCTCGCCGCCGCACGGCGCGTCGAGACCGTCGAGCGGTACGTGCAGTCGCGCGACAGGCCCGAGGCACGGGAGCTCAGGGTCAGCCGCCCGAGCTTCAGGGTCACGGTGACCCGACCCCGACACGCCTCGGCGGCGGTCACCCCGGCCGGCAGGCGCAGCCGCCCCCGCGTCTCGACGCGGACCGCGCGGCCGATCCGGCGGCCCGCGGGCGTCGCCGTCACGCCCGACGGGGCCGCGCGCTCGACGGTCAGGTCGAGGTCGGCGGTCGCGACGCGACCGAGCGCGTCCCGCACCTCGGCGACGAGGGCGCGACGCCCGACGGCATCACCGCCCGCACGCCAGCGGCGGTCGAGCGGGCCGGTCGCGGCGCGGCAGACCTTGCGCGGGCCGTCCAGGATCCGGACGAGCGTCGCCCCGGCGGGCGCGACGGCCTCGACCCGCGGCGCGACGGTGCTGCCGACCTTCGCGCGGGCCGGCGTCGCCGGCGCAGCGAAGCGGACGCCCGGGGCGTCCGGGCCGCTCGCCGACACGGTCCGGACCGGGCATCCCGCGGCGGAGGCGTCGCCGACGACGGTCGGGCAGGCGTCCGCCTCGCGGGTCCGCCGAGCGGTCTCGCCACCGGGGGCCACCCTCATCTTTCGTGCCGGCGCGGTTCCGCTCGGGGCGGCGCCGCGCGGCCCCGTGACCCTCGGCGGCCCGGGCCCGCGCACCCGAGGGGGGTCAGGAAGGCAGGACGAGCGGCGGGACGCGGGCGCCGAGGTCGGCGATCGTCGTCGCCGCCAGGCGCTCCTCGAGCGCGGCGAGCACGTCGCGGTCCAGGGCGACGAGGTCGGCCTGGATCCGCTGGCCGGCGGCGCAGTCGGGGTGCGCGTCGTGCACGCCGAGCACGGGCTCGTCGCCGTGCACCGCACGCCAGACCCGATCGAGCCCCGTGGCGGCGGGGTCCACGGCGACCTGCCATCCACCGGCGACCCCTGGGCGGGAGGTCACGAGCCCGGCCTCGCGCAGCCGGCCGAGGACCCGTCGCACGTGGACGGGGTTCGTGCCGACGCTGCCCGCCAGCGCGGGCGAGGCCAGCGGCGCGTCGGCGGCCGACAGCAGGGTCATCAGGTGGACCGCGACGGCGAACTGGGTGTTCGTGGGACCGGCCATCGTCGTCACCCATCGTAGCGTGAATCGTGATCGACTCTGTTACGGTTCTAACCGTCATCGCTTCGAGTACGGATCGGCCTCGCGCCGGTCCCCGTCCAAGGACCTCCACATGAGCCTCGTCGTCACCGGCGCCTCCGGCCAGCTCGGCCGCCTCGTCGCCCAGCACCTCCTCGACCGCGTCGACCCGTCGCGGGTCGTGCTCCTCACCCGCCGGCCCGAGGAGCTGGCGGACCTCGCCGCGCGCGGGGCCGACGTGCGCCACGCCGACCTCGACCGGCCCGAGACGCTGCGGACCGGCTTCGCCGGCGCCGAGCGGGTGCTGCTCATCAGCACGGACGCCGTCGGCGCGCGCGTGCACCAGCACGCCGAGGGCATCGACGCCGCGAAGGCCGCCGGCGCGCGGTTCATCGCCTACACCTCGGTCCCGAAGCCGACCCGCGACAACCCGGCCGCCGTCGCCGACGACCACCGTCGGACGGAGGAGCTCATCGTCGCCAGCGGCCTGGACCACGCCTTCCTGCGCAACGGGCTCTACACCGACATGCAGGTCCCGAGCGCCCAGCAGGCGCTCGCCACCGGCCTGCTCGTGACGAACGAGGGCGCGTCGCGCACCGCCTACGTGACGCGCGACGACGCCGCGGCGGTCGCGGCCGCCGTGCTCGCCGGCGTCGACGGCGAGCCCGCCGCGGTCGCCTACGACGTCGTCGGCGAGCGCCTGAGCGCCGCGGACCGCGCGGCGGCGTTCGCCGCGGCGGGCGGCACGCCGGTCGAGGTGGTCCAGACCGATGACGCGGGCCTCCTCGAGGGCCTGCAGGCCGCGGGCCTGCCGCACCCGCTCCCGGAGATCCTCGTGAGCTTCGGCAAGGCCAGCCGCGAGGGCTTCGCCGACGTCGACTCGGACGTCGTCACCCGGCTCGCCGGCCGCACGCCCCAGACGCTGCGCGACGTCCTGCGCGCCGCGCTCGCGACCGCCTGACGACGCGGGGCGCCGTCACTCCCCGCGCGGGGCGTGACGGCGCTCGGCCTCCAGCAGGAGGTGGAGGTCGGCGATCGTCGACGACGCGCGCAAGGGGCGGTCGAGGGCCTCGGCGAGGCGGCTGAGGCGGTAGCGCAGGGAGTTCGGGTGCAGGTGCAGCGACTCCGCGGCCGCGCGCACGTCGAGCTCCGCGTCGAACCAGGCCCGGACGGCGGCGCGCAGCCCCGGCCGCGAGTCCAGCACCTCGCCGAGCGCCTCGAGCTTCGGGGCGATCGCCGCGCGGTCCACGTGCGCGAGGACGGTCTCCGTGAGGTCCAGGTCGTCGAAGCGCCGCCACCGTCGCGCGTGGTCGACGAGCTCGACGGCCACCTGCGCGTCGCGGACGCTCGCGGCGATGCCCGCCGCGCCGGTGAACGACCGCCCGAGCCCGACCTCGACGTCGGGGTCGGCGTCGAGGACCGCGACGACGAGGCGCTCGGCCGGGTCGTCGTCGCGCAGGAGGGGCTCGACCTCGGGACTCGGCGCGGCGTCCTCCTCGCGCGAGATGCCGGACGGCGGCACCGGATCGCCGGGCAGCACGACCGCCACCCGTCCGCGGTCCTGGGCGACGAGGCCGACCTCGCCCTGGGCCTCCAGCAGCGCCTCGAGCTCGGCGAGGCCCGCGTCGCCGAGCGCGACCGGCCGGCGCAGCACCAGCGCGCGGTGGGGCCGCTCGAGCGCGACGCCGAGGGCCCGCAGCCGAGCGCCGGCGGCCGGGTCGGCGGCGCCGCCGTCGCGCAGCAGCTCCTCCAGCAGCGCGCGGCGGATCGCGCGGTCCTGCTGGCGCTTCGTCTCGGCCAGGCGCGACGCGGCCGCCACGAGCGGCACCGTCGCCTGGACCGCGGCGCGCCCGAGCCGCGGGGCGGCCGCGCGGGTGCGGGTCGCCAGGACGACCCAGTCGGGAGCCTCCGTCCCGTCGTCCTCGTCGAGCACCGGCGCGGCGATCACGGTCCACGGCGGCGAGCGCCACTCGCGCACGCCGGAGACCGGGTCGTGGAAGGCGTCGCGCAGGTCGTCGGGCAGCGATCCGCTCGCCACGCGCGGACGGCCGTCGTTGCGCACGACCGCTGCGGAGCCGTCCAGCAGCGACGCGAGGCGCTCGACGAGCACCGGCTGGGGATCCGGTGAGCGCAGCGCGTCGATGAGGTAGCGCTGGATCGAGGAGAGCCGCTGCAGCGAGCGCATCTCGCTGGAGAGCAGCGACCGGTGCACGAAGGCGGCGACCTCGCGGAACGGCGTCTCGAGCGGGACGGTGAAGACGGGGAAGCCGAGCCGGCGCCCCTCGTCCAGCAGCGCCTCGGGTGGCTCCTCGAAGGCGATCCCCAGGCCGACGCCGAGCGCTGAGACGCCGTGGTCGTGGAGCTCGCGCACGAGGGTCCGCTGCGCGACCTCGTCGTCGGCGAGCCGCACGCCGGTGGTGAGCATCACCCACTCCGGCGCGAGCCAGCGGACCGGATGGTCGATCTCCACCGTGTGGACCCCGGAGATCCGCCGCGCCCCCGCGCTCGAGGACGCGGTCACGAGCTGCAGGCCCAGCTCGTGGTGGTCGAGCAGGTCGCGCAGCGAGAAGGGTCCGGCGCTCACCCGTCCATCTTCGCGCGTCGGCGGGCGGCCCCCGAGCGACGGACCGTCGCGGACGTGGGCGGCGCGACACGCCGTCCGTCGGGGCGCGACGCCGTGGATCGGACGAGAGGACCGGCCCCCGTTCGTGACGGCTCCGGTGGGCGCGGCGGCCCCCAGGAGCGAGGCTGGCGGGGCCGGCCCGTCCCCCGTTCCCCCCGGAGGCCCGTCCATGTCCCGTCCCCCGAGTCCGCTCTGGCACCCGTTCGCCGACATGGGTGCGGTGGCGACGTCCCCGTTCCTCATCGACCGCGCGGAGGGCACGACCGTCTGGGACGGCGACGGCCGGCCGTACCTCGATGCGACCGCCGCGCTCTGGTACGCGAACCTCGGCCACGGGCGCGAGGAGCTCGCCCGCGCCGCCGCCGACCAGCTCCGGCGGCTCGACGCCTACAGCACCTTCGGGGACTTCACGAACGCCCCGGCGGAGGCGCTGGCGCACCGGCTCGCGGCGCGCTTCCCCGAGCCGGGCGCGAAGGTCCTCCTCGCGTCGGGCGGCGGCGACGCGATCGACGCGGCCGCGAAGATCGCGCGGGCCTCGTTCGCCGCGCGGGGCGAGCCCGAGCGGGTGCACCTCATCAGCCGGGAGCACGGCTACCACGGGACGCACGGGCTGGGGACCGCGATCGCCGGGATCCCGGCCAACCGCGCCGGGTTCGGTCCCCAGGCGCCGGACCAGTCCGTGATCGCGTGGGACAGCGTCGCGGCGCTCGAGGCCGAGATCGAGCGCATCGGGCCCCGGCGGGTGGCCGCGTTCTTCGTCGAGCCGGTGATCGGCGCCGGCGGCGTGCGCCTGCCGCCGGAGGGCTACGTGGAGGGCGTGGCCGAGGTCTGCGCCCGCCACGGCGTGCTGCTCGTCGCGGACTGCGTCATCTGCGGCTTCGGCCGGCTCGGCACGTGGCTGGGCATCGACCGCTGGCCGGTCGTCCCGGACCTCGTGACGCTCGCGAAGGGCCTGACGGGCGGGGCGCTGCCGCTCGGCGCGACGCTCGTGCGCGAGGCGGTCGCGGCGCCGTTCTTCCCGGGGTCGCCCGGCGCGCCGGTCCTACGCCACGGCGCGACGTACGCCGGGCACCCCGTCGCCTCGGCGGTCGCGCTCGCCGCCCTGGACCTCTATGAGCGGGAGGGCCTGATCGAGCGCGGGGCCGAGCTCGAGGTGCCGCTCGCCGACGCGCTCGCGCCGCTGGACGGCCACGAGCTCGTCGGCGAGGTCCGCGCGGGGCTCGGCCTGCTCGCCGGGATCGACCTGGCCGACGACGTGCTCGCCGCGTGCCCGGGCGCGCCCCAGGCGTGGGCGCTCGGGGCTCGCGAGGCCGGGGTGCTCGTCCGGCCGCTGGCGCGCGGCGTGGCCGTCTCGCCGCCGCTGACCGTCTCGCTGCGCGACATCGCCCGGATCGGCGACGCGCTGCACGCGGGGCTGGAGGCCGTGGGGCGCTGAGGCGCGCCTCCCCGGACGACGGGGCCGTGTGCTCGACCCCCGTCGCCGGGGCGAGTGCTGGGCGTCCCCGGTGCGCAGCAGGACGACCGACCTGCGGCCGAGCGGCTCGGCCCCTCGAGCCGGTCGCCCGAGGACGTCGCGTCCCAGGACGACGACGGCCGCCCCGAGGGGCGGCCGTCGTGCGGATGCGTCAGCCGGTGGCCGACGTGCTCAGCCCGGGGGCTGGATCACATCATGCCGCCCATGCCGCCCATGTCGGGCATGCCACCGCCGGCGGCCTCCTTCTCGGGGGCCTCGGCGACGATCGCCTCGGTGGTGAGGATGTTCTTCGCGATCGAGGCGGCGTTCTGCAGCGCCGAGCGCGTGACCTTCGCCGGGTCGACGACGCCGGCCTTGACCAGGTCCTCGAGCTCGCCGGTCGCGGCGTTCAGGCCGATGCCCGGGTTCGCGTTGCGGACGTCGTTGACGACGACCGACGGCTCCAGGCCGGCGTTGAAGCTGATCTGGCGGAGGGGCTCCTCGAGCGAGCGCAGGACGATCTTCGCGCCCGTCGCCTCGTCGTCCTCGAGGCCCGAGGCGTCGACCTTCGTACCCGCCTGCAGCAGCGCGACGCCACCGCCCGGGACGATGCCCTCCTCGAGCGCGGCGCGGGTCGCCTGCAGGGCGTCCTCGACGCGGTGCTTCTTCTCCTTGAGCTCCGTCTCGGTGGCGGCGCCGACCTTGACGACGGCGACGCCGCCGGACAGCTTCGCCAGGCGCTCCTGGAGCTTCTCGCGATCGAAGTCCGAGTCGGTGTTCTCGACCTCGGTCTTGATCTGGTTGATGCGGCCCTTGATGGCCTCCGCGTCACCGGCGCCGTCGACGATCGTCGTGTTGTCCTTCGCGACGACGACGCGGCGGGCGCGACCGAGCTGGTTGATCTGGGTGTTCTCGATCTTCAGGCCGAGGTCCTCGGTGATGACCTCGCCGCCCGTGAGGATCGCGATGTCCTCGAGGATCCGCTTGCGGCGGTCGCCGAAGCCCGGGGCCTTCACGGCGACGCCGGTGAAGGTGCCGCGCAGCTTGTTCACGACGAGCGTCGCGAGGGCCTCGCCCTCGACGTCCTCGGCGATGATGAGGATCGGCTTGCCGGCCTGGATGACCTGCTCGAGGACGGGGAGCACGTCGCGGACGGCGCCGATCTTCGAGTTGGCGATGAGGATGTACGGATCCTCGAGGACGGCCTCCATGCGGTCCTGGTCCGTGACCATGTAGGGCGAGACGTAGCCCTTGTCGAACTGCATGCCCTCGGTGAACTCGAGGTCGATGCCGAAGGTCTGGCCCTCCTCGACGTTCACGACGCCGTCCTTGCCGACCTTGTCGATCGCGTCGGCGATGACGTCGCCGATCTCGGAGTCGCGCGAGGAGATCGTCGCGACGCGGGCGATCTCGTCCTTGCCGGCGACCTCGGTGGCCTGGTCGTGGATCGCCGCGACGATCTGCTCGACGGCCTTCTCGATGCCGCGCTTCAGGGCGAGCGGGTTCGCGCCGGCCGTGACGTTCTTCAGGCCCTGCTTGACGATCGCCTGGGCGAGCACCGTCGCGGTCGTCGTGCCGTCGCCGGCGACGTCGTTCGTCGCCGTGGCGACCTCGCGGACGAGCTGGGCGCCCTGGTTCTCGAAGACGTCCTCGACCTCGATCTCGCGGGCGATGGTGACGCCGTCGTTCGTGATCGTGGGCGCGCCGAACTTCTTGTCCAGGACGACGTAGCGACCCTTCGGGCCGAGCGTCACCTTGACGGCGTTGGCGACGGCGTCGACGCCGGCCTCGAGGGCCTTGCGGGCGTCGCTGTCGAACTTCAGTTCCTTGTGAGCCATGTCAGTCTCTCGTTCTTCTCGTCGTCGTCAGGCGCGCCCGCTCAGGACGCGACCTTCGCCAGGACGTCGGACTCGCGGAGGACGAGCAGGTCCTCGCCGTCGAGCTTGATCTCGGTGCCGCCGTACTTGCTGTAGAGGACGACGTCGCCGACCGCGACGTCGAGCGGGATCCGGTTCTCGCCCTCGTCGTCCCACCGGCCGTCGCCGGCGGCGAGGACCTCGCCGCGCTGCGGCTTCTCCTTGGCGGTGTCGGGGAGCACCAGGCCGCTGGCGGTGGTCTGCTCCTCCTCGATGGCGCGCACGATGAGGCGGTCGCCGAGCGGCTTGAGGTCGATGGACATGCGGTCCCTCCGTGGGGCGTACTGACGGATCTTCGAGACGGTCTTCGGCACTCTCGACAGGAGAGTGCCAACCGGTGCGCAGTGTAGCGAGCGCGCGAGGTCCGTCAACCCCTCGTTGGCACTCTCGCATCACGAGTGCCAACGAGTGCGGCGATCACGCCGCGCAACGGCGACGCGGCGACCGCACCAGCGGCCGCCGCGTCGGGTCCCGTCCCCGGCGCGGTCCGTCCCGGGACCGCGCGCAGGTTCTCCCTGGATCCGCCGGGGAACGGCGGTCCGGCTCAGCGCGCCCCGGCCGTCGCCAGCTCTCGCGGGCGGGTCGTCGGCTCGGCGGGGCGCGCGTCCTCGCTCGCCAGCTCGATGCCGCTCTTCGTCCCGAGCGGCACCTCGCGCAGGAACCAGACCGCGAGCGTCGCGATCAGGCCGAGCGGCGCGGCGAGCAGGAAGATCTCGGCGACGCCGGTGCCGTAGGCGTGCTCGACGACCTCGCGGACCGGAGCGGGGAGGGCCGCGAGGTCCGGGATCGCGCCATCGCCGCCGGCGCCGCCGCGGATGCCCTTCGCCTCGAGGCCCGCCGCCACGGAGGCGGTGACCTTCGACGCGAGCACCGCGCCCATCGCCGAGACGCCGATCGCGCCGCCGAGGCTGCGGAAGAACGCGATCAGCGCGGAGCCGGTCCCGAGCTCGCTGCGCGGCACGACGTTCTGCACCGCGAGGACGAGGTTCTGCTGGAGCATCCCGATCCCGGCGCCGACGACGAGCATGAAGGCGGCGACCTCGACGAGGCTCGTGCGCTCGTCGATGAGGCCCATGAGCGCCAGGCCGCCGGTGAGCGCCAGGCCGCCGGCGAGCATGATCCGGCGGTAGCGCCCGGTCGCCGAGATGTACCGGCCGGCGATCGTCGAGGCGGCGAAGAGGCCGATCACCATCGGGATCGTCAGCAGGCCCGACTCCGTCGGGCTGTAGCCGCGGGCGAGCTGCATGTACTGGCTGAGGAAGACCGTCGTGCCGAACATCGCGACGCCGACCGCGACGGAGGCGACGACCGCCAGCGCGACCGTCCGGTGCTGGAAGAGGTCCAGCGGGATCAGCGGCTCGCGCGTGCGCCGCTCGACGGCGACCGCGGCGGCGACGAGGGCGAGGCCGCCCGCCACGAGCACCGGCGTCTGCCAGGCGCCCCACGCGAACTGCTTGCCGGCGAGCGAGACCCAGATGAGGATCGCCGAGACGCCGCCGGCCAGCAGCGTCCCGCCCACGAGATCGAGGTGCACGCCGTCGCGGCGACGGGCGGGCAGGTGCAGGGTGCGCTGCAGCACGACGAGCGCGGCGAGGGCGAACGGCACGCCGACGAAGAAGCACCAGCGCCAGCCGAGGTGGTCGGTCAGCAGGCCGCCGACGACCGGCCCGGCGACCGTGCCGACGCCGAAGACCGCGCCGAGGTAGCCCATGTAGCGGCCGCGCTCGCGGGGGGAGACGAGGTCGGCGAGGATCACCTGGACCAGCGCGGTGAGCGCGCCGACGCCGACGCCCTGCAGGGCGCGACAGGCGATGAGCCAGCCGGTCGACGTCGCGAACCCGGCGAGGATCGAGCCCGTCAGGTAGATGACGAGCCCGAGCTGGAGCAGCCGCTTGCGATCGACGAGGTCCGCGAACTTGCCCCAGATCGGGGTCGAGATGGTCATCGTCAGCAGCGTCGCCGTGACGACCCAGGTGTAGGCGGACTGGCCGCCGTCGAGGTCGCTGATGATCCGCGGCAGGGCGGCGGAGACGACGGTGCTCGAGAGGATCGCGACGAACATCGCCATCAGCAGGCCGGAGAGGGCCTGGAGGATCTGGCGATGGGTCATCGGGGCGGAGCTGCTGCTGGTCGGTGCGTGGGACATGGGGACGGACCTCCTTCCCGATAGAAGATAGCAAGCTAAGCTTCGCTTGCAAAGGATCTGTGCGGGATCCCACGTGCCGTGCCGGCGTCGCGCGCGCCGGCGCCCGCTCCCGCTCGTCGTTTCCCCCGGCCCCGCGCCCGCGGCGAGGAGCCCGTCCGGACGCCCCGGACCGGGGGCTTAGTTCTGCGCGCCGCCGATGCCCAGGCGGGCGTCGGTGAAGCCCGGCGGGTGCGTGATGATCTGGCTGAAGCGCACGACCGTGACGATGTCGTCCTGGGTGACCGTGCGGCCGTAGATCTGCTCGAGGAAGTGGATGAGCTCGTCGTGGCGACGGAACTCGGGGTTGTCGTGCTCGATGTCGCGCGGCGAGAGATCGCGCACCCGCTTCACCTCGACGGCGTCGATGACCGCGTCGAAGATCTTCTCCCGGGGCGAGAACTGGTAGCCGATCGTCACGAGCACCGCCTGGTTCTTGCGGTACTTGTGGGACTTGTCGCCCAGCCGGATCGTGGCCGTCTTGCGCCCCCGCTTGAGCTGGTCGGCGAAGATCCGCGAATAGAAGTTGAGCACCTGCATCGGCTCGCTGAACCCTAACGACCGCCGGTGGTCCGGGCCAACGCCTCGGATGCCATCTTGCGGTCGCCGGGGAACGCGAGGGCGCGACTGGCCTCCGCCAGGGGCATCCAGCGGGCGACGCGGACCTCGTGGCCGTCGGCCTCGGGCTCGCCCTCGACGTGGTCGCAGAGGTAGATCCGGACCGTCTTGCGGATCCGCTTGCCGTCGCGCTGGTACCAGTAGACGACCTCGCCGAGGCGCTCGCGCACCCGGGCGACGACCGCCGTCTCCTCGCGGATCTCCCGCAGTGCCGCCGTCGGCGGATCCTCGCCGAGCTCGGGGTGCCCCTTCGGCAGCGCCCACAGCCGCTTGCCGTCGGGGCGGACCGGCTCGATGACGAGGCACGCGCCGTCCCGGACGACGACGCCGCCGCAGGAGAACTCCCGCTCGGTCGGGTTGCGCGCCGCCTGCGGGCCGCTGCCCGCGCCGGTCCCGCGCCCCTCGCCGCCCCCGCGCCCGCGTCGACGCCGCCGACGCCGCGGCCCGCCCCCGGACGCCCCGGCGGCTCCGGTCCCCGCGCTCCCGCTCGGGGAGGCGTCACCGGAGCGGCCGCGCTTGCCGCGGCGGGCCACTAGTAGACGTAGCGGGCCAGCGCCGCCGGGTCGTGGACGGTGATCCGACCGCGGCCCTGGGCGAGGACCCCGGCGCGCTCGAGCACCGCGAGGAAGCGGCTGGCCGACTCGCGCGAGCTGCCGGCGAGCTGCGCGATGTCGGCCTGGGTGATGCGGACCTCGACGTCCTGCGCCTCGGCGCCCTCGGTCTGCGCCTGCCGGACGAGCTCGGCCAGGACGCCGGCGACGCGCGACTGGACCGTCTGGAACGACTGGCGCGTGAGCCGGTCGTTCGCCTCGCGCAGCCGGCGGCCGAGCGCGATCACGAGCTTCGCGGCGATCTCCGGGTGGTCGCGCATGAGGCGGCGCATGTCGTTGGCGAGGATCGCCAGGGCCTGGACCCGGTCGAGCGCCTCGACGGTCGCCGAGCGGGTCTCGGTGTCGAACATCGCCAGCTCGCCGAAGATGTCCCCCGGCCCGAAGTGCGCGAGCGTGATCGCCCGCCCGTCGGCGTGGTGGCGCACGGCGCGGCAGTGGCCCTCGCGGACGACGTAGCAGGTGTCGGACTTGTCGCCCTCGCGGAAGATGACCTGCTGGCCCTGGAAGCGCCGCGGGACGGCGACCTCGGCCACGCGCTGGAGGTCCTCGTGCGCGAGCGTGGAGAAGACCGGCACCCGGGCCAGCAGCTCGATGGTCGGATCGGTGTCGCGCACCTGCTGCTCGGTCGGGCCCACTCGCACTGGAATACCACACCACCGGGCGCCGCCGGGACTCCCGATGGACGACCTGTCCGCCGTCGCGGACGCCGGACGGGCCCGCGGCGCCTCCGGCACGGCACCCGGAGGACGCGGCGGCGCGCGGCCCGCCGTGCGCCCGGGGGACGCCGGCCGCGGAGCCCGCCGCCGGCGCCCCGACCGCCTAGAGCCGCTCGATCACCATCGCGTTCGCCAGCCCGCCGGCCTCGCACATCGTCTGCAGCCCCCAGCGCGCGTCGCGCTGCTCGAGCGCGTGCAGCAGGGTGGTGGCCAGCCGCGCGCCGCTCGCTCCGAGCGGGTGCCCGATCGCGATCGCCCCGCCGTTGACGTTGACCTTCGCGAGGTCGGCACCGGTCTCGCGCTGCCAGGCGAGCACGACCGACGCGAACGCCTCGTTGACCTCGAACAGGTCGATGTCCTCCAGCGACAGGCCCGCGCGCTCGAGGACCTTCGCGGTCGCCGGGATGACGCCCGTGAGCATGTACAGCGGGTCGTCGCCGACGACGGAGAAGGCGTGCAGCCGGGCGCGCGGCGTCAGGCCGAGCTCGCGGGCGAGCTGCGGCGTCGTGATCATCACCGCGGCGCTGCCGTCGTTCGTCGGGCTCGAGTTGCCGGCCGTCACCCGCCAGTCGATCTGCGGGAAGCGCTGCGCCATGGCCGGGTCCTCGAACGCCGGGCGCAGGCCCGAGAGGACGTCGACCGTCGTGCCGGGGCGGATCGACTCGTCGCGCTCGAGGCCGGCGAGCGGCGCGAGCTCGGCGGCGAAGCGGCCCTCGTCCGTCGCCGCGGCGGCCCGGCGGTGGCTCTCGGCGGAGAAGGCGTCGAGCTCGCCGCGCTCGAGGCCCCAGCGCGCCGCGATGAGCTCCGCGCTGATGCCCTGCGGGACGAGGCCGTCGGGGTAGCGCGCGGCGACGCCCGGACCGAACGGGTCCTGGCCGGGGCCGACGTTGGACCACATCGGCACCCGGCTCATGCTCTCGACGCCCGCCGCCACCACGAGGTCGTAGGCGCCGGACATCACGCCCTGCGCGGCGAAGTGGATCGCCTGCTGGGAGGAGCCGCACTGCCGGTCGACCGTGGTCGCCGGGACGGTCTCCGGGAAGCCGGCCGCCAGCACTGCGTAGCGCGTCGTGTTCATCGCCTGCTCGCCGACCTGGTCGACGGTGCCGCCGATGACGTCGTCGATCCGCGCGGGGTCGATCCCCGTGCGCTCGACGGTGGCGCGCAGCGCGTGGGCGAGCAGGTCGACCGGATGCACCGGGTGCAGGGCGCCCTTGCCGGCCTTGCCCCGCCCGACGGGCGTCCGGACGGCGTCGACGATCACGGCCTCGCGCATCGCGCACCTCCCACCTGACTGAAGTTGAACATAGTCAGAAGCTACCACCCCTGACCGAAGTGCCCTTCAGCTAGCCTGGATGCGTGACCTCCTCGACCGTCCACCTCACCGGACCGCTCGAGCGCCGGGACGACTGGCGCGCGTCGGGCTGCACCATCGCCGCCGCGCTCGACGTGGTCGGCAAGCGCTCGAGCTTCCTGTTGCTGCGCGAGGCGTTCTACGGCGCGACGCGGTTCGACGAGTTCGTCCGGCGCACGGAGATCAGCGAGCCGGCCGCCGCGGCGCGCCTGCGCGAGCTCGTGGGCGCCGGCCTGCTGGAGCGCGAGGACTACCGCGAGCCCGGCCAGCGGACCCGACCGGGCTACCGCCTGACCGACGCCGGCCGCGAGTTCTTCCCGGTCCTCGTCGGACTGCAGCGCTGGGGCGACCGCTGGGCGACGGAGTCCGGCGACGGTCGCGTCGCCCTGCGCCACCGCGGCTGCGGCGAGCGCGTCGACGTCGTCGTGCGCTGCGCCGCCGGCCACGAGGTCGAGCCGGACGACCTGGACCTCACGGTCCTGCCGCGCCGCCGCAGCTGACCGTCCGCCGCCCCTCCCCAGGCGCCCCCGCAGGGCTCGCCGCTCAGGGCGTGGCGAGCGCCTCCTCGCCGCCGGGGGCGGGCGCCGACGCCCGGCGGCGCAGGAGCACCGCCGTGAGGAGCCCCGAGCCGACGCCGAGCGCGGTGAGCACCCACCAGGCGCGCGCGAAGGCGTCCTCCGCCGCGTCCGGGCCGATCGGCGTGCCGAGCACGGCGACGGTGATCGCCACGCCGATCGCCAGCCCCACCTGGCGCAGCATGTTCACGACCGCCGAGCCGGTGGCGAAGCTCGACGGCGGCAGGTCCGCAGTGGCGGTCGCCATGAGCGTGGGCAGCACGAGCCCGACGCCGATCCCCGTCAGGACCATCCCGCCCAGGACGCCCGCCGGGTAGTTCGGCGTGGCCGAGGCGCCGATCGCCCACCACGCGAACCCGGAGGCGAAGACGAGCGACCCGACGGTCGCCACGCGGCCGCTCCCGTAGCGCGGGATGAGCCGCCCCGCCACCGCCGCGAGGACCGGCACGAGCAGCGGCCCGGGCGCGATCGCCAGGCCGGTGCGGACGGCCGACCACCCCCAGACCTCCTGCTCCCAGAGGACGATCGAGAGGAGCATCCCGCCGAACGCGGTCGAGAAGACGAGCATCGCCGTGGCGGCGCCCGCGAAGCTCCGCACCCGCAGGAGCGCCGGGTCGACGAGCGGCCGGTCGCTGCGGGGCAGCAGCCACGCGACGACGGCGAGCGCCGCGATCCCGCCGA
The DNA here is from genome assembly GCF_033949425.1 of Patulibacter brassicae. Classification (NCBI taxonomy): domain Bacteria; kingdom Bacillati; phylum Actinomycetota; class Thermoleophilia; order Solirubrobacterales; family Patulibacteraceae; genus Patulibacter; species Patulibacter brassicae. Next base: position 1,136 of record NZ_JAXAVX010000023.1, on the reverse strand, counting down.
CGCCCACGAGCACCGTCTCCGGCGCGCCCCAGCCCCACCGCTCGCCCTCGACGAGCGCGAGGGTGATGAGGGCGATGCCGCCCGTGACGAGCCCGGCCTCGACGAGGCTCGGACGGCGCACGGGATGGCCGGGGACCTGCGGCAGCAGGCGCAGGCCGGCGACGAGCGCGAGCAGGCCGATCGGCACGTTCACGAGGAAGACCCAGCGCCAGCTCGCGGCGACGAGCAGGCCGCCGACCACCGGCCCGAGCGCCGCGGCGAGCCCGCCGACCGCCGCCCACGTGCGGACGCTCGCCTGCCGCCGCTCCGGCGGCGCGGTGGCGAGGACGAGACCCAGCGAGGTCGGCGTGAGGAGCGCGGCCCCGGCCGCCTGCACGATCCGGAACGCCACGAGCGCCTCGATGCTGTCCGCCGCGCCGCAGGCGGCCGACGCGACGGTGAACAGGACGACGCCGGCGAGGAACCCCGTCCGGCGGTCCCAGCGCTCGGCCACCCGGCCGAGGACGACGAGCAGCGCCGCGTAGACGATCGCGTAGGCGTTGAGGACCCAGGAGAGCGTCGCCAGGTCCGACTCGCCGAGCTCGCGGCCGATGTCCGGCAGCGCCACGTTGACGATGAAGAGGTCGAGGCTCGCGAGGACGACCGCGGAGCAGACGACGGCGAGGACGACGCCGGGTCGCGCCCGCTGGCTGACGTTGGACATAGCCAGCGACCCTAGCACCTGACTTATCCACGGGAGAGCCAGGCGGCAGAGCCGTCCCGGCGACTCGAGTCACCCACGACGAGATCCCGACCCCCGGACGACTCGAGTCATCTACGACGGGATCTCGGTGTCCGATGACTCGAGTCATCTACGACGGGATCTCGGTGTCCGATGACTCGAGTCATCTACGACGGGATCTCGGTGTCCGATGACTCGAGTCACGTACGACGGAACACCGACGCCGACCGACGGGACCCGCATCGGGGCTGGGGCCGCGCCTGCCGAGAACGCCCGGCCCGAAGCCGGACCGGGCCTCGGGCGGCCCGGACGGCGCGCCGACGTCCGAGCGACGCGACGAGCTCCCGTCCACCCCGAGCCCGCCGCCGCGCCGCCGCGCCGCGGGGCGCGGCGGCGGCGTGGCGGGGCGCGGCGG
>NZ_JAXAVX010000022.1:0-35354 GCF_033949425.1 Patulibacter brassicae | reverse complement strand
CCTTGTCGGTGTGCTGCCGCAGCGGGAACGCGACGTTGTCGAAGATGTTCATCGACCCGAACAACGCGCCGTCCTGAAACAGCACCCCGAACTTCTTGCGCATCTCCAACAGCGGCTCCAGCGGCATCGACGGCACCGAATCGCCGTGCACCAGCACATCGCCCTCATCGGGGTAGAGCAGGCCGACCATGTGCTTGATGCACACGCTCTTCCCCGTCCCGGACGGGCCGAGGATCATCGAGATCATGCCCTCCGGCAGGCCCATGTTCAGACCACGAAGGATCCGGTTGCGCCCGAACGCCTTGTGCGTCTCCACGAACTCCACCGCGTCCGGCTGACCCGTCGGATGGCGCACTCCGGTGTGCCACGCGTACTCGTCCTCGGGCTCCTGGGCCGGCTCCTCCCGCACCACCGCCGCCGTCGCCGCCGCACCAGCGGCACTGGGCGTGCCACCACCGGTGGTGGTCGGGTGGTCGCGCTCGACCGGGACCTCGACGCGATCGTCGTCCTCGAAGCCCCAGCCGGTGCCGGGCGTGGTGTGCTCGTCGCTGCTGCTCATCGCTCTGTCTCGCTCGTGGTCCCCCGGCCCGCCGACGGCGTCCCGGTCAATCGTCCTTGGACGCCTTGCGCGTCTTGATGGCGTACTTCGACGGCGAGGTGAGCACCGTCGGGTTGTCGATCTCGCTGATCCGATCGATCAGCTTGATCCACTGACCGGGCTTCAGCACCTGCTCGACCTGCTTGCCGAGCTTGGTGCTGCCGGTGATCTGCGGCCGGTACCCCACGTGGATGTGATCGTCGTGATCCGGGAGCGACAACGTGTTGTCGGTCCCGGGGTAGGTCATCAGCGAGATGATCTGGTGCGGCTTCATCGCGCCCTGCAGCTGCAGGATCAACCGGTTGGTCTGATCGGTGATCGACCCCGCACCCTGCGTCTTCCGCTCGATCCGGATCCCGTTCACCGCCGCGATGTCGACCGCGGTGCCGGTGGAGTGCTCCGACACGTTGCCGGACTTCGACAGGATCGAGTGCCCGGACTTGAGCGACGTGATCTGCAGTCGCAGGCCGTTGGCGGTGAGGTACTCCAGCAGCGCCAGCACGCGCCGATCGATGACGCCACGCTCGATGTCCTGGCGCCCGGCGCCGTAGATGTCGAGGTCCTTGTTGGCCAGGACGCGCTGCACGAGCTGCTCCTTGCTCATGAGCAGCACCTGGCCGGCGGAGGCGTTCTCGCCGAAGAACGCGTTGGACCCCTTCGCGCGGTAGACCGCGGTGGACTCCAGCAGCTTCCACCCATCCAGCACCGGCTTGGGATCGATCCGCGGCGCGCCCTTCCCGACCGGACGGACCTCGAACCGCAGGAACGGCGAGGACGTCGCGACCCCACGCCGGTTCGTGTTCTGCGGCGTGTCGCCGAGGCGGCCCAGCACCGTGCCCGCCAGCACGCGGGAGCCCTTCTTCAACCGCTTGAGCGTCACATCGCGAGCGGTCAGGCCGTGCAGCGCGGACAGATACGACGACGAACCACCGGTCGCCAGCCGGTCGTTGGCGACCTGCTCGGCACCACCATGCTGTCGAGCGGCGGGCCGCAACGGGTTGGCGAACACCCGCTGCTTGGCCCCGGCGCCCGCGACACCCGCCGGGTCCTCGCCCGGCACGACCCGCGACCCGCCAGCCGCGTCGCTAGCCGACCCCGTGCCCGGAGCACCGGCCGCGGCCGCCGCGCTCTGGCGCTGCGTCCCGGCCGAAGCGGCCTCGGTGGGCTTGGGATCCTTCGCCGGCTCCGCAGCCGCAGCCCGCTGCTCGGCGCGCTGCACCGCCGCCGGCTTCGGCACCGGGTAGAAGACCGAGACCCTCTTCAGGTTCCCGTACGTGTAGGTGTTGCCGAACGCATCACGCAGCTGCACGAACCGGCCCAGCCGGCTGCTGTAGCCGACCTTCACGACCTCGCCGTCCTGCACCGCGATCGCGGCGGCGCCGTTGCGGGAGAAGATCTCCAGCGAGTCGCGGCCCTTCTCGGCGTCGACGGTCTTCGCCGCGTTCTTCGTCCGCTTGACCTTCTTGAGCTTCGTGACCGCGTCGGCATCGGCACCCGCGTACCGCGCCTTCGCCGCGACGGGGAACACGCCCTGCGTCAGACCGGTCAGCGACCCGACGAGATCCGGCGGCAGACCACCGACCAGCCGGGCGCGCAACAGCACGCTGTCGACGTACCAATCGGCGTGGTTGTACGCAAAGATCGCCTTCCTGAGGTCCTTCTCCGCCCCCGCAGCCCGCAGGTACCGCGCCGCGGCGAAGATCGCGTCGACCGGGTTGTACGGATCCTTCTCCCCATCCCCGTTGGCATCGACGCCGTAGGCCTTCCACGTGGCCGGCATGAACTGCATCCACCCCAGCGCCCCAGCACTGGAGACGTTCAGGTTCCGACCGTAGTCGGTCTCGATCTCGTTGATCGCCGCCAGCACCTCCCACCGCACCCCGTACTGGACGCCCGCGGCCTGGTAGATCGGCAGCAGGAACGGCGGGATCCGGAACCGATCGATGAAGAAGTTCGGCACGCCCACCGGAGCCGGACCGGGAATCGACTCCACCGTCCCGGGATCCAGCGGATCGGGCTCCGCCACCGCACCCGCCGCACGACGCTCCGCCGCCGCACGCCGCTGCGCCCGCGACACCCGCGTGCCGTCCGCACGCTCCTCGGCCCGCGCACGCGCATCATCGGCGGCCTGCGCGACCGCACGCGCCTGCCGACGCGCCTCGCTGCCCGCACGACCCGCCGCACCCGCCGCCGCACCACCACGACCACCAGACACGGCAGCAGCGGCACCCGCCGTGCCCGCACCACCCGCGTCCGGGCCATCCGACCCAGGCGCGGCCGACGACGCCGCACCCGCACCGGCACCCGCGCCCGCGCCACCACCCCCGGTGACCTTCACCGCCGCCACCCCCAGATCCGGCAGCGGGATCTGATCCAACGGCGTCCCCGGCGGCACGTCCACCGTGATCGACACCACCCGACCACCGGCCAGCGTCACCTCGATCGTCCGCTGCTCCGCCGACGCGCCCGACACCTGACCCAGACCGGCCGCCACGAGCCCGGCGGAGCCGAGGCCGACCGCGACGCGGCGGAGTGATGGCCGGCGCCGCGCCGCGGCGCGGGCCATCCGACGCTCCAGGCTCATCGGTCGACCTCCATCGCGGCCGTCGGATGGCTCACGCGCAGGCGTGCGCGAACGACGCTCCTCCCAAGCACGCGCTCACCATACAGTCCGTCCGGACAGTACGTCAACACGGCTGCCGGGGTGACCGCACCCCCGGGTCGCGACCGTCGCAGAGCCGCCGGGGGTGCCGCCACCCCGCATCGTGGGTCAGCGCCCGTAGAGTCGCCCGACGAACCCGGCCAGGAGCTTGGAGACGCGCGGCGAGTACGGGAAGTGGTGCACGTCGCGCTTCAGCTGCGGGCCCGTCCCGAGGATCGTCTGCGTCCGGCAGTACTTGCGGATCCCCCCCGCGCCGTGGCGCGAGCCGATCCCGGAGGTCTTCCAGCCGCCCATCGGCGCGTCGAAGACCATGTAGTTCACGAGCGCGTCGTTCACGCAGACCGCGCCGCACTCCATCCGCCGGGCGATCGCCTCGCCCTTCGCCGCATCGCTCGTGAAGACGCTGCCCTGCAGGCCATAGGGCGAGTCGTTGGCCAGCCGGATCGCCTCGTCCACGTCGGCGACGCGCATCACCGGGATCGTCGGGCCGAAGGTCTCCTCGGTCATGCAGCTCATGGAGTGGTCCACGTCGGCGAGGACCGTCGGCTCGAAGAACCGCCCGGGACCCGAGCGCCGCGCGCCGCCGGTGACGGCCCGCGCGCCCTTGTCGAGGGCATCGCGGACGTGCCGCTCGATGATCTCGATCTGCGGCGGGTGCGTGATCGCGCCGACCTCGACCGAGCCCGGGCCGCCGGCCTCACCCTGGCGCAGGCCCTGCACGATCTCGCCCAGCCGGGCGACGAACCGGTCGTAGATCGCGTCCTCGACGTAGATCCGCTCGACCGAGATGCAGACCTGGCCGCTGTTGCAGAGCGCCGAGAAGGCGGCGGCGTTCGCGGCGCGCTCGAGGTTCGCGTCGGCGCAGACGATCATCGCGTCCTTGCCGCCGAGCTCCAGCGACACCGGCGTGACGGTGTCCGCGGCGCGGCGCATGACCGCCTGGCCCGTCGCCGTCGACCCGGTGAACATGACGTAGTCCACGGCGTCCACGACCGCCTCGCCGGTCTCGCGCCCGCCGTTGACGACCGTGAAGACGCCCTCCGGCATGCCGGACTCCGCGAGCATCTCGGCGGTCAGCAGCGCCGTCAGCGGCGTGACCTCGGACGGCTTGAGCAGCACCGCGTTGCCCGCCATGAGCGCCGGGACGCAGTCGCAGAAGGCGTTCACGAGCGGGTAGTTCCACGGCCCGATGACGCCGACGAGCCCGTAGGGGTCGTAGCGCACGGTGACCTTGCGCCCGAGGACCATCGGTGCCCACGTGCGGAAGCGCTCCTCGGCGAGGTAGCGCTCCGAGCGCTTGGACCAGAACGCGAAGCTCTGCAGCGCGACGGCGATCTCGAGCTGCGCGTCGTCGTCGGTCTTGCCGGTCTCGCGGCAGATCGTCTCGCGCATCCGGTCCGCGTTGCGGGCGAGCCAACGGCGTGCGGCGTCGAGGACGGCGGTGCGCTCGCGGAACGAGCGCTCCCTCCAGGCGACCTGCGCCGTCCGGGCGCGCGCGGCGAGCTCGGCGACCTCCGCCGCGCCGGCGACGGCGACCTCGTCGATCGTGCGGCCCGTCGCGGGCGCCTCGACGGGCATCAGCTGGGTCTCGGTGGCCACGACCTGCTCCTCCTCCGGCGGCGGACGCCGCTCACGGTGCTCTGACACCGCCACTGTACAGCGTGTCCAGAGGCTTTGTCCCAGCCGGCCGATCGGCCCCGCCGGGCGGCCGAGCCGCGAACGCGGGAGCGGCGGTCAGGGCTTGACCGACGGGTCCCGCCGGACCTGCGGGAAGGTCGTGCGTCGGCCGTCGAGATCCTGCGGCGTCGCCACCGCGCAGGCCGGCGCGGCCTTCGCGTCGACCAGCGCCTGCGCGAGGAAGCCGCCGACGCTCGCGCCCGAGAGGCCCTTCGTGCAGTTGCGACCGTCCAGCACCGTCATCGTGCGGGGATCGGTCGCCCAGCCCGGGGTCTGGTACGGGTTGGCGCGGTTCGTCTTCAGGCGCTCCGGCCAGACCGCGAGGCTCTCCGGGTTCAGCGGCAGGGTCTGGCGCAGGTAGTGGAACCGCCGGCCGTCGGCGCCCTTCGCCGTCGCGTGCGTGGCCGACGCCGGGTTGGCGAAGAACGCGCGCATCTCGTCGCGGAAGCGCCCGAAGTACTCGAGCGTCGGGTTGAGGTCGCGCAGCAGCGGCTCGGCCTCGGCGATCCACGGCCGCAACGCGTCCACGACGCGCGTCAGCGCCGGCAGCCCGCTCCGCGAGCGCTCGATCACCGGCTCGAGGCGGACGAGCAGCGCGCGGAGGTCGGGCGCCAGCCGCTCGAGCGAGCGCAGCGTCGGCGTGAGCTCCGCCGCCACCGGCAGCATGAGGCGCACGAGCGGGTCGGTGTCCCGCGAGAACGTGCCCAGGCGGCCGATCGTGCGCTCCGCGTCGCGCTGGAACGGCGGCAGGGCGCGGATCGTGGCCTGGACCGCGTCGGCACGGCGGCTCGTGATCTCCGTCAGGCGGGCGCCGTCGCTGATGAGCCCCGCGAGCTCGCCGCGACGCTCGCTCAGCGCGCCGAACGCCCGGCCGCTGTCGCGGACGAGCCCCTGGACCGCCTGCTCCTGCTGGTCGAGGATCCGCAGCATGCCCGTCAGCTCGTCGGCGAACGGCGACACGATGCCGATCGCGGCGGAGAAGTCGGCGCCGCGCCCGTCCAGCGCGTCGGCGCCGGTGCGGATCCAGCGCCCGAGGTGGTCGCGGGTGTCGCGGTCGAAGGTCCGCAGGACCTCGTCGAACTCGACCGTCGGGCGGACCGCCGAGCGGGGCAGGCGACCGCCGTCGGGCAGCATCGCCGACGCCGGGGCCGAGCGCGACCGGTTCCCGGGGCTCAGCTCGACCCAGGTCTCGCCGAGCAGGGTCTTCGCGCGCAGGGTCGCCCGCGTGTCGCGTGGGATCGGCGCATAGCGCGGCTCGATCTCCAGGACGACCCGGGTGCGGCCCGTGCGACGGTCCGGGTCGAGCTCCTGGACGCGGCCGACCGACACGCCGGAGATCCGGACGTCGGACTGCGTGGCCAGCTGCGCGCCCTCGGTGACCTCGAGCTGCACGCGGTAGCCCTGCGGACGCAGCGGGGTCGGGCCGCCGAACGCCGTCCACAGGAAGAGCAGCAGCCCGAAGCAGCTCAGGGCGAAGGCGACCATGAGCCCGAGCTGGACGTTCGAGGGGCGGTTCTTGTTCACCGTCCGCCTCCCGCGGTCGCGCCCGCGACGGAGCGGGCGGCCTCGGCCGCCGAGCGGCCGTCGGCGCCCCGGTCGGCCGGCGCCGACGGGGGCGGCGTCGCCCCGCGTCCTGCCGCCCCCGCCGCGCTGCGGGCCGCCGCCTGCGGCGAGTCGCTGGCGGGCCCCGTCGCGTCCGGGCCCTCTTTCGTCGCCGGCGGGCAGAGGGGCGTCTTGCCCAGCGCCCCGAGCAGCGTGCCGAGGAACGCCGCCTGCGGGTTGACCTCGGCGGTCTGCGTGAGCGTCGCCAGCGACGAGCAGCTGAGGCTCAGGCGCGCCCGGCGGATCGGGCCGTGCGCGTCCTGCGTGGAGTACATCCACGGCAGGTTGTGGTTCAGCCACTGCTGGTAGAAGAGGAAGCCGCGCTCGTTGCCGGGCGGGTCGTAGGCGAGCATGTTCAGGAAGCGGCTCGTCTCGCCGGTGACCGCGTCGCTGTCGGCGTGGCCCTCGTGCACGGCCTGCGCGAAGTCCTCCAGGCGCCGGACCGGCTGCCGCGTGCGGCGGGCGAACGGCTCGAGCTGCTCCCGGATCACCGGGGCGGTGGCCTGCAGGAACGGGCGCTGGTCGCGCAGCGTCGGCGCCAGCTGCTCGGCGACGGGCATGAGCGCGGCGCTGGCGGGCTGCAGCTCGCGGGCGAGGGACGTGCCGGCGTCGAGCGCGCCGTCGGTGGCGGCGAGCGTGCGCGGCAGCTCGCCGAGCGCGGAGCGCAGCTCGCCGTCGCGGCGGCCCATGGTGCCCAGGACGCGGCTCGTCGAGCGGATCGCGCGGACGACGTCGCCCCGCCCGTCGGCCAGCGCGCCGTTCACGCGCCCCATGAGGGTGACCGCGGCGCGGATCTGCCGGTTGCGGTCCTCCATCTGCTCGCCGATCAGGCGGAGGTTCCGCTGGACCGGCGAGAGCCGCTGCAGGGTCCCGGCGAGCGCGCGGCCGTCGTTCGGCAGGCCCTCGCCGGCGCCGTCGACGAGCATCTTCAGCGCGAGGCGGGTGTCGCCGTCCAGGGACGCGAGGAGCTCGTCGAGGTGGACGTTCACCGCCGTGCGGGAGTCCGGGATCCGCGCCCCGGGCCGCAGGCGCTGCGCGGAGCGCCCGAGGTCGAGCTCGACGCTCATGTCGTAGAGGCCGCTCTTCGGGCGCAGGAGCGCCGACGCGTCCCGGCGGAGCTTGCGGGCGTGGCGGGCCTTCACGCGGATGTCGATCACCGCGGCACCGCGCTCGAGGTGGACGTCGGTGATGTCGCCGACGTCGACGCCGGCGATGAGCACCTGCTGCCCCTGGCCCGGCGTGACCGCCTGGGCCGTCGAGAGCTCGACCTGGAAGCGCTCGTAGCGCTCGGCCCCGCCGGGCAGCCAGCCCGGCAGCGCGACGCGCTGGTTCACGAGGATCACGCCGGTGACCGCGAGGGCGAGCGCGAGCATCGCGACGATCACCGCGACGGTCCGCCCGTGGGCCTGGAGCGCGCGACGCATCAGCCGACCCCCACGGCGGACTCCGCCTCGTTCGGCTCGGGCACGGGCTGCGTCGAGCAGGCGACGTCGTCGCGGAACGGCGGGCGGCGCGCGGGCCGGATCGGCCGTACCCCGAACGAGCCGGCGGGCGGCGCGCCCTTGATGATCCGGCCGATCGTGCTGTCCGTGCCGAACTGCAGCAGCGACGGGCCGAGGCCGATGCCGATCCGCGAGTGGATGCCGGTGCCGGTGAAGTTCTGCGACTCGCCGTTCGCGCCGACGAGGCCGTAGAAGTACGACTTGTAGTTCTCGACGCCGTGGGTGAAGCGGCCGTCCTCGATCTTCTTGTTGCCGGCGGGCACGAGGACGTCCGCGACGCAGCGGGCGACCTCCTCGGTCCCCGGCGCGGACTCCGTGGCGTCCTCGGCGAAGCCGACGAGGTCCGGGACGGCGGCGCGCATGTCGCGCACCCAGCCGCCGAGCGCCGGCTGCGAGGCCAGACGCGTCATCGCCCGCGCCCACGGCCGCGTCAGCGCGATCGTCTCGGGCAGCTCCCGCACGCCGGGCGTCAGCTCGTCGGCGAGGCGACGGACCGGCGGCAGCGCGCGGTCCATCGCCGCGCTCAGGCGATCGCTGCGGCCGAGGGTCCCGGGCAGGCGCGCCACGACCTGGCGCAGCGCGGCCTGCTGGGCGGCGAACGCGCCGAAGGTCCGGTCGATCCCGCGCACGGCCGCCTCGAGGTCGCCCGCGTGCGGGGCGATCGCCTCCGACAGCTCGCCGAGGTCGTCGACGAGGCTCGCGAGGTCCCCCGGCTGCTGGCCGCGCGAGGCGTCGGAGACGATCGCGCTCGAGCGCAGGCTCGGCGGCGCGTCGGCGATCAGCCGGCGCATCGCGGCGACGGTCGCGTCGCCGGAGATGCCGCCGCCGTAGCCGCGGATCGCCTGCTGGACGCGCTCGCGCGTCGGGTGGTCCAGCGTGCCGATGACCCGGTCGATCTGGACGGCGAGCGTCGTGCGCGAGGCGCTGATCGTCCCGCCGGCCGGCATCGCGTCGCGGTCGGGGGTCCCCGGGTGGAGGTCGACGAGGAAGTTGCCCTCGAGGAAGATCCGCGGCCGGATCTTCAGCTCGGCGTCGCGGCGGACCGTCGGGGCCTCGTCGTTCAGCGTCATCCGGATCGTCGACATCCGGCCCGGACCGGCATCGATCCCCGTGACCTTGCCGACGTTCACGCCCGCGACGCGGACCGGCGCGCCCGACTTCAGGGCGCCGAGGTCCTCGACGACGGCGTTGAGCTCCGTGCCGCCGCGCCCGGGCAGCGCGTCCTTGAAGAGGATCGCGCCGCTGACGAGGGACAGCACGAGGACGGTGATGACGCCCGCGAGCACGGGCGAGCGGGGGCCCGCCGACAGCGGGCGCCTCGTGCGGCGCGGGAGGCGCAGGCGGCTCACTCCTTCGCCTCCGGTCCGGTGATCATCGGGGCGCTGTCGGTCCGCTGGACGCCCGGGACGTTCCCGATCGTCTGGCCCTTCCGGTAGCCCTCGAAGCCCGCCTCGCACTCGCCGTCGGAGCCCGGCTGCCCGGTGTTCGGCAGCGCGTTGTGGTGCAGCTGGGGGCCCGGGTCGGCGCGCGGCGCCATCCAGATCGGCGTGAGGATGAGGCCCGAGCGCTGCCACGTGCCCCACTGGTTGCCCTCGCCGATGACCGAGGAGGCGTTGCGGAAGAAGAGCGACACGTAGTGGCAGCGAACCTGGGTCGGCGCGAGCGTCTCGAGGATCCGGTCCACGCGGCTCACGGTGCGGTCGGCCGCCCCGATCGCCATCGGGACGTTCGGGTCGTCGGCGAGCCGCTGGATCGCGCGCGACGCGTCGTCGAGCGGGTCGAGCATCCGCGGGAGGCGCGCGTTGATCCGCACGCCCTGGCGCAGCGCGTCGGCCAGCGGGCCGGACGCGCGGTCCAGCGCGGCGGCGCCGGGCTCGAGCGCCGCCATCAGGCGGGCGCTGCGACGCAGGAACGGCCGGACGTCGGTCGCCTCGCGCTGGATCGTGCGCTGCAGCGGGACGCCGGTCTCGATCCACTCCTGGACGTGCGGCCGCGCGACGGCGGCGAACGCCGAGAACGTCCGCTCGAGCCGCGGCAGCAGCGTGCCGAGCGTCTGCGCGACGGGCGCGACCTCGCCGGCGGTGCGCGCGAAGGCCTGCAGCGTCCGGGCGAGCTCGGTGCCCGGGTCGGCGAGGTTGTGCATCACCGGCGACAGGCGCCGCATGCCCTCCGGCAGGACCTCGAGCAGGTCGTTGATCGCCTGGCCGCGGCCGGTGAACGCGTCGCCGAAGTCGACGAAGCCGCGGCGGAACGCGTCGCGGGTGCGGGCGTCGTAGACCGACGCGAGCTGGTCGAGGTCGACCGGCTCCTCGACCGCCTGCGAGACGGGGATCGTGTCGCCCGAGCGCAGCATCCGCGACGAGGAGCCCCGCGTGAGCTCGACGAACTTCAACCCGAGGGCCGAGCGCGGCCGGACGAGCAGCCGGGTGTCGGCCGGCAGCGGCTCGGCGGTGCGGTCCAGCTGCAGCCGCGCGACCGCGACGACCCGGCCGTTCGCGCGGACCTCCGGCTTCACCGCGATGACGGTGCCGATCCGGGCGCCGCCGATCCGGACGTCGTTGCCCGGCGTCAGGCGCTGGCCGTCGGGCAGCTCGACCTTCAGGTCGTACGTCCGCACGAACGGCAGCCCGGTGTTCGCGTTGTACGCGAGGACGACGGCGACGAGCGCCACGAGGATCGTGGCCGCGCCGATCAGCACGGGGTTCGCCAGCAGGGACGAGCGTCCGCGCCTCATCGCGAGCCTCCTCCGAGGACGCGACCGAGCGCCTCGGGATCGCGGGCGGCGCGACGGGCGTCGGCGACCTGGCGCCTCAGGCGGTCGAGCTCGAGGCCCTTCGGCGCCTCGCGCAGCAGTCGGTCGGCGTCCTGGCCGTCGAGCGTGGCGGCGGTCAGCCGGTCGATGAGCGACGCCTGCGATCCGACCGCCTCGCTCGCCGTGCGGACGGCGGCGCGGGAGGTCTGCGGGCGGCCCGGCTCGACCGTGCCGGTCGAGCAGCCGGAGACGGGCGCCTCGGCGTACGAGGAGCAGCGCGTCAGCACCGACATGACGCGCAGGTAGTGGCCGACGTCGTCGAACCCGTTGATCGCCATGCCCTGGTAGAAGGCGTAGTCGAGCAGGCGCCGGGAGCCCCCGGTGGTGCGCATCGACTCCAGCAGCGAGCGCGCGACGCCGAAGACCGGCGCGGCGCGCGAGGCGAGTCGCTCGAGCTGGCCGACGATCGGGTCGCCGGCGACGATGGCGCGGCGGCCGAGGTCCGACGAGGCGCCGAAGCGCTTCATCGTGCTCGTGCCGGTGCGGGAGAACGCCGAGAGGCCGACGAGCAGGCGCCGCAGCTGCGGCGCGGCGCGGCGGAGCCGGGCGACGGTCGGCTCCATCGCCGACGAGGCGTCGCGCAGCTCGTGCATCGTCGGCGTGAGCTGGCGCAGCGTCGCCGGCAGCATCCGCAGGTTCTCGTCGAGCTCGGCGTTGCGCTCGCCCACGGCCTCCTGCAGGTCGGCCTGCGCGCGCAGGAAGCCGACGAGCCGCTCGCGCTGGTCGGCCATCGGGCGCAGCGCGCGCTCGCCGTCGGTGACCATCTGGCGCAGCGCGCCGGTCTGGCTGCGCAGGATCGAGAGCACGCGGTTCGTGTCGCGCAGGCCCGGCAGGGCGGCGCGCAGCGCCGTGTCGAGGTCCTTTCCGCGCGCGGCCAGGCCACCGCCGAGCGCGGAGAGCAGGAGCGTCAGGCGGTCGCGCTGCGGCTCCTGCCAGAGGTTCCCGACGAGATCGAGATCGATCGGCTGGGTCGTGCGGTCCAGGGGCAGCACGCGCTGGACCTCGCCGTCGAAGCGCTCCGCGCGCAGCTCGCCCGGCGCCCGGGAGCCCGGGGACCGCGGCTGCGTCGGCCGGCAGTCGACGTAGCGCTCGCCGATGATCGACTGCGGCAGGATCGAGCACTCCGCGTCGGTGCGGAAGTCCTGGAACGCGGGATCCTCGATCCGCAGCACGACCACCGCGCGGCCGCGCTCGTCGACGTCGACGTCCTCGACCGACCCGACCCGCGCGCCGGCGACGCGCACGTCGACGTCGGAGACGACCGCGAACGCGTTGTGGAACGTCGCGCGGACCCGGTAGGGCCCGTCGTCGTCGCCGTCGTCGCCGGTCGCGGCGACCGCGCCGAGGCCGAGCACGAGCCCGGCGAGCGCCAGCAGCAGGGCCAGGAGGCGCGCACGGGCGCCGGTCCGGATGGGGGGCCGCAGGCTGGTCATCCGCCCGGGACCACCGCCTCGGGATCGCAGTCCAGGGTGCCGCCGTCGCGATAGCGGTTGGAGCGGTCCGGCAGCGTCTGGAAGTTCGCGCCGGGGCAGCGGCGGACCTTCGTCGGCGTCGTGTGGTGCAGGCCCAGCAGCGGCGCCGTGAGCTGCAGCAGCGACCGGATCGGCGCGAGCGCGGTCGGCAGGTCGGTCGGCGAGTTGAGGTTCAGGACGCCCTGCGTGCGAGCGACGTGGCCGTTCGCGTCGTAGATCGCGGTCGCGCCGGAGAACGTCCGGAACCAGCCGGTGATCTCGGGCGCGTACGGGCGGACGAACGCCGCGACGGGACGACTCGCGTTCGAGGACCGGCGCGCGGCCTCGAGCGCCGGGACGCCGGCGCGCGCCAGCGGCGGCAGGCTCGCCAGCAGCTCGAGGAGGTCGTCGCCGGACCGGGGCCCGCGGGCGAGGCGGCTCGCGTCGCGGACGGTCGGCACGAGCTCGGCGGCCATCGGGCGCAGCTCGCGCAGCAGCGGCAGGCCGTCGCGCGCGGCGGGCTTCGACGCGGCGACGAGCGGATCGAGCCGGTCGAGCGTCGTGCGGACCTCGCCGAACGTCGCGCGCACGCGGGAGAACGTCCCCGGCAGGCGGTCGAGCGTCTGCTCGAGCGCGGCGCCCTCGTCGGCGAGCGCGGCGCTCGTCGTGCGCAGGTGGCTCACCGCGGAGGTGAGCGACTGCCGCTCCCGCGCGAGCGCCCCGACCGTGCGCGAGCCGCTGCGCAGCAGCCGCTCGAGCGCCTCGCCGTCACCGGCGAGCTCGGCGAAGAGCCGCCGGCCCGACCCCAGGGCCGGGGCGAGCCGGCGCAGGGCGAGGTTCGCGTCGCGCTCGCGCCCGGCGAGGGTCCGCGAGCCGCCGCGGAAGATCCGGCGCAGGCCCTCGCGGGTCCTCGGCTGGAAGACGTCGAAGAACTGGTCCAGCTCGACCGGGGTCGTCACGGCGTCGACGGGCAGCGCTGCGCCGTCCTGGAGCTCCGGCGCGGAGCTCGGGCCCGGCGTCAGCGATACGACGCGGTTGGCCATGCCCGACATCGACACGACCCGCACGGCCGCGGTCGTGCCCTCGTGGAGCGGCAGGAGGTCCTCGTCGGTGACCTCGAAGCGCACCTCCGCGCGGTAGCCGTCCGTCAGCTCGATCCCGGTGACGAGGCCTACGCGCCGTCCCCCGACTTGGACCTCGTTGCCGTCGACGAGCTGGCCGGCGTCCGGCAGGAGGATCCGGTGGGTGGCCGATGACCCGCCCCCGCGCACGAGCAGCACGGCGACGACGACCACGGCCAGGAGCCCGGCGAGCAGCAGCGCGCGCGCTGCGCGGCCGCCCGGCGCGGCGGGGACGGTGCGCGTCATCCGCGTCCGCCCGCGTTTCCCGATGGTCGTGTGCCCACGTGCGTCGTGCTCTCCCGCGCCCCAGCCTCCCGAAGACGGGGCCGCCACGGCAAGGTACACGTTTGTAACCATCGAGCGCAAGCGCGCCTGGACGTCCGGCGCAGCGCCACCTCCCCGGCGGGCCGCGACGGCCGCCGCTGCTACGTTCGGGCGCGATGAGCGTCCAGATGCTCGCCGCGCGCGCGGCGCTCCGCCTGCGGCGCCTCGGGGCGGGGCCCGCGCGTCCCGTCGACCTCGAGCGCGCGGCCGAGCTGCGGCGCGAGGACGCGCACGAGCCGCCGCGCTCCGTGAGCCGGGCGCACCACTGCACCGCGACGACGATCGGCGGCGTCCCGGCGACCTGGATCGACCAGGCCCACCAGCAGGCCGGGGTCCTCGTCCTGCTCCACGGCGGCGCCCACGTCGCCGGCCCCTTCCCCGACCACTGGGAGCACCTCGCCCGCCTCTGCCGCGCGACGGGAGCGGCGGGGCTGCTCGTCGACCACCGGCGCGCGCCCGAGCACCCGTACCCGGCGGCGCTGCAGGACGTCCTGACGGTCGTCGATCGGCTCGAGCGCGAGCGCCTGCTGCGCGACGGCGCGTGGGGCCTGGTCGGCGACAGCGCCGGCGGCGGGCTGGCCGTCGCCACGGCGATGCGCCTGCGCGACGGCGCCGGCCTGCCGCCCGCCGCCCTCGTGCTCAGCGCGCCCTGGCTCGACCTCTCGGCCGATCCGACGTCGCTGCGCTCGCGTGCCCGCCACGACGTCCTGCTGACCCCCGAGGGGGTGGGCCACGCCGCGACCGCGTACCTCGGCGGCCATCCCGCGACCGACCCGCTCGTCT
This sequence comes from Patulibacter brassicae, assembly GCF_033949425.1. Taxonomy (NCBI): domain Bacteria; kingdom Bacillati; phylum Actinomycetota; class Thermoleophilia; order Solirubrobacterales; family Patulibacteraceae; genus Patulibacter; species Patulibacter brassicae. The sequence continues at coordinate 20,822 of NZ_JAXAVX010000022.1, read as the reverse complement.
CGCCGCTGCACGGCGACCCGCACGGGCTGCCGCCGATGGCCGTGCACGTCGGCACGCGGGACCTGCTGCTCGACCAGACGCGCCAGTGGGAGCGCCGCTGCCGCGAGGCGGGCGTGGCGATCACCGTGCGGGAGCAGCCCGGGGCGATCCACGGCTACGTCACCGGGGTCGCGCTGCTGCCCGAGGCGCGCCGCGCCGCCGACGAGCAGGCCGAGTTCCTGCGCGAGCACCTGCGGGCCTGAGCGCCGGTCGGCGGTCGCCCGGGCGCCGTCCGCGGTGGCTGCTGTGCTTCGCCCGTGACCGCGACGGGCGAGCTGACGATCGGCGAGCTCGCCGCGCGCAGCGGCGTGGCGCCGTCGGCGCTGCGCTTCTACGAGCAGCGCGGGCTCATCAGCGCGGCCCGGATGGAGTCGGGGCACCGGCGGTACACGCGGCCGACGATCCGGCGCGTCGCGTTCATCGTCTTCGCCCAGCGGGTCGGCCTGACGCTCGCCGAGATCGGCGAGGAGCTCGAGCGGCTGCCGACCGACCGCGTCCCGACGAGCGACGACTGGGCGCAGCTCACCGGCACGTGGGAGGCGCGGATCGACGAGCGGATCGACGAGCTGCAGCGCCTGCGGGACAGCCTGACGGGCTGCATCGGGTGCGGCTGCCTGTCGCTGGAGCGGTGCGCCCTCGTCAACCCCGACGACCGCCTCGGGCGCGTCGGCCCCGGTCCCCGGCTCTGGGTCGGCCAGGCGGGATCGATCGGCGGACCCCGTCCGCGGTGAGCGGACGGCGTCCGATCCGCGGGCGGCACCGACGTCCGGCCGGGTCCACGATCTTCACAAGGGCACCTTCGGGCGCGCTACGCTTGATCCGTCCGTGCCGGGCGCTCGACGTCCGGCGAAGCAGTGCCAGCGTGTCGCAGTTGTTGCAGTAGCACCCTCCGCGTATCCCGTGCACGAAACTCCCGGAGGGAGCACCAACATGGCCACCGGAACCGTCAAGTGGTTCAGCGACGAGAAGGGCTTCGGCTTCATCACGCCCGATGAGCCGGGCAAGGACTTCTTCGTCCATCACACCGCCATCAACGGCAGCGGCTTCAAGACCCTCGCCGAGGGCGCGAAGGTCAGCTTCGAGGCCGAGGAGGGCCCGAAGGGCCCGAACGCGGTGAACGTCTCCGTCCTCTGAACCGAGACCTCTCGGCCGGGCTCGCCCGGCCGCCGATCCGGACCCGCCGAGCGTGGCGGGACCCGGACGTCCACGGCCCGCCCTCGGCGGGCCGTCGTCGTTCCGGGGACCGCCCCGGTGCCCGTCGCCGCGGGACGACGCGACGCGATCCGTACCCTGGGCTGATGGTCGCCGGTCCCCTCCACGCCGTCCGCGAGCGCGTGCGCCGCCCCCGCGTCGCCGCCGACGGGATCGCGCCCGCCGGCGTCCCCGAGCCGCCGTTCCCGCTGCCGCCGGCCCGCCTCGTCCACGTCCCCGGGCGCGGCGAGCTCTTCGTCCGCGACACCGGCGAGGACGACCGGCCGGCCGTCGTCCTGCTGCACGGCTGGATGTTCTCCGCCGACGCGAACTGGTTCACGACCTACGACGCGGTCCGCGACGCCGGGTACCGCGTGATCGCGATGGACCACCGCGGCCACGGTCGCGGGCTGCGCACCACCGAGCCGTTCCGCCTGCGCGACTGCGCCGACGACGTCGCCGCGCTGCTCGACGTGCTCGAGGTCGAGCGACCGCTCGTCGTCGGCTACTCGATGGGCGGGGCGATCGCCCAGCTCCTCGCCCGCCACCACGGCGAGCGGATCGCGGGGATCGTGCTCGGCGCGACGGCCAGCGACTGGCAGGAGCCGCAGATGCGGCTCCTCTGGACGACGATGGCGGCGCTGCGGGTGCTCCTCGGCGTCGCGCCGGAGGCGTTCTGGCGCCGCGGCATGCGGCTCTTCGGCGCCCCCGACAGCGCGACGACGACGTGGATCGCGACGGAGCTCACGCGCGGGTCCGCCCGCGACATGGCCGAGGCCGGTCGCGAGCTCGGCCGCTACGACGCCCGTCCGTGGCTCGGGGAGCTCGCGCTGCCGGCCGCGACGATCGTCACCGTCGACGACGGGGCCGTCCCGCCGCGCAAGCAGCGCGAGCTCGCCGCGCGCGTCGGCGGGCCGGTGCTCGAGGTCCCCGGCGACCACGGGGCCGTGACGAACCGCGCCCGCGAGTTCAACGTCGTGCTGCTCTCGGCGCTCGCCGCGCTCGGCGCGGACTGACCCCGCTCAGTCGACCAGGCCCTGGCGGTGGGCGACGCCCGCCGCCTCCGTCCGGCTGCGCACGCCGAGCTTCGCGAGGATCCGCGAGACGTGGACGCTCGCCGTCTTCTCGGCCATGAAGAGCCGCTCGCCGATGACGCGGTTCGTCGCGCCGTCGGCGACGAGGGCGAGGACCTCGCGCTCGCGGGGCGTCAGGCCGTAGGGATCCTCGGCGGCGGGGTCCGCCGCCCGATCGGCCGCCGGCCGCTCCTCGGGCGCCGCCGCGTCCGGCGGCTCGGTGGCGCGCAGGCGGCCGCGCGCCGCGAGCCGCTCGAGATCGGCCACGAGCCAGCGCGCGCCGAGGCGCTCCGCGATGCTGCGGGCGGCCGCCAGCGACGCCTCGGCGGCGGCGCGATCGCGGTCGCGCAGCGCGGCCTCCGCCGCGGCCCGGTGGGCACGCGCGGCGGGGTACGGGTACTCGAGCGCCTCCCACGCCGCGGCCACCGCGACCCACGTCGCATGGTCGTCCACCCCGCACGCGCGGTCGTGGTCGGCTCGCGCGTGGAGCAGGTTCGCGCGCTCCGTCGGACCAGCATCGGCCGCCGCCGCCTCGACGCGGCGCAGCATCGCGCTCGCCCGCTCGCGGGCGGGCCCGTCGTCGGCGCGCCGGTCCCGCTCCCGCTGGGCCGCCGTGGCCTCGATCTCGACCCCGATCGCCGAGAGGAGCGCCATCCGCGCCTGGTCCTCCGCGCAGAGCTCGATCCGGTCCAGGCCGGCGTCGATCGCCCGGCGTGCCGCGTCGAGGTCGCCGACCCGCTCCTCGTACCGCGCGCGGGTCATCGCCACCGGCACGTGGAACTGCGGCTCGGTCGACCGCTCGCCGAGCAGCTCGATCTCGGGCAGCAGCGCCGCGGCCTGCTCGTGATCGCCCCGGCCGAGGGCGAGGTCGGCGTGGCGCAGGAGGAGGTTCAGCCGGCCGACCTCCGAGGAGCGCCGCTCCGTGACGTCGGGCAGCACCGCGGCCGCCTCGTCCCAGTCGCCGAGCGCGAAGGACAGCTCGGAGAGCACCGCCTGCTGCCAACGGTGATCGCTGCCCGGCGCCGGCACGACGCGCAGGCCCGTGCGGGTGACCTCGCGCGCCTCGCGCGTGCGGCCGGCGATGTGCAGCGCGTCGGCGAGGTTCACGTAGCCGGCGCCGAGCTCGGCGACGGCGCCGTCGCGCTCGGCCAGGGCGATCGCGCGTCGCAGCTCGCGCGCGCCGTCGTCGGGGCGGCCGGTCGCCGCCAGGGCGACGCCGAGCGCGTTGCGCGCTCGCGACTCCGAGATCCGGTCGCCGACGGCGTGGGCCAGCACGAGCGCCTCGCGCGCGAGCGCGACGACCTCCCCGTAGCGGCCCTGCAGCATCCGGGCCTTCGCCTTCCAGCTCACGAGGCGCGCGTGCTCGACGCAGACCAGCCCGTCGAGCAGCCCGAGGGCCCGCTCCGTCGTCGCGAGCGCCTCGAGCGGCCGCAGGAGCGCCCACTGGGCCCGCGCGAGGCGCTCGAGGAGGCCCGCCGTCAGCCGCGGGTCGTCCTGCTCGTCGCCGAGGTCGAGCCCGGCGAGCAGCAGCGACTCGGCGCGCTCGTGCTCGGCGAGATGGGCGTGGGCCTGCGCGGCGTCCCGGAGGAGCAGGACCCGCGGCGCGCCGGCGATCGCCTCGGCGTCCGGCACCGCCGGCCAGAGCCCGAGGGCGCGCTCCAGCAGGTCCGCCTCCTCGCCGTGGGCGTGCACCTCGCGGGCGGCGCGCGCGGCGCGCACCGCGGTCCGCAGCGCCGCGGGCTGGTCGCCGGCCGCCGCGTAGTGGTGCGCGATCCCGGACGTCAGGTGGACCCCGGACGCGCCCTCGGCGAGGCGCCGCTCGAGCACGGTCGCCAGCGCGCGGTGCAGCTCGGCCCGCTCACCGGGCAGCAGGTCGTCGTCGACGACCTCGCGCAGCAGCGCGTGCCGGAAGGCGTAGCGGCCGTCCTCGTCGACGACGACGATCTGCTGCGCGACCGCCTCGCGCAGCGCGTCGCGCAGCGGCCGCGGGTCGAGGCCGGCGACGTCGGCGAGCGCGTCGTGGTCCACGCGCTGGCCGACCGCGATGACCCGCAGCAGCTCCTGCGCGTCGGCGGGCAGGCGCTCCGTGCGCACCATCAGCGCGTCGCGCAGCGTCGACGGCAGGGCGCCGCGACCGTCGGGCCCGGCGGCGAGGAGCTCCTCGGCGAACAGCGGGTTGCCCTCGCTGCGCCCGTGCAGGCGACCGAGCAGCGCCTCGTCGGGCGGCGTGCCGAGCAGGTCGGCCAGCAGCTCGCCCAGCTCCTCGCGGTCGAGCGGGCGCAGCTCGATCCGGCGCGCCCGCGCGTCCCGCTCGAGCTCGGCGAGCAGCGGCCGCATCGGGTGCCGGCGGTGGAGTTCGTCGTGGCGGTAGGTCCCCACGACGAGGAGCCGCTCCTGCACGAGGGAGCGGACGAGGAAGGTCAGGAACGCGCGCGTCGAGCGGTCGGCCCAGTGGAGGTCCTCGAGGATCAGGAGCAGCGGCCGGTCGGCCGCGAGGCGGTCCAGGAGCTCCAGCAGCGCCTCGAACAGCCGGCCCTGGCCGTCGTCGACGTCGGGGCCGGGCGCCTCGCCGGCGCCGTCGAGGCCGGGCAGGACGCGACCGAGCGCCCGGCGGGTCGCCGGATCGAGCGTCTCCAGCACCGGGTGGGCGTCGCGCAGCAACGGGCGCAGCGCCCCGACGAGCGGGGCGTAGGCGAGCTCGCCGTCGCCGAGCTGGACGCACTCGCCGGCGAGGACGAGCGCGCCGGCCTCCTCCGTCGCGCCGGCGGGACGGTCCGGCGCGACGGAGGGGACGGGCGCCGCCACCGGGGTGGCGGCGACGAGCTGTCGCAGCTCGCGGACGAGCCGGGTCTTGCCGACCCCGCTCTCACCCGCGACGAACGCCAGCGAGGGGCGCCGCGCCGCGGCGTCCAGCAGCGCGGCCCGCAGCTCGGCGAGCTCCGCGGAGCGGCCGACGACGCGAGCGCTCGTCACGCGCGTGCCCATGACCGAAGGATCGCAGCAGGCGACGCGGGAACGGGACGGGACGGCCGTCGTCGTGGCGCCCCGGGGCGAACCGGGCGACATCGGCGCGCTCGGCGCGGCCGGCGGCGCGGGCGAGGTCGGCCTCGCGGGCGTCGACGAGGTGGCTGGTGAGGTGTCCGTGCATCGTGTGCTCCCAACGGTCGGATCGGGCACGACCACATGCTGGACCGCCGAGCGCCCCGCCACATCGGGCGTTCGCCGCGACCTGCGGACCGCGATGCCTTACCCGTCGCGGGTCGCCTGCGGGCACCCCTTACCCGGAGCGCGCGACCCCTCAGCCGACGGCGCCGCGGCACGCGCGGGCCCGGCGAACACCGGGCCGGGGACCGTGCCTCAGGTCGTGGCGAGCAGCTCGAACCCGCGGCGCTCGAGCTCGGTGATCGCCCGCGACCCGCGCGCGTCGCCGTCCCACGCGACCATCACCGTGCGGGCCTCCGCGACGAGCACCCCCGCGGGCGTGACGATCCGGCAGTCGAGCGTCACGCTCGAGCCGCCGAGACGCGCCAGGCGATGCTCGACGATCGCGTCCCCGTCGTCGAGGAGCAGCTCGTGGCGGTGGTCGAGCTCGACGCGCGCGAGGACCCAGCCGCGGGGCCCCGCGTCGTCGGGCTCCCCGTCGGCGGCCGCGGCCAGCAGCTCCTGGATCAGCCGGACCCGGCCGAGCTCCATGAGCTGGTGGTAGACGGACTGGTTGACGTGCCCGAGCGTGTCGAGGTCGCCGTAGCGCAGCGGGATCCGCAGGGTGTGGACGCCGTCGGCCAGGGGCATGCGCACGAACGGTACTTCGCGGTGCGCCGAGGGCGCGGCGCCGCCCGTCCCGGCGTTCACCGGAGCGACACGCCCGGTCGCCACCCGGCGCCTACCCTCGGCGGGATGGCGGCCCGCGACTCGCTCCCGCGCTGGGTCGCCCCGGCCGTGGCGCTGCTCACCGTCGGCCTGCTCGCGGCGCTGCTGCTGGCGGTCGCGCCGCTGCGCGAGGCGCTGGGCGCGGCGCTCGCGGGCGAGACCGACCGGATGCGCGAGGACCTGCGGGCGCTCGGGGTGTGGGGCGCGGTCGTGCTCTTCCTGCTCGTGCAGGTGCACACCGTCGTCTTCTACCCCTCGGAGATCGTCCTCGTCGTGGCCGGCTACGTCTACGGGATCCCCGTCGGGCTGGCGCTCATGGTCGTCGCCTGGGGCGTCTCCGGCGTCTGCTGCTGGGCGCTGGGCCGGACCCTCGGCCGGCCGGTGCTGCGCTCGGTCTTCGGCGCGGCGCGGATCGACCGGCTCGAGCGGCTGCTCGACCGACAGGGCGCGTTCCCGCTGCTCGCCGCCCGGCTCGTGCCGATCGTCCCGCACGCGCTGACCGGCTACGTCGCCGGCGCGCTGCGGGTGCCGCTCGGGCGGTTCACGTGGACGACGGTCGTCGGCTACCTGCCGCTGCAGACCGCGGTCGTCGTCCTCGGCCACCGGCTCGAGGAGCTCTCGCCGACCGACCCGGTGCTCTGGGCCGCGGTCGTCGCGATGCTCGCCCTGCTGCTCGCCAGCCGGCCCCTGCTGCGGCGTCTGGAGACCTGAGCGCCGGCGGGGCGGTTCGCGCACGGCGACCTGCGACCTCGGTCCGCCGCCCCTGGCATGCTGCGCCGGGTGCGGTGGGTGAGCGGGATCGTGGCGACGGTGGCGGTCGCGTTCCTCATCGGCCTGATCGTGCTCGCGCGGGCCGGCGGCGGCCCCGAGGCGTCACCCACGCACGTCGCGACGGCGCCCTCCCCGGCCACCGCGCCGCCGCTGGACGCCGGGAACGGCCCGATCGGCGACGCCCCGCTCGTGCGCCCGCTCGCGCTGCGTCGCGGCCCCGCCCGGTTCGCCGACCCGTTCCGCGATCCGCCGCGCGCGGCGATGGTCTACGACCTGGACAGCGGCGAGGTGCTCTGGTCGAGGGCCCCGGACCGCGACCTGCCGATCGCGAGCCTCACGAAGATGATGACCGCGCTGCTCGTGGTCACGAGCGCGCCGGCGCGCGACCGCGTGCGGATCACCCGCGAGGCGCTCGCCTACCAGGGCTCGGGCGTCGGGGTCCTGCCCCGCGGCAAGCGGGTGCAGCTGGAGACGATGCTCTACGGGCTGCTGCTCTCGTCGGGCAACGACGCGGCGATCGCCCTGGCCCAGCACGTCGCCGGGACCGTGCCGCGGTTCGTCGACGCCATGAACGCCCAGGCCCGCGCGCTGGGCCTGCGCTGCACGCGGTTCGGCTCGCCGAGCGGGTTCGAGGAGGTCCGGCGGCAGCGCCAGGCCGCGAACCGCTCGTGCGCGAGCGACCTCGCGGTGCTCGGCCGGGCGGTCCTCGACCAGCCGCGGCTGGCGCGGATCGTCGCCGCCCGCAGCGCCGTGCGGTCGATGGCGATCAAGGGCGGGAAGGTCGAGCTCTACAACCACAACCCGCTGCTGAAGGAGCGCTACCCCGGGACGCTCGGGATCAAGACCGGGTACACCGACGCCGCGGGCCGCTGCCTCGTCGCGGCGGCCGAGCGGCGGATGCCCGACGGGCGGGTCCGGCGCCTCGGGGTCGTGCTGCTGCACTCCCCGGACCCGGGTCGCCAGGCGAAGGCGCTGCTGCGGCGCGGGTTCGCCGCGCTCGCGGGCTGAGCCCGCCGGCCGCCCGGCACCGCGGCGGCGCGCGCGGCCGGCGCCGGACCGCCCCGGCGGTCAGTGACCGCTGAGCGCCAGCGCGAGGTCCGACAGGCGCGTCGGGCGACCGCGACGCCGCTCGACCTCCTGGGCGGCGCCGAGGAACGCGTGGACGCCGCGGATGCCGAGCCAGCGCAGCGGCTCGGGCTCCCAGCGACGCGGCCGGCGGCCGGGCGGCACGACCCAGGGCAGCGCCGTGAGCGCCGTGCGCTCCCCGCGCAGCAGGTCGGCGAGCGTGCGGCCGGCGAGGTTCGACGCCGCCACGCCCTCGCCGACGTAGCCGCCGGCCCACGCGATGCCGGTGGCCGGGTCGGCGCTCACGCCGGGGCTCCAGTCGCGGGGGACGCCGAGCACGCCGTGCCAGGCGGCCGCGGTGCCGACGCCCGCCACCGCGTCCCCGAAGAGGCGGCCGAGACCCGCCTCGATGCCGGCGATCGTCGCCGCCGGCGGGGCGTCCTCGCGGGCGCTGCTGGAGCCCCAGCGGTACGGGACGCCGCGCCCGCCGATCGCGATCCGCCCGTCGGCGGTGCGCTGCAGGTAGTGGTAGAGCAGCCCGCCGTCGAGGATCGTCTCGGCGCCGTCCCAGCCGATCGCCGCCCAGCGGTCGGCCCCCAGCGGCTCGGTGAGGATCATCGTGCTGCCGATCGGCGCCAGCGCGCGCCGGCTGCCGGGCAGCCCGGCCGTGTAGCCCTCCGTGGCCCGGACGACCCAGCGGGCGCGGACCGTCCCGTGGTCGGTCACGACCGACGCCGGGTGGCCGTCGCGCCCGCCCGCCGTCGCACGGCCGCGGGGCGCCGGGCGCAGCTCGAGCGCCGTCGTGCCCTCGACGATCCGGGCCCCGGCGCGCTCGACGGCCGCGGCGAGGCCACGCGCGAGCGCGGCGGGCTGCACGCGGGCGCAGAGCGGGCTCCACCACGCCCGCCGGCCGCCGCGCACGCGCACCCGCGCCGCGAGGCCCTCGGCATCGAGCCAGCCCTCGCCCTCCGGCAGGTCGCGGTGCGCGTTGGCGCCGGCGACGAGCGTCCGCAGCCGCCGCTCCTCGGCCTCGGTCTGCGCGACCATCAGCGTCCCGCCCGCGTGCCAGTCGCAGGCGATGCCCTCGCGCGTCACGACCGCGCCGACCTCGTCGACCGTCGCGCCGATCGCCCGCTCCAGCGCGGCCGCGCCCGCCGGGCCGCCGCGCCGGCGCCACGTCCGCGGATCGCCCGCCAGGTGGCCCTGGACCCAGCCGCCGTTGCGGCCGGAGGCCCCGAAGCCGCACACCTCGCGCTCGACGACGAGGACGTCGAGCGACGGATCGGCGCGGCGCAGCTCGTACGCCGTCCAGAGCCCGGTGTAGCCCCCGCCGACGATGCAGACGTCGACCGTCGCGTCGCCGTCCAGCGGCGGGCGGGGCGCTGGCATGGCGTCGCCGGCCGCCGCGAACCAGCCGGAGACGGGGCGGGTGGCCGGCACGACGCGGCTCAGGCGAGGCGGTCGGCGGCCTCGGTGAGGACCGTCCGCAGCGTGCCGGCGATCTCGTCGAACTGCTGCTGCTCGGCGATCAGCGGCGGCGAGATCTGCACGACCGGCTCGCCGCGGTCGTCCGCGCGGCAGATGAGCCCGGCCTCGAACAGCCGACCGGAGAGGAACTCGTGCAGCAGCGCGTGGGACTCCTCGTCGCTGAAGGTCGCGTTCGTCGCGCTGTCCTTCACGAGCTCCAGCGCGTAGAAGAAGCCCGTCCCGCGCAGGTCGCCCACGATCGGCAGGTCCAGCAGCGGCGCGAGCGTCGCGCGGAAGGCGTCCTGCTGCTCGGCGACGTGCTCGACGATCCGCTCGCGCCGGAGGATCTCGATGTTCTTCAGCGCGATGGCGGCGGCGACGGGATGGCCGCCGAACGTGATCCCGTGCGTGAACGACGCGCCCGGACGGGTGAAGGGCTCCGCCACCCGCTGCCCGATGAGCAGCGCGCCGATCGACGCGTACGCCGACGAGAGCCCCTTCGCGCTCGTGATGAGGTCGGGGCGGATGTCGTAGCGCGACGAGCCGAACCAGTCCCCGAGGCGCCCGAAGCCGGTGATGACCTCGTCCGCGCAGAGGAGGATCCCGTAGCGGTCGCAGAGCTCCCGCACGCCCGCGAAGTACCCGGCGGGCGGGGTGAACGCGCCGCCGGCGTTCTGGACCGGCTCCAGGATCACCATCGCGACGGTGTCGGGGCCCTCGCTCTCGATCCGGTGCTCGAGGTCGTCGAGCAGGAACGCGGTGAACTGCTCCTCCGTCTCGCCCGCCGGCCGGCGGAACCGGTTCGTGTTGCGCACGTGCCCGACCTGCGGGACGAGCGGCTCGAACGGCGTGCGGAGGTCCGGCAGGCCCGTGATCGACAGCGCCCCGAGCGAGGTGCCGTGGTAGGCGACGTCGCGACCGATCGCCTTCCATCGGCGCTCGCCGCGCAGCGCGTGGTACTCGCGGGCGATCTTCCAGGCCGACTCGACCGCCTCGGCGCCGCCGGAGGTGAAGAAGACGTGCTCGATCCCGTCCGGCGCGAGCCCGGCCACGGTCTCGGCGAGCTCGATCGCGCGCGGGTGGGCCGCGTTCCAGTTCGTGTAGTACGGCAGCTCGCGCAGCTGCGCCGCCGCGGCCTCGCCGATCTCCTCGCCGTGCGAGTAGCCGATCTGGACCGCGAAGAGCCCGGCGAGCGCGTCGAGGTAGCGCTTGCCGTCGACGTCCTCCAGGTAGCAGCCCTCGCCGCGGGCGATGACCGGCAGCGGGCGCTGCTCGAACTCCGCGCGCTCGGAGAAGTGCAGCCAGAGGTGATCCTGGGCGCTGCGCCGCAGCTCGCCCGGCGTCGCCGGGAGCGCGGTGGAGGCCGACGGCGCGGGGCTCATGCCCGGTGATCGTGCCATCACCCCGCGGGCGGCGCCAGCGCGAGACCTGTCGCCCGCCCCGGGGCGCGACGCGACGGATCGTCCGCTCCCCGGCGCCGGCGCACGCCCGCGATGCGGCGCGCTCCCGGTGCCGGGCCCGCGACCCGCGCGCCGCGCTCAGGCGACGAGGCCCTCGGCGCGCAGCCAGTCGCCGGTGCGCCGCATGCCCTCGTCGAGGTCGACGAGCGGCTCGTAGCCCAGCAGCCGCCGGGCCTTCTCGATCGAGTAGCCGCCGGGGCGGGCGAGGTAGCGCATCGAGACCGCGTTGACCTCGCTGCGCCGGCCCCGCAGCCGGTTGACCCCGTCGGCCACGTGGGCGAGCGCGATCGCCGCGCCGGTCGGTGCCACGAGCGGGCCGCGGCGCCCGAGGAGGCGGTGCAGGTGACCGAAGTACTCCGCGGCGGTCACCGTCCGCGGGCCGGTGATCGTCACCACCTGGCCCGCGGCCGCCGGCCGGGTGATCGCGAGGACGAGCCCGGCGACGAGGTCGTCCACGTAGACCGGGCTGTGCGCGCCGCGACCCATCGCGGGCAGGAGGAACTGCCGGGCGCGGATCGCCTCCAGCGGTAGGAGGACCCACGGCCGCGAGCCGGGGCCGTAGACGTCGCCCGGCCGCACGACGCACGCCTCGATCGCCCCCGCGGCGTGCGCCTGGAGGACCACCTGCTCGCCGGCGATCTTCGTGTCGACGTACGGGTTGCCGTCGGGCCGGACGGGATGCTCCTCGGTGACCCCGGGCGGGAAGCCGACGTCGGAGAACGCGCGGATCGACGAGAGCTGGACGATCCGCCGCACGCCGGCGCGCGCGGCCGCTGCCGCGACGCGGCTGGTGCCCAGGACGTTCACCCGCCACTGGTCCTCGAGCCCGACCGCGTTGGAGACGACCGCCGCCGCGTGGACGACGACGTCGCAGCCGCGCAGCGCGTCCTCCCACGCCTCCGGCGCCGTGACGTCGCCCGCGACGATCCCCCGGCCGGGGTCCGCGACCCGGTCGACGCCGACGACCTCGTGCCCGCGTCCGCGCAGCGCGCCGGTGAGCGCCGCGCCGATGAAGCCGGCCGCGCCCGTGACGAGGACGCGCTCGCGATCGCTCACGACCGACCCCCGTGCCGGCGGCCCCAGGTGCGCTGCCGGGACCGCGCGACGCGGATCATCGTCGGCAGCACGCGGCCGACGAGCCGGGGCGTCGTGGCCGCCGCGCGGAGCATCGCGCCCCGCCAGCGCGGGACCGCGCGCAGCGGCCGCGGCCGATCGAGCAGGTCGACCGCCGCCGCGGCCACGCGGTCGGGATCGAGCATGACCCCCGACCACGAGGGCCACGCGTCGGGGTCGGCGGTGCGCTCGAAGAGCATCGGCGTCCAGATCCCGTCGGGGCAGAGCGCCGAGACGTGGACCCCGCGCTCGCCGCGCGCGAGGAGGTCCAGGTGCGTCGCGACGGAGAAGCCGAGCGCGGCGTGCTTCGTCGCCCCGTAGACCGTCTCGCCCGGCGCCGGGTGCAGGCCGGCGAGCGAGACGACGTTCACGACGTGCCCGGCGCCGCGGGCGCGCAGCTGCGGCAGCGCCGCGAGCGTGCCGTTCATGACGCCGTGGACGTTCACGTCCACGAGCCGCCGGCGCTGCTCGTCGCCGGTCGCCCACGCGGGACCCGTGTGGAGGATCCCCGCGTTGTTCACCCACGCGACGAGGTCGTCGAGCTCCGCGACGAGCGCCCGGCAGGCCGCGGCGTCGGCGACGTCCAGGCGGACGGCCCGGCCGCCGATCCGCGCGGCGGTGCGCGTGGCCGCCGCCTCGTCGACGTCGGCCACGACGACGGCGAGCCCGCGCTCGGCGAGCCGCCGCGCGATCGCGGCGCCCAGGCCGTTGCCGCCCCCGGTGACGACCGCCGTGCCGGCGCGCGGCCCCGCCATCAGGACCGTCCTCCGAGGAGCGCGCCGCCGACCCGCCGCAGCGGGGCCAGGAGGCGGGTGGCGCCGCCCGGCTTCCCGGCCCGCTCGCGGGCGAGCAGCCGCAGGTAGGCGTAGTGGTCGACCTGGATCGTGTGGCGCTTCGAGGCGAGGTACCGCCGGGCCATCCGTGCCTCCTCGTCGGCGATCGTCCGTCGCATCGCGTCCCGCGACGGGAGCCGGGCGCGGCCCTGGAGCAGGTCCGCGATCCACTCGGCCTGCGCCTCGGCGAGCGGCATGACCGCGCCGATCGGCTGGAGCAGGCCGACGAAGAACAGCCCGGGCCGGTCGGGCGGCACGACCCGGTGGTAGAGCGGCACGTGGTTGTCGGCCGGATCGATCACCGAGCGGTCGAGGAACGGGAAGCGGATCCGGTAGCCCGTGCACCACACGACGAGGTCGACCTCGTCCTGCGTGCCGTCGACGAACCGCACGGCCCGCCCGCCGGTGAACCGCTCGATCCCCGGGCGGACCGCGATGTCGCCGTGCCCGATCCGGCCGAGCAGCTCGGAGGAGATCGTCGGGTGCGCCTCCAGCAGCCGGTGATCCGGCGTCGCCAGGCCGTAGTCGCTCATCCGGCCCTGGACGACGCGGAGGATCGCGGTGGCGCCGAGCCGCTGCAACGCCACCGGGACCGGCACGCGGGCGGTGACGAGCGCCTGGATCTCGTCCATCGGCCGGCCGAGGACGTACTTCGGGATCACGTGCGCGCTGCGGCGCATCGAGAGCAGCGTCGCGTCGGCGATGCGCGAGGCCTCGACGGCGATGTCGGCCGCCGAGTTGCCGATCCCGACGACGAGCACCCGCCGATCGGCGAGGACGTCCGGGGTGTCGTAGGCGTGGGCGTGGAGCTGCTCGCCGGTGAACGCGTCGACCCCGGGGTGCTCCGGCTCCGGCCAGCGCGGGTCCCAGTGGTGGCCGTTGGCGACGAGCACCGCGCCGTAGCTCGTGGTCCGCTCCGGGCCGCCGTCGCGTGCGCGGACGGTCACCGCCCAGCGGTCCCCGTCGGGTTCCACGCGCAGCACCTCGGTGCGGAAGCGGATCCGGTCGCGGAACCCGAAGTGGTCGACGACCTCGTCGAAGTACGCCGCGATCTGCGCGTGCGACGGGAAGTCCGGCAGGTCGTCGGGCATCGGGCGCGCCGCGAACTCCATGAGCCGCCGCGACGTGTTGATGTGCAGCGAGCGGTACGCGGCGGAGATCCCGTTGTCGTTGCGGTAGCGCCAGTTGCCGCCGACCTGCGAGCCGAGCTCGAAGCAGTCGAAGGCGATCCCCCTGCGCGTCAGGACCTGGCCCGCGGCGATCCCGGAGGAGCCGGCGCCGACGATGCAGACGTCCGCGCTCACGCCGCCAGCGCGTCGTCGCGACGCCACTGCACCCCGAAGGGCGCGAGCGCGTCCAGCAGCTCCGCGGCGTCGAACGCCCCGGCGGGGCCCAGCGCTCCGACGCCCGTGAACGTCGGGGCGGCGAGGCGCTGGGCGCCCTCGGCGATCGTGTGGGCCGTGAGCCCGTAGATGTCGGGTCCCGTCACGACGCCGGCGGCGCGCTGCCCGCCCTCGCCTTCGGCGATCGCCACGATCGTCCACCGCACGGCCCGGCGCTCGCCCTCCGGCGGCCCCTCGGGCAGGCGGCCGATCGCGGCGTCCAGCGCGCCCTTCAGCCGCCCGCGCAGCAGCCGGCTCAGCACCGGCGTGGCGGCCGGCAGCACCGGAGCCACGACGCGCGGCGCGATCGAGACCGCGGTGAGGCGCGCGACGACCTCGCGCACCTGCAGGTGCCGCGGGACGGTCAGGATCTCGCCGGCCGGGTAGCGCGCCACGAGCCGGCGGCCGAGCGGCGCGGGGAAGCGGGCGTGCTCGCGGACCGGGCGCGCGCCGCCGGTGCGCCACCGGCCGCCCTCGTAGACGACGTCGCGTCCGTCCATCATCTCCAGCGCGGAGCGCATCGTGCCGCGCGTCATGCCGAAGTCCTGCGTGTCGTAGGCGACCGTCACCCGGCGCAGCGGCTGCAGCTCGCGCCCGACGAGATGGCAGAGCAGGTCGCCCGGGACGTAGTCGAAGCCCATGCCGGGGATCGCGGCGACCCCGGCGGCGCGCAGGGCGCCGTCGTGGTGGTCGAAGACGCGGCGCATCCAGTGCTGCTCGCCGGTCGTGTCGAGGTAGTGGGCGCCGGCGGCGGTGGCGGCCGCGAGCACCGCGTCCCCCGTGCGGGCGAACGGCCCGGCGCAGTTCGCGAGCACCGGCCCGCGCCCGGCCGCGTCGCGCAGGGCGGCCGCGTCGTCGAGGGCGGCGGGGACGACGTCCTCGACGCCCTCGCCGAGCCGCTCGGCGAGGGCGTCGAGCCGCTCGGCGCTGCGCCCGGAGAGGACGACGCGCTCGCCGCGGGCCAGGAGCTCCTCGGCGACGAGCCGGCCGGTGTAGCCGGTGGCGCCGTAGACGACGACGGGGCCGGTGCGGCGCTCCTCACGGGTCATGCGGCGACTGTGGCAGCGCGGGCGGGGCGGACGGCTGTCGCGCGACCACAGTCGCTCCGGGACCGGTTGTGCGGTCGCGGCGGCGCAGGACGGCGCCGGACGGCGCGACGAGCCGGCCGGCGCGGGGACCGCGCCGGGGCGCGGATAGGCTCCGCCGGTGGCCACGGCCGACGCGACGCCGTCCGACAGCCCCGCGGTGGAGCGGGCGGTCCGTGACGCCGCGCTGGCCCTCGACCGCGACGCGGAGCGGCTCGGCGCCTCGGTCGCCGCGGTGCTGCACGCCGAGGTGCCCGACGCCCCGGGCGACCCGGCGAGCCTCGAGGAGACGAGCCGGGCGTGCACCGCGACGCTGCGGGCCCTGCTGGCGAGCTGGCGCCGCGGCGAGCCCGCCGGGCGCGTCGAGCCGCCGCCCGAGCTGCGCTACTCCGTCGGGGTGCTCGCGCGGACCGGCGTGCCGCTGCGGCCCCTCCAGCGGATGTGCCACCACGCCCACGGCGCGTTCCTCGACGCCTGGGACGCGGAGCTCGGGAGCGCGCGCCTCGCGCCGGGCGTCCAGCTCGCCGCCTCGCGCCACGCGCAGCGCCTGACGTTCGCGTGGTTCGACGCGCTCGGCACGCGGCTCGCCGAGCTCCACGAGGAGGAGCGCGCGCGGCTGGCGTGCACGCCCGCGGTCCAGCGCCGGGAGGCGGTCCAGGCGGCGCTCGCGGGCGGCGCGTCCGACGTCGACGCGCTCAGCCGCGCCTGCGGCTACGACCTGCGCCAGCGCCACCTGGGCGTCGTCGCGTGGCGGGGGACGGCGCTCGCCGGACCGCCCGAGGACCCGCTCGGCGGG
Organism: Patulibacter brassicae; assembly: GCF_033949425.1. Taxonomy (NCBI): domain Bacteria; kingdom Bacillati; phylum Actinomycetota; class Thermoleophilia; order Solirubrobacterales; family Patulibacteraceae; genus Patulibacter; species Patulibacter brassicae. The sequence continues at coordinate 4,677 of NZ_JAXAVX010000022.1, read as the reverse complement.
CAGCCGCAGCTCGAGGCGGCGCTCGCCGAGCTCGCGAGCGCCCTCGGGGCCGGGCGGCCGCTCGTCGTCGCCGCCGCCGCGGGCGTGGCCTGGGGCTGGATCGGCCTGCCGGCGGAGCGCTCGGCGGCGGCGATCGAGGCCGCGGCGCCGGCGCGCCAGGACGGCCTGTCGCTCGCGCTCGGCGCCCCGGAGACCGGCCTCGACGGGTTCCGCGACACCCACGAGGACGCACGCGCCACGGCGCGGGTGATGATGCTGCGCGGCCGCCGCGTCGGCAGCGTCGGGCGCTACGAGGGCGTCGAGCTCGCGGCGCTGCTCGCCGGGGACCTGCGGCGCGCGCGGCGGTTCGTGCGCCGTCGGCTCGGAGCGCTGGCCGCCGACGACGACGAGCACGCCCGGCTGCGGGCCACCCTGCTGGCGTTCCTCGAGGAGGACCGCGGACGGACCGCGACGGCACGCCGGCTCGGGGTCCACGCGAACACCGTGGGCAACCGCGTGCGCCGGTGCGAGGAGCTCCTGCCGCCCGACGGCCGCCCGACCGAGCTGCAGGCGGCGCTCCTCGTCGCGCACGCGCTGGGCGGCGCGGTGCTGCGCCCGACGGCGCCGGACTGACGGCGATCCCCCGGCCGTCGCGCACCCCGACATCGTCGCCCGGCGGATGCTCGGGGCGATCGCGGTCTCAGCGGCCCGCGCGCTCACACGACCACGTCGGGCGCCCTCCGGGGCGCGCCGGCGCGCCACGAACGTCCGCGGCCCGCGCGCGTGCGCTACCGTTCCTACGGTTCCGTACCTACGGTTCCGTAAGCAGCGTTCCGAGCAGGCAGGACGACCCCCATGCAGCCACTCCTCGCCCAGGCCGACGGCACCGCCGGCGGCGGTGCGCCGCTCGACCAGATCGCGATCGTCGCGGTCGCGACCGGCGGCGTCACCCTCCTGACCCTCTGGCTCATCGCCACGTACCGGCGCGGCGGCGCCGCGCCGCTGCGCGCCCTGTCGGCCGGCAGCGAGCGGCTGCTCGGCATCCCCGGCTGGGCCGCGGTGCCCGGGAGCGGCGCGATCGCCTGCGCGCTGATCACGATCCTCGGCGCCACCTGGGACATCGGCCTGCACATCGACGTCGGACGCGACGAGGGCCCGCTCGGCACCGCGGCGCACTACCCGCTGCTCGTCGGGCTCTTCGGGACCTTCCAGATGGGCCTGCTCGCGATCGGCATGGCCCCGGACGCCCGGCGTCGCTCCAGCACCGTCGCGGTGCGGATCCGCGGCCTCTGGCCGCTGCCGGTCAGCGCGCTCGTGCTGCTCGCCGGCGGGACGTTCGGCTTCGCCGCGTTCCCGCTCGACGACCTCTGGCACCGGCTGTTCGGGCAGGACGTGACGCTCTGGGGCCCGACCCACGTGATGATCATCGCCGGGACGATCACCGGCGGCGTCGGCGCGGTCCTCCTGCTCGTCGAGGGCGCGCGGACCGCCGGACGCGAGCCCTTCCGCGGCGGACGCACCGCGCTCACGCGCCCGCTGCCGGCGCTGCTGGGCGGCGTGTTCCTCTTCCTCTGGGCCGCGGTGCTGCACGAGTTCCACTGGGGCGTGCCGCAGTACCGGCTCGTCTGGCACCCGCTGCTGCTCGCGTTCGGCGCCGCGCAGGCGCTCGTGCTGGCCCGGGTCCTCGGCGGTCGCGGCGCGGCGCTGGGCGCCCTGCTCACCTGGATCCCGGTCCAGCTGTTCATGACGCTCATGATCGGCGGGCCGCTGGAGGTCACCGGCCCGGCGATGCCGATCTTCGTCGCCGAGGTCGCCCTCGTCGAGCTCCTGGCGCTGCGCGGCGACTGGCGCTCGCCCCTGCGGTTCGGCCTCGCGTCCGGCGCCCTGATCGGCACCGTCGGGTTCGCCGCGGAGTACGGCTGGAGCCACGCGGCGATGCCGATCCCCTGGCCGTCGGCGCTGCTGCCCGAGGGGATCCCGGTCGCGCTGCTCGCCGGCCTGGCCGGCGGCACCCTCGGCGCGCTCATGGCCCAGGCGCTGCAGGGCACCTTCCCGGAGGTCCCCCGCGGACGGGCGGTGGCCTGGGCCGCCGCGGGCGTCGCCGTGCTGCTCGGGGGCAACGCCCTGGTCACCGAGTCGCCGAAGGGCGTCACGGCGACGATGACGCTGACGAACGTCCGGACCGTCGACGACCTCGGCGCGGACGGGCGGCAGCGCGGGCCGGTGGCCGACCTGACCGTCCGCTTCAGCCGCCCCGGGCTCGGCGAGCACGCCGAGTGGGTGAGCGCGCTGGCCTGGCAGGGCAAGGGGCGGTACCTCGACCACCTCGTGCGCACCCCCGACGGGGGCTGGCGCACGACGGAGCCGGTGCCCGTCGGCGGCACGTGGAAGTCGTTCGTCCGGGTCCACGAGGGCCGGCTCATGCTCGCCGCTCCCGTCCGGATGCCACGCGACCCCGCGATCGACTTCGCCGGGTTCCCGGCCCGGCCGCAGGTCGCCCGCACGATGGTGAGCGACCAGACCCTGCTGCAGATCGAGCGCAAGCCGGACGTCCCGACCTGGGTCTGGACGCCGGCGATCCTGCTCGTCCTGAGCCTCGTCGGGGCGCTCATGGTCGGCCTGGCGCTGGCGTGCGGACGCCTCGGCCGGGCGGCGCGCCGGACCCCGACCCTGCCGCTCGATCGCGGCATCGTCGCGCGCCGGCTCGCGCCGGATCGCGAGCCGGCGCTCTCCGGCGACTGACCCCGAGGGGCGCGGCCGCGCCCCGATCCGCCTTCCGGTCCAGCGGGCTCCCCCGCGCCGGGTCGACCTGGGGAGGACGACCCGGCGCGGGGTCCGCCACCGAGCCGGTGGAAGCCCGAGCCGCGGTGGCCGCGCACGGCGCGCCGAGCGCGGACGCGCCACGGCGGCGAACGGCCCTGTTCGCGAGAACCCGACCGATGGTAGGTTTCACCTCTGTCACCTGGCGTGGGGAGCGCCGGGGACCGGCCGACCGGGAGGGCGAGGATGGGTGCACGGCGCAACGAGCGACGCGGCGAGGACCGCGTGACCACCGGGGCGACGCGGCGACGCGCGGCGATGCTCGCGCTGGCCGCGGCGCTCCTCGGGAGCGTGGCGGCCGCGCCGGCCGGCGCCGCGGAGACCGCACCCGGAATGCGCTGCGCCACGCCCGGCGGCTACGACGACCTGCCGCGCGGATCCGCCGCCGCGGCGGGCTTCGACGCCGCGCGCCTGACGCACGCCGTCCGGCAGGCGGCGGACTCCGTCGGAGGCTCGGTCGTCGTCTACCGCTACGGCTGCAAGGTCGCCGAGGCGTACTCCGGCGGCACCTCGATGGCGAGCTACCAGAGCTGGTCGGCCGCGAAGTCGATCGTCGCGACCGCGGCGGGGCGGGCGATGGAGCTCGGCCTCCTCTCGCCCGGCGACACCGTCGGCTCGCTCGTGCCCGAGGCCGACCGCGCGCACGGGGCGATCACCGTCCAGCAGCTGCTGGAGCAGAACAGCGGACTGCACCAGCACCTCATCCGCGACTTCAACTTCATCGTCGACGACCACGTCGCCAACGCGCTGACCCTGCCGTTCGACCACGAGCCGGGGACGCACTTCACCTACGGCCAGGTGACCGTCGCGCTGCTGGCGAAGGTCGTCGGCCGCGCCGCCGGGACGGACTTCCAGGACTTCCTGCGGCGCGAGCTGCTCGCACCGCTCGACATCCCGGCGCGCGAGCTGCGCTGGAGCCGCGACATCGCCGGGAACACGAACGGCTACTTCGGCATCGAGATGCCGGCGCGCTTCTGGGGGCGGCTCGGTCAGCTGTGGCTCCAGCACGGCGTGTGGAACGGCCGCCGGCTGCTCGACGCCGACTGGATGGCGGGCGTCGCCCGCAGCTCGTCGACGAACCCCTGCTACTCGTACCTCAGCTGGGTCGACGCCCCGGGCTGCGCGCCGCCGTGGGCGCCGCCGGACGGCTTCTACATGTCGGGGCTCGGCGACCAGATCGTGTGGGTCGTGCCGAGCGAGCAGCTCGTCGTCGTGCGGTTCGGGCCGATGACCGCGGGGGTCACCGACGCGCTGCGCGAGGGCGTCACCCGCTCGATCCGCCTGCCGCGGCCGGTGCCGACGCGCGGCCCGGAGAAGCAGCACGACGGGTCGGCCACGACGGAGCTCTTCACCGGGGTGGTGCCGACGGCGACGAGCCCCGGGATCCTGAACGTCGAGGACCTGCTCGCCGTCACGCAGGTCGCGCGGCACGCCAGGCCGAACCCCGGACCGACGCGTGCCCGGGCGCCGCAGGTGCCGACCCGGACGCTGCGCGCCGGCCGCGACGGGAACGTCGCCGTCCCGGTCGCCTGTCCGGCGGTCGCGCAGCTGGCCTGCTCCGGCGTGGTGCGGATCACCGGCACCGGTGACGCGACGACGCTCTCCAGCGCGCGCTTCCGGCTCGGCCGGGGCGAGCAGGGCACGGTGACGCTCGGCAGCGGGCCGCTCGACGCCGCGATCGGCGCGCGCGGCGCGACGCTCGTGGTCCGCGCGACCGGGGAGGACGGGATCGAGGGCGCGACGACCACGCGGGTGGTCGACGTCGCGCCCGTGCCGCGCGACCGGCGCGCCGAGCGGCGGCGCGCGGCGCGGCGGGAGCGGGCGGCGCAGCGACGCCGGGTCGCGGCGCGCAAGCGGGCCGCGGCGGAGCGCCGACGC
>NZ_JAXAVX010000021.1:0-37737 GCF_033949425.1 Patulibacter brassicae | reverse complement strand
CCGCACGCTCACGCAACTCGGTCGGGTACTTCTTCGGTCGGGCCATCTTCGATGCATCCTCTCCCAGGCGAAACCTGGAAACGAGGCCTCCACGAAAACCGGCCTGGCTCACATCGGGACGTCTGCTCGGTCTGGTGTGCGGCGGCGTTCGGGCTGCCGGGCGACGCGGTCTCGGGGTGCGCTGCGGTCTTCAACCAGGTCCGCAGGACGACGATGGAGTCCTCGAGGGAGGGTGTGGTGCCGGTGCTGACCCATTCCAGGGCAAGGCCCTGCGCCCATGCGAGGGTGGTGATCTGGATCGTCTGTGGCGGGTGCGCGAGCTGGCCGCCGCGGGCGAGGTGCCCGTCGATCAGGCCGTCGATCATCAGACGCAGCTGGTCGGTTGCCGCCGCGGCAGCTGGCGCGAGGGACGGGTTGGTGATCGCTTCGGTCTGCAGGCCCAGCCATGCGATGAGAAACGCTCGGTCGCGGGTCAGGCCGGCCCAGAACGCTTCGAAGCCGACATCAATGATGCGGTCGGCGTCCTCGAGCGCGTCGACGGCCTGCAGGATCTGGTCGACGAGCCGCGCGATCAGGTGCTCGGCCGCGTTGGTCAGCAGCCCGTCGCGCGAGGTGAAGTAGTACGGGATCGCGCGCTTGGGAACTCCGGCCTCTTCAGCGACGCGCTGCAGCGAGGTGGCCGCATACCCGTCGCGAGCAAGGCAGCGGATGGTGGCCTCGAGGATCTCCTCGGCCCGTCGAGCGCCCTTGCGCGTCAGGTGTGTCGGGGTGCTCATCGGTCGTCCTCAACGTCCACCCCTAAAACGTACCGCACGGTGCACAAAAGTGGCACGCTCGATGCAGTTCTGTCAGACTGTCGGACGAGCAAGCCCGCTGAGCGTGGTTCGGGCTTCGCCAGAACAGTCGAGGAAGGGGCAAGTCATGGGGACCATCACGTTCGTCGAGCACGACGGCACGCCGCACCAGGTCGAGCTGGAGGACGGCTCGTCGTTGATGGAGCTGGCGACCAATCACGGCGTTCCGGGGATCGACGGCGACTGCGGCGGCGAGGCGTCGTGCGGCACCTGCCACGTGATCGTCGATGACGCCTGGATCGCCACGACCGGGACGCGCACCGAGCTTGAGAGCCAGATGGTGGAGATGTCGCCCGAGTGCAACCCGAACTCGCGTCTGGCGTGCCAGCTGCGCGCGACGGCGGAGCTGGACGGGCTGACGGTCCACCTGCCCGAGTTCCAGATGTAGCTGACCCCGTGTCCACACCGACAACTAGCGAGCGAGAGACCATGACAACCGACGTCAGCTACCTGCAGCGAACGAAAGACCGCCTGACCGACGCGGTGCAAGCGACGGTGCCGACGGACCGCGTGATCCAGGGCGTGGGCATCGCGCAGAAGGCCAAGCGCCTGGCCGGCGTGACGAAGGCGCTGCATTTCGAGGAGCGACCGATCCCCGATCCGGCGAACGTCCCGCTGGAGAAGATCGATGTCAGCAACCCGTTCATGAACCGCCAGGGCCAGTTGTACCCCTACTTCAAGCGCCTGCGCGAGGAGGCCCCCGTCCACTACCAGCCCGAGAGTCCGTTCGGGCCGTTCTGGTCGATCACGCGCTACGCCGACATCCAAGCCGTGGACTCCAACGCGGAGGTCTTCTCGGCCGAGCCGTTTATCGTGCTTGGGCCTCCGCCGTTCAATGCCGAGATGTTCATCGCGATGGACCCGCCCAAGCACGACGTGCAGCGCAAGGCCGTCCAGGGCGTCGTCGCGCCGAAGAACCTCAAGGAGATGGAGTCGCTGATCCGCGAGCGCGTGCAGGACGTGCTCGACAACCTCCCCACCGACCGGCCCTTCGACTGGGTCGAGCGCGTCTCGAAGGAGATCACCGTCCGGATGCTGGCGACGATCCTGGACTTCCCGTTCGAGGACCGCCACAAGCTCACGTACTGGTCCGACACGATCAGCGGGTCCGCGGACGCCACGGGCGGCACAACGCACCAAGACGAGCTCTTTCCCGCCGCCAGGGAACTCGCGCGCAGCTTCGTCACACTGTGGCACGACAAGGCTGCGCGTCGCGCCGCCGGCGAGCCCGACGGCTTCGACCTGATCACGCTGATGCAGACGTCGGAGGACACGAAGGACCTCATCAAGAAGCCGTTCGAGTTCCTCGGCAACTTGGCCCTGCTGATCGTTGGCGGCAACGACACCACCCGCAACTCGATGTCCGGCGGCGTCCTGGCGATGAACCGGTTCCCCGACCAATTCGAGAAGCTCAAGGCCGACCCGAAGCTGATCCCGAACATGGTCTCGGAGATCATCCGCTGGCAGACCCCCCTGGCCTACATGCGCCGCGTCGCCACCCGCGACGTGCACTTCGGTGGGCAGTTCATCCGCAAGGGCGACGTGGTGCTCATGTGGTACGCGTCGGGCAACCGCGACGAGGCCAAGTTCGAGAACGCCGACGACTTCGTCATTGACCGCAAGAACGCGCGCAACCACATGTCGTTCGGGTTCGGCGTGCACCGCTGCATGGGCAACCGGCTCGCCGAGATGCAGCTGCGGATCCTGTGGGAGGAGCTGCTCGAGCGGTTCGACCGCATCGAGGTCGTCGGCGAGCCCGGCTACGTGCAGTCGAACTTCGTCGTGGGCTACAGCGACATGCAGGTGCAGCTGACGCCCAAGCCCGCGCGCGAGCAGGAGCCGATCCGCGTCGAGGCCGTGTCGAGCGTCTGAGCGGCCACCGCGACGGACGGGAGGATGGGATGGGACGCGACCGGGTGATCGTGGTCGGCGCCGGGCACGCGAGCGCGCAGCTCTGCGTCAGCCTGCGCCAGGGCGGCTGGGAGGGCGAGGTCCTGCTCGTCGGCGACGAGCCGTCGCTGCCCTACCAGCGGCCGCCGCTGTCCAAGACGTTCCTGCACGGGACGACGACGCTCGACGACCTCCTGATCCGGGGGCCGGAGTTCTACGAGAAGGAGGACGTGACCTTCCGGCACGCCCGGGTCACCGCGATCGACCGCGAGGCCGGCACCGTCGCCCTCGACGACGGCGACGCGCTGTCCTACGACCGGCTCGTCCTCTGCACCGGGGCGCGTCCCCGCCCGTTGGACGTCCCGGGGGCCGACCTGGCCGGCGTGCACGCCCTGCGGGACGCCGCCGACATCGAGGCCATCCGGGGCACCCTTAAGACCGCCGCCCGGGCCGTCATCGTGGGCGCGGGCTACATCGGCCTCGAGGCCGCCGCGTCGCTGCGCAAGCTGGGGATCGAGGTCGCGGTCCTGGAGGTCGCCGACCGCGTCCTGCAGCGCGTCACCGCCCCCGAGGTCTCGGCCTTCTACGACCGCGTGCACCGCGAGGAGGGCGTCGACCTGCGCACCGGCGTCGGGGTCGCGGGGTTCGAGGGCGACGGGCACCTCCGGGCCGTCCGCCTCACCGACGGCACCAAGATCCCCGCGGACCTCGTCGTCGTCGGGGTCGGCGTCCTGCCCAACGTCGAGCTCGCCCGCGACGCCGGGCTAGCAGTCCAGGACGGGATCCTCGTCGACGAGCACGGCCGCACCGACGACCCGCACGTCTTCGCTGCCGGCGACTGCGCCAACCACCCCGACGCCCGCTACGGCACCCGGATGCGCTTGGAGTGCGTCGCCAACGCCAACGAGCACGCCAAGGCAATCGCCGGCGCGATCTGCGGCAAGCCGAAGCCGATCTCCGCGCTGCCGTGGTTCTGGTCCGACCAGTACGACCTCAAGCTCCAGATCGCCGGTCTGAGCGCGGGCCACGACGAGGTCGTGCTGCGGGGGGACCCCGACGACGGCCGGAGCTTCGCCTGCTTCTACTTCGCCGACGGCCGGCTGATCGCCGCGGACTGCGTGAACCGCCCGCAGGAGTTCATGTTCGCCAAGCGCGCCATCACCCAAGAGCTTTCTCCTGACCGCGTTCTGCTCGCGGACCCCGATACGAAGCTGGCCTCGCTATTGCAGACCCCCACCGGCAGCGCGCGGTGAGGATCGCGACCACCCCCGTCCAGCTGAAGGCATCATGAACATTCCTGCCGCCCCGTCGGTTCCGCGACCGTTCCCCCACCGGCGTGCCGGCCATTGTGCCTCCGGTGCGCTGCGTGACCTGCTCGAGTATCACCGGCTGGACTACGGTGCCGGGCCGCTCAGCGAGCCGATGGTCTTCGGGCTCTCCGGCGGCTACGGGTTCTTCTACACCGATCAACTGCCCGGCATTCCGTTCTATCTCGTGGGCAGGGTCGGGTCGATGGAACACGACATCGCAGCCCACCTCGGCGCCACCGCGCACGTTCAGAGCACCGATGACCCCGACGAGGGCTGGCAAGCCATCAAGGACGCCATCGACCGCGGCGACCCGCCGCTGGTCTGGGCCGACATCGCGCACCTGGAATACCTCCGCGTACGCATGGTCAATACCCGCCACGCGATCGTCATCTGCGGCTACGACGATGACCACCAGGTCGCGTGGGTCGCAGACAATGACCGCGACGAGCTGCAGCCCTGCTCCTACACGAGCCTCCGTCGAGCACTGAACTCCGACGGATTCCCCAGCCCCAACCGCAGCACCCGCTTTCGCTACCAGTGGCCGAAGGCGTTGCCTGACCTAGAGGACGCCGTCAGGGCTGCTGCAGCGACGACATCGAGAAACATGCGCCAGGACTCCGACACCGTCGGAGGCCTCCAAGGCGCCTGCGGCCTGGCCGGCGTAACGCACTTCGCCCGTACCTTTCCGGACTGGGCCGCACGGTTCGAGGACACCCTCCCGCAGGCCCTCGACCTCCTGACCGTCTTGATCGTCAAAGCCGGCACCGGAGGAGCGATGTTCCGCTCCCTCCAAGCCGACTACCTTGGGCAGGTAGCCGACACCTTGCGAGACCAGACGGTCGCCGAGGCCGCAAGGACCGCCACCGCACTGGCCGACCAGTGGAAAGCGCTGGCCAACAACACCGCGGCGCACGATCTCGCCGCAGCCCGCGAAACCGTCCAGCGCATCGACTACCTCGAGCACGAGGCCCTGCGAGCTCTCGAGGCGCTGCTGTGAGAGTCGCACCCGACGGCTCCATCCCCGAGCACCACCCCAACTGCCTCGGCTGCGGCTCGCAGAACCCCTGCAGTACCGGGCTCCGCCTCCACACCAACGGCGACTACGTTTACGGCGACGTCACGTTTGATCGTCGCCACGAAGGCGCCCCGGGGATTGCCTGAACCGCCCCGGGAAAGGTGGAGGGGTCAGGTTGTGGCCAGGAGGCCTTGTCGGTGAAGGGCTTCGTACTCGGCTGGGGGCCGTCTGTCGCAGGCGCTGTGCAGCCGGGCGTTGTTGTACCAATCGACCCATTCGAGGGTCGCGAGTTCGACCTCTGCGAGCGTGCGCCAGGGCCCGTTGCGGTTGATCTTCTCGGTCTTGAACAGGCCGATGGTGGTCTCGGCCAGCGCGTTGTCGTAGCCGTCGCCGACGGTGCCGACCGACGCGTCGACGCCGGCGTCGAGCAGGCGGCTGGTGAACGCGAACGACAGATATTGCGATCCGTTGTCGTGGTGGTGCACCAGCTCGTCCGGTGCGACCGGGAGACCGTCGCGTTCGCGGGCCCACAGCGCCATCTCGAGCGTCTCGAGCACGAGCGACGTTCTCATCGTGGTGTCGGCCTTCCAGCCGACGATGCGGCGTGAGAACGCGTCGACGATGAACGCGACGTACACGAACCCGGGTCTGCTGCACGGATCGGTGACACCTGACGTGTGGTGCTGAGAAGCGCCGCCGGAGAGGATGTGCAGCGTGCCGAAGCCGTATCCGCGGGAGTTCAAGGAGGACGTTGTCCGGGTCGCGAGGGCCCGCGACGGCGAGACGACGATCAAGCAGATCGCGGCTGATTTCGGGGTCAGTGAGTCGTGTCTGACGAACTGGATGAAGCAGGCCGACCGGGCTGGCCGCAGCTCGCGACGCGCGTAAGCGGATCCGGCTGTTGGAGCAGGAGAACGAGATGCTGCGGCGGGCGGCGGCGTATCTGTCGCAGGCGAATCTGCCGGGAAGATGATGTACCCGGTCGTCAGGGAGCTCGCCGACGACGGGGTTCCCGTCTCGGTGACGTGCCGGGTTCTGGTCTCGCTCGCCAGCCGTACTACCGCTGGCTCGTGCAGCCGGTCGGCGACCGCGAGCTGCTCTCGGCGTACCGCGCCGACGCGCTCTTCGATGCGCACCAGGAGGGTCCGGAGTTCGGATACCGGTTCCTCGTCGAGGAGGCGGCTCGGGCCGGCGAGGTGATGTGCGAGCGGACCGCATGGCGGATCTGCTCGGACCGTGGGTGGTGGTCGGTGTTCGGCAAGAAACGCGGCCACAACGGCAAGAGGCCGGGCCCGCCGGTCCACGACGATCTCTGTGCGGTCGTGCAGGCGGACGGTCGCGTGCGTCACGAGTTCGTCGCCGACGCGGTTGTGATCAGGCCCTAGCAACAGCGACGCCCCGGGGGCAACCGGGGCGTCGTGACCTTCTGATGTGGACATGGAGCTGTCCGTGCTGGTGCGCTTGATCGTACCGCAGGCGATGGCGGCCGAACAAGCCGTCTGGCCACGTCCGGCCGGACCCTCTCCTCAGCGAGAACCGACAGGTGGCGGCCCCTCGACTCCGACGGGTGCCCGGGTCTGGCACCGCGGCACGGCGCGTTGACCGACCGCGGAGTGGCGGCGCCGGGGACCGGACGCCGCCGTGGGTTCAGCGCGCGCTCATGCGGTGGGCTGGGTGCCCCAGTCCTCGGTGTGGCGGCGGTCGGCCTCGTCGGCGAACCGCTCGGCGGGGACGGCGTCCAGGGGGCGGGGGCCGTAGTCGATGGTCGGGCGGCGGATCTGCCAGTCGATCTGGGGGTGGCCGCGGTCGCGGACGGTCCGCCGGCTCGTCGGCGACCTGACGGCGCTGTCGCGGACGGCGGCCGGCGAGGGCGAGCGGCTCGGTGGCCTGACCGACGACCTCGGCGCGACGCTCGCGGCGCTGGCCGAGCAGGACGCCGCGCTGCGCGCGGGGGTGCGCGCCCTGCCGGCCGTGCTCGGCGACGCGTCCGCCTCGATCGACCGCACCGCCGCGCTGCTGCGGACCGCGCGCCGGACGGCCACGACGCTGCGCCCGGCGCTGCGGCGGCTGCCGGCGCTGAGCCGCGACGCGGGCGCGCTGCTGCGCCGCACCGAGCCGTTCCTGCGCGACGACGTCCGCCCGCTCGTGCGCCGGGCCGTCCCCGTCGCGCGCGACGCCGGCCCGGTGCTCGCGCGGATCGAGGGCCTCGTGCCGCCGGCGCGGAGGATCGTCGCCGCGCTCTCCTACGGCTTCAACGAGCTGGCGGCCGACCCCGGCGACGGGCGCAAGGGCTACCTGTACTGGGGCTCCTGGTTCTTCCACAACGCGAACTCGATGCTCTCGACCGCCGACGCGTCCGGGGCCGCCTGGCGCCTGCTGCCGCTGCTGAGCTGCAGCTCCTTCCAGTCCGAGCCGGGGCTGCAGGCGAGCCTCGGCGCGCTCGCCGGGCTCGCGGGAGGGTGCGAGCGATGAGCGGCGCCACGCGGTCGGCGGGGCGCCGGGTCGGGAGCGGGCGGGGACCGTCCCGGATCCGGCTGGGCGGGACCGGGTCGGCGGCCGAGCCGCGGAGCGGTGCGAACGGGGCCCGGGCGGCGGGCGCGCCGGCGAGCGGGGGTGCCGCGTGCTGACGCGGATGCCCGCACGCGGGGTGCTCCTCGCGGTGATCGCGGTCGCGCTCGTCGCGGGGATCGCCGCGATCGGGCTCTGGGTCGCGGCCGGGGGCTCGACGCCGTTCGCCGCGCAGGGCTACCGGGTGTCGGTCGCCCTCCCGGACGCCACGGGGCTGTCCCGCGGCGCGACCGTTCGGATCAGCGGCGTCGACGCCGGCCGCGTCACGGCCGTCGACCCGCAGCGGACCCCGGGCGGGGGCACGACGCGCGCCGAGCTCGAGATCGAGCCGCGCTTCGCGCCGCTGCCCGCCGACACCCGGGTCCTCCTGCGCACGGCGTCGCTGCTCGGCGAGCGGTTCGTCGCGCTGAGCCCGGGGACCGCGCACGGCCCGTCGCTGCCCGACGGCGGGACCATCCGGGGCGTCGCCGACGAGACGGCGACCGTCGGCGAGCTGCTCGACGCGCTCGACCCGCCCACCCGCCGCGCGGTCCGGCGGCTCGCCGCCACGGCCCGCACGGCGCTCGACGGACGGGGCGCGGAGCTCAACGCGCTGCTCGGGCGCGGCCCGGACGTGGCGGAGGACCTCGACCGGCTGACGGCGATCGTCGACGGTCAGCGCCCGCTCGTCACGCGCCTGACGCAGCGCGCCGAGCGCACCGCGGGGGCGATCGCCGACAGCGGCGGGGATCTGGAGGCGCTCGTGCGCGACGCCGGCACCGTCGCCGCGACGGGGGCGGACCGCGCCGATGCGCTGCGCCGGACGGTCGACGGCCTCCCGGACCTCATCGGCCAGACCCGCGCGACCGTCCGCCGCGGCGAGCGCCTCGCTCGCCGCGCTGGGCCGACCGTCGCCCGCCTGCGGGACGGCGCCGACCGCCTGTCGCCGGCGCTCGAGGCCGCCGAGGAGCTCGCGCCCGCGACCGCCGAGCTGCTCGGCGACGCGCGCCCGCTCGTGCGCCGCAGCGCCGCCGCCCTGCCCGAGCTCCAGGACGCCGTGGGCCAGCTGCCCGACCTCCTGACCGAGACGCGCCGGGTCACCCGTCGGATGCCCTCGTTCTTCGGGATGCTCGCCGCCTACCGCGAGCAGCTCGTGGCCTGGGTCGGCAAGCTCGCCGCCGTCACCCAGCCGACCGTCCAGGTCGCGCCCGGCATCCGTCAGCGCGCGATCCGCCTCGCCGCCGTCCTCGGCTCGAGCCCGCTCTACGGCACGACGGCGCGCCAGCCGAGCTTCCGCGGCAACGCCTACCCGGCCCCGGGCTGGCTGTCGGCGCTCGTCCGCGGCGCGCCGCTGGCCGCCTGGGACTGCCGCGGCGCGACCGCCCCGCCGACGTACGCGTCCTTCGGCGCCTCGCCCGCCTGCGTCGAGCAGCGGCCGTGGACCTTCGACGGCGCCACCCGCGCCTTCCCCCACGTTCGCCCGCTCGCCGACGAGCCGCCGCGGTCGGTCGCGCGTCGCTGAGCGTCCCCAGGCCTCCGGAGCCCGCCCCCGATCGACCGGCGCGTCCCGGATCGCCGCTTCCGGGACGAGATCGGAACGCCCCGCGAACCTCAGCCGATCAGTGTGATGCGGATGATGCGGTACCCTCGATGCCATGCGCACCACGATCTCGGTCGACGACGAGCTGCTCGCCGCCGCCAAGCGTCGGGCGCGACAGCAGGGCCGACCGATCGGCCGCGTGATCGAGGACGCCCTGCGGCGAGAGCTCGCCGTGGCCGACGGGGACGACGCCCGCGTTCCCGTCCCGGTCTTCCGGGGCGGGGGCGGCCCGCAGGTCGGCGTCGACGTGACCTCGAACCGCTCGCTGCGCGAGGCGCTCGACGCCGATCGGGAGCTGGGCGACCTGCGGTGAAGCTGCTCGACGTGAACGTCGTGCTCGCGGCGTATCGGGACGACCATCCGCAGTTCCCCGCCGCGCGTCCGTGGCTGGAGGGACTGCTCGACGACGGCGAGCCGTTCGCGGTCCCCGACCTCGTCGCCGGGTCGTTCCTCCGGATCGCGACGAACCGCAGGATCTTCGTCCGTCCGACGCCGGTCGCCGAGGCGTTCGAGTACCTCGCCGCGCTCCGCGGGCAACCGCGCCACCTCCTCCTCGGACCCGGACGTCGGCACCTCGAGCTCCTGCGCGAGCTGTGCGACGCCTACGACGCGGCGGGCGACCTCGTGGCCGACGCCCAGCTGGCCGCGATCGCCCTCGAGCACGGGGGCGAGGTCGTCTCGTTCGATCGGGACTTCGCGCGCTTCGAGCGCGTACGGTGGACGCGTCCCGGGTGAGCGACGTGCGCTAGCGGTACTCGATGACCGGCGCCTCGGCGTCGAGCTGCTCGGGCAGCCCGAACGAGCGGAAGAGCGCCGGGGACAGGAACGGCTGCAGGAAGTTGCGCACGCCGACGATCGTGGCCGGCTGATCGGCGGTGGCGCCCGCGGCGGCGGTCTCCAGCAGGGTGAGCGACCACGGCAGCCAGGCACCGGACTCGGGGTCGGGCTTGTAGCCGGCGTAGGCGGGCCCGCCGTTCGCGCGGACGGCGATGAGCTTCGAGCCGCGGCAGGCGGCGCCCTGGCCGAGCATGAACCTCCCGACCTCCTCCGGGCCGCGCAGCCAGAGCGGCAGCGGCGGCATGTCGAAGGCGACGTCGTAGCGCAGCAGCGCGACGATCCGGTCGATGTCGTACTCGGCGAACGCCTCGAGGTACTGCTCCAGCAGCCGTCGCTCCTCCTCGTCGCTCGGGCGGGCCGGGGCGTCGCCGTCCTCCAGCGCCAGCTCGTCGAGGGTCGCGCGCGCCCGCTGCAGCGCGCTGTTCACCGACGCGACGCTCGTCTCGAGCAGCTCGGCGACCTCCTTCGCGCTCCAGCGCAGCACCTCGCGCAGGACGAGGACGACCCGCTGGCGCGCCGGCAGGTGCTGCAGCGCGGCGACGAACGCCAGGCGCAGCGTCTCGCGCTGCGCGGCCCGGCCGGCGGGATCGTCGGGCCGCTCGGTCTCGATCCGCCCGTCGGCGACGGGGAGCACCCAGGTCGCCTCGGGCAGGCCGGCGCCGAGCAGCGAGTCCGCCGTCCCCGGCTCGGCGAGGTCGACCGGCCGTGCGCGGCGCTTGCGCCCGTCGAGCAGGTCGAAGCAGACGTTCGTCGCGATC
Organism: Patulibacter brassicae; assembly: GCF_033949425.1. Taxonomy (NCBI): domain Bacteria; kingdom Bacillati; phylum Actinomycetota; class Thermoleophilia; order Solirubrobacterales; family Patulibacteraceae; genus Patulibacter; species Patulibacter brassicae. Next base: position 26,926 of record NZ_JAXAVX010000021.1, on the reverse strand, counting down.
CGGAAGAGCCACGACTTCAGCGCCGCGCGCTCGACGAGCGTCTCGCTGCGGCGCCACGCGCGCAGCATCGTCTCCTGGACCGCGTCCTCGGCCTCGAAGCCCGAGCCGAGCATCCGGTAGCAGTAGCCCGTCAGCGCGGGACGGAGGCGCTCGAGGTCCTGCTCGAAGGTGGCGCCGGCCGCGCGGGCGCGGGGGGCGGAGGGGGAGGCGGCCATGGCGGACCCATCGTATGGCCCGGCTCCGACACCGGGAACGGACCGTTCCGGGACGTCTCCCCCTGTCGGGTGCGGAGTCGGAACGTTCCGTGGGCGGTCCGTCGCCCCTGGCGTCTGCTCGCGCGGTCCGTCGTCGGGAGCGGGAACACGCCAACTTCTCGGTCCCCGATGAGTCGCCCGGGAGGCCGCCGTCCTTGCTCCTGACCCCGACGAGCGGCCGCCGAGCAGGCACCGGAGCGTCGGGACCCACCTCACCAGGAGCTCTCCCGTGTCCCGTCTGCTGTTCCTCAACCTGCCCGTCGCCGACCTCCAGCGGAGCCGCGACTTCTTCGCCGCCCTCGACTTCACGTTCAACGAGAAGTTCAGCGACGAGGGCGCGGCGTGCATGGTCGTCAGCGACCAGGCGTTCGTCATGCTGCTGCAGCGCGAGCGCTTCGCCGAGTTCACCGTGAAGCCGGTCGCCGACGCGCAGGAGGCGACCGCGCTGACCGCCGCCGTCAGCGCCGACAGCCGGGAGGCCGTGGACGCGTTCGCCGAGGCGGCGCTCGCGGCCGGCGCGACCGCCGCGAAGGACCCGCAGGACTACGGCTTCATGTACGGCCGCAGCTTCCACGACCTCGACGGCCACCTCTGGGAGGTCATGTGGATGGACCCGGTCGCCGTGGAGAACGGCCCCCCCACCCCCGAGGCGTTCGCCGAGGCCCAGGCCTGACCCGTGCCCGCCGGCCCGGGGAGCGCGTCGCCGTCGATGGCCGACGTCGCCCCAGGGCCGCGTCCGGTCCCGTCCGTCCCGTCCCACCTCGTCGCGCGGCCGTCCCGGGCCGCGCGCCGCGCCCTCACGACTCCGTCAGCGCGTCTCGGCGATCTGGAGGCGTCCCCCCGACAGCTCCCGCTCGAACGCGTCCAGCAGCGCGAACACGCCGACGGCCTCGTACTGGACGTTCCGCCGGCCGAGCGTCACCGGCCGGACGACGCCGCGCTCCTGCAGCAGCGCGAGCCCGTCGCGGACGCGCTGCGGCGAGCGGCCGAGCGCTTCCGCCGCCGAGGTCGCCGAGACGATCGGCCGACTCGGCAGCAGCTCGAGCAGGGCCCACGCCGCGGAGTGCGCCCGGACGCCGTCGAGCGTGGACCGCCACGTGTCGAGCAGCCGGTCGACGTCGTCCACGAGGCGCGCGGTCGCCGATGCGGCCTCCTCCAGCGCCTCGGCGATCGTCGACACGAGGAGGCTCGGTCCGTCCCGCCGATCGAGCCGCCACGCCGTCAGCGCGGCGACGTAGCGCTCGCGGTCGCGCGCGAGCACGAGCGAGACCGGCGGGTCGATCTCCTCGACGAGCCGGTCGCGACGCAGGAGCATGCCGACCAGGATCCGGCCGACGCGCCCGTTGCCGTCGGCGAACGGATGCAGCGTCTCGAACTGCGCATGGGCGACCGCTGCCTGCACGACCGGTGACAGGTCTCGCCGCTCGAGGAGGGCGACGAGATCATCGATCAACGGCTCGAGGTGGTCGCGCGGCGGCGGCACGAAGTCCGCGCCGGCCGGCGTGTGCGGGTCGCGGCCGATCCAGTTCTGTCCCTCGCGCCACGCGCCGGCGTGCGGCGCGAGCGCCCGGTCGCCGCGGGCCACCGCGCGGTGGAGGTCGAGGAGGATCTCGGTCGTGAACGCCCCGCCGGCCGCCGCCCAGGCGTAGGCGTCGGTGACCGCGGCGATCGCCTCCAGCGCGGCCTGCGCGTTCGGGTGGTGGCGCCCGCCCGCGCCGACCTTCGCGAGCGTCCGGTTCGACGGGACGACGACCCCTTCCATCTGCGACGACGCGATCGCCTCCGAGCGCAGCATCTGCGCCGAGAGGGTCCGCAGGAGCCCGGCGGCGTGGGTCCGCTGCAGACGGGCGATGGCGCGCTCGGCGTCGGCGGCCGCGGTCGTGGCCGCGGCCGAGAGCGAGAGCTCGCCGGCGTCGACCGGCTCGGGGACGAACGCCTCGATCAGCGCCGGCGTCCGCGCCCGGCGGGGTCCCGTCGCCGCCGGGTCCGGCTGCCAGCGCACCGGCAGCCACGTGCCGCGCGGTTCGGGGTCCGCCATGCCGCTAGCGTACCGCTCCGTCCCTCACGCGAACACTTCATCGACGAAGTGTTCATATGTGGTCCTGATGTGGCGGATCGGCCGCCGGCCGTCAGCTGTCGAAGCCCAGGCCGAGCCGGTCGAGCGCGCGCAGCCACAGGCCGCGTCGCCCGGTCCGGTCGGCGGCCGCCAGCCGGTTGCGCGTGATCGCGATCCCCGTCCAGCGCAGCGGCTCGGGCGGGAACGGCACCGGCCGCTCGCGGACGTAGCGCAGCGCGGTGGCCTCCGTCTCGCGACCGTCGAGCAGGTCCAGCGCGACCTGGGCGCCGAATCGCGACGCGCCGACGCCGAGGCCGGTGTACCCGGCGACGGCGCTCACGCGGCCGCCGTGGGCGAGCGCGAAGAACGCGCTGAACCGGCTGCACGTGTCGATCGCCCCGCCCCAGCGGTGGGTGAAGCGCAGGCCGCGCAGCTGCGGGAACGCGACGAAGAACTGCTGCGCCAGCCGCGCGAACGTCGGGTCGTGGTCGTCCAGCGACGGCCGGACGGGGTTCCCGAACCGGTGGACCGCGTCGTAGCCGCCCCAGAGGATCCGGTCGTCCCGGGTCAGGCGGAAGTAGTGGAACCGGTTCGCCCAGTCGCCGATCCCCTGGCGCCCCTCCCAGCCGATCGCGGCGCGCTGCTCGGGGCGCAGCGGCTCGGTCATCAGCACGTAGTCGTAGACCGGGACGATCCGCCGCCGGACCGCCGGCAGCAGCTGGCCGTAGGCGTTCGTGGCCAGCAGCACCCGCCGCGCGCGCACGCGCCCCCGCGGCGTCACGAGCGCCACCGCCCCGAGCGATCCCTCCGGCTCCAGCGCGTCGACCGGCGTGTGCTCGGCGATCCGCACGCCGGCCCGCAGCGCCGCGGCGCGCAGGCCGAGCGCGAGCTTGCCGGGGTGCACGAGCGCGGCGCCGGTGCGGTCCGCGAGCGCGCCCTGGACGACCGGCGAGCGCAGCTGCCGCCGCGCCGCCGCGACGTCGAGGACCTCCGCGTCGTGACCGTGGTCCCGCAGCAGCGCGGCCTCCTCCTCGGCCTCGGGGGCGTGCGCCGGGTCCAGGAGGATCGTCAGCTCGCCCGTGCGCTCGAGGTCGGCGTCGACCCCGTGCCGCTCGAGGTCGGCGATCAGCGCCTCGTGCTGCTGCAGGCCGAGGCGCTCGAGCGTCGCGAGCTCGTCCGGGAACCGCTCGTGGCCGTTGCCGATCCCGTGGGTGAGCGACGCGACGCAGAAGCCGCCGTTGCGGCCGCTCGCGCCGAAGCCGCAGGTCTGCGCCTCGAGCAGCAGGACGTCGCGGGACGGGTCCTCGCGCTTGGCGTGCAGCGCCGCCCACAGCCCGGTGAACCCGCCGCCGACGACGCAGAGGTCCGCCTCGGCCGTGCCGACGATCGGCGGCGCGGGGTCCGGCAGCGTCACGTCGGTCGCGTCCGGATCGAGCCAGAACGGCCGGACCGCGGCGTCGGCGTAGCTCGCGCGGTCCGCGGCCGTCGGCGGGGTGCGGGGCCAGGGGACGCTCATCCCCGGACCCGCGGTCCGGCGGTCGTCGCGTCGGGCTCGACGTAGGGCAGCGCGCGCAGTGCCAGGTGCACGGTCATCGTCTGCTCGGGGTCCGACAGGTCGACGCCGAGCAGCTGCTCCAGCCGCGTCAGTCGGTTGTAGAGCGCCTGCCGGTTGAGGTGCAGCGCGCGCGCGGTCTCCGCCTTGCGCCAGCCGTTGGCGCAGAGCGCTTCGAGCGTCGGCAGCAGCGCGTGCTTGCGCTGGGCGTCGTGCTCGAGCAGCGCCCCGAGCCGCCGTCGGACGAACGCGGCGACCTCCGCGTCGTCGCGCCAGCGCCAGAGCAGCCGCTGCAGCTCGAGCGCCCCGGCGTCGTGCCAGCGCGCCGGCGGCAGGCTCGCCGCCGCGGACGCGGTCTCCTCCGTGAGCTGCAGGCCCCGGCCCGCGTCGGGCCACGCGACGGGCAGGCCGACGGCGACGAGCAGCTCGCCGGCCCCGAGCCGGCGGCCCGCGGCGGTGCGCAGCGCGTCGGCGACGCCGTCGGCGACCGCGGCGCGGTCCTGGTCCTCGCGCAGCGCGACGAGCCCGAGCAGTCGCCCCGGACGCCCCCGCTGCCCGATGAGCGCGACCGTCCCGCGCCCGTCCAGCTCGGTCTGCGCGTCGCGCAGGACGAGGCTCCAGGCCGCGGAGCCGGCGGCGGCGTCGCTCTCGGCGGCGACCGGCAGCAGCTGCGGGCCGGCCGGCGCGAACCCGATCGAGCGCGCCTGCCGTTGCGCGTCGCGTCCCGCGATCCGGCCGGCGGCGAGGTCGACGAGGAAGTCGCCGCGCTCGCGCGCGACGAGCTCCTCCTCCTGCCGGGCGCGCAGCAGCGACAGCGCGACGATCCCGGCCGCGCGCTCGAGCACGACCTCGGCCCGCTCGTCCAGCGGTCCGCGCAGCGGCAGCGCCAGCAGGCGCCCCGCGGCCTGGCTCGGCCCGTGCGGGACCGGGGCGGCGAGCCCGGCGCGCCACGGCGCGCGGCCGTCGCCCTTCGCCGCCGTCCACGCGTCGAGCGGATCCACGGGCGTGGCGTCGCCGGCGTGGTGCGGCCCGGCGGCGTGGAAGAGCAGCCGGCCGTCGCCGTCCTCGAGGAAGACCGGGTTGTCGACGAGCTCGGCGGTGGCCGCGAGGACCTCGGGGATCCCCTGGCCGGCGAGCAGCAGCTCCGTGAGGCGGCGGTGGACGTCGTCGCCCCGACGCAGCAGCGCGTAGTGGGCGTGGACGATCTCGCGGTGGATCGCCTCGGTCACCGAGACGAACGGCACCTCGCGGTGCAGGGCCACGAGCGGCAGGTCGTGCTGCCGGGCCGACTGCACGATCGCGTCGGGCATCGTCGGGAAGCTGTGGCCGAGCTCGATCGCCAGCGCGGCGATGCCCTTGTCCGCGAGGCCCGCGACGAACCGCCGCTGGTCGGCGACCCGCTTGCCGATCCCCAGGCCGGTCGTCAGCAGCAGCTCGCCGCCGCGCAGCATCGAGGCGATGTAGTCGACCTCCCCCGCGTGGACCCACCGGATCGGCCGGTCGAGCCGGTCGGCGCCGGCGAGCACGTCGGGCATCCCGCGCCGCAGCACGGGCAGGTCGAGCGCCTGGCGGACGGTGATCCGCGGCGCGGGAGCGGCGACGGGGGCGGGCGTCGTGGTCATCGCGTGGCCGCATCATCGCCGCCCGCGACCGCGGTGGTGCTGGCAGATCGTCCAACGGTCCGTGGCTGGCGCTGGACGATCCGTGTGCCGGCGCGGTGCGCTGGCGCTCAGCAGTCGTCGGCGGCGAGGCCGTCGATCGCGTCCAGGATCGTCGCGGCGATCGCGTCGAGCTGCTCGACCTGCGCGTCGTCGAGCGCGCCCATCACCGGCATCCGGATCTCGGCGACCTGCCGCGGCGAGATCCGCTCCACGAGCGCGCGGCCCTCGTCGGTCAGGCGCAGCAGGAAGGCCCGCCCGTCGTCGGGGTCGGAGCGGCGCGAGACCCAGCCGTCGTCCTCCATCCGCCGCACGGCGTGCGAGAGCCGGCTGGGCGAGAAGTGCAGGCGACCGCAGACCTCGCTCATCCGCAGCTCGCCGTCCGGCGCGGCGTCGAGCACGACGAGGACCTTGTAGTACGCGTGCGGCATCCCGCCGTCGCGCTGGACCTGGCGCTCCAGGACCTCGTCGAGGCCCTGGACGGCGAACATCAGCCGCCGCCACGCCTGGGCGCGGGCGGCGTCCAGGGCCGGTCGGGAGGGAGCGTCGGGCACGTGTCGGTCCTGGGTTGCACCGATGAAGCCTTCGCGCTACGGTTCGGGTGCTTGAGCATTCAAGTATAGGCGCGGGGGACCTTCTGGGACACGCGCTGCCGGGGTTGGGGGACCTTCGACAGCGCACTCTCCGAGCCGGACGCCGGCGTTCGCGTCGGCGTCACATCGTTCGTGCGATCAGCACGCTGCAGGGCGCGTGGCGGGCAACCTTGTCCGCCACGCCGCCCAGCAGGAACCGCCGCGCGCCGCGCAGCCCCTTGCTGCCGACGACCAGGAGGTCGGCGTCGTGGTCGGTCGCCGCGGCGAGCAGCACCGACGCGGGGTCCCCGCGGCGCGTCTCGACCGTCGCCTCGATCCCGGCGTTCCACGCGATCCGGCGGCCGATCGCCACCGCGCCGCGCGCGTCCGCCTCGGTCGAGACGAGCCAGCCGAGGTCGGAGAGGCCGTCGGGCACCGCCCCCTTCGCGCGCGCCACGACGCCGAGGTAGGCGCTGACGACGTGGAGGCTCGCGCCGACCCCCGCCGCCAGCCCCGTCGCCTGGGCGACCGCGAGCGCCGCGCTCAGCGACCCGTCGGTGCCGACGACGATCCGCTGCGGCACCCCGCCGGGTCGCGGATCGGTGCGGCGGCGCCGCGGCGTGGCCCACGCGGCGACCGCCTGCAGCAGCCCGCCGACGACGACGAACGAGCCGGCGGCGGCCCCGCGCAGCAGCTCGCCGAGGACCGGGCCGGCGCCGGGGGCGTCCGGCAGGGCGATCTCGAGCTCGACGACCTGTCCCTCGTACCGGCGCGCCGTGGGGCCGAGGTCCGAGATCACGTGGACCGCCGCCGGGTTGTCGGCGAGCACCGACGCCGTCAGCGTGCGCAGGCCCTCCTCGCGCGCGCGATCGGCGAGCGCGTCGAGCAGCACGCGCCCGATGCCGCGCCCCTGGGCGTCGTCGCGGATCGTGATCGCGAGCTCCGCCCGGTCCCCGTCGGGCTCGCGGATGAAGCGCGCGACGCCGAGCCCGCGCCCGTCGACCGGATCGATGGCGGCGATCGCCTCGTGGTCGTGATGGTCGACGTCGACGAGGTAGTCGAGCATCCGCGACGGGAGCCGCGGCATCGGCGCGAAGAACCGCCGGTAGCGCGACTCCTCGCTGAGCCGCGCGAACCCGTCCGCCAGCGCCTCGCGGTCGTCGGGCGTCAGGGCGCGGATCTCGACGGGGTGGCCGTCGGGCAGCCGCACCGTCCGGGGGAGCGCGTCGCGCACCTCCCCCTTCTACCAGCGGCGTGCGCGGCGGTGAGCCGGCCGGAGGGCCTCAGCTCGCCGCGCAGACCCGGTACTGCCGCACGTCGCTGACCCGGACGACGCGGCCGCGACGATCGCGGGCCCGCAGGGTGGCGGTGCTGCGCACGACGACCGTGCGGCCGGCGCGCCGGCGGAGGTCGACCGTGGCGACCTTGCGGCCCTGCGCGGCGCGGGTGCCGGGTGCCCGGCGGGTGCTCACGCGCTCCGTGCCGACGCGGACGGTCGCCGTGCGGATGGGGCGGTTCGTCGGACGGACGCGGATCGTCAGGCGGCGCGGGGCCTGGCAGCGCGCGGCCGATCCGGTCGGGCGCACGACCGGCGCGTCGGCGGGGCCGCGGTCGTCCGTCGCGGCGGCGGGCGTCGCGGGCGGCGGATCGAGGCGCACTCCCGGGTCGGGGCCGAAGTAGCCCAGGGGCGTCATCGCGACGCAGCGGACCTTCCGCGCGCGGTCCGGTGCCAGCGCGTTGAGCACGAGCTGCGCGGCGTTCGGGGAGTACGCGACCGCGAGGTGCTCGGAGAGGTCGTTCGGGCAGACGTCCTGCAGCACGACGTTCGTGACGTTCGGGGCGTCGAGCAGGCCGCTCGTGTACGGCGTGACGAGCTCGTCGTACTTCGTGGCGATGCCCGTGTACGTGATCCCCGGGATCGCGGGGCCCGCGGCGTTCACCTTCCTCAGGTAGTCCGAGCCGCGCAGGAACTGCGCGCACGACCCGCAGAGCGGCCCGAGCAGCAGCTCGGCGACCTGCCGCCCGGGCAGGCCGAGGCCGGCCGCGGCGTCGGCGAGGTCGCCGAGGCCCACGAGGTTCGTCCCCTTCCACAGCGGCGTGAGCTGGACGTACTTGTCGACCTTCTTCGCGCCGCCCCGGAACGAGAGGTACCACCGCGGCATGACCGTGCCCTCGGAGTGGCCGACGAGGTCGACCTTGTCCGCGCCGGTGCTGCGCAGCACCCGGTCCACGAGCGCCGCGAGCTCGGCGGAGCTGTCCTCCATCCGCGTGAAGCCGGCCAGCAGCGGGAACCCGAGCGTCTTGCCGTAGGTGAGGCCGAAGACGCAGAAGCCGTTGTTCTTCAGCAGCGGCGCCATCGTCGCCCAGTTCGTGCCGAGGGTCCCGGCGAGGCCGTGGACGAGCACGACCGGCCGCGTGCCCGGCGCCGGCTTGCAGGAGAAGTCGTTCGTCCCCGGGGCCGTGTCGGGGCTCGCGCCGCCGCCGACGAACGCGGTGACGTCCCACGGGACCCGCAGCGGCTCGGCGGCCCGCGCCGCGGGTGAGAGCGCCGCACCGAGGACGAGCGCCGCGAGCACCGCGACCGTCCCGCGCAGACGTGGCCCACCGCTCCGCCGCTCTCCCATGCCGCGATCCTACGCTCGGTCGGAACGGCGGTCCAGCGCTCCCCGTCGGGGACGCGGTCCGGTCGTCGGCATCAGGCGAGCGCGAGCCCGATCGCGCGCCCCGCCGCGGCGGCGGCGAGCCCGAGGACCATGCTGCCGACGAGGTTGCCGGCCGCCACCGCGAGCAGGCGATCGCGGGCGGCGCCGCTCACGTCGAGCATCCAGGTCGAGAAGGTCGAGTAGGCGCCGACGAACGCGGTGCCGAGCAGCAGCGCCGCGTCGTGGGACAGCGCGAGCCCGCTCACCAGCCCGAGCGCGAGCGACGCCGAGACGTTGACGACGAGGATCCCGGCGGGGAACGCGCCCGGGACGCGCGCGCGGACCCGCGCGTCGACGAGGAACCGCAGCACGGCGCCGGCACCGCCGAGCGCCGCGACGCCGGACCAGAGCAGGACGCTCATGTCGCGCTCGTCCCGCTCCGGCGCCGGGCGCGCGCCGCCCGGTGCCCGGCCACCGCGGTCAGCAGCCCGCCGACGAGCGTCACCGCGCCGTAGCCGGCCGCCAGCGCCCAGCGACCGTCGTCGACCTGCCGCACGAGCTCGAGCTGCAGCGTCGAGAACGTCGTCAGGCCACCGCAGATCCCCGTCGTGAGGAAGGGCCGGAACCGCGGGTCGAGGTCGGGGACGTGGGTCAGGCGGACCGTCCACCAGCCGAGGAGGAACGTGCCCACGAGGTTCGCGACGAGCGTTCCCCACGGCCACGTCGAGGGGTCGTGCCCCTGCGCCTCGGCCAGGCCGGCGCGGGCGAGCGTGCCGAGCGCGCCGCCGAGCGCCACCGCCGCCAGCACGTGGTGGCGGGGCGTCGCCGGTGCGGGGCTCGTGGGCGCGTCGGGGTCGGTCATCGTGTCCGCCGGCGCTCGATCGTCGCACAGCGGCCGAGCGCCGCCGTGCCCGCTCCCCGACAGAACGTCGGGCGCGCGCCGCGGGGTCGGGACGGCCCGTCCGCCGCGGCGGGACGCCGTGCTGCGTCACCGTGGAGGGGCAGCGTCCCGCGATCCGAGTCCTCCGCCATGTCCGACGTCACCGCTCCGCCCGCCACCCGCGTCCTGCAGTCCTTCGTCGGCGGGCGCTGGGTCGATGCGCTCGCCGACGAGCACCGCGTCTCCCGCGACCCGGCGACCGGGGCGGCGCTCGCGCGCGTGCCGCTCTCCGGCGCCGCCGAGGTCGACCGCGCGGTCGCCGCCGCGCGCGAGGCGCAGGTCGCGTGGCGCGCCACCGCGCCGCAGGTCCGTGCCCGCGCCCTCTATCGCCTCCGGGACGTGCTGGACGCCCACCGCGAGGAGCTCGCGGGCCTCGTCGTGCAGGACATGGGCAAGACCTTCGACGACGCGCTGGCCGAGGTCGGCCGAGGCATCGAGTCGGTCGAGGCGGCGATGGGCGGCGTGCACCACCTGAAGGGCCAGACGCTCGAGGGCATCGGGACGGGCGTCGACGCCGAGCTGCACCGCCAGCCGGTCGGGGTCGTGGCGGCGATCACGCCGTTCAACTTCCCGGTGATGATCCCGCTCTGGTTCCTGCCCTACGCGCTCGTGGCCGGCAACGCGGTGCTCCTCAAGCCCTCCGAGCAGGACCCGCTGGCGTCGGAGCGGATCGTCCAGCTGCTCGCGGGGATCGACGAGCTGCCGGCCGGGATCGTGAGCCTCGTGCACGGCGCGCACGACGTGGTCAACGCCCTGCTGGACCACCCCGGGATCGACGCGATCAGCTTCGTCGGCTCGGCCCGGACCGCGCGCCACGTCGCGACGCGCGCGACGGGCAACGGCAAGCGCGTCCAGGCCCTCGGCGGAGCGAAGAACGCGATGATCGTCCTGCCCGACGCCGACCCGCGGCTCATGCCCGCCCAGGTCGTCGGCTCGGCCTTCGGGGCGGCGGGGCAGCGCTGCATGGCCGGCTCGGTCGCGGTCCTCGTGGGCACCGCGGAGGAGCAGGACCGCTCCCTCGCGCTGATCCGCGACGCGGCGTCCGCGCTGCGCAGCGGCCCGGGCGGCGACGCGGGCACCGACGTCTGCCCCGTGATCGACGCCGCGGCCCGCGAGCGGCTCGTCGGCGAGATCGACGCGGCCGAGCGCGACGGCGTGCGGGTCGTCCTCGACGGGCGCGCCGCGGACGCCGGTCCCGGCGGCGCGAACCTCGGCGCGACGATCCTCGACGCCGTCCCGGCCGAGCACCGCGTCGCGACGGAGGAGCTCTTCGGGCCGGTCCTCGCGGTCGTCCGCGTGCCCGACCTCGACGCGGCGCTCGCCTTCGCGGCCGCCAGTCGCTACGGCAACTCGACGGTGCTCTTCACGGAGTCCGGGTCCGCCGCGCGCCGGTTCCGCTACGAGGCCGATGCCGGCATGCTCGGCGTGAACGTCGGGGTCGCCGCCCCGATCGCGTGGATGCCGTTCGGCGGCTGGAACGACTCGATCGACGCCGACCTGTCGGCCAACGGCGAGGACGCCTTCCGCTTCTACACGCGGCAGAAGGTCGTCACCACCCGCTGGGGCGGATCGGGCGGCGGCGGGATGCGGTTCTGACCCGGCGCGCGCCGGTACGATCGGGCCCGTGGCGAGCCCCGATCCGCGCTCCGACGCGCCGCCGCTGAAGCTCGTCCTCGCGGACGACGAGGCGGTGCTCCGCGCGGGGCTGCGGGCGATCCTCGAGGCCGAGGACGACCTCCGCGTCGTCGGCGAGGCGAGCGACGGGGCCGAGGCCGTCGAGGTCACCCTGGCCACGCACGCCGACGTCGTGTTCATGGACGTCCGGATGCCGCGCCTGGACGGGATCGCCGCCACCCGGCGGCTCGTGGCCGCCGGCAGTCGCGCGCGGGTGCTCGTGCTGACGACCTTCGACGCCGACGAGGCCGTCGTGGAGGCGCTCCGGGCGGGCGCCGCCGGCTTCCTGCTGAAGGACGGCGCGCCGGACCGGCTCGCCGAGGCGGCGCGCACCGTCGCGCGCGGCGAGGCGCTGCTGGCCCCCGGCATCACCCGCCGCCTGATCGAGCAGCACGTCGAGCGGTCCGGGCGCCCCGAGCTGCGCCCGGCGCTCGACGCGCTGACGCCGCGCGAGCTCGACGTCCTGCGCGAGCTCGCGGCGGGCCGGTCCAACGCGGAGATCGCCGCCGCGCTCTTCCTCGCCGAGGCGACCGTGAAGACGCACCTCACGAGCATCCTGGCGAAGCTCGGCCTGCGCAGCCGCGTCCAGGCGGTCGTCTACGCCTACGAGAGCGGGCTCGTGGTCCCCGGCGCCGGCGGCGACTGAGTTCGGATCCAGGCTGAGTCCCGGCCGGGGCCGCGGCGGCTCCGACGAAGGTCGCAGGCACCGGAGACGTTCCGCCGTTCTCGGCGTGCGCGACGCGGCCTAGCGTCGTGGCATGCCCCTCCACGCCCTCCTCCGGACGGTCGCGCCCGGCCTGCTGGCGACCGCGGTCGTCGCGGCCACGGCGGTGCCCGCCGGGGCCGCCGGCGACGTCCTGGTCGAGGACTACCGGACCCGGATCGACCTGACCGTCGCCTACGAGCACGTCCGGGCGAGCGAGGGCTCGAGCTCGACGACGGCCGCGACCTACCGCTGGCAGGGAGCGGGGCCCGACGTCGTCGCCCAGGACGGCCTGCTGCGCGGGGCCGCCGGTGACGACCCGACCGTCCCGCCCGCGCCCGGGGTGCTCGTCGCGCCGGTCGCCAAGCAGGTCCGCGGCGCCGCGGAGGGGAACGCCGCGGTCCTCTCGACCGCCCCCGACGGCACGGCGGAGAGCTGCCGCGGGGTCGCGGGCCGGGTCGAGGGCTTCGTCGTCGTCGGCCGCACGCTCGGCGGGCCGGCGCTCGTCCCGACGGTCGGCTTCGCGATCACGACGTCGTGCGCGCGCGACGCCGTGCCCGACATCGTGATCGCCCCCTCGACGGTCACCGAGCCGGGGATGACCCAGCCCGGGATCACGCCGCTGCTCACCGCGCGCGTCGTGACGGGCGAGCGGGTGCAGACCCGCTTCGAGCAGCGCGCCGTCGGGACGGCGTGCCCCGGCTACGACCCGGCCTCCTCGACCCGCTGCGTGGCGACCTGGACCGGCACCGTCACCTTCGAGCGCTGGCGGCGGACCACCGAGCCGGCGAAGGCGCCGGCCGCGGGCACGCGCCTCGGGCCCGCCCGGCTGCGCAAGGCGCCCGCGGTGGCGCCCGGCGCGCGGTCCGCGTCGACGACCGTCCGCTGCTCGCGGCGCTGCACCGTCGAGGCGCTGATCGGCGTCTTCGGTCAGCGCGCCGGCAAGCCGCACGTGACGCCGCTCGCGCGTCGGACCCGCGCGCTGCGTGCCGGGCGGGCGAGCACGCTCCGCGTGCCGCTGAGCGCGAAGGCGCGACGGGCGGTCGCGGCCGGCACCGCCGTGATGCGCCTGACCGTCCGCTCCTCCGGTGCCCGCCGCAGCGCCGTCTACCCGCTGCGCTGACCCGCCCCCCGGCCGCGCGCGGGCCCGGTCGGACGACCTCGCCCGGCGGGGCTCCCACGGGGCCCCTCGGCGCTCCACCCCCGACCCACCCGACCCGACCCATGCCACGCATCCACACCCCGGCGCGCGCCGCCGCGCTCGCGGTCCTGCTGACCGCCGCCGCCGCGACGCCCGCCGCCGCCGACTCGTTCGCCTACCGCGACGGCTACGACGTCCATCTCGTCAACGCCGACGGCAGCCGCAGCGAGCTCATCAGCCACGGCGACGAGAACGCCTACCCGACGCTGCCGGTCGCCGACGACGCGGGCAACGTCACCGTCATCGCGAAGCTCAAGGACGTCTTCGCCCCCGACCTGCTCTGGATCGGCCGCGACGGACGGACCGTGCGCAACGCGCTGCCCGAGCACGGCCCCGTCGGGCTGAACACCGGCCCGCTCTCGGTGCAGATGCACCGCGACGGGCGGCTGCTCGCGTACACGTACCTCGAGCACACCGGGATCTACAGCTCGCCGAAGCCGCACCTGGCGATCATCAACCCGCAGGACGCGCTCGCCCCGGTCCCGGCGATCGATGTCGAGGGCGCGAGCTTCGCCGGCTGGCACGGCGATCGCCTGCTCGCCTCGAACGCGGAGAGCCTCTTCTCCGAGCAGGGCGGCGAGCGCTTCGACTTCGCGCTCTGGGAGCCGATCCCCGGCGAGGGTGGCCAGACCGTCGACCTGGCGCGCGACGGACGGCGGGCGGTGATCGGCCTCGGCAGCCGCCGGTTCGTGCTCGCGGAGCTCGACGGCCAGGCGCCGCCCGCCGCGAAGGCCACCGCGTGGTGCGAGCTGCCCGACGACGGCAAGGACCTCTACCGCGGCGGCGCCGCGAGCGCCGCGATCTCCCCCGACGGCCGCTTCGTCGCGCTCGCCGGGCAGAGCGGCCTGCGGATCGCGCGGGTCGACGCGATCGGCAGCGGCCCGTGCCAGCTGCAGGACGTGCGGCTCGTGGCCGAGAAGGGCGGGCTGCCGACCTCCTCCGGCTACACCGTGGGCGCGACGCCGCCCGACGACGGCAAGGCGCCCGACGACGGCCCGAAGCCCGACGACGGCAAGCAGCCCGACGACGGCAAGCGCCCGGACGACGGGAAGGGCGCGAAGCCGGCGAAGGCCGTGACGATCACGCGCGCGCGGCGGCGCGGCCGCACCGTGACGGTGACCTTCCGCTGCGCGAAGGCCTGCCGCTACGCGGTCCGCGTCCGGCGCGGCACGAGGACGCTGAAGACGCGCAAGGGCACGGCGAAGGCGAAGCGCGCGAAGACCGTGACGATCCGTGGCGTGCGCGTCGTCCGCGGTCGCAAGCTCACCGTGCGCGTCACGGTCGGCCGCACGGTCGTGTCGAAGTCCGTGTAGGCGCGCCGACACAACGTCCGTCGGCCACGACGGAGTTCCGACGGCCTGCTCCGTCGCCGCCGGCGCGGCGGCGGAGCACGCTCTGGTGGACCGCCGATCCCGAGGTCCGCCCGACGATGCCCACGTCCACCCCGCCCGCCGACCACGCCCTCCTCCAGGACCGCGCGCGGGACCACCTGCTCCTCCACTTCACGAGGCACGGCACCGCGTTCGCCGATCCGCGCGGCGCGTCGGAGCGGGAGCTGCTCGTGCTGGAGCGGGGCGAGGGGCCCTACGTCTTCGACACCCGCGGGCGCCGCTACGTCGACGCGCTCTCGAGCCTCTACTGCGCGCAGCTGGGCTACTCCCACGGCGAGGAGTTCTCCGCCGCGATCGCCGGGCAGCTCGCGACGCTGCCGTTCAACACGAACTGGGGCACCGCCCACCCGGCGGCGATCGAGCTCGCCCACCAGCTCGCGGAGCGCACGCCCGGCGACCTCGACCACGTCTTCCTGACGAACGGCGGATCGGAGTCCGTCGAGGCGATGTGGAAGATCGCCCGCGAGCACTTCCGCGCGATCGGGCAGCCGCGGCGGACGAAGGCGATCGCCCGCGACATCGCCTACCACGGGGTGACGCTCGGTGCCCTGTCGTTCACCGGGGTGCCGGGCTACAAGGAGGGCTTCGGGACCCCGCCGATCGACGTCACCCACGTCTCGAACACGAACGCCTTCCGCGGGCGCCGCCCGGACGAGGACGACGCGACCTGGTGCGCCCGGCTGCTCCAGGAGGTCCGCGACGCGGTCGCCGCGGCCGGGCCCGACGAGGTCGCCGTGATCATCGCCGAGCCCGTCCAGAACGCCGGCGGCTGCCTCGTCCCGCCGCCCGGCTACTGGGCGGGGCTGCGCGGGATCGCCGACGAGCACGGGATCCTCCTCGTCGCCGACTCGGTCATCTGCGGCTTCGGGCGCCTCGGCTCGTGGCTCGGGATCGAGCACGAGGGCGTCGTGCCGGACATGGTCACGACGGCGAAGGGCATCACCTCCGCGTACCTGCCCGGCGGGGCGGTCTTCGTGCGCGACCACGTCGCGGCGTCGCTGTCGGCCCCGACGACCGGGCCGCTGCGCCACGGGATCACCTTCGGCGGGCATCCCGCCGGCGCGGCCGCCGCGCTGAAGAACATCGAGATCTTCGAGCGCGAGGGGATCCTGCCGCACGTCCGCGCGCTCGAGGGGCACCTCGCCGGCGCGATGGGGCGCCTGCTCGAGCTGCCGCTCGTCGGCGACGTGCGGGGCGCCGGCTTCTTCCGCGCGGCGGAGCTCGTCGGGCGCGACGGCGTGCGGCTCGACCAGGCCCAGCGCGACGAGCTGCTGCGCGGCTTCCTGCCCGGTCGGCTGCTGGAGGCCGGCCTCATCGCCCGCGCCGACGACCGCGGCGACGCGGTCGTGCAGATCGCCCCGCCGCTGATCGCCGACGCGGCGCTGCTGGACGAGATCGTCGACCGGCTCGGCGAGGTGCTCGCCGACGCCGGCGAGCACCTGCGTCGCTTCGACGACCGCCGCGGCGGCGTCGTGGCGGGCGCGCCACTCGAGGCCACGAAGGACTGACATGCACGTCGGCGTCGTCACCGAGATCAAGCCCGCGGAGCGGCGCGTCGCGCTGACGCCCGCCGGGGCCCACGAGCTGGCCGACCGGGGACACGACGTGCTCGTGCAGGCCGGCGCGGGGGAGGGGTCCGGCTTCGCGGACTCCGCCTACGTCGCCGCCGGCGCCCGGATCGTCGAGGGGGCCGAGCGGGTCTGGGCCGAGAGCGAGCTGCTGCTGAAGGTCAAGGAGCCGATCGCGCCGGAGCACGAGCGCCTCAACGGCGACGCGACGCTCTTCACGTACCTGCACCTCGCCGCCGCACCGCGCCTGACGGAGGCGCTGATGGCGTCCGGGACGACCGCGATCGCCTACGAGACCGTCACCGGGAGGGACGGCCGCGGCCTGCCGCTGCTGGCGCCGATGTCGGAGGTCGCCGGCCGCCTCGCCGCGCAGGCCGGGGCGTACTTCCTGCAGGCGCCGCTGGACGGTCGCGGGGTGCTGATCGGCGGGGTGCCGGGCGTCGCGCCGGCGCGGGTCGTCGTGATCGGCGGCGGCGTGGTCGGCACGAACGCCGCGCGCGTGGCGGTCGGGATGGGCGCCGAGGTCACGATCCTCGAGCGGTCGATCGACCGCCTGATCGAGCTGGAGGCCTTCTTCGACGGCCGGGCGCGGGTGCTCATGAGCGACGCGCTGACCCTGCGCGAGGAGGTCTCGCGCGCGGACGTCGTGATCGGCGCCGTGCTCGTGGCGGGCGCCGCGGCGCCGAAGCTCATCACCCGCGAGATGCTCGCCGACATGCGCTCGCGCGCGGTCATCGTGGACGTCGCGATCGACCAGGGCGGGTGCGCGGAGACGTCGACGCCGACGACCCACGACGATCCGACCTACCTCGTCGACGACGTCCTGCACTACTGCGTGGCGAACATGCCCGGCGGCGTGCCGGCGACCTCGACCCGCGCGCTGACGAACGCGACGCTGCCCTACGTCCTGGCGCTGGCCGACCACGGACCGGACGGCGCCTTCGAGCGGATCCCGGGGTTGCGGGACGGGCTGAACGTGCGCGACGGTGCGATCACCGTCCCCGCCGTCGCCGAGGCGCTCGAGGCGTACCGCGCCGCCGCCTGACCCGCCCGCCGTCCCGTCCGACGCGGACCCACGACCCACGAGTCCCATGAGCCCGATCGACACCCAGTCCGAGGTCACCGTCCTGCCCAACGTCGTCGGCGGCGCGGCCGTCGAGGCGACCACCGGGGTGCTGGAGGACGTCCTCGATCCCGCGACGGAGCAGGTCGTCGCCCGCGCCCCGCTCGGCGACGCGGAGGACGTGCGGCGCGCGGTCGAGGCGGCGACGGGCGCGTTCCGCGAGTGGGGCCGCACGACCCCGGCCGAGCGCCAGACCGCGCTGCTGGCGCTCGCCGACCGCCTGGACGGCCACCTCGACGAGCTCGCGCTGCTCGAGGCGCGCGAGGCCGGCAAGCCGCTGGACTGCGCACGCGAGGAGCTCGCGCTCTGCGGGGACCACCTGCGGTTCTTCGCGGGTGCCGCCCGCACGCTGGAGGGCAAGGCCGCCGGGGAGTACGCGGCCGGCTACACGTCGTTCGTCCGCCGCGAGCCGCTCGGCGTCGTCGGGCAGATCACGCCGTGGAACTACCCGCTCGCGATGGCGATCTGGAAGATCGGGCCCGCGCTGGCGGCCGGCAACACGGTCGTCCTCAAGCCGTCCGAGCTCACGCCGTCGACGACCGTCCGCTACGCCGAGCTCGTCGCCGACCTGCTGCCGCCGGGGACGTTCAACGTCCTCACCGGCCACGGCTCGCCGGTCGGCGAGGGGATCGTCACCCACCCGGCGGTGCGGCTCGTGTCGCTCACCGGGTCGGTCCGGACCGGCAAGGCGATCGCCCGCGCCGCGGCGGACACGCTCGCCCGCACGCACCTCGAGCTCGGCGGCAAGGCGCCGGTCGTCGTGCTCGACGACGCGGACCTCGAGAAGGTCGTCGAGGGGATCAAGGTCGGCGCCTTCTACAACGCCGGCCAGGACTGCACCGCCGCCTGTCGCGTCATCGCCACGCCGGGCATCCACGACCGGCTGCTCGAGGCGCTCGTCCCCGCCGTCGAGTCGCTCGTCATCGGGGAGCCGTTCGACGACGCCGGCCAGGCGGTCGAGGGGATCGAGCTCGGTCCGGTGATCTCCGCTGGCCAGCGCGACAAGGTCCTCGGCATGGTCGACCGCGCCGTCGCGGACGGCGCCCGGGTCCTCACCGGCGGCAGCCGCTGGGGGCGCCGCGGGTACTTCGTCGAGCCGACGGTCGTCGCCGGTCCGGCGCAGGACGCCGAGATCGTCCAGCAGGAGGTCTTCGGCCCCGTCGTGACCGTCCAGCGGGCCGCCGACGAGACCCAGGCGCTGGCGTGGGCCAACGACTCCGTCTACGGCCTCGCCTCGTCCGTCTGGACCCGCGACGTCGGCGCCGCGCTGCGCGCCACGCGCGAGCTGGACTTCGGCTGCGTGTGGATCAACGACCACCTGCCGTACCTCTCGGAGATGCCGCACGGCGGCTTCGGCGAGTCCGGCTACGGCAAGGACCTCTCGCAGTACTCGCTCGAGGAGTACACGCGGATCAAGCACGTCATGGCGAACCTCGAGTGAGACCGTCGCGGGCCCCAGCCTGCGCGTCCGCCGTCAGGCCGGGACGCGCCGGACGTCCTGTCCGGTGACGGCGGCGATCCGCTCGAAGTGCCGGTCGTCGTGCAGCAGCGGGACGCCGGCGACCTCCGCGCAGGCGGCGATGAGCAGGTCGGGCGCCGGGGTCGCGCGGTGCTGGCCTCCGGCGCGTCCGGCCAGCAGCTCGACGACCTCCGCGGCGCGTCCGGCGACCTGCTCGTCGAGCGCCACGGACGGCAGATCGGCGAGGTAGCGGCGCCATGCGCGCACCGCCCCCGGGCTCGGCAACCCGACCAGCAGCTCGAGCACGTCGGGCGGGCAGACGCAGACGTCTCCGTCGGCCGCTGCAGCGAGGAGCTGATCGTCCCGACGGCGGAAGGCGGCGACCCAGACCGAGGTGTCGGCCAGCGCGGTCACGAGGGGTCGTCGGGCAGGTCCCCGCGCATCTTCCGCAGGTCCTCGCGCGTGAGCTCGAGCGGCGGCAGATCGCTCCACCGGCGCGGACGACGACCACGCTCGACAACCTGCTCGAGCGCGATCCGCACCGCCTCGGCCGCCGTCGCCGTGCCGAGCTCCCGCTGCGCCGCGGCGACCACGTCCGGGTCGAGGAAGATCGAGGTGCGTCGCATCGGGGCCATCGTCTGCCTGCTCTCGTCAGGACCGGCACACCGAGTGTGCCGGTCCCGCGTCGATCCGGCAACGGGTCCGCGCTGCGGCCGGCCGCGGTCCTAGGCCGCCCCGACCCGCTCCCGCTCGAGCGCCTCGACGGCCAGCGGCAGCGGCGGCTGCAGGTCGGCACCGAGGCCCGCGTCCTCCTGCCACGGGTGCGTCCCGCGCGCCTTGCGCAGCGCGTAGCTCGCGCGGCCGTGGAGGTTCGTCACGTGCCAGACGGCGTGGACGCTCGCGGGCAGCGACGTCGTCCAGAACGTGCCGGGCAGGGGGTCGCGCGGCCGGGGCTCGTCCTCCACCGCGACGTCGGCGGCGACCCAGCCCTCGCCGTCCTCGTAGGTCAGGCGGTCGAGGATCGTGCCGTCGGCGTCGGTGATCTGGGTCTCCCCGACCATGATCGTCGGCCACGCGATCCCGCCCAGCATCGGCGTCCGCATCGTGATGTCGCCGACGTGCGAGGCGTGCGCGGCGGGCACGCCGAGCAGGCGCGCCATCCGGCCCGGCGTCTCCCGCGCGAGCTGCAGCATCGTCGCGTGGTCGCGCTCCCAGAACCAGCGACGGGTGAGCGTCCAGCGGGGGAACGACGGGAAGCACATCCCGCCGAGCAGCAGCCCGACGTTGCCGCGCAGCCGCGCCGCCGTCCGACGGCGGATCCACTCGAAGCCGTTGGCCATCCCGACCGGACCGAGCGCCGTCTCGGCGATCCCCGGGTCGTTGCCGGGCGCGTAGAACTGGTTCTCCCACATCGACGGCTGGTCCTTGTCGTGCAGGTGGACCCGGCCGCCCGGCTCGACGAGGTACGCGGTGTTCCGGGTGTCGCGGCCGCGGATCG
The DNA here is from genome assembly GCF_033949425.1 of Patulibacter brassicae. Taxonomy (NCBI): domain Bacteria; kingdom Bacillati; phylum Actinomycetota; class Thermoleophilia; order Solirubrobacterales; family Patulibacteraceae; genus Patulibacter; species Patulibacter brassicae. The sequence goes on along the minus strand of NZ_JAXAVX010000021.1, from coordinate 6,635 downwards.
TCAGCGCGCCGGCGCCGATCGTGCAGCCGTGCTCGCGCGCCAGCCGCCGGTAGAGCGCCAGCGACGGACCGTCGACCGGCTCGGCGCAGGCGCGCATCGCCTGGTGGCAGACGTTCGGGGTCGTCGAGACCTCCGGCAGCAGCACGACGTCGGGATCGTGCTCGCGGACCGCCTGGCGGACGACGTCCTCGATGTGGCGGCGGTTGGCGTCGAGCTCCCCGAGGCGGACGGCGAGCTGGACGGCGACGACGCGGACGGTACGGGTCATCGCTCAGGCGACGGTCGTCGTGGACGGCGCGCCGGCGGGCGCGTGGTCGGCGCCGACCCCCGGCGGGCTGGGGGCCGGCGCTCGTCCGTCGCCGGTGGGCTCGGCCGACCGTCGCGCCGCAGCGGCCGCCTCGGCCATCGCGCCCGGCGCGGGAGCCGCGCGTCCGCGCTCCGGGCTCCACCGCTGGTGCGGCGGCCGCTCCGGCCACTCGGCCAGGGGCCGCTCCGAGGCGCGCGAGCGCTCGTCGCGGAAGCGGTCCGCGCGCTCCTCGCGGCGGGTGTCGAGGTCGACCCGCAGCTCCTCGAGCACCTCCTGCACGAGCGCCCGCCGGTCGGTGCCGCGGCGCAGCGCCGCCCGCAGCGCGAGCCGCGCGCCGACGGCCGGCGAGAGGATCCGGTGCGGTGCGCCGGCCTTGCCCAGCGCGCCGCCGCGGTCGAAGAGCCGCGCGAGCCACGGCTCGCCGTCCAGCCCGTCGAACGCGCGCAGCGCCTCCTTGAAGAGCGGGCTCGGCAAGCCGATGCGCGACTCCTTGTTGCCCCAGTGGTACGTCGAGCGGCACTCGCGGTCGCGGCGACGCTCCACCGCCGCCGCGGCGGCGTCGGTCGCGCGGGGATCGCCGAGGACCGGCGCGACGCCCTCGCCGAGGAGCCGGCCGAAGCGCAGGGCATCGCGGATCCCCTGCCCGATCGCCGGGTCCTTGAAGTGCCCCGCGTCGCCGCAGAGCGCCCAGCCGGGCCCGCTCGAGCGGCGGAAGTACGCCGACGTGTCGGTCGTCGAGCGCATCTTCGACGGGTTCGTCGCGCCGGCGCAGCGCTCCGCCGCGGCCGGGTTCTCCGCCAGCCGGCGCTCCCACATCCCCTCGGGGTCGGCGCGGAACGCCGAGACGTCCTCGCGGGTGCCCATGAACAGCACGAGCATCCGGTCGTCGGGGCAGGGGAAGACGAACACGTGCGACGCCGCCTGGCGGAACTGGACCATCGTCTCGCGCCACTCCGTGCCGACCAGCGGGTCGTCGAGGTAGCGGTAGACGCAGCCGCGCTCGGGCAGCGACCCGCGGTACGGGCGGTCCGCGCCGACGGCCGCGGCGACCGCGGAGCGCCGGCCGTCGGCGCCGATCACGAGGTCGCAGTCGATCTCGTGCTCGCCCTCGGCGTCCCGAACCCGCACGCCGGCAACGCGCCCCTCGTGCCAACGCAGCCCGAGCAGCGTCGTCCGCTCGCGCACGTCGGCGCCGGCCTCGCGGGCGGTCTGCACGAGCACCTCGTCGAAGACGTCGCGTGGTACGGACTGCGCGTAGTCGATCCCGTCGACGGCCTCCCACCGGTTCGTGCACCAGACGCCGTCGGCGACGACGCGCGCCAGCCGCACCCGCGGCGGGTCGCACGCGGCCTGCAGCCGCTCGAGCGCCCCGAGCCGCTGCACCTCGGCGACCGCCGACGGGAAGTTCGCGTGGGTCGAGAGCGTGTCGGACGGGAAGTGGGCCCGGTCGATCGCGATCACCGACCGGCCGGCGCGGGCCAGCGCGATCGCCGCCGCCGACCCGGCGCAGCGCGCCCCGACGACGACGACGTCGACCCGCTCGCGGGGTCGCGGGGCGGTGGACGGTGCGGGCTCCGTGCGGCTCATGGGGCAACGCTCGCAGCGCGATCCGCCGCCGCCCATGCGCCGAAGGGTGGCAATCCGTCGGCCGACCGACCGCAACGCCCTATCGGCGGGGCCCCGGCGCGGTGTTGGATCGGCCCATGGCGACCACCGTGGCTCCCGAGCTCGACCCCCGCACCGGCGCGCCCCCGCGGCGCGCGGGCGGCGACCTGCTGGCCGGCGATCGCGCGCTGCGCGAGGCGCTCGAGCGGGAGGGCGCCGGCGACCGGCTCGACGCCCTCCACGCGACGGGGCGCACGTTCGCCGACGCGGACGCGATCGACGACGGCGACGCCTGCAACCGCCGCACGCCGGAGATCGTCGGCGAGGCGGAGGTCGCCTTCGACCCGAGCCACCACGCGATCATGCGCCGCGCCGTCGAGCACGGCATCGCCGGCGCGGTCTGGCGTGACCCGTCCCCGGGCGCGCACGTGGCCCGCGCGGCCGGGTTCCTCATGCTCGCCCAGGTCGAGGCCGGCTCGACCTGCCCGATGGCGATGACCCATTCCTGCGTCCCGGCGTTGCGGATGGACGACGAGGCGGCGGCGTTCTGGGAGCCGCTCGTGAGCTCCGGCGTCTACGACCCGTCCGAGCGCCCCGCGCACGAGAAGCAGGGCGCGCTGATCGGCATGGCCCTCACCGAGGCCTCGGGCGGCTCGGACCTCTCGGGCCTCACGACGGTCGGGGCGCCGCAGCCCGACGGGAGCTACCTCCTCACCGGCGAGAAGTGGTTCGTCTCCGCCGTGCAGTCCGACGCGTTCCTCGTCCTCGCGCGGACCGCGAGCGGGATCTCGTGCCTGCTCGTGCCGCGGCTGCGGGAGGACGGCACGCCGAACGGCTTCCGGATCACGGCGCTGAAGGACAAGCTCGGCAACCGCTCCAACCCGACGGCCGAGGTGACGCTCACCGACGCGCGCGGCACGCTGCTCGGCGAGGAGGGCCGCGGCGTCGCGGCGATCATGCGGATGATCGGCGGCACCCGCACCGACTGCGTGCTCGGCTCGACGGCGGTCATGCGGCTCGGCCTCGCCGAGGCGATCCACCACGCCGACCACCGCCCGGCGTTCGGGCGCCTGCTGAGCGATCAGCCGGTGATGACCGCGGTCCTCGCCGACCTCGCCCTGGAGTACGAGGCCGCGGTCGCCTGCGCGCTGTGGCTCGTGCGGCTCGCGGAGCGCTCGCGCGCCGGCGACGCGGGCGCGGAGCTCGTCCGTCGGATCGCCGCGCCGGCGCTGAAGTACTGGGTCTGCAAGCGGGCGCCGATCCACGCCGGCGAGGGGATGGAGTGCCTCGGCGGCTTCGGCTACATGGAGGACTCGCGCCTGGCGCGGGCGTACCGCGAGGCGCCGCTCATGTCGATCTGGGAGGGCTCGGGCAACGTCCAGGCGCTCGACGTCCTGCGCGCGGTCGAGCGGACCCCCGACGTGCTGGACGCGCTGCTCGCCGAGCTCGACGCGGCGGCCGGGGCGAGCGCGTCGCTCGACGCGGCGACCGCGGGCCTGCGGTCGCTCGTCGCCGATCGGGAGCGCCTCGTCGCCGACCCGCGCGGCCTGACGCAGCGGATCGCACTGGCGCTGCAGGCGGCGGTCCTCGTCCGTGGCGCGCCGCCGGCCATCGCCGACGCGTTCTGCGCCACGCGGCTCGACGCGCCGCCGCCCGCGGCCTTCGGCGTCCTGCCGGCGGGCGTGGACGCCGCGGCGATCGTCGCCCGCCACCGGCCGGAGGACCGCTGACATGCGCGTCGTGGCCATCCAGCCCCGCCTCGCTCTCGGCGAGGTCGAGGCGAACCTCCGTCGGATCGAGCGGCTCGTCGACGCCGCGGTCGCCGAGCACGCCCCGCAGCTCGTCTGCCTGCCCGAGAGCATGACGACGCCGAACCTCTACGACCGGCGGATGCGGACCGTCGCCCGGCCGCTGATCGGCGAGCCGCTCGCCCTGCTGCGCCGGCTCGCGCGGCGCCACGACTGCCTCGTCGGGGGTGGCTTCATCGCCGTGCGCGGCGAGGACGCGCGCGGCACGTACGCCCTCTGCGAGCCCGGCGGCGACGTCCACCTGCACGACAAGGACCAGCCGTCGTTCTGGGAGCACAACTACTACGCGCCGGGCGTCGACCCGGGGATCATGCGGACCTCGCTCGGCGTGCTGGGCTGCGCGAACGGCTGGGAGTGGGGGCGCACGCGGACCGTTCGCCGGCTGCGGGCCGGCGGCGCGCGGATGGTCGTCGGGGGGATGCACTTCCCGGGGGTCCCGGACTGGAAGCTCACCGCGGCGTGGTTCCGCGATCGCGACAACCACCTCCTGACGCAGTACTGCCGCGAGACCCCGCCGCGCCTGGCGCGGATGCTCGGCGTGCCGGTCGTCCATCCCTCGCACGTCGGCGACTTCACGATGGCCACGCCGCTGGCGCCCGGCCTGTCGTGGCGCTCGGCCTGCCTCGGCGAGACGCAGATCTGCGACGCCGACGGCGTCCCGCTCGCGCGCCTCTCCTACGGCGACGGCGAGGGCTGGGTGGGGGCCGACGTCGAGCTGCCGGTGGACCCGCGCCCGCGCGACCCGACGCCGGACACCTTCTGGAACGCGAGCTTCCCCCTGTCGGCGCACCTCGTCTGGTACGCCGGCAACGCCCACGGCCGGGCGAAGTACCTCGCGATGAAGCGCCTGGGCCTGCACCGCTGGCAGGCCGGCGAGCCGGCCGCCGACCTGCCGGCGCTCGCCCGCGCGGAGGACCTGCCGCCGGTCGAGGACCCCGGCCGGCCGGCGGGTCGCGCGGGGTCGCCCGCGCGGGCGGGAGCCGTCGACCGTGGCTGACCGGGCCCCGGACGGCGGGGCGGGCGGGGGCTAGTGTCGCCCCATGCGGGGACGGGGGCGCGCGGTGACGCGTGAGGCGGTGGGCGACGGCCGCGAGCGCGTGGGCGAGGCGATGCGGGACCTGCTCGCGCGGATCGAGGAGCGTGCCGACGGGCAGGACGACGTCGTCGCGGACTGCCGCGAGCTCGTCGCCCTGGCGGACCGTCGCGAGGAGCTCGTCGAGGCGGAGGTCGCCCGGCGGCTGGACCACTTCGTCCGCGTGCAGGAGGCGGTCGGGCGCCTGCGCGACAAGGGGTCCGTCGAGGCGATCATCCGCGGCGCGCCCGCCGCGGTCGCCGAGGCCTGCGACTTCGACCGCGTCGTCGTCTTCCGCGTCGCCGGGTCGGAGATGGTCGCCGAGGCCTTCTACCACCGGGGCGACCCCGAGCGGGCGGCCCGCCTGCTGGCCTACAGCCGCGAGCACCCCGCGCAGCTCCACGAGCAGATCCTCGAGACGGAGATGATCCGCCGCCGGCGCCCGATCGTCGTCCACGACGCGCAGAGCCACCCGGCGACGTACAAGCCGCTCGTGCGGCCGTACGGGACCTGGTCCTACGTCGCGGCGCCGATCATGCCCGAGGGGCGCGTGATCGGGTTCGTCCACGCCGACAAGGGCGTCTCCCGGCCGCAGGACCCCGACGCCGTCGACGAGTTCGACCGCGACGTCCTGTGGGGGTTCGCGGAGGGCCTCGGCTCGGTGATCGAGCGGCTCGAGCTCGTCGAGCGGCTGCGCGCGCAGAGCGCCCAGGTCCGACGGCTCGTCGCGCAGGCGGTCGCCGCCGTCGACGAGTACGTCGACCTGCAGGTCGACCTCGTCGGGGGCATCCACGACGGCACCGGTGCGGCGAGCACCGCCCGCGCGATCCTCGCCGAGCCGCCCGAGGCCGCCTCGCCGCTCTCCCCGCTGACGCGCCGCGAGCGCGAGGTGCTCTCGCTCGTCGCGGGCGGGGCGACGAACGCCCAGATCGCCGATCGCCTCGTCATCAGCGTCGGCACCGCGAAGTCGCACGTCGCGCGGATCCTGCGCAAGCTCGGCGCGGCGAACCGCGTCGAGGCGAGCGCGACGTACCTGCGCGCCACGGGCCGCTGATCCGCGACGCGGCGCGGAGGACCCGGGGCCGCCGAGCCCGGACCCTCTCGGCGCGCCGCCGGGCGGCTCGTGGGCCGGACCCGGGGCGGCCGCCCTCGGAGGGCGGACCGCGCGATGGACGCCATCGACAGCGGGGCCGGAAGACGAGAGGATCGGGGCGATGATCGTCCCCCGCGCCGTCGCCCGCTGGAACACGCACGTCACGAACCGGATCCAGGGCGCTTGGGCCTGGCGCCTGCCGCCGTGGGCGGTGATCCACCACCGCGGCCGGCGCAGCGGTCGCGGGTACCTGACGCCCGTCGTCGCCTGGCCGGTGCCGGACGGGCTCGCCGTGATCCTCTTCTACGGCGAGCGGAGCGACTGGGTCCGCAACCTGCTCGCCCAGGACGGCGGGTCGGTGACCTACCGCGGTCGGCGCCGCGCGCTCGTCGGCCCGCGCGTCGTCGACGCCGCCGACGCGCCGCTGGGACGGCTCGGGCGGCGGATCGCGCGGGTCCCGGGTCGGGTGCTCGTCGCGGACCTCGGCGCGGACGAGGGCCGCGGGCGACCGCGGGCGTGAGCCTGGACCCGCCGATCCTCGGGTCGCCTCGCGGCCGATGACCGGCACGCCGCCGTCCCGACGTGCGGCCGGTCCGCCGCGCCGTCGTCCCGACGGTCAGCCGATCCGGGCGACCTCGGCGGCGAGGCTCGCCGGCCGAGGGCCCTGCGCCGCGCCGCGCCGCCCGGCGTCCTCGCGGGCGGCGGCCCCGCGTCGGCGCTCCACCGCGGCCCGCTTGCGCGCCGCGACCC
>NZ_JAXAVX010000020.1:0-38055 GCF_033949425.1 Patulibacter brassicae | reverse complement strand
CCAGGTCGATCTGGTCCCCGCCCGCCCGCGACTCCCGATCGGCGGCTGACGTGGAGCCGATGACGATCGAGGGCCGCCACGCGCGGCGGACCCGCAACGTCCGGACCCTGGTGGTCGCGGGCCTGGCCATCGTGGTGGCGGGGCTCGTGTACCTGCTGGCGTTCTCCGGCGGCAGCGACTACAAGGTCCACGTCCGCTTCCAGAACGCCGGGCAGCTCGTGCAGGGCGGACTCGTGCAGGTCGGCGGCGTGAAGATCGGCCAGATCGACCGGATCTCGATCAGCGACGACGGCCAGGCCGACCTGCAGCTCGGGATCACCGACAAGGACTTCGTGCCGCTCAACGAGGGCACCCGGGCGCAGATCCGTGCGGTCGGGCAGGCCACGTTGACCAACCGGTACGTCGCGCTGACGCCGGGGCCGGAGAACCGGCCCGCGTTGGCGGATGGGGCGGTCCTGCCCGCGGTCGACACGCGCGGGATCGTCGACCTCGACGCCATCCTCAGCGCCGTCGGTCCCGACGAGCGCCGGCACCTCCGCGAGCTGTTCGCCGACGGGGCGGCGATCTACGCCGGTTCCGGCGCTCCGGCGTTCAACCGGATGCTCGGCAAGCTCAACCCGGCGTTGCTCCAGGTGAACGGCCTGGCGAGCGAGCTCGCCGCGCAGCGGCCTGCGCTGGAGCGACTCATCACCACCGGTGCGACGTCGCTGGAGGCCATTGCGAGCCGCCGCGGCGACCTCGACGCGGCCGTCGCGGACACCGCCGTCGCGTTCGGCGCGCTGGCGAGCCAGCGCGAGTCCCTGCAGCGCGTCCTCGCCCAGGCCCCGGCGGTCCTGCGTCAGGCGGGCGGCACGCTCGGCCGCACGGCGCAGACGGTCGAGGAGCTGCGCCCGACGCTCCGCCTCGTGCCGGCGTCGCAGCGTGGCTTGCCGCTCGCGCTGCGGCGCTTCCCGAAGGCGCTGACGCGTCTGACGCCCGTGGTCCGGCAGACGAGCGAGCTGCTCCCGAAGCTCAAGACCGCTCTCGACGGGGTGCCGGCGCTCGAGCAACCGACGGTCGATGGCGTGCGTGCCCTCGGCACCGCGATGAAGGACGCCACCCCGATCCTCGAGGCCACGCGCTTCTATGGCTCGGACTTCCTGCTGGGCGTGCTCAACGGCCTCCTGACGATCGGCTCCGGCGGCTACAACGGCCAGGGCCACTACCTGCGGATCGAGTTCGTCCAGAGCATCCAGTCGCTGCTGGGCGGCGCGCTCGCCCCGATCATCCCGGGCCTGACGGACCTCACCGGCGGGCTCATCCCGGGACTGTTCAACGCGACGCAGAAGCAGAACGCCCGGTGCCCGGGTGGCTCGGCGCCGCCCGCGCCCGACGGCTCGAACCCGTGGATGCCGCGCGAGGGGCTCTGCGACCCGTCGATGAACATGTCCGGGCTCGTCAACAGCCCGTCGGCGCTCTGCAAGGACTCGACGACGTGCGTCGGCGACAAGCGCAGCCAGAAGTTCGACCTGCCGGCCCGCGCGCCCGGCGACGACGGCGGCATCTCGGCGATCACGGGCGGAGGCAAGTGATGCGGCGGCTCGTCGTGGCGCTCGTCCTTCTGCTCGCCGTCGTCGGGGTCGCCCTCGTCGCCCGCGGCGGCGACCACGAGCAGCGGTACCGCTTCGCGGCGGAGTTCGACACCGCGCAGGGCATCGTGCCCGGCCAGCTCGTGAAGGTCGCCGGCGCGCGCGTCGGGCGCGTGGACGATGTCGTCGTCACCCGCGCGAACAAGGCGCGCTTCGTCCTCGAGGTCGACCCCGAGTTCGGGCCCTTCCGCGACGACGCCTCTTGCAAGATCCTGCCGGAGGGCTTCATCGCCGAGAGCTTCATCCAGTGCGAGACCGGGACGCCCGGGCGTCCCGAGCTCCGCCGCGTCGGGGACCTCCCGACGGTGCCGCTGGCGCGGACGTCGGCCTCCGTGCAGCTGCAGGACGTGCTCGACACCTTCCCGCTGCCGGTCGACCAGCGGATCCACGCGATCCTCACCGAGCTCGGCATCGCGGCGGCCGGTCGCGGCGAGGACCTGAACGCGCTGCTGCGCCGTGCGAACCCGGCGCTCGCCGACACGCGGCGGATGCTCGCCGTCGTCGGCGCCCAGCAGCAGGCCCTGGACCGCGCGATCGTCAGCACCGACGACGTGCTCGCCGCGCTGGCCGGCCGCTCGCGCGACGTGGAGCAGTTCATCGCCCGCGCGGCGGACGTCACCGAGCTGACGGCCGATCGTCGCGCGACCCTCGAGCGGGGCGTCCAGCGGCTCCCGGCCCTGCTGCGTCAGGCGCAGACATCGCTCGCCAGCCTCGACGACGTCGGCTCGCGCCTCACGCCGACCGCCGAGGCCCTGCGGGCGTCCGCCCCGCAGCTGCGGCGCCTGACCGATCTCGCGGGTCCGCTCGCGCAGCAGGGGCTCCCCGCGCTGCGCGGCTTCCGGCCCGCCGTCGCCGAGCTCCGGAAGGCCGCCGTCCCGGCGACCCCCCTGGTGCAGGAGCTGACGCGGTCCACCGGCCGGGCGAGCTCCGGCGCCGCGCAGGCGCGTCGGCTGCTGGAGACGACCCGCGAGGCGGGCGGCCTGGAGTTCCTCCAGGACATCTTCTACGCGCTGTCGACGGCGACCGCGACGTACGACTCCGTCGGGCACGCGGCGAGCATCAACGTGAACCTCGATCTGCGCTGCATCGTGCAGAACGACGCCCCGGGCTGCAGCGCCAAGTTCAACGCGCCCGGCAAGGGGCAGATCCCGAGCAACGATCCGTCGTTGCCCTCGGACGCCCGCGCCCGCCGCCTCGCCGACGATCCGGGGGCGCTCGTCGACGCGCTGCCCGAGCGCACGGCACGCGGCCTCCAGACCGTCCTCGACCGTCTCCTGCCGAAGCGATGACCGGACCCGTCCGCCGACCCCGATCCGCCCGTCGCCGCCGGTCGTCCCCGGACCGTGCGATGGCTCTCGTGGGGACGATCGCGATCGCCGCCCTGCTCGTCGCCGTCTACGTGTCGTACGGCGCGAACTCCGGTCTGCCGCTGAAGGAGTACCGGACGTTCCGGGTCGAGCTGCCCGACGCGAACCGCCTCGTGCGCGCCAGCCAGGTGCGGATCGCCGGGATGCGCGTCGGCCTCGTCGAGAAGGTCGGGGCGGTCTCGCCGTCGGCCGACGACCCGACCGGACGGCTCCGGGCCTGGGCGGAGGTGAAGCTGCCGGCCGACGCCCAGCGCATCCCGGTCGACTCCACCGTGTCCGTCCGTCCTGCCTCGGTGCTCGGGGCCACGTACCTCGACATCGTGCCGGGCCGGTCGTCGCGCTCCCTCGAGAACGGCGAGACCCTGCCGCTGCGCCAGGCCCGCGAGCGGGTCGAGCTGACCGACCTGCTCGACGTCTTCGACCGGCGGACGCGTCGCAGCGTCCAGGGCACGATCACGGCGCTCGGCGACGGGCTCGTCGGTCGCGGCGCCGCGCTCGGCGAGACGGTGTCGCTCACGCGGCGACTGCTGGAGCCGCTCCGGCTGGTGGCCGACAACCTCGCGGATCCCGCGACGCGACTCGGCCCGGCGATCAGCAGCTACGACCGCTTGGTCGGGGCGTTCTCCGCGGAGCGGCCGGCGCTGGAGCGCGGCGTGACCGGCGCGAGCCGCACCTTCGCGGCGCTCTCGCGCAGCCGGCCCGCGCTCGGCGCGACGATCGACCGCCTGCCCGGGACGGCGGCGACGACGACGGCGGCGCTCGCCCGGCTGCGTCCGGCGCTCGAAGATCTCGCCGGCGTCTCGGCGCGCCTGCGCCCCGCCGCGCTGCGCCTGCCGGCGGGCCTCACGGCGTTGAACGACGTGTTCCGCGACGCCACCGGCGCGTTCCGCGCCTTCCGTCCGGCATCCCCGCGACTCGGTGCCGCCGGAGAGGCGCTGCGCGTGTTCGCGGAGCGTCCGCAGGTCGACGGTCTCGTCCGCAAGCTCGGCGACACCTTCGTGGCCGCCGAGCCCGTGGTCGCCGCCTCGGCCGATGCGCAGGAGTACTGCAATTCGATCGCCGTCTTCGCGCAGAACATCACCTCGGTGTTCGGCGACAACGGCTTCGGCGAGGGGCCGGCGGTCATCGGCGTGCGACTCAAGTCCCTCGGCGGCTCGAGCCCGATCGAGATGCTCCAGAACGGCGAGAAGCTGCCGGGGCTGCACCTGAACTACACGCCGAAGCAGAACGCCCAGGAGTGCGAGGCCGGGAACGAGCCCTTCTCGTTCGACCGGCAGTCGCTGACCAACCCGCCCGGGCTCCAGAGCCGCTCCCACGTCGAGACGACCGTCGATCCGGAGATGACGCGCCAGGCGCGCGCCGCCGGGCTCTTCGACCCGATCCCCGAGAGCGTGAAGCCGTGACCGCTCGACCCAAGCAGGGCCTGCGCGGCGGCGCCCGCGGCCCGCTGATCGCTGCCGTGGTGGTCGTCGTCGGCCTCGCCGCCGTGCTCGTCTACGCCTTCGGGCGTCAGTCGCTCTTCCAGGGCGGCTCGACGGTCCACGTGACGCTCCGCGACTCCTCGCAGCTGCGCAAGGGCAACCCGGTGCGCGTCTCCGGGCTCGACGTCGGACGCGTGACCGACATCGCCCACGCGTCCGACGGGCAGGCGCTCGTCACCGTGCGGCTGAAGTCCGACGCACCGGTGCTGCGTGCGCAGGACCGCTGGACCGTCCGTCCGCGGCTCCCGTTCGAGGGCAACTTCTACCTCGACGTCTCCGCCGGGAGCGCGGCCGCCGCGCCCCTGCGGGACGGGGACACGGTCCCGTCGCGGTTGACGGCCCGCGTCGTCCAGCTCGACGAGGTCCTCACGGCCCTCGACCGCCCGGTGCGAGACCGGCTCAGCCAGCTCACCGGCGACCTCGCCGCCGGGCTCGGTCCGGTCGGCGCTGCGGACTCGGGGGTCGCGGGCTTCCGCAGCGCGACGCGCGCCCTGGACCGCTCGCTGCGCTCGGTCGAGGTCACGGCGCGCAGCCTGCGCGGGCAGCGGCCGGGCGACCTCGGCGCCGCGCTCCGCGACGCGTCCGGGCTGACGCGTCAGCTGGCACGCAACCCGCGGGACCTCGCGGAGATCGTCTCCGGCTACCGCCGCGTCATCGGCACGCTGGCGTCCAGCGACGCCCAGCTGCGGGCCGCCGTGCCCGCCGCCGAGCGGCTCCTGCAGGGCGCGCCGGACTCCCTCTCGGCGCTCGATCGCGTGCTTCCGTCGCTGGAGCGGTTCGCGGTCGACCTGCGCCCGACGCTGCGCGAGCTCCCGCGCCAGACCCCGGCCGTGAACCGCGCGCTCACCCAGGTCGCGACGACCGCGCTCCCGGGGCAGCTGCCGCGCCTCGTGCGCCTGCTCGACGACCCGGTCTCGACGCTGCCGACGCTCGAGCGCCAGCTGCAGTTCGTCACCCCGTACGCGGGAGCGATCGGCCGCTGCCTCAGCAAGGTCGTCATCCCGGGGCTCTCGCAGCAGGTGCCCGACGGCCCGCTGACGCTCGAGCAGCCGGCGTGGCTGGAGCTCCTCCACGCGTTCTCGGGTCTCGCGGCCGCGTCGCCGGCGTTCGACGCCAACGGCACGACGATCCGCGCCGGCCTCACGGAGGGCGACACGTCGCTCGCGGGCGTCCTGCCGGGGCTGAAGGACACGATCAACGTCATCGGCGGCGGCGACGTCGTGGGCGTGAGCCCGAAGTGGCTCGGACACGGCCAGCGGCCGACCCGGCGCGTCGACCAGCCCTGCGAGGACCAGAAGATCCCGGACCTCTCGCAGCTCACGCAGGGCACGCCGTTCCAGGGCCTGCGGCGCACGACGCGCTACCCGACCTCCGCGCCGGCCAGCGACGAGGTCGTTCGCAGCCTGCGCGGTCTGCGCACCGCCTTGCGGGACCGGACGGCGGAGCAGGCGCCCACCGCCGCCCGCGCGGCGCAGCCCCGCGCGGCGGACCCGCAGGATCGCCGCTCCTCCGCGGTGGAGCGCCGTGACGGCGACGCGCTCGACGCGGTAACCCAGGCGCTGGGCCGGACGTTCGGTGGCGGGAAGGACGCACGATGAGCACGACGCTGAAGCGGATCCTCCCGATCGCCCTGCTCGTGGTGCTCGGGCTCGTGTCGGCCGCGTACGTGCTGCTCAAGCAGCGACTGCCGGTGCCGTTCCAGGACACCTACACCGTCCGCGCGATCCTGCCGACCGCCGACGGCGTCGCGCCGGGCCTCGGACAGGCGGTGAACGTCGCCGGCGTGAAGGTCGGCTCGATCAGCAAGGCGAAGCTCGTCAACCGCCAGGCCGTCGTGACCCTCCGGATCGACCGCGACAAGCTCCCCGAGGTGCGCCGCGACGCGCGGGTGGCGCTGCGGCCGATCACGCCGCTGTCCGACATGCGCATCGAGCTCTCGCCCGGGACGCCTGGGCGTCCCCGGATGCCGGAGGGGGCGACCGTCCCGCTGAGCCGGACGTCGTCCCCGGTGCCGCTCTCGGATCTGCTCTCGAGCCTCGATGGCGATACGCGCGACTTCCTGGTCACGCTCCTGGACGGCGTCGGCCGCGGGGTGCAGGACCGCGGGCCCGACCTGCGCAAGGTGCTGCTCTCGTTCGGACCGACGGTCGACCAGCTGCACGAGGTGACGCGCGTCATGGCGCGGCGGCAGCGGTCGGTCGCCCGTCTCGTGTCGAACGTCTCCCGCGTGACGAAGGCCGCCGGGAGCGACGGCCGGCTGGCCGACCTCGTCGTGAGCGGCAACCAGACGCTCACCGCGCTGGCCCGACAGGACGAGCCGCTGCGCCAGACGCTCGCCGAGCTGCCGGGCGCCCTCTCGACCGCCGACGACGCCCTGCGCACCACGGGCCGGCTGTCGCGCAGCCTGCAGCCGACGATCGAGGCGCTGACGCCGCCGGTGCGCCGGCTGCCGACGACCCTGCGTCAGCTCGGCCCCGTCGCCGACGAGCTCGCGACCACGCTGCGGACCCAGTTCCGACCGGCCACGACCGAGCTGCAGCCGCTCGCCGCGGCGCTGCGCCCGGCGCTCCGGTCCACGAGCGGCCTGCTCCCGGACGTCTCCCGGGTGTCGCAGCTCGCGACGTACCTGTTGAACCAGGTCGGCTACAACCCCCCGGGCCAGCAGGAGGGCACGCTCTTCTGGTTGGCGTGGGCGGCCCACAACTTCAACACCTTCTCCACCACCGGCGATGCGCACGGCAACATCGTTCGCGTCCTGCTGAACCTCAACTGCACGCAGTTCGGTGCGGCGGGCGAGATCGGGCTGCTGCTGAAGCTCGCGACGGGCACGGTCAACTCCTGCCCGAACACCGACAACACCGCGCTGACCCGGTCCGCGGGCCGCGCGCAGGCAGGGGGCCGCTGAGATGCTCACCGCGACGCCCGGCTGGCGCTTCCTCGTCCTTCCGATCGTCTTCGTGCTGACGACCGCGCTGCTGGCGTTCGGCCTCTGGCGGGCGTTCGGCGGGACGCTGCCGTTCGGCGCCCAGGGGTACCGCGTGCACGTCGCCGTGCCCTCGTCCGACGCCTTGTTCGAGAACACCGACGTCCGGATGGCGGGCGTGAAGATCGGTCGCATCCGCGACGTGGAGCGGGACGGCCGACGGGTCGATCTCACGCTCGAGATCGACAGCGACTACGCGCCCTTGCGCCAAGACGTCCGGGCGACGGTGCGCAGCAAGTCGCTGCTGGGCGAGGGGTACCTCGAGCTTGCCCCGGGGTCCCCGCGCGCCGCCCTGCTGCAGGACGGGGCGCGGATCCCCGGCGACCACGTGCGCCGCACGGAGCGCCTGGACGACGTGCTGCAGGCGTTCGACCCGCGTACCCGCCGGCAGCTGCGGGCGATGGCGTCGGGCGCGGCGCGGGCCTTCGACGGCCGCAGCGCCGACCTCAACGACGCCCTCGGGAACGCCGCGCCGGCGGTGCGGAGCACGAGCGAGCTGGTGGACGTCCTGCGGGACGAGGCCGACCCGACCCGGCGGCTCATCAGCAGCGCCGACGCCGTCTTCACCGCGGCCGCCGCCCGCGTGGCGCCGCTGCGGGCGGCCGTCCGCGAGGGCGAGCGGCTCTTCACGGCGACCGGCGAGCGCGATCGCGATCTGGAGCGCACGCTGAGCGCGCTGCCGCCGTTCCTCGACGCGCTCCGCAGCGCGTCGACGCAGCTCGGCGCGGCGAGCCCGGACCTGCGACGTGCCGTGACGGCGCTCGGTCCGACCGCGGCCCGGCTCGAGCCGGCGGTCGCCAGCCTCAGCTCCGAGCTCCCGGCGTTCGGCACGACCTTCGCGCGCCTCACGCCGACCCTGCGCAGCGTGACCCGCGCCGCTCCGCCGCTGCAGCGGATCCTCGAGGCGGCGGGCCCCTCGGCGGAGCCGATCTACGAGAGCCTCCGAGAGCTCATCCCGTTCCTGAAGCTCGCCTCGGCGAGCAAGGACTCCTTCGTCGCGAACTTCGGCATCGTGTCGAGCCTCGTCAACGGCGTGGCCGTGAGCGACATCACCGGGAAGCGCGCTCACACGGCCTCGGGCGTGCTGAGCCTCTGGAACGAGATCATCGGCGGATACACGAAGAAGCTGCCGACGAACACCGCCAACCCGTACCCGCGGCCCGGGTCCACGGACGAGATCGCCACGAAGGGCACGCTGCCGGCGTACGACTGCCGGAACGCCGGCAACCCGCTGATCGTGCCGCCGTTCGGCGGGGCGCCGCCCTGCCGCACCCAGGGGCCGTGGACGTTCGACGGCAAGACGGCCTACTACCCGCGCCTGCAGAAGGACGCGCCTTGACCGAGGCGCGGCCGCGGGGCGCGCGGTCCTGCGCCTCGCGGGCGCGCTCGTAGACTCCCGGCCATGTCCGGCGGGACCCGCAGCCCCCTCCAGCGGCCGCCGGAGGAGCGACGCGCGGCGCTGAGCCATCACCTGCTTGAGGTCCTCGAGCCGGTCCTCGCGTCCGGGATGCCCTACGCGGATCTCAGCGTCGCGCGGATCCTGGCGCTCGGCGGGATCTCGCGGAAGGCGTTCTACGCGTACTTCGCGGACAAGGGGGACCTCCTCCAGGCGATGGCCGCCCATGTCATCGAGGAGATCCACGCCGCGGGCTCCGCGTGGTGGGCGCTCGCGGACGACGCCGACGCGGACGCCGTGCGCGAGGCGCTGCGCCCCGCGGTCCTCGCCTATCTGCGTCACCGGACCGTCATGCGCGCGGTCGCCGAGGCCAGCGCCTACGACGCGCGCGTGCGGACGACCTACGCGACCCTGATGGACGGCGCGATCGACGAGCTCGCGGCGCACCTGGCCCGGCAGCAGGCGGCCGGGCGGGCCCGTCCGACGAGCGATCCCCGGCGGACGGCCACCTGGCTGATCTGGATGCTCGAACGCGGGCTGTACCAGGCCGTCAGCGCCTCGCCACCGGTCGACGCGGAGCCCTGGCTGGAGACGCTGGCGGAGATCGCGTGGCGGACGCTCTACGAGGGTCACCGCTGAGGGCGCGTCGCGCGAGGAGGGCGAGGCCCTGGGCCTGGAGCCACCGACCGCGCGCGTCGCCTCGCCGAGCCGTGGTGCGGAGCAGCGCGGGGCCCTCGGGCTACGGCGCGGGAGATACAACTTGTCTCCGCTGGAAACAATTCGTATCCTCCTCGGTCGACGGCGAGCAGCACGGGGCAGCTCGCGCTCCACCATCCGGAGGGATCGCCATGACGCCTGCCGCACACCCTGGAGGGGGTCCGACCTTCGTCGTGGGGGCCGGGCCATCGGGCCTCGCCGCCGCCTGGCGCCTGCAGCGGGCCGGCCGGCCGGTCGTGGTGCTCGAGCGCGGAGACCGCGTCGGCGGGCAGATCCGGACCCACCGCGAGGACGGCTTCCTCATGGAGCAGGGCTCGACGGTGCTCGCCACCGCCTACCGCGACGTCTTCCGCCTGCTCGCCGAGGCGGACCTCCTCGACGAGCTCGTCCCGTCGGGCTCGGTGATCGGGTTCGTCAAGGACCACGTCGTCCACAACCTCCGCTCGGAGGCGCTGTTCCGCGACGGGCTCTCGACGCGGCTCGTGAGCCGCCGGGAGAAGCTCGCGCTCGTCCGGCTCGGGATCGACAACCTCCGGCTGCGGCGGTCGATGAGCTACGAGGACCTCTCGCTCGCCGGAGCGCACGACGTCGAGACCCCGGCCGACTACTGCCGCCGGCACCGGGGCCTCGGCGGCGACGTCTACGAGTACCTCGTCGACTCCACCGTCCGCGGCGTGCTCGCCACCCGCGGAGACCGGATCTCGGTGCTCGAGTTCTTCTTCATGATCAACAACGTCCTCGGGTCGCGCCTGCACGCCTTCCGGGAGGGCTGGAGCACCTTTCCCCAGCGGCTGGCGCGCGACCTCGACGTCCGCCTCGGCGCGGAGGTGCGCGAGGTCGTCCCGACCGCGCAGGGCGGCGTGCGGGTGTCGTGGAGCGACGCGGACGGCGACCACGTCGAGGAGGGGGCGGCGGCCGTCGTGAGCGCCCGCGCCGACACGATCCCCGACCTCGTCCCGACGCTCGCCGAGGCCGACGCGGCGTTCCTGCGCAGCGTCGTCTACTCGTACGTCGTCGCGGCGAACTACGCGCTGTCGGCCCCGCCGCCGGACCAGCCGGCCCTCATCATCCAGGTGCCGCGGGCCGAGGCGCCCGGCCTCGTCGGGGTCACCCTCGAGCACAACAAGACCACCAACCGCGTCCCACCGGGCAAGGGCCTTGCCTGCCTGCTCTCGAGCACCGAGCTCGCCGAGGAGCTGATGGACGCCGACGACGACGCGGTGAACGACGCCCTGCTGCCGCTGGCGGAGCAGTTCCTGCCGGGGCTCACGTCGAGCGTCGAGCGCGCGTGGATCCGCCGGTGGCATCCCGTGATCGTCTACAGCCGGCCGGGCTACTACCGCGAGGCCGGCGCGTTCCTCCGGCGGCAGGATCCCCGCTCGCCGATCCAGGTCGCCGGCAGCTTCGCGTCCTCCTCGAACATCAACACGGCGGTGGCGTCGGGCGAGCGGTCCGCGCGGCGACTGCTGGGCGGTGCGTGAGGGCGCGCCCGAGCGCGACGCCGGGACGACCGGCGCGCTGGTGCCGGTGCCCGGCGGGCCGCCGAGTACCCTGGCGGGATGTCCCCTCGTCCGCGACAGCCCCGCCGGTCGACGACCGCCGTCCGGGAGTCGCTGCTCGAGGCGGCGGCCGTCGAGTTCGACGAGCACGGCTACGCGGACACGACCATGCGGGCGGTCGCCGAGCGCGCCCAGACGAGCCTCTCGGTCCTGCACCGCCACTACCCGACGAAGCCCCGGCTGTTCGCCGCGGCGCTGCTGGTGCCGTTCATCGGGTTCCTCGAGGACTTCGCCGCGGTGTGGCGCGAGCAGGACGGGAGCCCCTGGGACGACGAGCGGCTGATGGCGCGCCTCATCACCGAGCTGCACGGTCACCTGGCGGCCCACCGCCGGACGCTCGAGGGCCTGATCGCGGCCCAGGCCGGTGCGTCGGGCGAGCTCGTGACCGAGTTCCGACTGGCGCTGGCGGACTTCATGCGCCGCCTGGACGAGATCGGCCTGCACGAGGCCGAGCGGCGGCAATGGTTCACGCCGGACGGCGCGCGCATCACCGAGCGCCTCGTGCTGGCGATGACGATCGGCGTCGTCCTCACGCGCGACTGGCTCCCGGGCACGGACGGTCCGGGACCGGACGACGAGGCCGTCGTCCTCGAGCGGATGGTGCAGTTCGCCCTGCACGGCATCACCCTCGGCGCCGGGCGTCCGGCGTCCGCGGCCTGATCCTGGTTCCCGGCCACGCACCCGTCGCGGTGCGACGCGGACCGGGCGCTCGACGGCAGCCTGGGGCGGCGCCGCGGCATGCGGGGCGCTGTCGCCGAGGCCTCGCACGGCGCGCGCGACGGGGGTAGACGGTCCCGCGCCGTGAGTGAGGTACGTCGTCTCTGATCGCGCTCGGACGTCTGTCGGTCGTTCCGGAAACCAAGTGAGAAACGTTGTCTCTTTACGGAGGGTTAGATGGTGTGTATATTGCCGCAAGCCGGAGGTCGGTCGTGCTGTCTGGAGGGGCTGTGCGACTGCAGGTTCCCGGCGTGCTGTCGACCCATGCTGGGGTCCCGGATGTGTGAGCGATGAGCGGCCTGGCCGAGAGACTTCCTGGCGTCCTGCGCGGACGCCGCCCGACGCGCCGTTCGGCGACGACGCGCGACCCGTCGGAGCTCGGGGCGATGCTCCGCCTGCTCGGCCTCGCGCTCAGCCGTGCCGTCCGACCACCGTTCGACTACGCACCCGAGTTCGTCGAGCAGTTCCGGTTCGCGCTGAAGATCGCGATCTTCCCGCTGATCATCACGTCGTTCGCGCTCTCGTTCGGGCCGGCCGGCATCCAGGCCTCGAACTTCCTCGGGCTCTTCGGCGCGCTGGACCGGATGGGCGGGATCTACGTCCTGATCGTCGTGCGGTTCTTCTCGCCGCTCGTCACCGCGATCGTCGTCGCCGGCGCGGTCGGCACGGCGATCACCGCCGACCTCGGGGCACGCAAGGTCCGCGAAGAGGTCGACGCGCTGAGCGTCCTGGGCATCGACACGGTGAAGTCGCTCGTCGTGCCGCGGCTCTTGGCGATCGTCGCGATCTGCCTCCTCTTCAACGTCTTCGCGCTCCTGGCCGGGGTGGCCGGCGCCGTCGTCGTCGTGCTGCAGAACGGCGCGCCGCTCGGGCCGTTCTTCTCCGCCTTCTTCAGCTCGGCGACGACGCTGGAGCTCGCCGCCTCGTTCCTGAAGTGCGCGCTGTTCGGCGCGATGATCGCGACCGTCTGCTGCTACAAGGGCATCAACGCCAGCGGCGGGGCGGAGGGCGTCGGACGCGCGGTCAACCAGGCCGTCGTCACGGCCTTCCTGCTGATCGGCGCGATCGACTACACGTTCACGCAGATCCTGCTGGCGACGAACCCGATCCTCTCCGAGGTCCGCTGATGCTGCGGACCCGCGTGCAGGATGGGGCGCTCGCCGTCGGCGACGGCGCGCTCGTCTCCGGGCAGATCCTCCGCGGGATCGGCAGCGGCCGGGTGCTGCGGTACTTCGGCGAGGTCCTCCGCCAGTCCAGCGTGCTGGTCACCGGGTCCCTCGTTGTCGTGCTCGGGATGGTCCTCGCGCTCGGCCTGATCGTTGGGATCCAGGGCTCCTACGCCGCCCGCCAGGTCGGGGCCCCGTCGGTCGCCGGCGCGTTCGCCGCGATCGGCGACCTGCGCGAGATCACGCCCTACGCGTTCGGGTACATGATGGCCGCGAAGGTCTCCACGGGCTACGTCGCCGAGATCGGGACGATGCGGATCACCGACGAGGTCGACGCGCTCGAGGTCATGGGCCTCGACTCGCTCGTCTACCTCTGCTCGACGCGGCTGCTCGGCACGTGGCTCGTGCTGCCGTTCGTCTACGCGCTCGCGGTCGGCGTCTCGTTCGTCGGCTCCTACGTGGCCGTGGTGCTGCAGATCGGGCAGGTGTCGCCCGGCGGCTACTTCGAGCTGTTCTGGAAGTTCCAGTCGCCGCAGGACTACGTGTTCTCCAGCCTCAAGGCGATGACCATGGCGAGCTTCGTCGTGCTCGTCGGCTGCTACTACGGCTACCGCGTGCGCGGCGGCCCGGTCGAGGTCGGCACGGCCACCGCCCGCGCGATGATCGTGAACCTCATCGGGGTCCACTTCATCGGGATCATCGGCTCCCAGATCTTCTGGGGCGGCATCCCACGACTCCCGATCGGCGGATGACGGCCGTGCTGCGTCGCATCGTCGCCCAGGTCCACGTGGGCCCGCCCGTCTCGCGACTCCCGATCGGCGGCTGACCGTGCCGCCCGTCACCATCCCGACCGGGCGTCGCGCCCGGCGCCGCGGCGCGCGCCGCGGCGGCCTGCTCGGGGGCGCGCTGCTGCTCGTCGCGGTCGTCGCCGCCGTTCTGCTCCGCTCCGGCGAGGACTACGAGCTGCACGCGCGGTTCGCGAACGCCGGGCAGCTCGTGCGCGGCGGGCTCGTCCAGGTCGCCGGCAAGACGATCGGGACGATCCAGGCGGTCACGCTGACGCCGGACGGTCAGGCGGACGTGCGGTTCCGCATCACCGACGATCGCTACGACCCGCTGCGCGAGGGCACCCGGATCTCGATCCGCGCCGTCGGTCAGGCGACGCTGACGAACCGCTACCTCGACGTCGGCCCCGGCCCCGACAGCGCCCCGGCGCTCCCGAACGGCGCGGTGGTCCCCGCCACGCAGACCGCCGGCATCGTCGACCTCGACCAGATCCTCAACGCCGTCGACCCGGAGATGCGCCGCCGGATCCAGGGGCTCGTCGGACGCTCCGCCGAGGTCTACGCCGGGACCGGCGCGAAGCGCTTCAACGCGATGCTGCGCGAGCTCGACCCCGCGGTCGGACGGATCGACGCGCTCGTCGGCGACCTGTCGCGCGACCGCGACGAGATCGAGCGCCTGATCGCCTCGGCCGGGAAGGCGGCGGGGGCGGTCGGCGAGCGCTCGCAGGCCCTCGCCGCGGCGATCGACGGCACGAGCCGGACGATGGCCGCCGTCGCCGCAGAGCGCGGGGCGCTCGGTGCGGCGCTCGACCGAGCCCCGGCGACGCTGCGGCAGATGCGCGGCACGATGGCGTCGGTCGCCGCCACCGCCACCGACCTGCGCCCGACGTTGCGCCTCGTGCCGGGGCCGCAACCCGGACTGCGCGCGCTCCTGCGCCAGGTGCCCACGACGCTCGGCGCGTCCCAGGGCCCGATCCGGCAGCTCAGCGGCCTGCTGCCGGCCGTCCAGCGGGGCCTCGAGGCGCTGCCGCGGCTGGAGGGCGACGCGACCGCCGCACTGCGGTCGACGGCGAAGGGCCTCGACGACTCGCAGCACATCCTCGAGGGCCTGCGGTTCTACGGCTCCGACCTCATCCTCGGCGTGATCAACGGCCTCACCGGCATCTCGTCGGGCCAGTACAACCAGTTCGGGAAGTACCTGAAGCTCGAGTTCCTGCAGAGCCCGCAGACGTTCCTCGGCGGCGTCGCGGCGCCCCTCGTGCCGAACCTCACGGGCGCGCTCGGCCTGCTGCCGGGCGTCATGAACACCGCCACGAACCAGCGGAACCGGTGCCCGGGCTCCAACGCTCCGCCGGCCCCCGACGGGTCCAACCCGTGGTACCCGAAGGAGGGCATCTGCGACCCGACGCAGAGCATGTCGCGGCTCGTCAACAGCCCGACGGCGATCTGCCGCACGCAGAACGACTGCGTCGGCGACCGGCGGTCGCTGGCGCCCGAGCCCGAGCCGTCCGACGCGGCACGCCGCGCGGGGAGCGACCGATGAGGCGGCTCCTCCTGGTCGGTGCGCTCGTCGCCGGGCTCGTGGCCGTCGCGATCGTCGGACGCCCCGGCGGCGAGCGGCAGTACCGGTTCGACGCGATCTTCGACACCGCCCGCGGCATGGTCCCGGGGCAGCTCGTGAAGATCGCGGGCGCGAAGGTCGGCACCGTGCGCGAGGTCGCGCTGACCGCCGACCGCAAGGCGCGGATGACCTTCGACGTCGACCGGCGCTTCGGGCCGTTCCACGCCGACGCGCGCTGCCGGATCCTGCCGGAGGGGTTCGTCAGCGAGAACTTCGTCGAGTGCGATCCGGGCAGCCCCCGGCGCGGCGCGCTGCGCGTCGACGCGGCGACCGGCCGACCGACGGTCCCGGTCGGGCGGACGCAGGTCTCCGTGACGCTGCAGCAGGTCATCGACACCTTCTCGCTGCCTGTCTCCCAGCGCGTGCGGGTCCTCCTGACCGAGATCGGCGGCGCCACGATCGGGCGCGGCGGCGACCTGAACGCCCTGCTGCGCCGAGCGAACCCCGCCCTCGAGCAGACGCGTGAGCTCCTGGCGATCCTGCGGCGCCAGCGCGGCGACCTCCGATCGGGCATCGAGCAGACCGATCGGGTGCTGGCGCAGCTCGCCGGCCGCGACGCGCAGATCCGCGAGTTCGTCGGACAGGCCGCGACGGTCGCCGGCACCACGGCCCAGCATCGCGGGGCGCTGCGGGCGTCGATCCGCCGTCTGCCGCCCCTGCTCGACGAGCTCGATCGGTCGCTGACGTCGTTCGACGTCGCGTCGCGCAACCTCGCGCCGACCGCCCGGCGGCTCCGGGCGGCGGCGCCGGGGCTGGCCGCGGTCCACCGTCAGGTCCCGGCGTTCTCGCGAGCGGGAGTGCCGTCGGTCCGCAGTCTCGCGGCCGCCGCGCGCGAGGGGCGGGCGGCCGCCCCGGCGCTGACGCCGGTCGTGCGGCGGCTCGCGGACGTCTCGGGGCGGATCGCGGCGCCGATGGCCTCGACGCGGCAGTTCCTCGATTCGTTGCGGGACACCGGAGGGGTCGAGTCGATCCTGAACATGCTCTACGGCCTCACGACCCTCTCGACGACCTTCGACGGCGTGTCGCACATGCTCTCGGTCAGCCTCGTGCTCGCCGCCAAGTGCTTCGTCAACCAAGCCGACCCGAGCTGCAGCCAGAAGTTCGACGGTCCGGGGAAGGGCCGGATCCCGATCAACGGCCCCGGCGGCGAGCCCCTCAGCGCCGGACGCCCGTCCAACGAGCCGGGGGCCGCTCCCCGCGCCGCGGCCGGGCGGTCCTCGAATCGGACGTACACCGCGAAGGACCTGTCCGAGCGCAGTCGGCGCGACCTCGTCCGCACCATCGACCAGCTGCTGGGGAAGTGATGGCGCCCTCGCCGACCACCAGGCGCCGCCGGCTCCCGCTCCGCGTCGAGGTCCTCCTCACCATCGCGGGGCTGCTCGCCGGCCTGGCCGCCGTCTACGTCTCGTTCACCGCGAACACCGGCTTGCCGCTCGTGCCGGCCTACGACCTGCGGGTCGAGGTGCCGGACGCCAACCGCATGATCAAGAACAACCAGGTCCGGATCGGCGGGGTGCGGGTCGGGCAGGTCGCCGACGTCGAGGCGCAGCCCGCCCGCGCCGGAGCGGCTCCGCGCACCGTCCTGTCGCTGAAGCTCGACAGCGACGTGCCGCACCTGCCGGTCGACACGACGGTGCGGATCCGGCCGGTCTCGGTGCTGGGCGCGACGTACCTCGACGTCGTGCCGGGGCGCAGCGCGCGCCGGATCGCGCCGGGCGGCACGCTCGCCGCGTCCCGCTCCCGCTCGACCGTCGAGCTCACCGACCTCCTGGACCTCTTCGATCCGCGCACGAGCCGCGGCCTGCAGCGGTCGATCACGAACGTCGCGGCGGCGACCGCCGGTCGCGGTGCCGCGCTCGGCGAGGGCATCGAGCGCCTCGGACGCGCCGCGGGGCCACTGACGGCGGTCGCTCGCGCCCTCTCCGCGGAGTCGACGCGCCTCGGCGGGCTGCTGGCCGGATACGCCCGCACGATGGAGGCCGTCGGCTCCAGCGCCGAGGAGCTCGGGTCGCTCGTCGACGGCGGCGCCCGGACGTTCCGCGCGGTCGCGTCGGCGCGGGAGGACCTCGGCCGGACGCTCGAGGAGCTGCCCCCGACGGCGGAGGTCACGACCCGCTCGCTGGCTCGGCTGCGCCCCGGGCTCGACGGGCTCGCGGCGATCTCGGTCGACCTGCTCCCAGCGTCCCGGCTGCTGCCCGCGGCGCTGCGCGAGACGAGCGAGACCTTCCGTCGCGGCACCGGCGCCGCGCGGAAGCTGCCGCGCCTCACCTCGGCCCTGACGACGGCGCTGCGCAGCGCTCGGACGTTCGCCGCGCTGCCGCAGACCGATGGCTCGCTGCGCAAGGTCGACGAGCTCTTCGCGGCGGTCGGCGAGCTGATGGATCGCGTCGCACCCGCCCAGATCCACTGCAACACCTTCAGCCTCTGGGGCCAGAACTTCTACGAGGCCTTCGGCTTCTCCGGCAACGGCCGCGGACCGAGCACCGGCGTCGCCTACATCAAGGCGCTTGGCTCCAACCCGATCGAGCTGCTGCAGAACCGCGAGCAGCACGACAACCTCCACGTCAACTACCTGCCGCGACAGAACGCGCAGGAGTGCGAGGCCGGCAACGAGCCGTTCCAATTCGGGCGCAAGTCGCTCGCCAGCCCGCCCGGCAACCAGAGCCGCAACACGATTGCGACCTACCCGCCGGCGGGCGTCATCGAGCACGCGCGCCGCGCCGGACTCCTCGACCGCCCCCCGGGGGACCGCCCGTGAACGCGATCGTCAAGGGCCGCGGCCAGCGCCGTCCCGGCCAGCACCTGCGTCGCCACCAGTTGCTTGCCGCCGGCGTCCTGGCCGCGGTCGTCGCCGCAGCGCTGCTCGTCGCCTTCGGGCGCAGCGCCTTCCAGGGCGGGACCGAGCTGCGCGCCGTGTTCGCCGACGCCAACCAGCTGAAGGCCGGCAGCGCGGTGCGCGTCGGCGGCCTGGACATCGGGCGCGTCACCTCGATCGAGATCGGCGCCGACGACCGGGCCCTCGTGACGATGCACCTGAAGGGCGACGCGCCCACGATCCACGACGACGCGCGACTGGACGTCGAGCCGCGCCTGGCGTTCGAGGGCAACTTCTACGTGCGCGTCGACCCCGGCAGCACGCGCCGTCCGGCGCTGCGCGACGGCGACGTCGTCGGTGTGCGTCAGACGTCGCATCCGGTGCAGCTCGACGAGGTCCTCAGCACCTTCGACGCCCCGGTGCGTCGCCGGGCGCGGGACGCCGTCGGCGGCCTGGCCGCGGGGCTCGGCGACGGGCGCTCGGCCACCCCGGCCGCGGGACGGACGACCGGTGCCCGGGCGCTGCGCACGGCGACCGACGAGCTCTCGCGGGCGCTCGCCCCCGCCGGGCGAGTCAGCGCGGCGCTGCGCGGACGCCGGCGGGGCGACCTGCGCCGCGCGATGCAGGGCACGACGGCCTTCACCGATGCGCTGGCGCGCGATCCGGCGGTCCTCGCCGGCCTCGTCACGAGCTACGAGCGGACGGTGGCGGCCTTCGCCGACCACGACGCCGCGCTCTCGGCCTCGATCCGCAACGCCGCCACGACGCTGCGGACCGCACCGGCCTCGCTGACGAAGATCGACGCCGCGCTGCCCCGGGTGCGGGAGCTCTCGCGCGCCCTGCGCCCGACCCTGCGTGCCCTGCCGGACTCCCAGCGGGACTTCACCGCGGCGCTGCGCGAGTTCGGCCGGTTCGTCGAGCCGGCGGCGCTCCCGCGCCTGCTGTCGCGGCTCGACGAGCCGGTGCGCAGCCTCCCGGCCCTCGAGGAACGCCTCGCGTTCCTGTTGCCGCTCGTGACGCCGATCGGCCAGTGCTTCAGCCGCCAGATCGTGCCGACGTTGAACGACAAGGTCTACGACGGTCCGCTGACGATCGACCAGCCGGTCTGGAAGCAGCTGCTCCACACCCTGGCGAGCCTCACCGGCGCCTCCTCGGACTTCGACGCCAACGGCACGACGATCCGGGCCGGTCTCGGCACGGGCGACAACGTCTTCCAGGCAACGATCCCGGGGCTCGGCGAGATGATCCAGGCTGGGACGCAGGGCGCCGTCGGCATGAACCCGCCGTGGCTGGGGTACGACCGGCAGCCGGCGAAGCGGCCCGACCAGTGGTGCGCGGCGCAGGGCGGGGTGAACCTGCGCTCCACGCCGGTGCCGTTCGAGCGCAGCGGCCTGCGACGGGTGCCGGCACCGCAGTCCACGATGACGCTGGAGCAGCGGCAGGCCGAGAACGAGCGCGTGCTGCGCGACGCGCGACGCGCGCTCGCCGGAGCCGAGGACGCGGAGGCCACGCGATGAGGCGCGCCATCCGCGAGCACGCCCGCCCGGTCGCGGTGATCCTGCTGCTGGCGCTCGCCGGCAGCGGCGTCGCGCTCTTCGTCCTCGTCAAGCAGCGGCTTCCCGTGCCGTTCCGCGACACCTACGACGTGCGGGTCGTCGTGCCGAGCGCCGACGGCGTCGCCCCCGGACTCGGCCAGTCGGTCGACGTCTCGGGGGTCCGCGTCGGCTCGATCGCCGAGGCGCGGATCGTGGGCCGCAACGCCGAGCTGACCCTGCGGATCGACCGCGGCAAGCTGCCGCGCGTGCACCGCGACGCCCGCGCGGACCTCCGGCCGATCACGCCGCTGAAGGACATGCAGCTCGATCTCGACCCGGGCACCGAGCGCGCGCCGGTCCTGGGGGAGGACGAGCGGCTTCCCCTCGAGCGCAGCTCGTCGCCGGTGCCGCTGGCGGACCTCCTCTCGCAGCTGGACGTCGACACCCGCGGGTTCCTCGTCGGGCTGCTCGACGGCGTCGGTCGCGGCACGCGCGACCGGGCCCCGGACATGCGGCGGCTGCTGCTCCTCCTCGGCCCGACGAGCGCCGACGTCGGGGCGGTCGCGCGGGAGGTCGACGGGCGACGCGCGGAGCTCGCGCGCCTCGTGAGCAACGTCGCCGCGGTGACGCGCGCCGGTGCGGCCGACGGGAAGCTCGCCGAGGTCGTGGCGAACGCCGAGCGGACGCTGTCGGCGGTCGCCGCCGAGGACCGCCCGCTGCGCGCCTCGCTCGATCGCCTGCCCGGCACGCTGCGCCGGGCGTCGTCGACGATCGGCTCCGTCGGGCGGCTCTCGGACGAGCTGCGACGCACGAGCGACGCCCTGCTGCCGGAGGTCCGGCGACTGCCCGCCACGCTCCGCTCGACGCAGCCGTTCATGCGCTCGCTCACCGGCGCGATGCGCCGCGACATCCGCCCGCTCGTGCAGGCCGCCCAGCCGCTGGCGGGGCAGCTGCAGCCGGCCGTGCGCAACGTCATGGCCCTCACGCCGGACCTCAGCCGGGTGGCGCAGACGACGAACTACGTGCTCAACGAGATCGGCTACAACCCGCCGGGCAAGGAGGAGGGCATGCTGTTCTGGCTCGCCTGGTTCGCGCAGAACTGGAACTCCTCTGCGAGCACCGCCGACGCCCACGGCGGGATCCTCCGCGTCGCGCTGAACGTCAACTGCCAGCAGATGACGCAGGTCGTCGACCTCGCGCCCCTCTTCCGGTTGCTGACCGGCACGTCCCAGATCTGCCCCGCGAGCTGATGCAGACGAAGACCCCGCCCTGGACGGCGCTCATCCTGCCGATCGGCTTCGTGATCGCGTGCGCGCTCATCACGATCGCGATCTGGCGCTCCTTCGGCGGCGACGTGCCGCTGGAGGGCCGCGGCTACCGGGTCGCGGTCGTCGTGCCCGAGGCCGACTCCGTGTTCGCCAACACGCCGGTGAAGACGGCCGGGATCGACATCGGCCGCGTGCGCAAGGTCGACCGGGCCGGACGGCAGGCGCGGCTGGAGCTCGAGATCGACGGCGAGCACGCCCCGCTGCGGCGCGGAGCGAAGGCGCTCGTGCGCTCCCGCAGCCTGCTCGGGGAGGCGTACCTCGAGCTCACGCCCGGGCCGGCGACCGCGCCGCTGCTCCCCGACGGCGGGACGATCCCCCGCCGCGACGTCCGGCGGGCGCAGCGCCTCGACGACGTGCTGGCGACGTTCGATCCGCGCACCCGCGCGCAGTTCCGGCGGATGATCGGCGGGTTGGACGAGGCGTTCGCCCATCGCGCCCAGGCCACGAACCGCGCGCTCGGCCACGTCGCGCCGCTGGCGACGAATCTCGACGTCGTCCTGCGCACCCTCGACGGGCAGGACGACCGGCTCACGGCGCTGGTCAGCGACGCGGCGAGCGTCTTCGACGCGGTCGGCTCGCGGTCGGCCGCGCTCGTCTCGACGATCCGGCAGACCGACGCGGTGCTGGAGACCACGGCCCGGCGCGATCGCTCCCTGCAGGCGACGATCGCGGCGCTGCCGCCCTTCCTGACCTCGCTGCGGTCCGCGGCTCGCGAGGTCGGCGAGGCCGGCCCCGAGCTGCAGCGCGCCACGGCATCCCTGCGCCCGACGGTCCCGCTGCTGCGTCCCGCGCTGCAGTCGCTGATCGGCGACACGCCCGTCTTCCAGCGCGTGTTCGGCCAGCTGCCCGGCGTGAGCGTCGCCAGCCGACCCGGCGTGCAGTCGCTCGAGCGCGTGCTCGACGTCGCCGGTCCGTCGCTGCGCTCGATCTACGACAACGCCCGCGAGGTGAACCCGCTGATGCAGCTCCTGGCCCTCAACCGCGACTCGGTCGTCGGCGCCGCCGCGAACGTCGCCTCGATGACGAACGGGCAGCACATCGTCCCCGGCGACAAGACCCGCTCGTACGTCAGCGCCGGCCTGACGATCTGGAACGAGATCGTCGGCGGTTGGGTGAAGAAGCTGCCGACGAACCGCCAGAACCCCTACCCGGCGCCGGGCTCCGCGCTGAACATCGCCAAGGGCGGCCTGAAGGCCTATGACTGCCGCAACGTCGACAACCCGGCGATCTTCCCGGCCTTCGGGACCGGCGTGCCGGACTGCCGCACCCAGCAGCCGTGGACGTTCCAGGGTCGAACGGCCGCCTACCCGCGCCTCTACCGGGCGGCACCATGAGCACGACCGCCGTCCGTCCGCCGTCCGCCGGTGCCTCGCCGCCGCCCGACCCGCGGCTCACGCAGTTCCGGATGATGATGACGTTCCAGCGCGCCTGCGCCTGGGGCGGCGCGGCCTGCATCGCGATCTTCATCGGCGGCTTCGCGCTGGCGGGCTTCATCCCGCCGGTCGGGGCCGACGACTCGGCGGCCGAGATCGCCCGGCACTACCGCGAGCACCAGGTCTCGATCCAGCTCGGCGGGCTCTGCTTCATCGTCGCCGGCCTCTTCTACGCGGCGTTCACCGGCGTCATCTCGGCGCAGATGTCGCGGATCCCGGGAGTGCACCGGTCGGTCCACTACGTGCAGCTGGCGTCGGGCGCCTTCGGCTGCCTGACGTACCTCGTGCCGGGGCTCTTCCTCGAGATCGCGGCGTTCCGCGTCGACCGGCCCGACGAGACGATCCGGCTGCTGAACGACATGTTCTGGATCCTCGCGGTGATGCCGTGGACCCCGTTCCTGACGCAGAACTGGGCGTTCGCCTGGGCGATCCTCGCCGACCGCCGCTCGCCCTCGCTCTTCCCGCGCTGGCTGGCGTACTTCAACGTCTGGGCCCCGATCTCGTTCGCGCCCTCGGTGCTGCTGCCGTTCTTCCACCACGGCCCGTTCGCCTGGCAGGGGATCTTCGTCGTCTGGATCCCGGCGATCGTCTTCATCCTCCAGTTCGCGGCGAACGTCACTTGCCTCCTGCGCGCGATCGCCGATGAGGAGGCCGCGGGTCCGCCCGCCCCGGAGGTCTCCGATGTCCGCTGATCCGCGCGCGGCGCCGGCGCGCCGCGTCCCCGGCGAGCTCGGCACGTGGGTCTTCGTGCTCGCGGACATGACGGTGTTCGCGTTCCTCTTCGGCGCCTACCTCGTGGATCGCTCCGGCCAGCTGGAGACGTTCCACGCCAGCCAGCAGCAGCTGATCCCGCTCTTCGGGATCGTGAACACGGTCCTGCTGCTGACGAGCTCGCTCGCGGTGGCCCTGGCGTTGCGGCTGCTCGCCACGGCCCCCGCTGCCGCGCGCCGTCTGCTGTGGCTGGCGATCGGCTGCGGGCTGGCGTTCTCGGTTCTCAAGGTCGCCGAGTACGCCGACAAGCTCTCGCAGGGCCTGACCCCCCAGAGCGACGACTTCCTCATGTACTACTTCGTCCTCACCGGGGTGCACTGGTTCCACCTCGCGTGCGGCCTGCTCGTCCTCGCCGGTCTCGTCCGGCTCACGCGCCGCGGCGGCGAGCTCTCCGCACGCGAGCGCACGTACGCCGAGGGCGGCGGGGTCTTCTGGCACATGGTCGACCTGCTCTGGATCGTCCTCTTCCCGCTCCTCTACCTCGTCTGATCCATGCCCTCCGTCGTCCAGGTCCTCCGTTCCCCGCTGGGTCTCGCCTGGCTCGTGCTCGTCGGCGCGACCGTCGTCTCGGCCGTGCTCGGGTGGGGGCAGGGCGGGGGCGAGGGGACCGGCTCGGCGATCCTCGCGATCTCGTTCCTCAAGGCGTATCTCGTCGGCGACCGGTTCATGGAGGTCCATGCCGCGCCGGCCTGGCTGCGTCTCGTCCTGCTCGGCTACTGCGCCGGGGTCGGCGGCGCGCTGATCGCGCTGCTGCTCCTCCTCTGAGGCCGCGAGGC
The DNA here is from genome assembly GCF_033949425.1 of Patulibacter brassicae. Taxonomy (NCBI): domain Bacteria; kingdom Bacillati; phylum Actinomycetota; class Thermoleophilia; order Solirubrobacterales; family Patulibacteraceae; genus Patulibacter; species Patulibacter brassicae. The sequence goes on along the minus strand of NZ_JAXAVX010000020.1, from coordinate 13,977 downwards.
CGGGCACGCACGATGCACGCCGATCGGACCGGGCCGCGGAGCGGAGACGCAGGGTTCTTCGACCGGCGGGTCGGTCCGGTCTCCCGGACGCCCGACCGGCGTCGTCAGCGCACCCGGCGCCGGTTGCTGGACGCCGGCGCGGAGATCATCGCCGACCGCGGCGCGTCGGGGCTGCGGATCGCCGAGATCACGAGCCGGGCCGGGGTGGCGCTCGGATCGTTCCAGAACCACTTCGCGTCGAAGGACGAGCTGGTCGCGGCCGTCGTAGGCGAGTCGATCGAGGCGCTGGCCGGCGAGATCGGCGCCGTCGCCGAGGCCGACGGCGACCCGGCCGAGTCCGCGATCGCGGCGCTCCGGCGATTCGTCCGCCGCGCGTACGAGGACCCAGAGCTCTGCCGGGTGCTGGTGAACCTCGACCATGGTGAGCGGCTGTTCGTCGAGGCCAGCCGGCCGTTCGCGGAGACGGCGCTCTCGCGTGCGTGCGACGCGGGGCGGTTCGCGATCGACGACCTCGACATCGCGGTGAGCTCGATCATCGCCGGCGCCCTGGCGGTCGTCCGCCGGATCCTCGACGGTCATGTGGGGGCCGATGCCGACCGCGTCGTCGCGCTGAGCGCGCTGCGCGCGTTCGGGGTCGACGAGCCCGAGGCCGCGCGGATCGCGCGTCTGCCGTTGCCGTCTTCGCACGAGGCACCGGCCCGGCGCGGGACGGTTGCCGTCGGCCGGCCCGGCGAGGACCTCTCGTCGGGAGCGAGGTCGTGAGGTCCGCCCGCCGAGGCAGGCCCCGGTCCGTCAGCCGCGCACGCGGCGGCAGATCGTCTCGATCAGCCCCGTGAAGCTCAGGTCCGCGATGTCGGCGGCGGCCGGAGTCGGGCCGGTCTCCGTCAGGCCGGGGGCGGTGTTGATCTCCAGCACCCAGGGGCCGCGGTCGTCGAGGCGGATGTCCACGCGCGCGTAGTCGCGGCAGCCGGCGGCGGCGTAGGCGCGGGCGGCGACGTCGCGGACGGTCGCGTCGAGGTCCGGCGGCAGGTCGGCGGCGCGGACCTGGGCGCTGCCGATCTCGTAGTGCGCGGCGAAGCTGTAGAGCGGGTCGTCGTAGACGATCTCGATCACCGGCAGGACGCGTGGATCGGTCGCGGGGCCGACGACGGTGACCGCGAGCTCGCGGCCGGGGATGTACTCCTCCAGCAGCACGCGGTCGCCGTAGCTCAGCGCCGCGACGATCGCGCCGCGCAGGTGCTCCTCGCCCCGGACGATCGAGATGCCCAGCGACGAGCCCTCGCTGGCCGGCTTCACGACGAGGCCGTCGGGGAACTGCGCCGCGATCGGGCCGAGGGCGACGCCGGCGCCGTACTCCGTGAACGCCTGCTGGGTGAAGGCGTGCCAGGCCGGCGTCGGGATCCCGCGCAGGACGCACAGTGCCTTGAACAGGTGCTTGTCGAGGCAGAGCGCCGAGGAGACCGCGTCCGAGCCGGTGTACGGGATGTCGAGGATCCCGAGGATGTCCTGCGCGGTCCCGCCCTCGCCGCCGGCGCCGTGCAGCGCGAGGAAGACGAACGCCGGGTCGGCCTGCTGGACCTCGGGGATGAACGACTCGTCGACGTCGAGCACCGTCGTCTCGTAGCCGAGCTGCTGCAGCGCCTGGGCGGCGCGGCGGCCCGACTGCAGGCTGATCGTGCGCTCGAGCGAGCGCCCGCCGCAGGCGACGATGACCGAGGAGCTCATGCGCGGCCAAGGTGCATGTCGATGAGCGCGGACGCGAAGTAGCGCGTGGTGCTGCGTTCCTCCTGAGCCTCGGCGACGGCGATCCCGACGAGCCGCTCGAGCAGCTCGGGGAACGCGATCCCGACGTGCTCGAAGAGGTAGAAGGCGAACGAGCCCGGCACGGTGTTCGGCTCGTTCAGCAGGATCCGGCCGTCCTCGAGGACGAAGAAGTCGTAGCGCGTGACGCCGGCGATCCGCAGGGCACGGTGGGCCTGCTCGGCCGCGGCCCGCAGCCGGTCGCGCAGCTCCGGCTCGATCGGCGCGGGGATGAGCCGGTCCTGGCCGGCCATGCCGGAGGACTTGCCGTCGCCGGCGGCCTTCGTCCCGCCCGTGGCGGCGGCGCCCTTCGCGCCGCCGGCCTTGCCGCCTGCGCCCTTGCCGCCGCGGAGGTACTTGTCGTCGAAGCTCAGGCCGTCGTCGCCGCCGAGCGGCTGCTCGACCTCGGACACGACGTACTCGCCGCCGGGCCGCCCGAGGACCGCGACGTTCATCTCCTGCGCGCCGGCGGCGAACGGCTCGACGATCACCTGGCGGTCGAGCTCGAAGGCGAGCTCCAGCGCGTCCTGCAGCTCCTCGTCGGTGCGGGCGCGCCCGACGCCGACCGACGAGCCGAGCGTCGCCGGCTTGACGATCACGTCCGCGCCCTGCTCGCGCGCGGCGCGCTGGACGGCGTCGGGGTCCTGCTCCCAGGCGTCGCGCTCGAACCGCGCGTGGGGGAGGACCTCCAGCCCGGCGTCGCGCAGGACGACCTTCGCGAGGTGCTTGTCCATCGCCACCGCGGAGGCCGCCACGCCGCGCCCGACGTACGGCAGCCCGGCGAGCTCGAGCGCCCCGAGCAGCGAGCCGTCCTCGCCGCCGGTGCCGTGGATCGCGTTGACGACGACGTCCACGCGCAGCGGCTCGTCGCGCTTGAACCGCCCGGACGACGGCGCCACGAGCGGCGTCGGCGAGCCGAGCCGCAGCTCGATCGGGCGCGCGCCGGCGGGCGGGTCCGACGCGAACGCCTGGATCGTCAGCAGGGACTCGCCGGTCCACCAGCGCCCGTCCTTGGCGACGTAGATCGGCACGACGTCGTGGCGCTCGCCGAGGATCGCGAGGACCTGCTGGCCCGTGATGATCGAGACGTCGTGCTCGACGGAGGGCCCGCCGAAGACGACGGCGACGTGCATCCGCTGCTCAGGCGTCACGGCCCGAAGGCTAGCCGGTCGCCCCGCGCCATCGGACCCCGCCGGGGCGGGCGAGGGGCGGGGCGCGACGGCGCCGCAGCCGGGGGAGGTGCGACCATGTCCGCGCCCATGGCCTTCCAGGATGAGGACACGTTCGTCGAGGTCGACGGGGCGCGGGTCCACGTGCTCCACCGCCGCCCCGACGCGCCCGCGTCGGGCGACCCCGTGATCGTGCTGCACGGGTGGCGCGCCTCGATCGAGGCGGTCGGGTCGATCATCGCCGGCCTCGGCGACGCCGCCGAGCTCCTGGCGATCGACCTGCCGGGCTTCGGGACGAGCCCCGAGCCGGCCGAGTCCTGGGACGTCGCCCGCTACGCGCGCCTCGTCGTGGCGCTCGCCGACCGGTTCGGGTTCGAGCGGTTCGCGATCGTCGGCCACAGCTTCGGCTGCCGCGTCTCGATCGTCCTGAGCACGGAGCACCCCGAGCGGGTCTCCCGGCTCGTCTTCACCGGCGCGGCGGGGATCAAGCCCCGGCGCAAGGCCTCGTACTACGGGAAGGTCGGCCTGGCGAAGCTCGGCCGGCTCGTCGGCGCCGTGGGCGGACCGCCCGGCAAGCGGCTCCAGGACCGCTGGCGGCGCAAGGTCGCCTCGGACGACTGGCTCGCCGCGTCGGAGTCCTTCCGCGGCACGCTGCGCAACGTCCTGGGCGAGGACCTCGCACCCCGCCTGCCGCGGATCGCGGCGCCGACGCTGCTCATCTGGGGCCGCGACGACGCCGACACGCCGCTCTGGATGGGCGAGCGGATGGAGCGCGCGATCCCGAACGCCGGCCTCGTCGTCATCGAGGGCGGCCACTTCGCCTACGCCGAGCGCGCGGGCGAGTTCAACCGGATCGCGCGCCACTTCCTCGTCGAGCAGACCGCGGGCGTCGCCTCGTGATGCTCGCCGCGCTGCTCCTCGCGCTCGCCGCGCTGCTGCTGCTCGCCGGCCGCGAGCACGTCCTGCTGCACGTCCTGCAGCAGGAGCACTACGAGAACGCGCGCCTGCGCGTCTGGCTCGACCGCGGGGAGGACCGTCGGCAGCTCCCGGCGTCCCTGGCGCTCTGGGTCGTCTGCCTCGCCGTCGCGGGCGTCGCGCTGGCCTCCTCGGGCGCCGGGATCGCGGCGGCGGCCGTCGCGCTCGTCTCCGCCGGCCTCCGCCTCGCCGGCGTCTGGCGTCGCGACCAGATCAAGCCGCTCGTCTTCACGAAGCGGGCGAAGCGCCTCTTCGGCCTGAGCCTCGCCCTGCCGGGCGTCCCGCTGCTCGGGCTCGCCGCGGCGCTGCCCGGCGAGGCCGCCGTCGTCGTCGCCGGGGCGCTCGGCGGGGCGCTGCACGCCTTCGGCCCGGGGTGGCTCACGGCGGCGAACGTCGCGCTGCGTCCCGTCCAGCGGCGGGAGACGGAGCGGTTCGTCCGCAGCGCCCGCGAGCGGCTCGCCGCCGTCGCGCCGCTCGTCGTCGGCATCACCGGCTCCTACGGCAAGACGACGACGAAGGCCTGCGTCGCCGCGGTGCTCGACACCGCCGGGCCGAGCTATCCGACGCCCGCGTCGTTCAACAGCCACCTCGGCGTCGTGCGCGCGATCAACGAGGGGCTGCGCGAGGACCACCAGTCGTTCGTCGTCGAGATGGGCGCCTACCGCGAGGGCGACATCGCCGAGCTCTGCGCGCTCGTGCACCCGCGGATCGCGATCCTCACCGCGATCGGCCCGGCGCACCTGGAGCGGTTCGGCTCGCTCGACGTCACGGAGCGGGCGAAGGGCGAGATCGCCGAGGCGCTGCCCGCCGACGGGGTCTTCGTCACCCGCGCCGACGACGAGCGCTGCCGCCGCGTCGCCGCCACGCGGACCGCGGCCCGCGCCGTCCTCTTCAGCCCGCAGCCCCACCCGGACGCCGACCTCTGGGCCGAGGGGCTGGAGGTCCGCAACGGCCGGACGCAGTTCGCGCTCTGCCGCCGGGTCGACGGCGAGGTCGAGTCCACCCCGGTCCGCGCGCAGCTGCTGGGCACCCACAACGTGGCGAACCTCCTGGCGGCCGCGGCGGTCGGGTTCGAGTCCGGTCTGACGGCGAAGCAGGTGGCGCGCGCGCTGGGGCGCGTGAAGCCCCCGGAGCACCGTCTCGCGCCGATCGTCAACCAGGCGGCCGGGATCGTCGTGATCGACGACTCGTACAACGCCAACCCGTCCGGCGCGGCCGCCGCGCTCGAGGTCCTGCGCCACCACGAGGCGCAGCGCCGGATCCTCGTCACGCCCGGGATGGTCGAGCTCGGCGACGAGGAGGAGGCCGAGAACCGCGAGCTCGGGCGGATCGCCGCCCGCAGCTGCGATCTCTGCCTGCTCAGCGGTCCGCGCGCGGCCGTCATCCGGGAGGGGCTGCTCGAGGCCGGCTTCCCCGACGAGCACGCGATCGTGCTGCCCGACGGGCCCTCGGCGCACCGCCGCCTCGCCGAGCTCTCGCGCCGCGGCGACGTGATCCTCTTCGAGAACGACCTGCCCGACGTCTACGCCTGAGCGCGGCCGCCCGGGGGCGGGGCGCCGCGCCGGGTCGCGCACCGGACCGTCCGGTCCGCTTCGGCCGATCGACCGCCCCGTCGCGTACGCCGTCCGGCCGCCGGGCGGTGGTCGGGCTCTGCGATAGTCGCCCGCCATGTCCGCCGCGCCGACCGCCTCCACCGCGCCCGCGGCGCTGCCCCCCGAGCATCGCCGGCTGATCACGCTGCTCGTCGTCTCGGCGTTCGTCGTGATCCTCAACGAGACGATCATGAGCGTCGCGCTGCCGGAGCTCATGCAGGACCTCGACATCCCGGCGACGACCGCCCAGTGGCTCACGACCGGGTTCCTGCTGACGATGGCCGTGGTGATCCCGATCACCGGCTTCCTGCTCCAGCGGTTCGAGATCCGGCAGGTCTTCATCGCCGCGATGACGGCGTTCACGATCGGCACCCTCATCGCCGCGACCGCGCCCGGCTTCGCGGTGCTCCTCGTCGGCCGCATCGTCCAGGCGATCGGCACGGCGCTCATGATGCCGCTGCTCATGACGACGGTCATGAGCCTCGTGCCCGAGGTGCGCCGCGGCCAGGTGATGAGCGTCATCTCGATCGTCATCTCCGTCGCGCCGGCGATCGGCCCGACGATCTCCGGCGTCGTGCTCGAGGTCCTCGACTGGCGCTGGATGTTCTGGCTCGTCCTGCCCTGCGCGGTGCTCTCGCTGGCCGTCGGCGCGCGCTGGGTCCAGAACGTCACCGCGCCGCAGGGCGCGCACCTCGACGTGCTCTCGGTCGTCCTGTCGGCGATCGCCTTCAGCGGCGTCGTCTACGGCCTGAGCAGCATCGGTGAGGCGGCGCAGGGCCACACGCCGATCCCGCCGGCGATCCCGATCGCCGTCGGCGTGGTGACGCTCGCGCTGTTCGTCCGGCGGCAGCTGTCGCTCGGCGACCGGGCGCTGCTGGACCTCCGCGTCTTCAGCTCGCCGCTCTTCTGCGTCGCGGCGCTGCTCGCCGGCCTGACGATGATGACGCTGCTCGGCGCGCTCATCGTGCTGCCGATCTACCTGCAGGACGTGCTCGACGCCTCGACGCTCACCACCGGCCTGATCCTGCTGCCCGGCGGGCTCGTCATGGGGCTGCTCGCGCCGTTCGTGGGCCGCGCGTACGACCGGGTCGGACCGCGGCCGCTCGTCCTGCCCGCGTCGCTCGTCGTGATCGTCGCCATGGTCCTCCTGGCGATGGTCGGCGAGAGCACCGCGAAGGGCTTCGTGATCGCCGCGCACGTCGTGCTGAGCATCGGCCTGGCGCTCATGTTCACGCCGCTGCTCACCACGGCGCTCGGCGCGGTGCCGCCGCAGCGCTACTCCCACGGCAGCGCGATCGTGAGCACCGCCCAGCAGGTCGCCGGCGCCGCCGGCGCGGCGGTCTTCATCACGATCATGACCCGCGGCGCGACCGCGGCCTCCGACGACGGGGCCGGCGACGTCCAGGCGCTCGCCGAGGGCGTGCAGCACGCGATGCTGGCCGGCGTCGTGCTCGCCGTGCTGTGCGCGATCGTCGCGTTCTTCCTGCGCCGCCCCGCGCCGCCGCAGCCGCCCGCCGACGGGCCCGGCGCGCCGGCACCGGACGGCGCCCTCACCGCCGTCGCGGCGGACTGATCCGGCCGCGCCGGGGTCGTCGCCCTCCGCGGGCGACGTCCCGGCGCGGCGCCCGATCAGGCGACGCCGTAGTGCTTGGCGGTGTCCTTGAAGAGCGAGCCGAAGATCGCGGCGTTCAGCGGGGCGCCCGGCTTGCCGACGGCGCTCGCCTCGACCGCGACCGTCCAGGTGAAGCGGCAGGCGCCCTCGCCGTCGGGCTCGACGACGTAGTCCTCGGCGATCCGCTTGAGGATCGGGACGTTGATCGACTCGCCGACGAAGGCCTTGCGCCGACCCTCCTCCCAAACGACGTAGCGCTCCTGCACGGCGAGCAGGCCGAGGACCCTGGCGGTGCGGGTGGTGCCGACGCCGAACGGGCGCGGCGAGGTCCACTGCGCGCCGGAGCCCAGGGCGCGGCACCAGTCCAGCGTGCCGTCGCGGGTGAGGTCCTCCCAGACGGCGGCGGCGGGGCGGGCGATCGCGAAGGTGCGCTCGAAGCGCTTCGGGGCGGTGGCGAGGAACGTCTCGTCGGTCGGGGCGAGCTTCGGCATGGTCGCGCAGCCTATGCGAGCACCGGGCGGCCCGCGGGGGCAGCGGCCCCCCGCGCGCACGGCGCCGGCCCACCGGCCGGCCGGCGGCGTCTGGCAGGCTCCCGGGCGATGACCGCGCCCGTCACCGTGCCGTTCGAGGTCCAGTACCACGAGTGCGACATGCAGGGCGTCGTCTTCAACGCCCACTACTACACGTGGGCCGACGTCGCCTCGACGGCGCTCTGGCGCGCCGTCCGCGGGGGCTACGACCAGCTCCTGGCCGACGGGCTGGACACCGTCGTCGTCGCGAGCGGGTGCCGCTACCGGGCCCCGGCGCGCTGGCAGGACCGGCTCGAGGCGACGGTCGACGTCGTGCGCGTCGGGACGACGTCCTTCACGGCCGCCACGACGTTCCGCCGCGCGGGGGAGCTCATCGCCGAGGTGACGGTGACCTACGTCTTCGTCGCGCGCGGCGGCGACCGGCCGATCGAGCCGCCCGCCGAGCTGCGCGACGCGCTCGTGCGCCGGATCGTCGTCCGGGAGGACTGACCGCGGACCGGCCCGCCGCGCGGGTCGTCGCTCAGCGCCGCGCCGGCGCGTCGACGTCGGTGCGATCGAGCGTCGCGTCGGCGTAGGACGCGGGGTCCTCGAGCGGCTCGAGGTGCGTCGTGACGGTCACCGGCGTGAGCTCCTCGCGCAGCTCGCCCTCGAGCCGCTCGACGAGGTCGTGCCCTCGCTGGACGGACCACTCGCCGGGGACGGTCACGTGCATCGACACGAAGGCGCGCGGGCCCGCGCGGCGCGTGCGGAGGGCGTGGAAGTCGATGCCGCCGCCGCGGTAGCGCGCGAGCACCGCCTCGACGCGGTCGAGCTCGTCGCGCTCCAGCGCCCGGTCCATCAGGCCGTCCGTCGAGCGCCGCACGATCACGACGCCGGAGGCGACGATGTTCGCCGCGACGACGAGGGCGACGATCGCGTCGAGGCGCTCCCAGCCGGTGAGGGCGACGAGCGCGACGCCGACGACCACCCCGACCGACGTCCACACGTCGGTCATGAGGTGCTTGCCGTCGGCCTCGAGGATGAGCGACTGCTCGCGACGGCCGACGCGGACGAGGAGCTGCCCGACGACGAGGTTCACGAGCGACGCGGCGCTCGAGACGACGAGGCCCAGCCCGACCGACTCGATCGGCTCGGGATCGACGAGCCGCCCGATCGCGAGGTACGCGATCGTGCCGGCGGCGACGAGGATCAGGGCGCCCTCGATCGCTGCCGAGAGGTAGTTCGCCTTCTCGTGGCCGTAGGCGTGCTCCTCGTCGGGCGGCAGCGCCGCCCAGATCACCGCGACGAGCCCCACGACGGCGGCGACGAGGTTCACGACCGACTCGCCCGCGTCGGAGAGCAGGCCGACCGAGCCCGTCAGCGCCCACGCGCCGACCTTCAGCGCGATCGTGAGGACCGCGGCGGCGATCGACAGCGCCATGAGCCGCCGCAGCAGGCGGTTGCGCGCGTCCGTGGTGGGGGCCGTGGCGGGCATCCGGATCCAGCGTAGGGGCTTGTCGTGGCTGGATGTTCGTTGTGCGTCGGCCAAAACCGGGGCGGCGACGGGCTCAAACCGGGAGCGGCATCGCGCCGACGTCCTGCGGGACGGCGCGGGCGGGAGACTGCGGCCATGAGCCTGCGCATCCGGTCCCTCGCCGCGTCCGACCGGGAGGGCTGGGACCCGCTTTGGCGCGGCTACCTCGCCCACTATCGCGAGGACCTCCCCGCCGAGGTCACCGAGCGGTCCTTCGCGCGGCTCGCCGCCGGGGGCGACGCCTCGTGGGGGCACGTCGCCGTCGGCGACGGAGGCGTCCTCGTCGGGCTCGCGCACGCCCTCCTGCACGCGTCGAGCTGGAGCATCGGCGGGTACGCCTACCTCGAGGACCTCTACGTCGCGCCCGCGGCCCGCGGCGGCGACGTCGGCCGGGCGCTCATCGCGGCGGTCGCCGACGAGGCCCGCCGCCGCGGCGCCACGAAGCTCTACTGGCAGACGCAGGCCTACAACGGGCGCGCGCGGAGCCTCTACGACCAGGTCGGCGATCTGTCCTCGAGCGTCCTCTACGAGCGCGAGCTCGTGGAGCCGTGAGCCGGGCCGGGGCCGGGTCGGCGCACGCGCGTCAGGCGGTCGCGGCGGCGCGGGTGGTCATCTTCGCGACGGCGCGGCGCAGGACGCGCGAGATCTGCATCTGCGACACGCCGAGGTCGTCGGCGATCTCGCGCTGGTAGCGATCCTCGAAGTACCGCAGGAAGACGACACGGCGCTCGCGGTCGGTGAGGCCGCGCATCGCCTCGCGCACGGTCTGGCGCTGCTCGGCGCGGGTCAGCGCGTCGTCGCCGCCCCCGAGGGTGTCCAGCAGCGAGCGGTCCTCGCCCGTCGGGTGGTCGAGCGAGTGCGCGCGGTAGCCGTTGCCGGCGCGCAGCGCCTCCTCGATCCGCTCGACCGGCTCACCGAGCGCCGCGGCGAGCACCGCGGCGGTCGGCTCCTCCCCGCCCTCGCGCAGGAGCCGCTCGCGGACCTGCTGCAGCCGCGCGTCGAGCTCCTTCATCGCGCGGGGCACGTGGACGGTCCAGCAGGAGTCGCGGAAGTGGCGCTTGATCTCCCCGGTGATGTTCGGCACGGCGAACGCCGCGAAGCGCGTTCCGCTGTCGAGGTCGAAGCGGTCGATCGCCTTGACGAGCCCGATGCAGCCGACCTGCACGAGATCGTCGAGGGGCTCGCCGCTGCCCGCGTAGCGGCGAGCGCAGGAGCGGACGAGCGGGAGGGCGCGGCGGGCGAGCTCGTCGCGCGCCGCGAGATCGCCGTGCTCGTGGTAGCGGCGCAGGAGCGCGACGTCCTGGTGGTCGGTGGTCGACACGGGGGGCCTTCCGTTCGGGGGGAGCGAACAGGGAACGCGCGACGGCGCCCGAATCCAGGCGACGAAGGCACGACCGACTACGTGTCATGCGGCTCGCCGTGCGTGCGTCCCGGGACGACCCCCGACCGCCGGGGACGCCGGAGGCCGGGATCCGCCGTCGGAGAAGCGACGAGCGGCACTGGCCGGAACCTAGTACGGGCCGTGGGCGGACGCAACCCCCGGAGCCGCTACCGCCCGGCCGGCGGGCGCCGGCCATCCGCCGATCGGAGGAGGGCGCCGCCGCGATCGCGGTTATCGTCCCGCCCAGCGTGGGTAGCGATCGGACACACCGAGCAACGACGGCCCGCACCGGGCCTCGATCACGGAGGTGACACCGATGCCGCAGGGCATCGTCGGATACACCATCGAACGCGCCGAGATCCGCCGCTGGGCGGCCGCGCGCGACGCCCGGCCGATCCGCCGGGCCGGACGCGACGGGCCGCCCGTCGCCTTCGCCCTCGGGGACGCCGCCTCCGGCGACGGTCTCGCCTGGGACGCCTTCTTCGCCCTCATGGACGAGCACGAGCTCGCCCTCGTCTACCGCGACGAGGATGCCGAGGGCCACCTGAGCACCGAGTTCTCGTTCGTCCCGCGCTGAGCGCCGGGCGCCGGGTCGCCGGCGGCCGACCGCACGCCGATCAGGGCCGGTCCCGTGCGGGAGGCGCGGGGCCGGCCCCGCCGGTCGGCCGGATCAGGCCGGGTCGGCGAGCAGGAAGATCTCGACCTGGACGTCGGGATCGTGGTGATTGGCGCTGAGGAACGCCTCGATCTCGCGGCCTGTCGCCGAGCGCACGATCTGGACGTACTCGTCGCGCATGATCTGCTGCAGCTCGCGCCGCTGCACGTGGACGGTGTCCTCGTGGCCCTCCTCGATGAGCGTCTGCTCGATCCGGGTGTAGCCGCCACGCAGGATCACGACGACGAGATCGCCGTGGTAGTGCGTCCGAGCGCTCTCCGGGCCCTTGCCGGAGTAGCGCTTGTGGAGCGCCACGACGCGGTTGGAGATCTCCAGGAGCGGTGATCCCGACGCCTCGGGCGCGGCCCCCGCGGGGGTGGGTACGGCGGCGGAGCCGTCGTCGTGCGCGTCCATTCGCGTGAACGATACCGGCGCCCTCGGCTCCCGACCGCCGCCCGGCCACGAGCCTGGACGCTCGGCTCAGGATTGCGTCCACGCCGCCCGGTGGAGGGGGCGTCCCGGCTAGGCTCCGGCGCGCGTGAGCTTCCGGGCACGCCTGAACCTCTTCTTCCTCCTGCTCGTCGTCGTGCCGCTCGTGGCCGTCGGCGTCGTCCTGCTGCGCACGATCGACGGTGCCGAGCGCGGCAAGGTCGAGGCCGCCCTCGTGTCGGAGGGCCGGGCCGCCAGCGCCCTCCTCGCGGAGCAGGCCGAGGAGGCCGGCGCGGTCGCCGCCGAGATCGCCGAGGACCGGACGCTCGCCGCCGCCCTGCGCGAGCGCGACGCCGCAGCGATCCGCGAGCGCGCGGGCGAGCTGCTCGCGCCGGCGACCGACGCGCGACGGATCCGCATCGTGCTGCCGGCCCGGGGCCGCCGACCCGCTGCCGCCGTCGAGGTCGGCTCGCCGACCGCGCTGCTCCCGGCGTCGCGCACGCTCGTCGCGCCCGGCGGCGGCGGGGCGCTCGCCCGGATCCAGATCGCGACGATCGGGCCGCGGGCGCTCGCGGTCCGGCTGCGCCGGCTGACCGGCCGCGACGTGCAGATCCGCGACCTGCCCTCCGGCCGCCTGCTCGCGGGGGACGCTCGCGACACGGGCCGGTTGCCGGCGCCCGGGCGGGTCGGGACGACGGGTCGCGGGGACTGGACCGCGGTCGTGCTGCGGCAGCCGGGCTTCGGCACCGCCCGGCAGGAGGTCGTCCTGCTGGCCAGCGGCACCCAGGTCCGGGCGTCGCGGAGCGACCGCTTCGCGCTGCTGGGCACGCTGGCGCTCTTCCTCGTGCTCGCGGCGCTCGGCGCGCTCGTCGTCTCCCGCTCGCTGCAGCGGCAGGTCGGCGCCCTGCTGGAGGGCGCCCGCCGGCTGGGCCGCGGCGAGTTCGACGAGGAGATCCCGACGAGCGGCACGGACGAGCTGTCGCAGCTGGCGGGCGCCTTCAACGCGATGAGCCAGCAGCTGCGGCGCCGGATCGAGGAGCTCGGCGACGAGCGCGAGCGGCTGCGCTCGGCGATCCGGCGGATCGGCGAGACGTTCGCGGCCAACCTCGACCGCGAGGGCCTCCTGGAGATCGTCGCCAGCGCGGCCGTCGACGCCGTGCGCGCCGACGGCGGGCGCGCGGTGGTCGCGACGGCGGACGCCCGGGAGGAGGCGCTCGCGGGATGGAGCGACGGCCTCGGACCGCTGCTGGACGCCGCCGAGCAGCGGATCGTCCAGGGGCACGACGGGTTCGTCAGCGACGGCGACCTCCACGGCCTCGCGGTCCCGATGGGATCGGAGGCCGGGATCCGCGGCTTCGTCGCCGTCGCCCGCCGCGGCGAGCCGTTCACCGCCGCCGACGCCGAGGTCGTCGCGTACCTCTCCGGGCAGGCCGCGGTCTCGCTGGAGAACGTCGGGCGCCACGAGGAGGCCGAGCGCGAGGCGCTGACCGACCCGCTGACGGGGCTCGCCAACCGCCGGCGCTTCGACGAGCTGCTGCGGACGGCGGTCGACCGCGCGCAGCGCGACGGCCAGCCGCTCTCGCTGCTCGTGATCGACCTCGACCACTTCAAGTCGATCAACGACCGCTTCGGGCACCAGACGGGCGACGCGGTCCTGCGCGAGGTCGCCTGGGTGCTCCGCGACGGCGTGCGCGGGCTCGACGCGCCCGCCCGGCTCGGCGGCGAGGAGTTCGGGGTGCTGCTGCCCGCCACGGACGCCGAGGGCGCCCTGATGCTCGCCGAGCGCCTGCGCGAGAGCGTGCAGCGGCTGCGGGTCGTGACGGAGGACGGGCTGCAGATCTCGGTCACCACCTCGATCGGGGCGGGCACCGTCGGCGGCCTGGGCGCCACGGGGGCCTCGCTCGTGGCCGTCGCGGACGGCGCGCTGTACGAGGCGAAGCGCAGCGGACGCAATCGCACCGTCACCGCTGACGAGAGCGCCGACGCCGAGTAGGCTTCGGTTCGATGGGCGTTCTCGACGACGCGATCCGCGAACACCTCGATCTCAAGCGCCGGCGCGGGGCCGATCCGGTCGACATCGCGCGGCAGGAGCGCGAGGCCCTGGGCCCCGTGACGGCCGGGGAGCTCGAGGACGACGAGCCCGACTGGGGCGAGACCGACGATCCGGAGGTCGGGCACGACCTCGGCGTCGCCGATCCCGACGCGACGCAGCTGCTCGAGCAGGTGCCGGTCGAGCCCGCGCCGCCGGCCGCCGTCGCCCCGCCGCCGCCGGCGAGCTTCGCCGCCCCGGCTGCGCCCGCCGCGCCGCCCGCGGCCGCTCC